>JANRIN010000107.1:0-97417 GCA_033764965.1 Leptolyngbyaceae cyanobacterium bins.302 | reverse complement strand
TTTTAAAACCTTCTAGTCATCTCAGTGCTGAGTGGAGATCCCCCTAAATCCCCCTTCAAAAGGGGGACTTTGAACGGTTCGGCTCCCTCCTTTTTAAGGAGGGTTGGGGAGGATCAAAGGGTTTTAAAACACGCCCTAGTCATTTTGTCCAGAACAGCGTGTAATGCTTGCCGCTCTTTTTGCTATTCTGGAAAAGCTCAGATTTTGTCTTCCTCACTGAGATGAGTGTGAGCAACCCCAATGGGCGGATGTGGCGGAATTGGTATACGCGCACGTTTGAGGGGCGTGTGGCTTTGCCTTGCGAGTTCGAGTCTCGCCATCCGCATTTAACAGCAGACCTCCGAGATTGATTGACCTCGGAGGTTTTTGTTTAATCGTTGGCAATCACAGCCGCGATCGCATCTTTTGCTGTAGTTTGGAATTCCTGCACATTGACTCGCCGCAACAGAAAAATTGCCCCTGTCATACAAATAGCTTGCAGCACAAACACCAAGCCGTAAGCCAGAACGAGATTAGATACCAGGCGTTTGCCCAGATCAAGCGTTGCCCCACCAATGACTGTTGCCATGCCCCGAGCGATCGCCTGAGACAACCCCCACGCGCCAATAAACGTGCCTGCGGTTTCGGCAGCGGTCAGGTCAAGCATTAATGTAATTGCGCCAGTGGTTGTGACTCCGGAAGCCAGTCCAAAGATCAGAAGTGCCCACTCCAACACCTTGGGATTTGCGGTCAATCCGGCACCAATCACCAGGGCTAAGGTGAAAACCACCCCCTGACAGCCCAGCGCCGCCGTCTTTTGCTTGCCCAAGCGAGGAGCCAGAAAAAAACCAGCCCCCAAAATTCCAATTAACGTACCCGTGCCCCAGAAGGCACTCAACGTGGCAGTTGAGCCAGCAGGCATATCAAACACTTCCCCGCCGTAAGGCTCCAGGACTGCATCTTGCAGAAACAAACCCAGCGTCATCGCCAGCAAAAAGGTAAAAAAGAAGCGAGTTTGGCGACTAGCAGTGAGGATGCGCCAGGCTCGTTCTAAGGTGATATGTTGTTCGGCATTGTAGCCCTGGGTGCGGGCGGAGAAGCGAGAATACTTTTTCTCAACGCCCCAGGTGGCAATAAATGCAAGGGCAACAACGACCCAGGGCACAATCAAAAAGATGCGATTGATGCCGCTTTGCAGCACCTCCAGCGATGGGTTGGTGCCGACCTGACGCAGCATCACGCCGATCGTGATTGCCCCCACGATCGTGCCCCCAATCAGCATTGCCCAATCGACTGCCACAATCCGAGACCGCTCTTCTTCCTCCGTGACATCCACTAGCAGGGTGGCAAATGGCGTGGAACTACAACCCACCGCCACACCGTAGAGTCCAAATAGAGCAGCCAGCAATCCTGTCCAGGCGTAGGTGGTACCTCCCCATCCAGTGCTGGTCAAACTGGCTCCCAACTGCCACATCACCTGTACCGCCACAAACGCAATGATGGCAAGGCTAACGGCTCCACACAGCACATAGCCTGTGCGGTTTGTGCCAAACAATCGGCGGGTATCAGACTGTTGCCCAAACCAGACTCGCGTTGGCGCAACAAACAGAGTGATGGCAAGGACGATGCTAGCGATCGTGGCTGGAACTCCCAGTTCTTTAATCAACACGCGGTTCAGTAATCCGAACAACAACACCGACATCATCCCCAGTCCCATCTGGAAAAGTCCCAATCGCATCATGGTCAGCAGGGTGACGTGGGGTAAAGGGGATGAAACACTGGGCGATGAGTTGGAGTAGTTAGTTTCCATTGCGTCAGCTATGTCTGAGGGAAGGTTATGGCTATTCTTTTCCAGGATACGCCTCCAAGCCGTTTCCATCGCGCTAGACTCAGGATGTAAAAAACTGTAAAGCAGATTTGAGGTTTTTCCTGTGGCTACAGTCGAAACTCAGACGATCGCACTTCAACCCAACGGACCCACGATCGCGCCCTTGGGAATTGGCACCTGGCAGTGGGGCGATAACCTGTTTTGGAGCTATGGCAAAGATTACGGAGTTGCTCAGGTAAAAGAAGCATTCCAGGCGGCGATCGATGCAGGCATTTTGTTTTTCGACACTGCGGAAGTGTATGGATTTGGTGAGTCGGAGCGACTCCTGGGGCAGTTTATCAAGGAAAGCGATCGACCAGTTCAGGTTGCCACCAAGTACTTGCCGTTACCGTGGCGTTTTGGTGCTCAAGCCGTGGAAGATACGCTGACAGCTAGCCTCAAGCGTCTCCAGTTAACCCATATTCCTCTGTATCAGGTGCATGCTCCGCTGGATTTTCTGATGGGACAGCGGACGTTGATGAATGCACTGGCGGACGAGGTACAAAAGGGCAGAATTGGGGCGATCGGCATCAGTAATTATTCAGCAGAGCAAATGCGGCAGGCGCACAAATACCTGGCAGCAAGAGGCATTCCCCTGGCAGTGAACCAGGTGCGCTACTCGCTCCTGACGCGCCAAATTGAAACCAATGGCATTCTAGACACTGCCCGCGAGTTAGACATCACAATTCTTGCCTACAGTCCTCTCGCTCAGGGTTTGCTCACGGGCAAATACACCCCTGAGTCTGCTCCCACGCCGGAAGGTGCTCGTCGCATCGATCCACGATTTACCCCAAAAGGACTGGCAAAAATTGCTCCGTTGGTCAATGCCTTGAAGCAAATTGGTGATAACCATCAACGCACACCCGCTCAAGTTGCCCTCAACTGGTTGATTGCTCAAGGCAACGTTGTGCCGATTCCGGGGGCTAAAAATGCCAAGCAGGCACAACAAAATGCGGGCGCTTTAGGATGGAGTTTGAGTCAGGACGAAGTCGCTCAACTTGATGAGTTAAGTAGATAAGTTAAGCGCTGTTTAATTTTTAAGCCAGGTTGAGGAGTGCTCCATGTCTTATCGATCGCTGGCGACTGATTACGATGGCACGTTGGCAACTGATGGACAGGTTGCTGCCAAAACGCTTACAGCTTTGGAGCAGTGGCGATCGGCGGGACGGCAACTCATTTTGATTACAGGTCGGCAATTGGATGATTTGCAGACGGTGTTTGCTCGCTTTGATCTGTTCGATTGGATCGTTGCCGAAAATGGAGCCGTGCTTTATCAACCAGCAACCCGCACTGAACTTTTGTTAGCAGAACCACCCCCCGCAGCCTTTGTCCAGGCACTTGATGATCGCATCCGTCAGGCTGAACGTGTTAAGAATCCATTATCAAAAGAGTTTGACCGACTCCGTAATCTGGCACCCGTGGCAACTGGGCGAGTGATTGTCGCTACTTGGACACCCCACGACCAAACTGCGATTGAGTTAATTCAAGCAATGGGGCTATCGTTGCAGGTCATTTTGAATAAGGGAGCCGTGATGATTCTGCCCCACGGAATTGATAAAGCTGTGGGACTGCAAGCGGCAATCGCCCAACTGAACGGTTCTCTAGATCAAGTCGTTGGGGTGGGCGATGCCGAAAACGATCTGGCGTTTCTGACCCTGTGTGGCTACTCGGTTGCCGTCAACAATGCTTTGCCGCTAGTGAAAGATCAGGTGGATTGGGTAACGCAGGGCGATCGAGGAGCGGGGGTAGAACAATTAATTAAGTATTTACTTCAACAAGAGTAAGAAGGTGATCATGCGTCGTGCGCTCTCTGCCAATGCTCGCGTTCGTGCTTGAGGGTGGCTTCTAGCTGCTCTACTTGTTGTCGCAGTGCTTCGACTTCTTCTGTGCGGCGATCAAGTTCCTGGGTTTGCTCTTTATATTGCGCTGCCAGGGTTTCCATCTGTTTCTTTTCGCGCTTTAGTGTTTCTTCCAGTTGTTCAATCTGTTCCCGACGGGCTTCCAGTTCCAACGCGCGGCGATCGAGATCCTGGCTTTGCAAGGTTAAGTTCTGTCGCCACTGTTCTGCTCGTTCAGACTCTTCCTGCAAAAAAGTGGGAGTAATACCATTTTTAAGAAAGGTTTGGATAATATCAATCAGCCAACTGTTAGCACTTTCCACTTGCATAACTTCGCGCGTCTCTGAAAGGGTGACTAAGACTAAATTGCCCTCGCCATACTTTGTGTTTCCATCCAGTGGGACAGTTTCTTGCTCTGCAACAACGACCCAGGAATATTCAGACCGTTGACGTGCAATTAACCGCACTCCCACCTTGCCTGAGGATTCTATTTTTTCGACTTGAGCCAGATGCAGCATCGTTTAGCCTTTCTGCCACCTAAGTATAAAAACAAACATAGAACTCTGCTATTCAACTCATAAGCAAGGGGCGCAAACTTCACATTGAAAATAGCAAACCCATTTAACATTTCATAATTAAACACCAGCAAAGTATACCGCTTATGCGTCAGCAAGTTTGCAAAGGATGGGTAGATTTCGGCTGATTGAGGCGAAGAGCCACTACCAACCATTTACAGGCACATCCTGATTTCCCCAAAGGCTAAAGTTCTGCTAGACGAGTTCGCAAAATTTCTGCTTGCTTTTGGGCTTCTGCCAGGGCAGCTTGAGCCGTCTGCACCACATCCGCAGGAGCTTTGCTGACGAAATTGGGGTTATTTAATCGCCCAGTCAGAGCTTGAATTTCTGCGTCTATTTTCTTCAAGTCCTTTTCTATTTTGTTTTGCAGTGTATTCACATCCACCACTCCGGCAAGGGGGATGAGCACCTGCACCGTACCAAAAACTCCCGCAATTTTCTTTTGATCTGCCAGCGTTGGATCGGCATCTTCAGTGGAATAAACCGTCAAGTCCTCAACTTTGGCGAGATCCTGAATGTAGGATTGTCCATCGGTGAGAATTTGCCGTTCGCGATCGCTCTCGCTCTGCATAAACACCTTAATCTTTGCTCCAGGTTTAATTTCTGCCTCCGCTCGTAAATTTCGAATCGTCCGAATAGCTTCGATCAATAACTCAAACTGTTGCTCCAGATCCGGATTGATCTGAGCGGAATCTACAGTGGGATAGGATTGCAGCGCTAAACATTGGTCTTCGCCAGTTTGGGTTAGGGTATGCCAAATTTCCTCGGTGATGTGAGGCATGAAGGGATGCAGGAGTTTGAGGGTCCCTTCTAACACAAACGCCAACACCTGTTGAGCCGATCGCTTGGACTCGGCATTTTCTCCTTGCAAACGAGATTTTACGAGTTCAATATACCAATCGCAAAAATCATTCCAGATGAAGCTATACAAGCCTTTTGCCGCTTCGCCTAACCCATAATTGTCAATCAACTGACGCATTTGTTGCGTCACCTGGTGAAACCGAGACAGAATCCATTTGTCACTGAGTTCAAGGGACTCAGGTAAACTTGCCCCATCTCCCAACCCCCCATCTCCATCCCCCAAGTTCATCAACACGAAGCGGGAGGCATTCCACAGTTTGTTGGTGAAGTTGCGGGACGCTTCCACCGAGGCAGATTCATCCGTCTTACGATTGTATTCCAGGCGAATGTCCTGTCCGGCTCCAGCCACTTCGCGAACCAGGGTATAGCGCAGAGCATCACAACCGTATTTATCAATCAGCAGCAGGGGGTCAATTCCATTGTTGAGGGATTTGGACATTTTTTTGTTGTTTTCATCCCGCACCAAGCCGTGAATGTAGACGGTTTCAAACGGCATTTCCCCGGTGAAGTGTCCCGCCATCATGGTCATGCGAGCCACCCAGAAGAAAATGATGTCAAAGCCTGTGACGAGGGTGGTGGTGGGATAGTAAGTTTTTAGATCTATGGTTTCATCGGGCCAGCCCAGGGTGGAGAAGGGCCATAGTCCGGCAGAAAACCAGGTATCCAGCACATCGGGATCTTGCTGAAGTTCCACGTCTGCGCCAAACTGGGCGGTCGCCTTTTCTCTGGCTTCCGCTTCCGACTTCGCCACCACAAAAGGCGTGTCATCCGTAATCTGTCCGTCAGTTTGATCCACCGCATACCAGGCAGGAATTTGATGTCCCCACCACAGTTGGCGCGAAATACACCAATCTCGCAGGCTCACGAGCCAATCGCGATATACCTTGGTCCAGCGATCGGGCACGAACACGGGAGAATCTTTTTCATCCAGGAAGCCCAGCGCCCGGTCTGCCATTGGCTTGATCTTGACGAACCACTGGGTGGAGAGGAGCGGCTCAACTGGAACCTTACCCCGCTCACTGTAGGGGACGGTGTGCTTGTAATCTTCCACTTTCACCAGTGCGCCCAGTTCTTCCAGCTTGGCGACGACTTTTTTCCGCGCCACGAAGCGATCGAGTCCTGCAAACTCTCCAGCATTCTCGTTCATCGTGCCGTCTTTATTCATGACAGTGATGAAGGGCAGGTTGTGGCGTTTGCCCATCTCAAAGTCATTGGGATCATGGGCAGGGGTGATTTTGACGCAACCTGTGCCGAAGGCGGCATCCACGTATTCATCGGCAATGATGGGAATTTCCCGATTCAGAATCGGCAAGGTCAGGGTTTTACCCACGATGGCTTTGTAGCGATCGTCCTGTGGATTCACGGCAACGGCAGTATCTCCCAGCATCGTCTCTGGTCGCGTGGTCGCCACTTCCACATAACCAGAACCATCAGTCAACGGGTAGCGAAAATGCCACAGGTTGCCGTTCACCTCTTTGTTGTCCACTTCCAGATCAGAGACAGCAGATTGGCTGGCAGGGCACCAATTCACCATGTACTGACCGCGATAGATCAGCCCTTCGTTGTAGAGACTCACAAAGGCTTCCAGCACTGCGGCTGAGAGTCCTGCGTCCAGCGTGAAACGTTCCCGCGACCAGTCAACGGATAACCCCAAACGGCGCAACTGACCCACGATCGTCCCGCCTGATTCTTCTTTCCATTCCCAGGCACGTTTCAGGTATGCCTCCCGCCCTACTTCCTGACGAGTCTTTTTTTGTGCTTGCAGTTCTTTGTCCAGAATCGTACTCACGGCAATGCTGGCGTGATCCGTTCCTGGCAACCACAAAGTATTTCGCCCGATCATGCGGTGGTAGCGCACCAGCGCATCAATCAACGAATGCTCAAAAGCGTGCCCCATGTGCAAACTCCCCGTCACGTTCGGCGGCGGAATCACCACACAATACGGCTCACCCGGATGGTTGGGGTCGGCTTTAAAGACTTCGTTGCTCTCCCAATACTTCTGCCACTTGGCTTCGATGTTGAAAGGTTCGTATTGGCTGGGGAGATCGGAAATAGTCATGGAAATAGGGAGTGGGGGTTGGAGGTTAGGGGTTGGGGGTGAGGAATTGGGAACTAGGGATGTTCGGGACTAGGACTAGAACCTCTTACCCTCTACCTTTTGCCTTTTTAACACTTCTATTGATTTTGGCATGAGGACGACGTTTGGTGGCGGACGATAGCGGTTTAAGTCAGTTTTTTGCCAATGCTATCCTTTCAGTTGTGTAACGAGATGTTCACCGACTCGCAGGGCATTCGCAATCACGGTCAAGCCAGGACTGACGCTGGCATGGGATGGGAAAAAGCTGCTGTCTACGACGTAAAGATTATGCACTTCATGGGTACGGCAGTTGAGATTCAACACGGATGTTGTGGGATCTTCCCCAAACCGACAGGTGCCGCACTGATGCGCCACCACGGACACAGGCATATCACTCCGAGGATGGGTGGAACGGTTAAATAGGCTGGGCTGAGACTGCTCCACGTTCTTTAAGACATCAAACCAGCGATGCACCAAGCGATCGTGCGCCTCCACATTGTTCGCCGTGTAATCAATCCGTAATTTATCTCCAATGTAATAAACTCGGTTGTCGGGACTGGGCAGATCTTCCGTTTTCAGCCACCAGCCAATGGAATGGGTTGCCAACTGCCGCAAACCAAAGTTTGGCATCAGCCTGGATAACGCTGAAAAAATGGGGGGAGCCTCAGCAAAAATCACATCTTGAAAGATGCCGCCAGAGTTTTGGATGTGCCCCATTGGGTAGGGAAAATCCTGATCTCCCCAATAAAAATCATTCAATCCCATCGTGCGGGAGAACGTCCCAGAATTGGCGCTGGTTGTGAGTTGCACCACAACTGACAGCAACTGTTTCATGAGATTACGTCCCACCAAGCCAGAACCGTTCGCAATGCCCTGCGGGTGTTTTTCGTTGGCAGATCGTAGCAACAGTGCGGCTGAATTCACCGCACCGCAGGCAAGCACCACAATATCTGCCAAAAACAAATAGGATTGCTCCCCAATTTTCGCCTCAACGCCTTTGATTTCAGAACCGGATGGATTGGTATGGAGGAAAACAACCTGCGCCGAGATTTTGAGCGTCACATTACCGTTGTCCAGTACCGGAGTAATTCCCGTATCTTCGGCATCGGTTCGCCCCTGATCCCCCAACCCCAGAGGTAAATGCACCGGATGCAGTCCTTGCTCAGTCAAGGTTGCGCTAATTTGTTGCACTAACGGTTCATGAGCCACTTCTGGAAATGGATAGGTTGCGCTGTGGGGTGGTTCGGTTGGGTCATTCTCGGCGTTGCCGTGGACTTGATAGAGCTTTTCGGCTTCGGTATAGTACGGCTCAAAGTCTTGATATTTCAAAGTCCATTCAGGAGACAATCCCTTCTGGTGCTGCACTTGCTCAAAGTCGCGTTCGCGCATTCGCTGTAAAACGCCGCTCCAAATCTTGGTATTGCCTCCCACCGCGTAGTAGGTTTGTGGATGGAATGGCTCTCCCGTGGAGTCATACCAGGGATCTTTGGCGTGATATTGTTCTTTCTTAAAAACTTCTGTGTCGATCAACTCGGAGCTTTCGCGATAGATCAGTTCTCCCCGTTCCAGGAGCAAGATCTTTTTTCCAGTGGGGGCTAATTTACGCGCTAAAGTCCCACCCCCAGCACCCGTCCCAATAATAATCACATCGTAGTATTGGTCATCGATGATCATAGAAGTCTCCTACTGCCAGACATAAATGAGCGTGTACAACACAATCCAAATGACATCGACAAAGTGCCAGAATAACGACGTTGCTTCGACTCCAAAAAAACCATTGTCGTAGTTACCGGGGATGAACGATCGCACCAACATAATCGTTTGCAACAGTAACCCGGTAAACACGTGCAAACCATGAAATCCAGTGAGTAGAAAAAAGGTGCCGCCAAACAATCCCGATTGGTAAGTGAAGGGTAAGCCGCGCCATTCCACCGCCTGCCCCAACAGGAAATAAGCCCCCATCGCCATTGTGATCAGGAGGAACAGGCGGAAACCCCAGAGTTTTTTGTCGTGCAAGTAACGCTCTGCCACGTAGATCACAAAACTACTGGATACCAGCACGATCGTATTAATCAGCGGCTCTCTGGTTTCTAAGCCCGTCACCCCTGGCGGATACCAATCCAGAGTGGTGGTTTTGTAGAGGAAGTACCCGACAAAGAAGCTCAGAAAAATCACGCTTTCCGATAGCAAGAACACCACGAAACCAAACTTGCTATTGCCTGCCGCATCGTGTTCCTGATGCTCCCGAACGTTAGCTTCAATAGTTTGGGCGCTACTTAGCTCCTGGGAGGGTTGCGTTTGTTCGACTGTCATGATGATGGCTGGGGGGGTAAAGATTCAGGAAATTCAGTCAAGCCCGGATTAGGAACGTTTTCGACCAGGGGTTGACTCCGACCGTAGCTGTAAGGCGCGGAAATGACCACAGGCGTTGCTTCAAAGTTTTCGACCGTGGGCGGTGAGGAGGTGAGCCATTCCAACCCGTAAGCTCGCCAGGGATTGTTCCCGACCTTCTCTCCCCGAATCCAGGAACTCACCATGTTCAAGATAAACGGCAGGGTGGAGAGTCCCAGCAAAAAGCCCCCAATGCTGGCGATCACATTCCAGTAAGCAAATTCCAGATCGTAGGAAGCCACGCGGCGCGGCATTCCCATTAATCCCAATGGGTGCATGGGGAGGAAGGTCAGGGCTGTGCCCAGGTAAGTTAGAGCAAAGTGCAGTCTCCCCAGTCCTTCGTAATACTTGCGTCCGGTCATTTTGGGGAACCAGTGATAGATTCCGGCGTAGATGCCCATGACGATCGCGCCGTAGAGCACGTAATGAAAATGCCCAACCACAAAGTAGGTATTGTTGACATGAATGTCGATCGGCACGGATCCCAGGAAAATGCCCGTAATACCCGCAAAGACCCAGTTACTAATGCCACCCAGGGCAAACAGCATCGGGGTTGTAAAGCGAATCTTGCCACCCCAGATCGTCGCCACCCAGCCGAACACTTTGATGCCTGAGGGCAACGCCACCAGCATGGTTGTCACCATAAAAAACATCCGCATCCAGCCCGGAGTGGCACTGGCAAACATATGGTGCACCCAGACAAAGGCACTAATCACGGTGATCAAAATCGAGGATGCGGCAATCACGCGATAGCCAAACAGCGGCTTACGAGCATGAACGGGCAACACTTCGGAATAGATGCCAAACACGGGCAACACCATGACATACACGGCGGGATGGGAATAAAACCAGAAAAAGTGTTGATACAGGATGGGATTGCCACCCCGTTCGGGAGCGAAGAAACTGGTGCCGATCGTGATATCCAGCAATAGCATGATTGCCCCACCCGTTAGGGCGGGCAGTCCATAGAGTTGAATCAGTTGCGCTGCCAACACCGCCCACACGAAGGCAGGCGTTCTAAACCAGGTCATCCCCGGTGCCCGCATTTTGAAAATTGTGGTGACAAAATTCACTGCGCCCATGATGGAAGACACGCCCGAAATTGCCACCGCCAAAATCCAGAGCACCTGCCCATTCACCAAGTTGCCTGTAGGATTTTGCAAACTTACGGGAGGATACGCCCACCACCCCGACTGGGAGGGTCCTCCCGGCACTAAAAAACTGGCAAGCATGAGGATTCCCACTACTGGAATCATCCAGAACGACGCAGCATTCAAGCGGGGAAATGCCATATCTCGTGCCCCGATCATCAAGGGCACCAGGTAGTTTCCCAGTCCCACCAGAACGGGAAATGTCCACATGAACAGCATGATCGAGCCGTGCATCGTGAACAGGGCGTTGTACACCGTGCGATCGACCAAGTCTGCGTTCGGCGTAATCAGTTCACCGCGCATCACCATCGACAATAAACCGCCAATCAAAAAGAAGAAAAATGAGGTGACGATGTACTGGATACCAATCACTTTGTGGTCGGTGCTGAAGGTAAAAAATCGCTTCCAGTTGTCGGGAGCACCGGGATAGGGCTGCCCGCGCACAATTTCTGGAGCCTGGATGGAAATGTTAGCCATAAAAAGGGGGATGGGGGTTGGGGTGAGGGGGTTGGGGAGGAGGGGTGAGCGGGTGAGTGGGTGGAGAGTAGGAGAAGGGGAAGGCGGACAATAAAGTTCTACTGCCCTTCGTCTGTCTAAGCAGGCGGACTTTTGGGTTCACGCTGAGGGGCGTAATTCACGACAGGAGGAGAGGCAGGAGGAATCGTGTCCCAACCACGAATGGCGACTTTATCTTTAGTGGTACCACTACGATCGTTGGCGCGACTGTACTCAGCCGCCGCCTGGTTAAAGGCAGGGGTGGGGGATTGAGCCGCAGCAGTTGCCAGCCATTGCTGATACTCCTCGATCGGCTGAACCACTACATCTGCCTGATTTGCGGCAAAGTAAGTGCCGCTAAACATGGAATCTCGCAAACGGTAGGTTCCAGTTTTGACGGGGGTTAGTTCAAAATCAATGTCCCGATCGGGAACTACATCTTGTTTGAGTCGAAACGCTGGCACGTAGAAACCATGCAGCACATCCTCCGATCGCAAGGTGAACTTGACGCGGCGATTCACAGGTAAATGTAATTCCGTACTGGTTACATTCTGGTCTGGATAATGAAACACCCACGCCCACTGCTTCGCGGTTACGTCAATATGCTCGATCGGAGCCGTTTCTATCGCCTTTTGAATGTCTTGTTGCGGGGTGCTGTCAAAGGGTTCAGCATAGGCAGACTGCATCATTTGAGGCATATGCAAATGCACCAGTTCCATTGGTCCTCGGACTGCCATTTTTTCGTAGGTGCGGTAGCTCACAAAGGAAAGGGTGAGCACAAGAACCAGCGGCACTGCTGTCCAGATGATCTCCAGCCAGGTGTTGCCTTCGATATGAGGACCATCGCTCATATCGTATTTACTGGCGCGATGAAACGTTAACGAGTAGAGAAACGGTCCGATTACTCCCAAGTAAATGAAGGTGCCCAGTCCGGTAAACAGGCTGAACAAATCATCCAGCAATTTTGCTTCTGCGGAAGCTTCGGGCGGGAACCAGGCATAGGATTGACGTGCCATCCAAACACTGACAAACGTAACCAGGATGGCGTAGACAGACATGATTAGAACGGCACGAAGTTTCGTCATGACAACTACAGTTGATTGGGATTTTCGCCTAAGTGCAACAGTTGATCGGCGGTGACATGAATACCAAACTCCCCACCTAAATGAGCGCCCAGCGTACCTTGAAGGAACATCAGCACAAAAATCAACAAGCCAGCCGCCAAGTAACTCCACTGCACCTGCCTTGCCATATCTTTACGCCAACGATAGCGCTGAAATCCTCGCCAGACGGTCATTCCCACGATCAAGGTCAGAATGATAACGCCGCCTAATCCATGCAGAATCATAGTTTCCAGGGCATGGAGTCCCCAGGCGCTGGTGACATCGGCAAGGGGCACTGCCAGAGAAATTTCAAAGAAGCCTGCAATCACGGTAAAAAACGTCACGATCGCGGATGCCACGAGGTTATACCAGCCCACATCAAATAGTGCCGATCGCGTAACCGGAATCGCCAGGTACTTGAAGGCAACTTTGTCCAGGGGAAACAGGACTCCCACAATATCAAAGGCGATCGCCACAATGAATAGCCCTAGCGTGAGATGCACCAGATTGGGATGAATGGGAACGTGATAGGGTAGCCCATTAATGCCTAAATCATCCCACTGTTGCAGCAGATCTGGGTTCACGATAGCCCTCCTTTGATCGCCTCGACAACTGGAACAGTGTGCAACCCATAGACCCACACCAGCAAGCTGCCTAAATAAGTTTGGACACAGACTAAACCGACCAGGAGCAAACTCGCTGCCAGGTAAGGAATGGGCAACTGGGGTTTTTCCTGTAGCCGAATGACATAGCGCCATGCTGTAATGACTGCTAAAATTCCTGAAAGCGACCATCCCAAAATGGTGTGGACATTCAAGGTGGAAACGGAAGCGGCATAAGGCTCCGCTAAACCTGCTTCTATTTGTCCAAAGATAATGGCGATGAAGATGGAAACGGTTGCAAATGCTAAATTCCACCAACTAACTTCGTACAGTTTGGAGTTCTTTGTGAGATATCCTAAAACATCACAGAACACTGCAAACAGCACCATCGCGATTACAAAATGCACCACGATCGGATGAATGGTATCTGGATAGGGTAAGTTGTGCTCGTTCAGAGGCGGAAGATAATCAACCATGAACACTCCTTCAATAACAAGCAAGCCACTGCCAACCATTAACATTTTGCAACATACCAACAGCAGATATGAATAGCAAGAGACAGAACGTCGTATCTAACCTGAGGCGGAACTTACAGCAATAGGGAAGTAAACAAAACCAGGTTGATATGAAATCTACCGTGGAAAAATTGGAGGCGATGAAATCGTAATCTTTTATGAAGACGTTTTATAAAGATGGATTAAATTATGAGTGCTGACACCTATCAAGAACCCGTTTCGAAATTGCTAACCTATGGAGATTATTTAGAGTTGTCGCAGGACTCCGAACCCAACTACATCGAGCGATTTGGCTTAACCGAGCAGGATATCCCGGAATTGATCCGCATGGCAACGGATGCAGAGTTGAATGAGCTTGACAGCGATCTCAGTGAAGTGTGGGCACCCCTGCACGCATGGCACGCATTGGGGCAACTACGGGCAGAAGCGGCGATCGAGCCATTGATCGGGCTATTTGGCTCAGGGGATGAGTATGTTTACGAAGAGATGCCCGAAATTTTTGGCAAAATCGGGGGAGCCGCTATTCCCGCCTTAGGAACCTATCTAGCAGACGACTCTCAGGATGTGTGGGCACTCATAACCGCTGCAGACTGTTTACGAGAAATTGCAAGCAATCATCCCGATCACCGAGCCGCCGCGATCGCAGCCCTGGTGAACCAGTTGGAATCCTACGCCAACAACGACCCCAACCTCAACTCTACCCTGATCAACAATTTAGTGTTGCTTAAGGCTGTAGAAGCTGCACCTTTAATTGAGCAGGCATTCACTACTGACGAAATTGACGAATTTCTCACAGGTTCCTGGGCACAGATCCAGGTTGATTTGGGCTTAAAACAGAAAGAAGACTTCTCGCCAGAGGAATTGAAGCCCAAAGTCCCGCCCCAACTTGCTGCTTTTCACCAAAATATGGAAAAGCTGGCAAAAGCATTTGATATACAGACGCAACAGCATCAAAAGCCCAAAGGATTTGGTGTTGTACCCCCCATTGACATTCAGAAGCCAAAGAAAAAGAAAAAGAAGAAATAATATCAAGGGAAGAAAGAATTATCTGTCTTGGTCATTCGCCGTTGGCTCTTTGTGAATGACCGACCATTAACGATTTGCTGGTGACAATTGAGGTTGGTTTGCTGGAGGAAGATCAGTTTCCATAGAGGAGCCGTCACTGATCAAAAATTCTCGGATAAAGCGAGCGATCGCTCGTTGTGCCAAACCTTCAACGATCTTTTGCCCCATGCGGTGTGCCTCCGGTTTGAACAAAAGTCGGGGTAGCACAGGCAGAAGCTTCCCAGGATCAAATCCTGGCGTATTTTGCAAAATGCCCCAAATGCGCTGGATGTGCTCCAACGTTTGTTGGTCTGGGCTGGACACTGTGGGCGGAGTGACCGCAAACCCAAGTCGCTCACTCACACTATGGGTCACACTCCGGAAAAAGTTGCTGCCAACCGTATCCAGCCCTCGCACAATTACGTCTACCAACTGGTTACGAATGACATCGCCCCGTTCAGAAAATAAGTACTCTGTGGTTTGATCCACCACGCGGCTAATGTCGTAGTCGCTATTGCCACGAGCGTTATTCAGCAGGTTTTCTAGCCGATTCCAGCGGAAGCTTCCATCCTTAAACAGCAAGTCTCGCAGGGATGCTCGCAACTCTGGAGCAGGGTCAGTCAAAAGCCGCTTTGCCACGTAGGGATAGGCTTTGCTTAACACTTTGAAGTCGGGATCAACGTTGATGGCAATGCCTTCCAGGGTGACGAGCGATCGAATAATCAGCGCGTAATAAGCAGGCACCCGGAACGGATACTCGTACATTACTTCCGAAAGTTGGTCGGTGATGCTCTTGAAGTTGAGTTCGGCAACACTGGCACCCAAGGCATAGTTAAACACGGTTGCCAGGGCTGGAACGATCGGAGTCAGATCTGTGTCTGGCGTAAGAAACTCTAATTTCACATAATCATTCGCCAATCCTTCAAAGTCGCGATTGACCATGTGAACCACGGCTTCAATCAAGCCATACCGCTGATAGGGCTTGACTTCGCTCATCATGCCAAAATCCAGGTATGCCAGCTTGCCGTCAGGAGTTGCCAGCAGGTTGCCGGGATGGGGATCGGCATGGAAAAAGCCACTTTCCAACAACTGTCGCAAAGAGCATTGCACGCCGACATCAATTAAATGGGACGCATCAATGCCTTGAGCACGAATGGCTTCTGGTTGGGTTAACTTTGTGCCGTTAATCCATTCCATTGTCAGGACGCGCCGCCCTGTGTACTGCCAGTAGATACGGGGCACGTAAATTTCTGGCAAGCTACCGTAGAGTTGGGCAAAGCGTTCAGCATTTCGCCCTTCCTGGGTGTAGTCCATCTCCTCGAAGATGCGGGTGGCAAATTCATCCATGATCCCCACCAGGTCGCTCCGGATGCGCTTGATCGTTCGCATTGCCAGGAGCGCCAGTTGCCGCAGGATATACATATCCAGGGTGATGTTTTGCGCTAAACCAGGACGTTGCACTTTGACCGCAACTTGCTCTCCAGTTTTCAGTAGTCCTTTGTAAACTTGTCCCAGAGACGCAGCCGCGATCGGCGATTCGGTTAACTCTGCATAAATTTCGTCTGGATGGGCACCCAGTTCTTCCTCGATGAATCGGTATGCCAAAGCGTTATCGAAGGGGGGAAGCTGATCCTGCAACCGCGAAAGTTCTTCCAGGTAAATAGGCGGCACCAGATCGGGGCGGGTCGAAAGCGCCTGACCCACTTTAATAAAGGCGGGTCCCAGGCGGGTAATAATTTCTCGTAAACGAATGGCGCGGCGGCGTTGAGTTGCTTCAGATTGGGGTCTGTTCCGGTACCACAACCAGCCCATGCCGAAACTAAAGAAGGGCAAAAAGATTTGCAAAATGCGTGCCCCGACTTGCAAAGGACGCTTGCGATAATAGGCTGTGATCACAGCGGGATCGTAGCGTAGCCCTTCTAACTCTGGTAGGGGCGGGTCTGCGGGTTTCAGTGCCGCAAGCAGTTCTGATTCTTCTCTCTCAACGACGGCAAAAACCTCATCAACAGATGACTGATACCGCTCGGAGAAGCGATCGCTGTCTTTTCGGGAAGGAGCAGTCGGCGTTGCGGTGTTAGGGTTCATGATGTGCGCTAGAGAGAACAAAGCTTGATGTAAAGTATTGTAACGTTAATCAAACGAACCATCACAAGACTATTCCCAAACTACACCGTTTCCTTCTCTTTGAAGAGATAGGTTTACCGAGCGTGAGAGATAGGTTTACCGAAGCTCGTTCAATCTCGGTACGATGAGGTAGGATTCTGTCATATCTTTGCGATTAGTACCCGCGAACTATACCTCGATCTTCTTCACTCGGTTGTGTCCATGCTGCTGTCTCTGCGGATTGAAAACTTTGCTCTCGTAGACCGACTAGATCTCGAATTAGGCAAGGGTCTAACTGTGCTGACAGGAGAGACCGGCGCTGGTAAATCGATCATTTTGGATGCTTTAGATGCAGCATTGGGCGGCAAGGTCAACAGTCGAGCCATTCGCACGGGTGCCGAAAAAGCCGTGATTGAAGCGAGCTTTCAATTAGACACAGATCTGCAAACCTGGCTGGAGCGGCAGGCGATCGCCCCGGACGCGAAGGCGCTAATTTGTAGCCGAGAAATTGTTGCCAATGCCACCAGCCAGCGCAGTCGATCGCGGGTCAATGGGGTGCAAGTCAATAAACAACAGATGGAAGAATTGCGCGATCGCCTGGTAGAACTCACGGCACAAGGGCAGACAGTGCAACTGGGACAACCCGCCCTCCAACGAGATTGGCTGGACAGCTATGGTGGGGCAGAATTGTTGCACCAGCGAGATCGGGTTGCAACTGCCTTCACGACCTTTCAACAAGCCAGTCAAGCTTTAGAAACTCGTCGTCGTGCTGAACAGCAGCGCTTACAACAACTGGATCTATTTGAATACCAACTGCGAGACTTAAATGCCGCAAATTTAACTGAAGCGGACGAACTGGAGCTATTGGAGCAGGAAGCCAAACGGTTGAGCCACAGTGTAGAACTTCAGCAGCAGAGTTACACCGTCTATCAAGCGCTGTATCAAAATGACAACGATGGTCAAACCTGTACGGATCTGTTAGGGCGAGCAGAATCTGTTTTGCAAGACATGGTGGAGTACGACACACAACTCCAGCCCATTCTGGAACTGGTGACAGATGCTCTAGCGCAGGTGGAAGAAGCGGGACGAGAAATCAACGCTTATGGTGACAGCATCGAAGCCGATCCCCAACGATTGCACGAAGTCCAAGACCGGATCGCCGAATTGAAGCAGGTTTGCCGCAAGTACGGTCCAGACCTGTCAGACGCGATCGCCCTGCGCGATCGGTTGCAGAACGATGTGCTGGAAATGACTGGCGGCGGACAATCCATTGAAGAATTAGAACAAGCCGTGCAGCAGTCTCAGGAAACTTTGAATCAACGCTGTGCCGAACTTTCTCAACTGCGAAAAAAAGCCGCTGCCGATCTGGAAACTCGCCTAGTCAACGAACTCAAGCCGCTGGCAATGGAAAAAGTGCAATTTCAAGTCGGCATCACTGCCAGCCAACCTTCTGCCACGGGAGCTGATCAGATTACCTACTTATTCAGTCCCAACCCTGGAGAACCTCTGCAACCCCTGACTGAAATTGCATCGGGGGGCGAAATGAGCCGTTTTTTGCTCGCTTTGCAAGCCAGCTTTTCCCAGGTTGACTCGGTTGGCACCTTGGTCTTTGACGAAATTGACGTGGGTGTATCCGGACGAGTGACCCAGGCGATCGCCGAGAAGCTCTATCAACTCAGCCAGTATCATCAGGTGCTTTGCGTGACTCACCAGCCGATCGTTGCCGCAATGGCAGATCACCACTTTCATGTCAGTAAACACCTGATTGGAGCAGAGACAGGGGCACAGAAGGCAGAGAATGGGCAAAAAGTAGAAAGTAGAGGACAGAAGACCGAAAACAGAAGAAAAGGAGGCAAGAGCCAGGATTCTCTTGATTCCTCTCCCCTGCAACCCCTAACCCCTAACCCTTCCGATTCTATTCGAACTGTGGTCAGAGTCATTCCGCTCACGAATGAGCAGCGCAAACAGGAACTGGCGATGCTGGCGGGTGGGCAGTTGGCGCAGGAGGCTTCTAATCCAACGGATGCCGCCGCCTATGCTTTTGCAGAATCATTGCTGACACAGGCAGAGAGCTTACGGCAAACTCCCACCACGATCGCCCCCTCTGCTGCAACTCCTCCCATCCTGGAGACATCCGGGAAAGCCAAAACCTCTCGCAGAGGCAAGAAATCGTCATAAAGGCATAGGGTGGAATCGCCCTCAGCTCTTATGCCGTCCTTATATTCCAGGCGTAAGATGAATTGTAAGCATTTGCTTTGATCGCCGAATTGTAATGACGAGAATGTGTGACGACAATCAGCCATGAGCCTGTCAGCATGATGGAAAGAAACGGATACATCGATGGTTCACTATGGTGGTATTTGGGAATGCTGACAAGTGAAAGCGTAATCCGGCTTAATAATGGTAGGAATAAGTACACATCTTTCTAAGCAGAATGGCAGAATCATCCTATTCGGGTGCCCTGTTTCGCTGTATGGCAGATTGATCGAAAGTTTTGCTCGCCACGGATGCAAAATCTTTTGTTAGTGCCATTTCATTACAGTTCTGAGTCTCGCCTCATGCTCAACAGTTAATCGTAACTTTTATCCTTCGCCCTATGACTACCTCATCCCAGCATCTACCAGACCAAAACTCGAAAGATACTGTTATTGACGTATCTCCTATTGATGTGGTGGTGGCAGCAGTTGAGGTTGTCAGCACCGATTCCCAGAGTATTCCCGTTGCAAGAACCGAGTCTATTCCTGCGTCTGTGCCGACCTCTAATGGTGCCCTGGTTACGACCCGTGGCAATTTTTCAAACTTCCTGGCACCCCTGAAGAAAGACACGTTCAAAGAAGTGGTGACGGACGTTGAGAATAAACTTCAGGTGGTGAACCAAACCCTGTCTATGCTGGACAATTTGATGGATGCTCAGGGATTTGATGCGATTCTGGACGAGATGTTGCGATCGATCACCCTGAAAACGGGAGAATTGCTGAATGCCGATCGCACCACCATTTTTTTACTGGACGAAGATAAACATGAACTCTGGGCGATCGTTGCCAAAGATGAGCGCGGAAATAACTTAGAACTTCGCATTCCCATGAACGCCGGAATTGCGGGCGAAGTGGCAACCAAGCGGCAAAGGGTGAATATTCCCTACGATTTTTATGATGATCCCCGCTCCGAAGCTGCCAAAAAACTAGACAAGAAAAATCACTATCGCACCTACACCATGCTTGCCATGCCGCTGCTGAATGAGGAGGACAAACTGGTTGCGGTGGTGCAGTTAATCAACAAATTGAAACTGAACCATGCGTCTTCCGCCAGCTTAGAGGAAAAGATTGACCTGGATGGATTCACCCTTGAAGACGAACAGGTGTTTGAGGAGTTTGCTCCCTCGATTCGCCTGATTATTGAATCCTCGCGCTCTTTCTACAAAGCTACCCAACAGCAACGGGCAGCTTCCGCCTTGATGAAAGCAACCCAATCCTTGAGCCAGAGTAGCCTTGATCTGGAAGAAACCCTGAAGCGGGTAATGGATGAGGCAAAAGAATTGATGCAGGCAGACCGCAGTACTCTGTGGCTATTAGACCGCGATCGGGATCAGTTGTGGACAAAAATCCCCATTGGTGGCGTATTACAAGAATTGCGAATTCCAATGGCAGCGGGCTTCGCCGGATTGGTCGCCAGTACTGGAGAACCGTTGCTGATTCCTTTCGACCTGTACGAGCATCCCAACTCTCAAACATCCAAAGAAACAGACCAGAAAACCAGCTATCGGACGTGCAGTATGCTCTGTATGCCTGTATTCAACGCCGATGGAGAGTTGATTGCTGTGACCCAACTGGTGAACAAAAAGCGGCAGGGAGACTATCCGCCTTACGATCCCACCAATTACCCAGAAGCTCCGGATGTGTGGCGAGCCAGCTTCAATCGGGCGGATCAGGAATTTATGCAGGCGTTTAACATTCAAGCGGGGGTCGCACTGCAAAACGCCAAGTTGTTTGAAACCGTCCGGCAGCAGGAACAACTCCAGCGCGACATTCTGCGATCGCTCACCAACGGAGTCATCTCTACCGATAAAAACGGAAATATTATCGCTGCTAATGAAAGCGCTAAGTGCTTATTGGGCTTTGATGAGCAGGAATCCTTAGCTGGAATTTCCGTGGTGGAATTGGTGAAGGTGGAGAAGAAGGATTTCAAAGGGTTTTCTGCGTGCCTGGAAAAAGCGTTGGTGCCAGAAGAAGCGGAAGATCGGGAACAGGAATACGAAGACTTGACCCTGCAACCGGTCAAAGGCACAGAGCAACACAGTATTAACCTCTCAATCAGCACGATCGTCGATGCCAACGACAGCATCACGGTATCTGGAGCCTTGGTGGTGATGGACGACATCAGCGATGAGAAGCGCTTGAAAACCACCATGAGCCGTTATATGTCAGAAGACCTGGCAGAACAGTTGATCAAGAGTGGTAATGCGGAGCTAGGCGGCAAACGCATTCCTGCATCTGTGTTGTTTTCTGACATTCGTAGCTATACCTCGATTACTGAAACGTTGACGGCAGAAGAAGTGGTGGAAATGTTGAACCGCTACTTTGAACCGATGGTAGACGCGGTGTTTCGGCACAAAGGCACCCTGGATAAGTACATTGGGGATGCGATTATGGCGGTGTTTGGTTCGCCCCTGCCTCTAGATAATCATGAATGGATGGCAGTGCAAACCGCGATCGAGATGCGCCAACGCTTGACTGAATTTAATGAGGCTTGGGTGGCAGAAGATCCCCAGAAATATAAACCAATTCGGATTGGCATTGGCATCAACTCGGATGAGGTGATTAGCGGTAATATCGGCTCCAGTAAACGGATGGAGTTTACCGCGATCGGGGATGGAGTCAACCTGGGATCACGCCTGGAAGGAGCCAGCAAACAATACGGCACCGATATCATCATCAGCGAGAACACTTACCTGCCCTGTGCTGACAAAGTTTGGGCACGGGAACTGGATTACATCAAAGTGAAGGGTAAGGATCAACCTGTCAAAATTTATGAACTGATCGGACTCCACGATCAACCCATCTCAGATGAGCAAAAACGCATCATCGATCACTATCAGCAAGCACGAACGCACTACCTCGATCGCAATTTCCCCTTAGCCCTGGCAGAATTCGGGCAAGTCCTCAGCATCGACAAAGACAACAAAGCCGCCAGTCTGCATCTGCAACGCTGCCAACACTGGCTACAAAATCCCCCTGCCGACAACTGGGATGGCTCCTGGACTCTGACTGATAAGTAAGGCAAAAAGCAAAAGGTAGAAGGCTGAAGGAGGATGAATGCCTTGAACAGAACCAGATTTGCCCAAAGCCCTGCAAAGGGTTAGAGAAGAGTTTTTAGCAACAAAAACCTCTTTTATCCATATTGAGCCGTTTGAAACGGATGACCCACTGGAATTGTGGACAAGTAAGTACCGCGGATTACCTTACTTACCCCTTGGAACTGAATACCCAACGAGCATTGATGGCGACGCTCTAGTATTTCTGGCGCAGATCAACTTTGCGGAAGTTCCAGTTCTTGCTGATTATCCCACGTCTGGAATTCTTCAATTCTTCATCTCAGATAACGACCTTTATGGGCTTGAGTTTGTAAGTTCAGGTGCGGATGTAAGCCAACAATTTGCCTTGCAACAACAGCAAAATTATTTTCGAGTAATTTACTATCCAGAGGTGATTACAAACGTTGAGCACTTGGTCACTGACTTTGATTTTTTGCTGAATGAGACAGAAGAATTTGTGCCGATCGAGAACCAATGCAGACTTGAGTTTTCCTTACGAGAGGAGTACGTTGGTTTTAGTGATTACCAATTCACAAAACTATTGGGTACTAATTTTTTGCAATCTTTGAATGAAGAAGATGCAGATGAGTTTTTAGACAGCGAAATCATCAACAACGCTGGCAATAAAATTGGCGGCTACGCATTTTTCACGCAATCCGATGTGCGTGAATTGGCTCCAGTGGATGAAAACTGGCGGTTGTTATTACAAATTGATGAGGCAGAGAATGCCGAGATCATGTGGGGAGATGTAGGGGTGGGCAACTTCTTCATTGAAGAGAAAGATTTACGCAATCTCAACTTCTCCAGAGTTGTTTACAACTGGGATTGCCATTAATTGCTCATCAAAAAAGGGATGTTACATCTAACATCCCTACAAACCTCAGCAAGATGCTTGGATTTTTCAGGTTACTGCACTTGCCATTGCTCGACGCAGCATTTCTTTCTGTTGGGGAGATAGAGTAGCAACAACTTCTTCCGGGGGCATATAGCGGAGGAGGCTCATGAATTGAGTCAGATCTGCTTGCTGCAAATTGGTGGCGATCGCTTCATTTGCTTCGGGATGACACACCCCGCCATCGCAATTTAAACCGAGTTGGTGCCAATAGATTGTGGGGATCGATCGCCCTCGTTGCCCCACAAGTTCCTGATTCAGTAAATGGGATTCGGTGTAAGCTTTGGGCGAAGAATGGTAGCGATCGTGGCGAGGATAGGGCACGGTGAAGCAGCCAAAGGTTTTACGATACTCCTCTGAATCGAGGATCGCCGTAATGAAATGCGCTACCCCTTTGTGCATCAAAATTTCGCAGTAAAACTTGATTTCATCCTGGTCGATCGGTGCCCGTCCCAGAAAGTGTTTGAAGCACAACTCCAAAAACTTCATGTTGGAAGAATTGTGATAGAAACTGTTCAGATAAACCTGAGAATGTCCCAGTTCTTTAAGAAACCGCCGGACTCCAATTTTGTCGCTCAAAAAATCCTTTTCTGCTTTTGCCAGTTGTTTGCGCTCGTAGCCATAGGGTTGACGTTCCAGCACTTGAGCATAAATTTGCCAAAGGGCAGCCTGCCGTTCGGCTGGAGTTGAGTAACGGTTCACAACAACGGGTTGATGGACAGTCATGAAAAAAAACCTCGATCGCGAGTAGGTTTGAATGACCTGAGGATGCACAAAGGGGGCTAGGCAGGATTGACAACAAAGAACACAAACCACTAGGTGTGGGCTTGGAGGGATTGGGCAATCAAATCAAGATAGGGGCGAATTAAGCCTGTAGCAGCAGCAGACAGGTGGGCAGCGATCGCGTCCTGCAAATTGCGATATGCCTGCCCACACTGGGCTTGCCGCTTGTGCGCGAGTAGAATGGTATCTAGCCAAACCATCATCTGGTCTTTGAAAAAGATTTCGTCATCCCGCAAAATGGCGATCGCAATGTAGCGCAGGACTTCAGTCATGTCGTATTTGCACCGGGCACCATGCTGTTGCACCAACTCCGGATACGTTGTTGCTAACTTACGCAACGCCATAATCACTAATTTTTCGCTATGTTCTTGCAATTGCTGATAAGCTTCCAGGCGAGTGGAGTAAGTTTGAATATAGTGCTCCAGAGGCTGAAGTTCCTGAGTATTCAGATACCGCCCATCGGCTTCTATAACGTGTTGATCCAGAGCGTAATTTAAGGTGTGCATGCTATTCTCCAGGAACTCTTCCTATCTTTCAGACTGCCCTGAAGGGAAAAAGCCTGGAACAGATTGCAGCAATTCTAAATCTATTGATGAATTTCTTAACAAAAGGAGTTTGCAGGAAGCGTTGGTAGACCTGCGATCGTTCATATCAGTTTCATATGTTTCTTCCCTATGCTAAACGCACCAACTTCAAGGGAACTTTGGATGATATCCAAGGAACGATGGAAGCGACGGGAGACGGTAGCAAGGTATGAGGGAAACAAGCTCTGTTAGCACTGAGATGAAATCGCAAGTTCGCAAAGGTGCTGGCTGGGGAATTGCGATCGGAATGATTTTACTGGTTCTGGGAATTGTTGCCATTGCCCGACCACTCTACGCCACCATTGCATCGGCGATTGTATTTGGCTGGTTATTTGTTATTGCAGGGGTGCTCCAGATTGTTTACGCTTTACGATCGCAGGACATAGGGAAGCTAATCTGGAAGTTATTGCTTGGCATCCTCTATTTGGGTGCTGGGATTTATATTATTGGAACTCCTGCAATGGGTGCGATCACCTTAACTTTAGTATTGGGAATCTCTATCTTTGCCCAGGGAGTGATTGAAGTCGTTTTAGCATTTCAACTGCGTCCTGCATCGGGATGGAAATGGGTTCTACTAGGTGGAATTGCAGGCATTATTTTAGGCATCTTCATCTGGTCTCAGTTTCCCAATAGTGCTGAATGGCTGGTTGGTCTGTGGGTTGGAATTCACTTTCTTTTGAATGGTATCTGGATTCTAGTTTTGTCATCCACAGTGCGATCGACCTTGCGATGAAACTGCAAAAGTTATCAAGCCGTGGTGAAGTGCAAAAAAAAGTCAACCTTGCGGTGAATCCGCAAAAAATGTTGATTGATTGAGTTCTGATTTAGTAAGCATGATTGAATCAATGAGAGATTGTATGCGTTCCAAATGGTTGTTGTTGAGTACACTCGCTTTAGTTGCAGGAATTAGTTCTCCCTTAAGTACTCAGTTCCAGGCTAAAGCCGATGAAACTTGCATTGCCTTTAGACCTCTGAGCAGTAACAGTTATGAAGTGCGTAAATCAGTTTCTTCAACTGGAGTCACTCCAGGTATAAGAAACAACTGGGATACGGATTTTATTGTTCCTGGCGGCACTCGATTCACTCGCTACATCGCGACGATTACCTCCGAAACACCCGAAAATTATAACGTCATCATCAATTTTAGATTTCCCGATAAAACTGCCAGACAGGTGTTTCGACGGGATGGATTGAGGCTGGTGGGCGGTGTTCCGTTTCAAATTATTGGCGACCCTCCAACTTCCTCAGTGCAACCATTCCAGATCAACGTCAACGTGAGTGGACGGCAAGGAGCAACCTATCGCCTGGGAGTTTCGGGCTGTAGTCAGCAGTAAATTAGCAAGCTTTGACGACACAAGGCTTTACAAAAAAGCTGTGGTACGCGAAATGAACTGGCGTATCGCAGTTTTTTATCGTTACTGACTTTTACTGGGAACGTTTTTTACTGGGAATGACTTGTCTAGAAACAAAAACTAAGTAATCTGCAAGAAGCTCACTCTCCAGGGGCATCGCACTGCTATACCCCAACCCAAGAAACTTGATTGTATTTAATCCTTGCTCCTTCTCGCTCCTTACAGTCGAATCACAGTCGAATCCCTCTAGTCTTTACATTCCTTAGAATATCTAACATAATCGGCGGTCTTGTATACAGTATACTGAGAGCGGCAAATCTTTTTGTATCGTTAAAGACGGAAATCTGACAAGTGTCTGGGCTTAGACTACTAGACGCAGCTTAGTCTTACTGATTAAAGCTACGGCGCGTGGATTGAGTCGCGATCGCGGATTGAGTCTGAAAGGAGGTTGAACTTGTTTTGCCCTAGTTTCAGTTCATCAGTGAAGCAATTTGCTCCCATTCCTGATGGTTTTCGTTAGCGATCAGACATCTAAATTGAGTTGAGGAATCAATTGCAAATGTTTAAGAACCTACCAAAACAGATTGGCGTTTTGGCTTTGTCGCTGATGCTGCTTCTGAGCATGGGTGTAGGCAATGCCGGGGTTGCCCATGCTGCTCAATTTCCTGAAGCTGCATTGCAACCTGCTGGGCTAGTTAATGCACCCGCTAGAGGGTTCATTGTTGCTGCTGTTGCTCCTGCCCAAGACAGCATGACCGCCGAGGAATCCGCTGCTAAGGCAGAAGCAAAACAAGCCAAAGAAGCAGCCAAAGCCGAAGCGAAGAAGCTGAAGGAACAAGAAGAGGCGGAGAAAGCAGCTGCCAAGTTGAAAGCAAAGGAAGAAAAGAAGGCAGCTAAAGCAGAAGCCAAGAAGCTGAAAGAGCAAAAAGAGGCGGAGGAAGAAGCCTTAGAAGCGGAAGCCAAGAAAGCTAAGGAAGCCGCTAAAGCCGAAGCCAAAAAAGCTAAGGAAGCGGCTGAGGCTGAAGCAGCAACCTAGTTTCATCCATCTGAGCAGAATGTACTGCACTCAAGTGGGAATTGCTGTAGTAGCGAACTCATAAGTAAGTTGATGATTGTTTAGTGTTTGTGCCTGAGAAAAAGCCATGACTGTAATTCCACAGCGTAACAATTCGTTCGGCTTGAGTGCTTACTTGATTAGTGATGGACCGGCGGGCTTTCTCCTAAGTTGGGTGGCAGGTTTTGTCGATACGTCTGCTTTCATCATTTTGTTCGGGATCTTTACCGCCCATGTGACGGGAAACATTGCGCTGGCTGGTTCTTCCTTTGTCAGTTCAGACACCGAAACTACAATTACTCGGTTGTTGATGTTGCCTACTTTTGTAGTGACTGTTGCCCTAACTTCACTCCTGGCTCGATATGCCCGCCACAAAAAGTGGTCTGTTTTTGCTGTGTTGCTCACTGCCGAAGCGATCGCCCTCCTGGGTTTTCTAATCATCGGCACCAGCCTATCCCCTGCCTTGTTGTTAGATGTTCAGGAGGAATACATTCTTCCCATCGGGATGTCGGGGGTTGTGGCAATGGCAATTCAAAATGCCTTGATGAAAGAGGCGCATGGAGTATTTAAAAGTTATATTCCAACGACAGTGATGACTGGAAATACTACTCAGTTAACAATCGATTTTGTTAAATTTCTGAGTGCTAAATTGATTACCAGCGAAGCTGCTACCCAAGAAGCGGAAGAAGCCCTGGAACGCATGAGCCGCTTTGTTCCTGTAATTTTAGGTTTTGCTTTAGGTGGTTTGGCGGCGGCGGTGTTTATCCTGGTATCGGAATCCTGGTGGAGCCTGATTTTTCCCCTGATTATCATTACTGTTTTGGCAATCTCTGCTTACATCGAGCACGATCGCCAAACTCTCAGTGTCTAGTAAATCTTAGGAGCCGTTAAGAAATCGCTGCGATCAGCTGTTCGCTATTCGCTATTTGCCAACAGCTAATAGCCCGTCGCAAGCGTGAAGTTATTTTTTAACAAGCCCCTCGTGTTTAATCAATCTCAAAGCCTTGTTATCTCGCTGTTCTTTACCTTTTGAGAAGCAACCCCAAATGAAACGCCTGCTCCTATCCTTAATCCTCAGTGTTCTGGTCAGTCTCAACCTAGCAGTTGATGCAGTTCATGCCCAGCCGCAACTCCCCTTCGGCTTATCGTCCCTTTTTGCCGACGCATCTGCGCCTTTTAACGAAGAAGTGATGACTCAACTGGAAACCAAAGTTCTTCCTGAACTGGAAGCAATTTTTACCCCAGAGCAGCGCGAACAATTTAAGACTAACATCGCGAATGGAGCGACTTTTCGTAAAGCGTTCAAGTCGTTATCCCTGACTCCGGCTCAAAAACTTCAACTCAAGAACTTGTTCGGTTCATTAACGAAGAAAGATGCGCTGGCAACGCTTACCCCGGAACAAAAGCAACAACTTTTCATGAAGAAGAAAGAAGTGTTCATGCCTACGCCAGAAGAAATTGCTGACAAAATTAGCGCAGGTATGAAGGGGAAGGGGTTGACTTTACCGGAAGGCGTTAAGGAAAAAATTGATGCCAGCATGAAGAGTAAGGAATCCTTTAAGCCCACTCCCGAAGCCATTCTGGAAAAAATCAAGAGCAGCATGAGTGCGGAGAAAGCAGAATAGCCTGGATTGATTTACACGAGTTAGAAACGAGGTTTTTGAATGGATGCTTTTTTGCACTCAATTGATCCCCAAGTTGTGCTGTTGATTGCCGCGATCGTTGTTGGCTTGTTGTTGATTCAACTATTTTTTAGAGTTTTGAATGTTGGCTTGGGCACAATTCTGACGATCGCAGCAATTGTTCTCATCATGCAGTTCATCTTTGGGATTAGCCCAAAACAACTGTGGTTTGAAATTAGTCACTTACCCCAGGATTTAGTTCGTTTAGCGAAGAGTTTTGGTTGAAGGAGTTTTATGCTGAAGCGGGTGATTCATCAATCAAACTCTTTGATGTTTGCGTGCCTGCTCTTGTTGAGTCTATGGTTCCTGTCGCCCGCTGCTGTCCAGGCTGGCAAAGCCATGAAAGCGATGGTCTTTGACGGAAGTAGCGGCACGATCGAAATTGCAACCGTTTACGAAACCTCCTACTCCGCACAAAAAATGCTGGTGAAATCCCTTAAAACCAAGACCAAAGCCATGAAAAAGGCGGCTGGGTTTAAGGGTTCATCGATGTTACAGAGCCAGGATGGAAAGCAAGTCATTGCTTTTTCCCAATGGCAGGATGTCGCCAGCTACCAAACAGCTACCGCTGCCTCAGGTGCCAGTGCTTCCAGCAAATCAACAACTGCCTCAACACCACTTGTTCCGCCGGAACCAACTCGCGTGTTGAAGTATGAAATCGCAACCGTTCAAACCTCGATATCAGGCGCAACGCCTGCTCTGCGCGGCAAAGAAGCCGTCGTTCAACTGGCTCAATTCACTGCCAAAGATCCAGTAACTCGATCGCAGATTCGCACTAAAGTTAAACAACTGCTGCCGCAACTGCTTCAGAAACAACCCATTCCCCAGTCTATTGTGCTGCTCACCGATGTAGAGACTGGAGATGTCGCACTGATGACGAATTGGAACTGTAGCGCCCTGTTTGAAGATGTGGGCAAGCCAAGCGCGATCGAACTCAGTGACGATCTGCTTGCCTTAGTGGATAGCACACAACAACTTTTCAATGTTACGAGCATTCTCCCAGCAACTGAAGTCAAGCCAGATAAGGAATCAATTGAATAAACTTCCCTTGCGAGTCCGCAGGTTCCTCGCAGGCAGACTTACAGCAAGGACACAGGTGTTTTCTTTAGTAGAAACCGCCTCAGACTTTCATTATTGTGCGATTCTTTCAATTCCTCTTTCGCAGACGAATCTATCTTGACGAATCTATCTTAGGGATGAGCCGCTCTATTCAGATTCCAGTGATAAAATTGAGGGTATAAAGTGTAGCGTAAGGCACAGAAAAAGATTCGAACATATACTCTACCTGCTAACTGGATGATTAGTAATAGGGGTGTTAGTCATACTGAGATTAGCAATAAGTTGTGTATGGTGACAGGTTTAGACGTGCCTCCTGTAATGCAAATGAAGGAGGTTCAATGTGGAACTCTTTAGCCGTGGTTCAACTAATGACTGTCAGTGGGCGTTGTATAAGCAATTGGAACTGATCCCGCCGCGCACTGCCCATCCCTACGATCGGACTTCGCCTTTTTCTACCATGCTCAACCTGGCTTGGCGACCCTTTTTAACTGCGTTGTTGGATGAGCTGATTGACGAACAGCGAGTTGAATATCTCGAACGCTGTTGGGGATTGGATGTTTGGGCATTAGATGACCTTAGCCAAAGCGATCGTGGCTCTGTCAACTCATTGCAGCGACTTTGGGTATTGATGAATTAACAGACTTGCCCAAAGGGGTAAGGATCCAGTAAACGTCGAGCCTGATTCATCTGTAGCTCCGGGCACAAAAACATTGCGCTGGTCAGTATACGGTATACAAAACACTGGGCTTCAGCTTTTCTTAAGCAACAAGGAGTCACTCTTCTTAGGGCTTTGAAACCGTGGAGCGCTCAGTTTTGACCAACGCAGTCAACAACCACACAAGCCCCTATGAGCGAGTTGAATCCAGAACTGGTCGTGGAAGGTGATCAAGAAATTGCTGCATCAAATCGACCCAGCGAACTAATCTACGGTTTACACGACAAACCCCCCGTCGTCGAGTCTATTTTTGTTGCCTTTCAGCACGTCTTAGCTGCTTTCGTTGGCATCATCACACCACCTCTGATGATTTGTACGAGTTTAGGGCTTGATCCAACCAACACCAGCTACATCATTAGTATGTCGCTGTTTGCTTCAGGTCTTTGCACCTTTATTCAATGTCGAAAAATTGGACCCGTTGGCTCTGGCTTACTCAGCTTACAGGGCACCAGCTTTGCCTTTTTGGGTCCCATCTTGGGGGTAGGAACGTTTGCCCTGCAAGAAGGACGTACCCCCGAACAAGCCTTGGCGCTGATCTTTGGAGTTTGCTTTTTTGGCGCAGCCGTTGAAATTGTCTTGAGTCGGTTTCTCCATCTCATGAGCCGGATTATTACGCCAGTGGTTTCAGGCACGGTGGTGATGATTATTGGCTTGGGCTTGATTAAGACTGGAATTATCAGTTTGGCGGGTGGGGTTGCAGCCCAGAAGAACGGAACCTTTGGTAGTCCACAAAATCTGTTTCTGGGCTTAGGAGTGCTGCTGATTGTGGTTTTTCTCACAATCTCCAAAAACCGATTTCTCAGAATGGGGGCGATCGCCATTGGATTAATTGTGGGCTACATCGCCGCTGCCATGATGGGAATGGTGAATTTAAGCGTGTTGAGCAAGTTACCCATCATTAGCCCCCCGATTCCTTTCCGCTATGGTTTGAGCTTTGATGTGGGTGCGTTTTTACCCTTTATTTTGCTTTATGTGTTGACTGCGATTGAAACAGTGGGTGACTTAACTGCGACATCTGCGGTTTCTGGAGAACCAGCTTCGGGAGCACTTTATATGCGGCGGATCAAGGGCGGGGTGTTGGGAGATGGAATTAATTCAGCGATCGCGGCATTACTTAACACGTTCCCCAACACCACCTTTAGCCAAAACAACGGCGTGATTCAGATGACCGGAGTTGGCAGTCGGTATATTGGGTTCTACGTCGCAGGCATTTTTGCTATCTTGGGCTTGCTTCCGATCGTTGGAGGAGTTTTCCAGGCAATTCCCCAACCCGTTTTAGGCGGCGCAACGACTGTGATGTTTGGGTCTATCGCCGTTGCCGGACTCAGCATTGTCTCATCTCAACCCTTGAATCGGCGCTCGATGATCATCGTCGCGGTTTCTCTATCAATGGGGTTAGGCGTAGTTTATTCTCCAGAAATCTTCGACGGTAAACTACCCATCATTCAAAACTTGTTCGGCTCCAGCATTTCAACTGGAGGGTTGACCGCCATCCTCTTGAGTTGGCTGCTGCCTGGGGGCGATGAGGCAGTGACAGAAGAAGTCCAGGCAGTTGAAGCAGAAGCTTAAGTACCACTTGGATATAAAACCTGGGCAGTGCTTTAAAACCCTTTGCTCCTCCCTAACCTTAAAAAGCCCAGCCCTAAAAGTTCTGACTTATGCGGTTTTGTGAGCGATGCCCACCGGACAATTTGTGGCTAAAGCGACACTTTCGGAACAGGGAATTATAGCTTTGGTCAGAACGCTTAGGACAAAGAAAAGTTGCAAAGCCAATGCTGGGTAGGCGCTCTGACTCGCCTCTGCTACGTTACACATAGCTACGGCTATAACAACTGAGTTGGTTCCCAATTATTTTGGATATTGCGAGCGACTTGGTAATGATAGGTTCCTTTCAGCCTTGCTATTCACTTTTGGAGCGATTGATCAAAGCCAGCAATTCGGATTCTGATAGCAAGGTGATGCCTAGAGCTTGGGCTTTGTCCAGTTTAGAACCCGCATCTTCCCCCACCACCACATAATCCGTTTTCTTGCTGACGGAATCGGTGACTTTGCCTCCGGCTTGTTGAATCAAGGTTTTGGCTTCATCGCGTTTGAGGGTGGGGAGAGTGCCTGTGATGACGAAGGTTTTGCCGGAAAGGGGTGTGGGGTGTGGGGTGTGGGGTGTGGGGTGGGAGGATACAAGTTGGAGTTGGGCGGTTTTGAGGCGTTGGATCAGGTTTTGATTGGCGGGAGTTTGGAACCAGTCGTAGATGGATTCGGCGATTACAGTGCCAATGCCGTGAATCTCTGCAATGTCGGCGATCGTGGCTTGAGCCAAAGCATCCACCGTAGGAAATGCGTCGGTAATCACTTGGGCGTTGACGCTGCCCACATGACGAATTCCTAAACTGTATAAAACTCGTGACCAGGGCTTTTGTTTCGACTCGGCGATCGCCTGCACCAGTTTTTCGGCTGATTTTTTGCCCATGCGTTCCAAAGTCAATAGTTGCTCTGAAGTGAGTTCATACAAATCGGCAACAGATTTGACTAAGCCACTGTCAACTAATTGCACCACCCATTTTTCACCGAGTCCGGCAATGTCCATTGCATCCCGGGAAGCCCAGTGTTCTAAGGACTTTCGCAGAATGGCAGGGCAGGAGGTGTTAATGCAACGAGTCACGGCTTCATCGTCGGGTTTTTCCAACAGTTGACCGCACTCTGGGCAATGGGTGGGCATTTCAAAGGGGCGGGTTCCTTCCGGGCGTAATTCGTACAATACCCGCACCACTTCTGGAATAATTTCCCCCGCTTTCCGCACGATCACTGTATCCCCTTCCCGAATGTCTAATTCCACAATCCGATCGCGGTTATGCAATGTGGCTCGCGATACCGTGGTGCCTGCCAATTGCACCGGTTGCATTTCTGCCAGAGGAGTGACGGCTCCCGTGCGTCCCACGTTGACGCTAATGCGCTCCACGATCGTCGGTGCCTCCTCTGCCGGATACTTGAGGGCGATCGCCCAACGGGGAAACTTTTGGGTAAATCCTAGCCGCTCTTGGAGCGCCAAAGCATTCAGCTTTACCACCACGCCATCGGTCATATACGGCAATTGGCTCCGCTCCATTGACCAGCGATCGCAATACGCCATCACTGCTGCTAAATCCTGACACTCTGCCCCTTCTGGATTGACTCGAAACCCCAGTTGCTTGAGGGTTTGCAGCACATCCCACTGAGTTTGGGGTGCAGAGGAGTCGGGGATTGGGGATTGGGGATTGGAGGAATGCAAGGTGTAGGCAAAAAAGTCGAGTTTGCGCTTGGCGACGATGCGCGAGTCAAGTTGGCGTAAGGTGCCCGCCGCCGCGTTACGAGGATTAGCAAACAAGGCTTCTCCGGCTTGTTCTCGCTCTTGATTAATTTGCTGAAAGGATCTGAGGGGTAGAAAAGCTTCACCTCGAATTTCAATCACAGATGGAGGATTGTCTAAATTTAATCGCAAGGGGATGGAGCGGATTGTTTTGACATTTTGCGTGATGTCCTCTCCAGAGATGCCGTCTCCACGAGTTGCGCCCCGCACCAAATAACCATTCTCATAAGTCAATGCCAGAGAGTTGCCATCAATTTTGAGTTCGCAAACGTAGAGTGGAGGGGAGGGATTAGGGGAAGTGTGTCCTTCGTCCTTTGTCCTTTGTCCTTCTCCTGCGAATGACGAATGACGAATGACCAAGGTTTCACCTTCTGCTTTATCTCCTATTTCCTGCCCCCTGCTCACATTGCCTAATTGCCGTTTCCAGCGGTCTTCCCACTTGGCGAGATCTTCGTTGCCAAAGGCGTTTTCCAGGCTGTAGAGGGGAATGTTGTGGCGAACGGAGTGAAACTGGCTGGCGGGACGCTCTCCCACACGCTGAGTCGGGCTATCGGGGCTGATCAGTTCGGGATATTGGGTTTCTAAGTCTACGAGTTCGTGGTAGAGCTTGTCATAAACGGCATCTTCCATCGTGGGCGCATCGAGCACGTAATACTCGTAACTTGCTTGTTGCAGCAATCGCTGAAGTTCCTGCACTCGTCGCGTCACTGCGGCGACGATCGGGGTTTCCAAGATTGAACGGTGTTCTGCTGAGTCCATGCCAGTTCATGCCTACTCCCTTCCCCCCATAGTTTAGCGAGAAAGCACCCAAGAAAAAGCGCAAAAGATTAGACTGCCGCAAACTTGAAAATATCGGCTATCCTGCGAGGTAGTTGAGTTGCAATGGTTGAGTTTAGATGAGAGTGTGGCTGACGAGTTTTATTTTGCTATTTGGGGCAGCCCAACTGTATCAATGGGCGCAGGAACTCACCTTGCCCATGCCAATTTTTATCTTGGGTGGGGCATTTTTGGCGATCGCGTCCAACTACGACAAGCTGAAAAACTTGCCCATCCATCTAGACTACGAAGAACCCCAAGTGAGCCAGAAAACCGTCTCTCCCAGCAAAACTGAAAAAATTCAGTTTCGTTCTAAAGCTTCCGTTGCCCAACCCATTTCGTTTGAAATCCAAAAGCCCTTCAAACCCGGAGATTAACCCTTCGTACGAAATTCCTTCACTCAAACAACGATCGCCGAATCATGAACTGTCGTCTATCAAGCTGACTTTGCCAAGCAATGACAATCCACCGTCCGCTGCTACCGTTTTACATGGTTGATGTGTTTGCCGAACGCAAGTATGCTGGCAATCAACTGGCGGTCTTTCCCGATGCGAGACAGCTTTCAACCGACGAAATGCAAGAGATTGCCAAAGAAATCAACTTCTCCGAAACTACCTTCATCCTGTCATCAGAGCTTCGAGATGGGGGATACGATGTCCGTATTTTCACTCCTGCCCAGGAACTGCCCTTTGCCGGACACCCCACCCTTGGCACTGCGTTTGTTCTGCAACAAGTGTTGATTCAGCAACCTGTAGAACAAATTATGTTGAACCTGAAAGTGGGACAGATTCCCGTCACGATCGCGGACTATGATCCTCAACCCACAATGCTTTGGATGCGGCAGAATCCACCCGTTTTTGGTAAAGTGCTGACGGCTGAGGCGATCGCTCCCGTCCTGAATCTGAGAGGGCAGGATTTAGATTTGCGGTTTCCAATTCAAGAAGTTTCGACTGGGGTTCCATTCATCATCGTGCCTTTGAAATCACTTGATGCCCTGCAACGCATTCAAGTCAATGCTGCGCTTCTGGGTGCTGTTGTAGAACAACTTCAGGCAAAAGATATTTTTGTGTTCTGCCCAGAAACTCGTCATCCAGACAACCACTTCAGCGCTCGGATGTTTGCGCCCTTGCTGGGAATTGTTGAAGATCCGGCAACAGGTTCAGCCAATGGATGTTTTGCAGGTTATTTAGTCCACCATCGCTACCTCAATTCCGACGCTATCAACGTCCGGGTTGAGCAAGGGTATGAAATGGGCAGACCTTCATTATTGAGATTGAATGCAGCCCAGCAGGAGGGACAAATCTCCGTTTCCGTGGGCGGGCGTGTGGTGATGGTGGCGCGGGGCGAATTTGTTTAGTCTCGCTCAGTCCGCAGCCAACGAGTTTGGGGCTTGAGCAGATAGCCAACATAAAGCGGAATTTTCCAAAGGGTATAGAAGGGGATGCCCAGGAGTTGCAAGGGAGACAGGTACGATCGCCCAAACTGCCACCAACTGCCGACCACTGCCAGGGTGAGCATCAATCCTGAACTGCCGATCAGGATTTTAGGGAGCCAGAAGCCTGTTAGCAGTCCATTGATCAACGCGATAATTGCCATAGCCAACCAGCCCATCACCAACAGTGCCAGGGGTGGAACCGCAACCTCCAGAGCCAGAGTAAACAGTTCAAATCGCTTTTGTTTGAAAGCCTCTGTAACGAGTCTGGGAACCTGAGTGGTGAACATTTCCAGATGCCCGTGCTCCCAGCGCGATCGCTGCTTAAAGGCAGACTGCTTCTCCATCAACCGCCCTGTCACTCTGGTATTAGGACAATAGGTGGCTGGATACCCCGCGATCGCCAGATCAATACTGGTTTGCATATCATCACAGGTTTTGCTACCTGCTAAAGAGATTTGCTGCAATACGACCCAGGGAAACGCCATTCCCGACCCTGTGAGCAAGGTGGGTAATCCTAACCGCGACAATCCCAGCGGTCGCACTTGATTTTTCACAACAACGGCTAATGCAGAAACGTAATCCTTGAGGGAAGCGTGTTCTGGTGGACTCATGAGATAGGTTGCCTGCACAGGACGCTGCGTTTGGTGTGCCTGTCTGGCTATGCGGGCGATCGTTCCAGGGGCAACAATACAATCTGCATCGACCGTCACCACAACATCCGGCGGATTTTTAGCAATGTACCGCAGTCCAAAGTCGAGGGCATATCCTTTACCGCGCAATGTTGGGTCTGGTTCGCATCGCTCAATTACCGTAGCACCACAGAAGCGGGCAATTTTTGCGGTTTGGTCAGTGCAGTTGTCAGCAATTACAATCACTCGATCGTGCACACGAATTTGACGCATGAGGGAATCCAGGGTTGCCCGAATCACAGACGCTTCATTATGAGCTGGCACAAGAATCACCAGTTTGGCGGGAAAAAGAGAGCGATCTCGCACCTGAGCAGCGGGACGGTGCAATCGCTTGGTTAGCGCAACAACACACTCACCAAAAAATGTGAAGATTGGAATGAGAACTACACAGGAGAGCACCATCAGTGCAGCATTTACTAACAGGGTAGATACTGGATTAGACATGAAACACCTTTAAGTGGGCAGACAGGCGCGAATTGACAAACTGTACCCTGATAAAGACCACACAAGCGTTTTAGAAAAACTCAATTAGACCAAACTAAGCAGCACTCTATAGTGGACTCTGCTTGAGAGAAGACTTTTCTAAAGAGATGGAACCAGTAAACTTTTGACTACAAGACGAAACACTGAATGGATAGACTGAGTATAAAAAATATCACCTGTACCCTCATCAACGGATGTTGAGCTTGGTGATGGCTATAAGAAAGCAGACGAGAGAGGTCTATAGATTCTTGTAGTATTGAGGACAAGTCTAAGTGAGTTCACGGAGAGTAGAAGCAGTGAGTCAGGAAATCTCATGAAAAATTTGTAATCTTGTAAGAGAATGATGAAGTTAGTGGGATCTACTCCTAAAGGATGAGGCATTCTTCACCAATTGGGGTTCGCCAATCCGTGAAAACACTGAGAACAGTTTTAATTCAAATTATTCCGCCGCCACCAGGCAACAACGAGATTGATTTCGTCGTACCCAAACATTTCACCCAAATAATCACGAATTTGACGGCGAGAGTCGGCTCCAACGGCTTTAATTGCCGCCACAATCTTCTCCTGACGGGCTGGAAGCACAAGAGTATCGAGGGGAATTTCGTATCCGATTTCAATGAGTTCTGCCAAGTGAGATGTGATCGTACTGAGGCGCAAATTACGTTGCTCGGCAATTTCAAAGGGTTTTAGCCCTTGTTGATAGAGTTTGAAGGTGAGCAAATGCGTATCCGATGGATAAAGGGCGATCGCATCGGTGGAGTTCGATCGCAAAGATATCCCTGTTCCTTGAGGCTGGCTCTCCAGGGTTAATCCTTTTTCTTGCCGAAAGGCGCGAATCTCTGCCAGAAATACAGTGCCGTACTGTTCTAACTTGCGACTGCCAACGCCAGAAATCTCTGAAAATCGCGTGTTGGTCAGGGGTTGTTTTTCTGCCATTTCTCGCAGGCTGGCATTTTGAAACACCACGTAGGGAGGCACGGCTTGTTCATCTGCTAAACGTTTGCGGAGTTTTTGCAAGCGTTGCAACAATTCTTCGACCAGTTCCGTATCTTGAGTGGAAGTCTGCACTAATGCTGGGGAGCCAGGTTTGGGCAAAACGGCGATCGCCACAGTGCGTTGTTTTCGCAACACTTCCCAACTCAACTCGTTCAGTTGCAAGATCGAATAACCATCTGTGGTTTCGTCCATCAAGCCCTGATGTACCAGCGATCGTGCCAGCATCTTCCACTCTTCTGCACTGCGATCTTTGCCAATGCTGTAGGTTGAGAGGCGATCGTGCCCATTTTGCAGAATGCGTTGGCTTTTGGAACCGCGCAACACATCAATCACGTAATTCATCCCAAAGCGTTCGCGCACTCGTGCCACACAGGACAAAAACTTCTGTGCTTCGATTGTCCAATCTTCGATCGGTTTAGGATGGCGGCAGTTATCGCAGTTATCACAATGACCAGGAAAAGATTCGCCAAAGTAGCCTAATTGAATAATCCGACGACATTCCGTTGCCTGAGCGTAGTCGATCACGCGGCGCAATTGTTGCATGGCAATCCGCTGTTCATCTTCCAGCGGTTCTCCCGTCGCAGGATCCACTTTTTGGCTAATTAAAAACTCGACCGTTTTAATATCGCCTGCCCCGAAAAACAGGGCACAATGAGCCAGTTCTCCATCTCGCCCTGCCCGACCCGATTCTTGGTAGTAACCTTCGATATTACGCGGCAGATCGTAGTGCACCACAAACCGCACATCCGGCTTATTGATGCCCATGCCAAAGGCGATCGTCGCCACCATCACCTGCACATCATCCCGAATGAAACGGCTTTGATTTTCAGCCCGCGTTTTATTATCCATGCCAGCGTGGTAGGGCAAAGCAGAAATGCCATCAAGTTGTAGTCGGTTGGTCAATTCATCTACGCGCTTGCGGCTGAGACAGTAAACAATTCCAGATGCGCCTTCTTGCTGCCGAATGAGTTGCACCAATTCTCGGTAAGACTGTTTGTGTTTGGTGCGAACTTCGTAGTACAAATTGGGACGATTAAAACTGGTGTTGTGTAGAAATGGCTCGTGTAGTTCAAGCTGGGTAATGATATCCTGGCGAACTCGCTCAGTGGCAGTGGCGGTGAGCGCCATGATCGGCACATTAGAGAACCATTGCCGTAGTTGCCGTAGTTGGCGATATTCTGGACGAAAATCGTGCCCCCATTCAGAAACGCAGTGGGCTTCGTCGATCGAGATCGCTGCCACATAAACCTGAGATATCCAACCCGCCAGCATTCCCTCGTTCAACAACCGTTCCGGTGCCACGTACACTAGCTTAGTTTCACCCTCCAAAATAGCGCGTTCCCGCTCCCGCAATTCTGTCCCATTCAGGCTGCTATTCAAAAAAGTGGCAGCAATCCCGTTATCTTGCAATGCCTGAACCTGATCTTGCATCAGGGCGATTAGGGGCGACACCACGATCGTCAACCCCGGTTTTAGCAGTGCAGGTAACTGATAGCACAACGATTTTCCGCCTCCAGTGGGCATCACCACCAGTTGATCCCGGTTCTGCAAAGCTTTTTCAACAATCTGGCGTTGCCCTGGGCGAAAGCTGTCGTAGCCAAAGTAGTGCTTCAAAGCACTTTCAAGCGATGGGAACTGAGGGGACGAGGGGCTGGCAACCATTCCTATACATCATTCTGCTTGGAAAATGATACCTAACTGAGAAACAAGACTACTACTTTCTCACAAAAAGGAACGGGTTGACACTGTACCGAATGATCGGCGTGATTTCATTTGCCAGGGACGAATGAGTCTTGATATCCCTAAAGAAACGATGGTGTTTTTCTTTATCCCCAAGAAGGATGCTCGTCTGTTTTTTCTAACTCTTCCACAATTCGGGGTTTGTGGTTTTCAAACTCCGCTTGCAACATATTTTTGCTGGTTGTGGGCGAGTCTACGGAGGGGGTTGATTGTGCCACGATCGCCCATTGTTCTAGCATGGAACACTGCGATCGATGCAGGGGCACGTTAATCACATGGGCGCATTGATGGGGTTTATCCAGGGCAAACAGCAGAATTTGAAAGGATTCGTTTTTTGCCAGCAGCCGAATCATGGCTTGTCCCTGGGGTGTCTTTAGATCCAAACTGCATCGCAGCCAGCGAGGACCGTTTTCCTTGCTGTGAAAGCGGTTGTAGAGGGCGGTAATCCATAACACCATCGGGTGCGGCGACATCGTACACAGGAAGTTTTTGTAGATGCGGTTATACAAACGGTTGATTTGCAAGCTATGGATTTCTGGCTCCGGCAACATCACCCAAATCGTCATCACTTTTTCGCTGCCCCGTGCATACACCTGGGGAAACACAATTTGGGCGATCGGTTTGTCTTTGGGCCAGGTGGCAACCTGGTAAATCTCCTCTAGCAGAGACTTAGACGATGTTTGAGTTCTGTGTTCTTCAACCTGATATTGACGTGCCAGCGCTTCTCCAATGCGAGAACTAATCTGGCGACCGGGGCTGTAGCGTTCTTCCAGGGGCACCAATGCCTTGAGGATTTCCGCTACGGATTGGGGGCGGTTTGCTGGTTTTTTCTCCAGGCAAGCCATCACTAGCCCTTCAAGGGCTTTGGGCAGCTTCAGGGCTGGATTGACGGAATCAAAGGTGCGGGGTGGCTGAAAATGGTGCGCCTTATACCAACTGCCAAAGGTGTGTGTTTCGGCTTGCAGGGGCATTTTGTTCGTTAGCATCTCGAACATCATGATGCCAAAGCTGTAAATGTCCGATCGCGGATCCAGGTCTTGCCCTTCCATTTGTTCGGGGGAGGAGTAGGGCAGGGTTCCCATGAAGGAGTTGGTTTGTCCGCTGTCTTCTTGCAGCAACTTAGCAATGCCAAAATCCAGCACTTTCACCAGTTCCCCAAAACCAGAGTCATGGCTGACCAGGATGTTGCTGGGTTTGATGTCGCGATGAATGATCGGACAGAGTTGCCCCTCAATCAAAATGCCCTGGTGAGCGCATTGCAAGCCTAAACAAATTTGCCGCGCTAAACTCAAAAATCGGGGTAGTGGCAGGGCTTGAGCACTGATCACATCACTCAAACTTTCCCCCTGCAAATACTCCATTACATAAAAAGGAATGTTGTCATCGTTTACGCCATAGTCGGTGACGCGAACAATATGGAGGCTTTTTTGTCCTAACTGGGCACAGGTGCGAGCTTCGGTGCGGAACCGTTCACGCATCCGATCGGCTAGGGAAACCACCAGAAACTTGACAGCGATAATGCTACCCAGGAGCACGTCCTCAGCGCGATATACCCGTCCCATAGCTCCTTTGCCTACCAACTCAACAAGATGGTAGCGATTGGCTATCAAACGTCCAATGTTAGGGTCGTCTGTTGTCATACGATCAGTATTCCCGTAGGGCTATTCTAGCTACTCACTGGATCGGAAATCTGTGATCTGGGCAGGAGGGAATGAGTAAGACCACGAGTTTATTCTAATTGGCGTTCGACCGTGGCTTCCATCGTACTGGTGAGGTAGTGCCCTGCCATAATGCCGCTCGATAAGTAGTAGCTGTTTTCATCAACCCGATACAGGGTTTCAAATCCGCTGCGACGTTGGCGATCGCCCAATACCCAATAGCGCTGGACGATCGAATCTTGAGCTACCCAGCCTTCCCCTTCGACTCGCCCCAACAAACTATGTTGCAGCACAAAGGTGTATTGCCGCTCTCCTATGTCCAGCCGTCCTCGATATTGGAGAGAAATTTCTTCGCGATCGCTACCAGGGAAAATCAGCTTTGTCACCATCGTGAACCAATCGTCTCGGCTCCATGCCACCAGGGTTTTACCCATTACAGAGATTGGCATCCCGTTTCGTTCTAACCAGTGCCCTTGCATTGTCCAGCGTCCTGGCTGAATTAAAAAGGTGTGAGCCACAGCGTTAATCCCTTGCTTCGACGATGCTTCGCCATGCTGGTTTAATCGGTAAACAATGCTATCACGCATTGATCGGGATGGGGCGAGGAAAAGCGAAAAACGCAGCAATTCTCATTCGATTTTATTTAATCCGCGCCCCTTGCCCCTCCTGCCTGCTCACCAGGGCTGATGAACCTCCCCCAACAACATTTCTTGCCGTGCGCCAGTGACGCTGGGGAGGTTGCCAGGGATGTTGTGGATGCGCCAGTAGGCAAGCACGGCAAAGGCGATCGCTTCTTTGAAATCGGCGTTGACTCCGGCTTCGGTGGTGGTGAGGATGGGGAGTTCTGGCAAATGATGCTGAATCCGTTGCCGCAAGTAGTCATTTTTGCTGCCACCGCCACACAAGAGAACATGATCGGGTGGTTGCGGGAGATAGGCGCGATAACTATGGGCGATCGAAGCGGCGGTGAAGTCTGTCAGGGTTGCCAGGATATTTTCAGGCTGGGTAACTCCGTGGGCATGGCAGTCTTGCAGGCGATCGTGTAAGTAAGCCTCGCCAAACAGTTCGCGTCCAGTCGATTTGGGCGGAGGTTGGCGAAAGTAGGGTTGTTGCAACCATTGATCGACCAGCGCGGTGCAGGGTTGCCCGGTGGCTGCCCAGTTGCCATTGGGGTCGTAGGTTTGTGCGCCTTGGGTGAGATGATGCACGGCTAAATCCAGTAAGCTATTTCCCGGTCCCGTATCCCAGCCTAAAACGTGCTGTTCCCAGCGATCGCGGCTACGGGCTGGCAGATAAGCCACATTACCAATCCCCCCGATGTTTTGCACACAACAGGACTTGTGCAAATCCCCCAACAAATAAGCGTCAATTTTAGGCACCATCGGCGCACCTTCTCCCCCAGCGGCAATGTCTGCTGCCCGAAAGTTCGTAATCGTGGTGATGCCTGTGAGATGGGCGATCAGTTCCCCCCGCCCCAGTTGCAGGCTGTAGGCAAGGGAAGGGGGACGAGGGGTTGGGGGGTGGGGGTGGGCGCTAGAAAAGGCGTAGGAATTGGTGGTTGTGCCTGCCGCCTGCTTAAAGGGGCGATGAAACACGGTTTGTCCGTGAGAACCAATCAGTTCAGGCGCGGGATGGTTTTGCTGAATGGCGATCGCGGCGTTGGCAAATTGAGTGGCGATCGCCTCATCCAGTTCAGCCAGAGCCGCCATTGACAAAGGAGCTCCGCCACACACTGCCAAAATCTGTTGCCGCAGTGCCTCTGGATAAGGAAAGGTTTGTCCGTTGATCAGTTGAGCGTTGAGATCGTTGGTTGACCCTGAGATATCAACCAGGGCGGCATCAATCCCATCGACAGAGGTGCCACTGATTAAGCCAATTACAAGCATTACCCTACGCCTCACTCCTTGCATCTAAGGGAAAGGTTACTGTAAAAGTGGTTTGTTCGGGGCGGCTGGCAACCGCGATCGTTGCACCCAGATGCGCCACCAGCTTTTTGACCAGGGCTAACCCAATGCCAGTTCCTTCATAGCGCCACGGGTCAGGGTTGGGGATGCGATAGAACTTATCAAAGATCCGAGAGAATTCGGCTGCTGGAATTTCAACTCCTGTGTTTGTAATGCCAACCTGGAGAGTGGTTTGGGTGGCTCTGGCAAAGATGGTGATTGTACTGCCGCTGGGAGAATATTTGCAAGCATTGGTTAGCAGTTCGCTGAGAATTTGTTGCAGCGCTGAAAGATCGGTGGTCAGGGGGGGCAAAGCAGCGGGTAAATCTAGTACCAGGGTTTGATCTTGGGTTTGCATACGATCGGCAAAGGGTTCTACAGCATGACCAATCCACATCCCTAAGTCAATTGTGGACAGGGTTAAGGGTTCTGCTTCGGAGTCCAGGCGAGAGAGTTTCAGGAGATTATCGATTAATGCAATTTCCCGATCGCACTCCCGCTCCAAAATCTGGAAATAGCGACTGGCTGGGGTTGACTCATCCAAAATATTCAGCGGACGCAGCACCATGTCCAGAAGCTGAATCGCCATTTTGATGCTTGCCATTGGGGTCCGCAACTCGTGAGAGATGGTGCTGAGAAAGTCATCTTTAAGCTGGTTTAGCCGTTCCAGTTCAGTCACCTGTGCCTGAGTTGCCTGGTAGAGACGAGATTGGCGCAGGGCGATCGCGCATTGATTGGCAACTTGTTCAACCAGGCGGATTTCTGCCTCGCTGTAGGTTTCGTCAACTGCGCGGAAGAGCCAAATATCACCTAAAACATCCTGATCATCCCAAATCGGACACGCCAGAATCGCGTGATTCGTTTCAGCCGGATGCAACGGGTTTGAACCAACGAGGCAGAACTGGCAATGCTGTGCCTGAAAAAGTTGGTTATAAATGTCCGACGCGGGTTCGCCTGTGACTCGAAACTCGCGGTTTGTGGTACGAAATGCCGGCGATCGCGTAAATTCGTGCGTAATGGTGGCGAGGGTCAGGTCGGCGCTGTAGATCGCTGCGCCACAGTATTCCAGGCTTAACCCCTGCCCAACTTCAGTGACAGCCGTTTCTAAGATCTGCTGCTCATCCAGGGAGTCGCGAACTTTATCGGTGATGCGTTTGAGCAATGCCTCAAAGTTGAGCGCTTGTTGCAACAGGGAGGTGCGTTCTAAGACCTGGCTTTCCAGATCAACGTTGAGCCGCTGAACTTCGGTATAGAGCCGGGATTGGTGGATGGCGATCGCCAGTTGATCGGCGATCGTGCAGGTGAGTTCCACTTGCCAATCCTGCCAAACAAAGGGTTGTTCATGCTGAACCAGGTTAATGGCACCCCAAACCGTATCACCCACCTGCAACGGTACATTCAACCAACCGCCGGGAAAGGTTCGCGCCATAATTTGGCTGAATTCGTCTTCCAGCGTAGTGGCATCATCCACGCGCAAAATGGCTCCCTGCTTCAAGATTGCTGTGTGGGGATTGCCTTCATCGGGCACTTCCAGCCCCAGATAGGTGGAGGCTTGTTCAGGATTTCTATGGTAAATCGCCAGGTAAACCCAAATTTTTTGGGCTGGTAAGTATTGCAAAATCGAAACCTGGTCTACGTGGAGCAATTCGCCAATTTCGGCAACGGCGGTATCAAAAATGGTTGCCAGGTCGAGGGAGTTGCGAACGGCTTGAACCACTCGATTTAAGGATTGCTCCCGTAAAACGAGCATTTGGGTTTGTTGATAAAGCTGGCTTTGCTGGATGGCGATCGAGAGTTTGGTTGATAGCCGCGTGAGAAAGTCCACTTCCCACGCTTGCCAATCTCGTGGCGCAGAGCATTGTTGCACTGCAATCAGCCCCCACAGGCGATCAGCTTCGAGAACGGGAATCACCAGGTTCGCCTGCACCTGAAGTTGATTCAGCAAATCAACATAGCAATCGGCTAGACCAGAGGTGGCGACATTGTTAATCACCCCCACTCGCCCCTGGGTGAAGGGAATAATACAGGTGTCTGTGGCGAGGCAGGGATCATAAATTTCTCGCCCAACGATCGAAGTCCAACCGGGGGCGAGAGATTCCACAATCACAAAACCGCTCCAACTTATATCGAAGCGATAAATTACGACGCGATCGGCGTGGAGCAAATGCCGAACTTCAGTCACAGCGGTATTGAGAATATCTTCTAGCTCCAGGGATTCGCGAATTCGTTGAGTAATAACACCCAACAACTCTTCTCGTTCTACTTGCAGGCGTAAGGCTTCCTCGGTTTGTTTACGATCGGTAATGTCTCGCGTCACACTCAGCACCGTCGCCACCTGCCCCCCTTGCGTCAGTTCGGGAACAATGCGAGCTTGAAAATAGCGCAATCCATTCAGCGTCACGGCTTCAAACTCAACTTGTTGTTCTTGAGCTGTGGCAAAGACTTGGCGCAGTTGAGCTTCCCAAAAGTTCACCAGGGTTTCTGGCATCCCCATTTCCCGGTTTGTTTTGCCAATGAAGGCAGGCATGGGAACTCCAGTGAGCCGCTCGATCGACGGGTTGACGTAGAGATGACGCAGATCTGGATCGAAGCGGGCGACGATGTCGGGAGAATTTTCCACCAGCGCTCGAAATTCTTGTTCCCGCTGATAGAGCAAGTCTTCTGCCTGTTTGCGGGTAGTGATATCTTGAAAGACTAAAATGCCGCCTAAAATCTCGCCATTGCGATCGCGGATGGGCGCAGCCGAATCCCCAATGACCCGTTCTAGTCCCTGCTTGGTTCGCAGAATACAATAGTCGGGCAAAGTAACTGTTGTATTCTCCTGCATTGCCTGTAGAAGCGGATTATCGATCGCTTCCTGGGTACTCGCATCCACTAAATTCAACACGACATCCACGGGTGTCCCTAACGCTTCCCCTTGCTGCCAACCGGTGATGGCTTCCGCAACTGGATTGATAAACGTGATCGCTCCATTTTTATCAGTCGCGATCGTGCCATCCCCAATGCTGTTCAGCGTAGTTGCCAACCATTGCTCCGTTTGCTCCAGTTGTTTTTCTAGACGATGGCGTTGCAACGCGATATTGATGGCGGTAATCAGTTCAGTTTGATTAAAGGGCTTGACCAGGTAGCCAAAAGGTTTGGTGGCGACAGCTCGTTGCAAGATGGAATCTTCCGTGTTTGCACTGAGAAAGATGATCGGAATTCCGAGTTCTTGATAAATGCGATCGGCAGCAGCAATGCCATCGACTTCGTCTCTCAAGTAGATGTCCATGAGGACTAAATCAGGAGCAAGATCGGCAGCCCGTTGAATCGCCTCAGATCCAGTCTCCACAACGGCTAGAATTTGATGTGCTGAAGCTTCCAGAAAGGTTTGAATACTTTGGGCGGCAACGGTCTCATCCTCAACAATTAAGATTTTTGCCATACATAAACCGCGATCGTGTTGAACTATCAGCACTGAGAAAATACTATTCTTGCTGCCCTGGCTTGAACTGCCTAGAGAAAATATCAGGAACTTTTGCCAACAGCCCAATACTTGCAATAGTTCCGACTTTAAAATCTCTTCGACAGAATTTATATAAGGAGTTAATGCTGTCTGGACTCTGGGGAATACCAAGTTTATAGAGAAATTACTATGTGTAAAAGAATATATTGATTTGCTGAGTAAATCATTGATTATTAATTTTTTAGTAGTAGCATCGCAGGAATCTGTTACAAAAATTGATTAGCTGCGATAAAAGATTGATTACCTGTGATAAAGGGATTGGACAAGCAACAAACCCTATTCCTGGCTGATGCTGATGGTAGGTATGAAAGAAAAAAGGAGTTTCAGCGTCCAGTTGTCATTTTGACGAATCAATTGAATATCGCGAATGAATTCACGCAGGTAAGCCCGTCGTTCTGGTTCAGTGAGATCCAGCCAGAATTGCGGAATTGAAAGAGTTTGGGCGGTGGCTTTGAGATCCACTGGCGGCAGTTGGGAGAGGTTGTTCTGTAACTCAGCAATTTCCGTCCGCAGAGTATAAGTCCGCAAATCCGCAGTGCTTTGATCTAAAATGCCTTGTTCAACTAGAGAAGATAGCTGTTCAAGAATGGTTTGCTTTGCCGCGATCGCCCCACTGATGCCCTGTTTGATCTGGCTGATGTCGGGTAACTCTACGCCTGAAAGCGCCCGTGGCAATTCCTCACAAATCTGTTGGATGGTGGCTTGCAATACCTGACTGTAGGGTAAGCCTGCACATTTAGGCTGCAAAGGGCAGGTGCGGGGACGCAAGTATAAGTATTCCTGGGGCTGATTGGGGGATTTGGGGTTTGAGTTGCGCTTGCGGCGAGAAGTCACTTGGGCGATCGTCATGGCAGATTGACACTGAGCACAGGTGACTAAGCCTGCCAGCGATCGCGGCGCACTGGCAGACCGGGAGGGTAGGCGTTGATTGCGGCGGAGTAAGCGATCGACTTGGGCAGATTCATCCCGCGAAATGATGGCTGGATGGGCATCGCGCACCTGGTTTCCATCTTGATAAGCCAGGTCTCCGCGATAGACGGGGTTGGTGAGCCAGCGTTGCCCGGTTGAGGCGGAAATTTTTTTGTTATAGCGCTTGGCTAAGTAACGCACTGCGCCCCGCACAGACCCGTACAACAAAAACTGCTCAAAAAAGTCTTTGACCACGGGGGCGGTGGTGCGATCGATGACGTAACCTGTCTTGCCGCGCCGATAACCATAGGGTGCTTTTCCGGGTGGAGGCAAGGCTTTGACCCGATTCTGGGCGTGCCCCTGACGAATGCGCCGACTGCGTTGCTGTTGTTGGAAGTGCTGCAATCGGTGCAAAATTTCGGCAGGGGCAGTTCCCAGGGTCAGGGGTTGAGATGCTGCTGCGTCAGAATCCAACTCCGCCAGCACTAGAACGGGAATTTGGAGTGCCTCCAGTTGTGCCAGCCGATCGCTGACTGTCTGTAGGGTTTCGCCTAAATCCTCCAATTGCCGAATCACCACTCCGTCTACAGAAGTTGTTTGGCAATCCTGGATCAGTTGTTGCCACTGGGGGCGGGGTTCAGCCGCAGGACTTTTTCCCGTTCCACCTGGTTTTCCGGGTGCGGTCAGTCGCAAATCATGATAGACCTGAGCCATCTCCCAACCCGATGGGGTCAGGTCAGGAGATGGCTCAAGTAAGGGATCGGTGTAGAGGTAGGCAAGAAGTTTCAAGAGGTTTTAATTTTCGCCCGACTTGCCGCTTGCAAATGGGTGAGATATTGCACGGTCAGGTGGTTAGAAGGTGCAGAGACAATCTGCGTTAAACGATCGAGCAGTTCTGCCCAGGACGTGTTTGCCAAATCGGGAAGCACCAGATGAGCATCTTTGACTCGGCTGAGTTCGCCTAGCCCGATCGCCCACATTCCCGCCCGCATCGCCGCTTCAATCCCAGAAGCCGCATCTTCCACCACAATACAGTGTTCCGGGGCAAGGGTGAGTTGGTGGGCAGCATGGAGAAACACATCAGGAGCAGGTTTGGATTGGGTGACGCTGTTGCCATCTGCGATCGCATCCATGTAGTGGGCAATTCCTAGCCGTTGCAGCACTTCAGGCGCATTTTTGCTGGAGGAACCCAAGGCAATTTTGATCCCCGCGGCTTGCAAGTCGTCCAGGAGTTGAGCAACACCGGGCAGCAAGTGATTAGGTGTGATGGTGCGAATTAAATCCAGGTAGTAACGATTCTTGCGATCCATCATTTCCTGAAACTGCTCATCCGTGACTTCTCGCCCATTCAGCATCCGTTGCAGGGATTCTCGGCGTGAAATGCCACGCAGGGATTCGTTCATCTGGCGATCGAAGGGCAACCCCTCCTCATCTGCCAATCGTTGCCACCCCTGATAGTGAAACTCGGAGGTGTCCGTAATGACTCCATCCAGGTCGAAAATCACCGCCTGGATCGGGGGAAGCTGACTGGTTTGGGTGGCTTCCACCTCGGACGATCGCAAATCGAACTCGTAGGGTTTGCCCTGCCAGGTGAGGCAGAATTTTAAGCGAGTCCAGCCAGCAGGGAGGGTGGGGGCGGAGATCGGTCCGGTGGAGGTTAAATGGATGCCCGCAAAGCCGAACACAATTGCCTGCCACACTCCACCCGCGGAAGCAGCATGGATTCCTTCCGCTGCATTGCCTCGCACATCGGCAAGATCCACTAAAGCCGATCGCATGAAGTGCTCGTATGCCTGGTTGGGATCGCCCAATTCGCACGCCAATACCGCATGAACCGCTGGACTTAAGGACGAGCCGTAAGTGTGATCCGTTCGAGGGTTGTAATAATCCCAGTTGGTTTGTAAAACCTGGCGATCGTGCAGCGCTTTAGCCAAAATCAGTTCTGGCGAATCCTGCCCACTCTCCTCGACAAAGGCTCCTTGCCGTAGCAAGTACAACAACATCAGGGCATCGGCTTGCTTCAACACCTGCCGCTGATTTGCTCCTTCAATCCCTAGAATCACCTGCATCGATTTGAGCCGGGGTTCGTACTCCATTAAATCCACATCTTCCAGGGCAAAAAAGCCTTCGAACTGCTCAATCAAACCCGTGGTGGCATCTTGAGGAATCCACAGGTAATCGATCAAATGGTGCCAATGGCGCAGCCGCTCTGCGGACAGGTGCAAGGCTGGTTGAAGCGCGATCGCCGTATCGGGATAGTAAATTTCGAGCCAATCCCAAACCTTCAACGCGGTTTGCAGATGCCACTGCACCATGCGATTGGTGAACGCATTGTTATCAACCCGCTCATGGTATTCATCCGGTCCAATCACGTCGCGAATCTCGTAGCGATCGTCCAGTTCATTCCACTCCACCCGACTGCCCCAAAACACCGCCGTATCCAGGATCATCTCGGCTCCGCAGCGGCACATCCACTCGTCGTCTCTGGTTGCCTGCCAGTATTGCCAGGTGGCGTAAGCCACATCCGTATTGATGTGCAACTCTAAGTCGCCACACCAGATGCGAACCAGGGCTTTGGGATCGTGGGCGTGGGGCACCCAGTTGGGAGTCACCTCATCCCCAGTGTTGGCGCTTTCCCACACATACATCGCTCCTTCATAGCCCAAATATTGAGCTTTACGCCGAGCACCAGGTAAGGTTTGGTAGCGGTAGGTCAACAGGTTGCGTGCCAGATCGGGTTGGGTATAAATCAAAAATGGCAACATGAAGATTTCTGTATCCCAGAAAACGTGCCCCCGATAGGCGAAGCCCGATAGAGCTTTGGCGGGAATGCTAACCCGATCGCTGTGACGAGGCGCTGCCGACAAAAGTTGGAACAGGTTATAGCGAATTGCCAACTGAGCCGTGCTATCTCCTTCAATCACCACGTCGCTTTGGTGCCAAACCTCTGCCCAGGCAGCTTTGTGGGCTGCTAACAATTCGTTGTAGCCAGGTAAATGATTCAGGGTGTGAATCGCCGTCTGCACCGGATCGTCGGCATCCAGGGAGGTGAATAGGGTGACAATTTTCTCCACGCGAACCGCTTGCTGAGGTTGCAGGGTAAAACTGGCAACGGCGGCAGTGTGCCCGTGAAAGACGATTGCCTGCGTCCTGGCAGCAGCATGATCAACCTGAAGATAAGCCGCGATCGCCAGATCCACCTTCGATTTACGGCTGCGAACGTGGAGCCAGGTCAGGTTGTTTGTCCCAGACTGATCCACCTGTTCCCAGTGCATCAAGCCTTCATTGTCGGGATAGCCATTTAAGCTGCCGTGAATTTCGACCTCGCCAGTAAAATCCAGCGATCGCACAGTGCAAGCCAACGCTGCCACATGAGCATCATCCAGGCTAACAAACCGCTCAAACTCCAGTTCCAGGGTGTGTCCAGCAGGACTGCGCCAACGCACCACGCGACGTAATACGCCCTGTTGAATATGCAACCAGCGTTTGTAGTCTAAAATTTCGCCTTGATCGAGCCGAAACCGTTCCCATTCAGGAGTGGATGAGTCTGAAGTGGGCGATCGCAGTTGAATCGTTAAAGCCGTCCAATCGGGGCAATTTGCCAGTTCCGTCATAACAACGGGGGCGGCATCATAGACTCCGTTGATTAGGGTGGCTGGGCAACTGCCAGGGTAGCTTTCTTCAAAGGTGCCGCGGGTGCCTAAATATCCGTTACTTAAAGTGAAAACTGTTTCTTTGTGGTGCAGTTGGTTGGGGTTAAATGTACCTTCGGTGGTTTCAATCACCACCCAATCAATATCGTTCATGAATGCTAACAATCCGGGGGAATTTTGGTGTGTCTTTGCTATAGTTCCCTACACGTAATTCAGACACCATTCGTAAAAGAAATCATGTAAGAAATCGATCAGCTTCTATATACAACGTTAGGAAATGTTTCATTCTTTTTGAGCTATTTTTAATAGAAAATTAAGCCTAAATTTTGCTATGAGTACATTTCGTGTTGGTGTTGCAGGTCCGGTTGGTTCAGGAAAAACAGCCCTGGTGGATGCGTTGTGTAAGGCAATGCGCGATCGCTACAATCTAGCGGTGGTCACAAACGATATTTATACCCAGGAAGATGCTCAATTTCTAGTGCGGAGTCAGGCATTGGAGCGCGATCGTATTTTAGGAGTGGAAACAGGCGGTTGCCCCCATACGGCAATTCGGGAAGATGCCTCCATGAATTTAGCAGCAGTGGAAGAATTGGAGCGACGGTTTACCCCTTTAGATCTGGTGTTTGTTGAAAGCGGTGGCGATAATTTGGCAGCGACGTTTAGCCCAGAATTGGTAGATTTAACAATCTATGTGATTGACGTGGCAGGAGGGGACAAAATTCCGCGCAAGGGCGGTCCTGGAATCACTAAATCGGATTTGTTGGTGATTAATAAAATCGATCTTGCGCCTTACGTTGGAGCGGATTTGGACGTGATGCAGCGGGATGCTCACAAGATGCGAGGGGAGAAACCGTTTATCTTCACGAATCTCAAAACTCTCAGTGGTCTCCCTGAAATCGTGCAATTCATCCAGCAACAGGCGAATTTAGCCGCCAAAGTCTAGGTTCTCGCTACAAAACTTCTTTCTTGAGAGGGATATTTTGTATACCAAGCTACACTTTTCCCTTTAACCTGACTCTAGTATCTCAGAGTTATCACCGAGTGGTGTGTGCTCGGTTTCGTTTCGAAGGGGTAATAGTTCCATGACAGAGTTTGGTCGTCGTGAATTTATCATTCTCGGTTCTACAGTGGCTGGCAGTGTCCTGTTGAAAGCTTGTGCTGGCGGAACTTCAACTACTACCTCCTCACCGTCGCCCGAAGCGACTACAGCCGCGGCATCCGGTGACACAATTAAAGTCGGCATCCTCCATTCTTTGAGTGGCACGATGGCGATTAGCGAAAAGAGTGTGGTAGATGCAGAGCAACTCGCGATCGAAGAAATCAACGCCGCTGGCGGTGTGCTGGGTAAGAAGATTGAGGCGATCGTCGAAGATGGGGCATCCGACTGGCCAACCTTCAACGAAAAAGCCAAGAAACTGATCGATCAAGACAAAGTGGTGACGGTATTTGGCTGCTGGACCTCTGCCAGTCGCAAAGCCGTTCTTCCCACCTTTGAATCGAAGAACCATATGCTGTGGTATCCCGTGCAGTACGAAGGTCAGGAATGCTCCAAAAACATCTTCTACACGGGTGCGGCTCCCAACCAGCAAATTGAGCCGTCTGTGGAGTGGTTGCTAAAAGAAAAAGGCAAAGAATTCTTCCTGGTTGGCTCAGACTACGTTTTCCCGCGAACCGCCAACACCATCATCAAGGCTCAGTTAGAGGCAAAAGGGGGCAAAACCGTTGGGGAAGACTACATTCCCCTGGGCGGCACCGAAGTCACTCCCATCATTTCCAAAATCAAAGCCGCACTACCCAATGGCGGCGTGATTTACAACAGCTTGAACGGTGACAGCAACGTGGCATTCTTCAAGCAGTTGCAGGGGGCTGGGATGGGACCAGATAAGTACCCCTCTATGTCTGTTTCGATCGCGGAAGAAGAAGTGAAAGCGATCGGCGTGGAATACCTCAAAGGACACTTCGCTGCCTGGAACTACTTCCAGACGGTGGATACGCCTGAGAGCAAGAAGTTCGTCGAGGCATTTAAGAAGAAGTACGGCGACGATCGGGTGGTGAACGACCCTATGGAAGCGGCTTACATCATGGTTTACCTGTGGAAGCAAGCAGCGGAGAAAGCCGGAACCGTTGACGATTTAGAAAAAGTACGGACAGCAGCTTATGGTCAAACTTTTGCGGCTCCAGAAGGAGAAGTAACCCTAGAACCGAATCACCATTTGGCAAAAGTGGTACGGATTGGCGAAGTGCGTGACGATGGTTTGTTTGAGATCGTGTACGACACCAAGACGGCGGTGAAGCCTGTGCCCTGGAACCAGTTCGTGACCGAAACCAAGGGCTTCTCTTGTGACTGGTCTGATCCCGCAAAAGGTGGCAAGTTCAAGACAACGTAGGGAGGGGTTAGGGGTTAGGGGTTAGGAATTGGGAGATAGCTTTACAGGTGCGAGGATTTATCTCCCCGGCTTTGTAACCCCTAATACGATTGCCAAGTAGAGGCAGGTTTTTGTCAAAGTCCCTGATATTAACTGACAGTTCTGTTGCTAAACCTGCTCCTACAGATATTTTGTTTTCTAAAAATCTCCTAATTTCCCCCCCAACCTCATTCTTGCATCTGCAAAAGGCTAACCCCCATCCCCTAACACCCATCCCCTACTAAAAGGAGACCCCATTGACCCAATTACTTGAAGCGATTTTTGGTGGACTGAGTGTCGGCTCCGTGCTGTTGTTAGCGGCGCTGGGACTAGCGATCGCCTTTGGACTGATGGGGGTGATCAACCTGGCGCATGGCGAGTTCATGATGCTCGGTGCTTATACCACCTTCGTCGTTCAAAATGTGTTCAAGAAAACCCCTCTCGCCGAGGGGTACATTTTTATTGCGCTGATTGCCGCCTTCATTGTGACTGCCTTGCTGGGGGTGCTGTTGGAACGCAGCGTCGTGCGCTACCTCTACGGCAGACCGCTGGAAACGTTGCTGGCAACCTGGGGCGTAAGCTTGATTTTGCAGCAATTTGTCCGCAGCGTCAGTTGGCAACTGGTGGCAGGAATTCTGGTCTTCTGTGGATTGTTCTTTGGTGCCTGGTGGGTGCTGTCGAAGCGAGCCGATTTCTATCGCATTCGCAACTGGGCAGTCACGATCCTGTTTTTCTTATCAGCATTGATTGCGATCGTGTTTTCCTCCTTACTGGGGCAGGCGTTTAAGCTGGCAGTGACCAAACCCTGGTTTGGCACGCAGGGGGTAGACGTAACGGCTCCCAAATGGCTACGGGGTGGACTTCCGATTGGGGATTACCAGCTTCCCTACACTCGCTTGTTCATCATTGTGCTGACGGCGCTCTGTGTGTTGGGGGTGTACTGGTTCCTGAACAAAACGGCGTGGGGCTTGCGGATTCGAGCCGTGACCCAAAACCGGAATATGAGCGCTTGTTTGGGAATCCCCACCAAAACAGTGGATGCGCTGACCTTTGCGATCGGCTCTGGGTTGGCGGGTGTGGCGGGGGTCGCTGTGAGTTTGTTGGGATCGGTTAGCTCCAATACCGGACAGGCATACATTGTGGATGCCTTTATGGTGGTTGTGGTGGGGGGTGTTGGCAAGCTGGTTGGTAGTATCGTTGCGGCAGGCGCGATCGGCACCACGAGCTACATTATTGGTTCCAATGCCTTCGGTCCATTGGTGTCCTTCAGTCCGTTCTTAAAGAGTTTCTTCGAGTTTTTTGCAACTGCCAGCATGGCAAAAGTAATGGTGTTTGCGTTGATTATTCTCTTCCTCCAGTTCAAGCCGGCTGGCTTGTTCCCGCAGAAGGGTCGAACAGTGGATGCTTAGGGAGATACCATGACGACTGAAACGGTTGAATCGGCTTTGGAAGCTCCAGTTGGGTTAAATACTCGTAAGCGCCGTAAAGCACTGCTGACAGAGGCTGCGATCGTTGTTGGAATTGCTGCTTTACTCCTGTTTATCATCCCGCCGCTGCTGGCTGTGATGGGGCAAGGGGTGCGGGTCAATCAGTTAGGGCGATTTCTAGCGCTGGCGATCGCCGCGTTGGGCATTGATTTGATTTGGGGTTTCACTGGGTTGCTCAGCCTGGGGCATGGGATCTTCTTTGCCCTGGGTGGGTATGCGCTGGCGATGTATTTGCAGTTGCAACTCCCTCCCGGTCAAATTCCAGACTTCTTTACGCTCTATGGGGTGCAGGAATTGCCTTTTTTCTGGCAACCTTTTTATTCCTTACCGTTCACACTATTGGCGGTCGTGCTGATCCCGGCGATCGTGGCGGCGGCTCTGGGATACCTTGTTTTCCGCAATCGCATTCGTGGCGTTTATTTTTCTATCCTGACCCAAGCCGCCCTGATTGTCTTTTTCAACTTCTTTAACGGGCAGCAGAAGTTGATTAACGGCACCAATGGCTTGAAAACGGACACGTCTACGATCTTTGGCATCCAGGTCAGCGATCCCCGGATTCAAACCGCCTTTTACGCCCTCAGCATTTTGTTCTTGATTGCGGGGTATGCCCTGTGTCGCTGGTTGACGAGCGGTCGAATGGGGCGGATGCTGGTGGCAGTGCGAGATGATGAAACTCGTGTGCGCTTTTCGGGCTACAACCCCACGGGCTACAAAGTGTTTGTATTTGCTATCTCCGCTGTCTTAGCCGGAATTGCGGGTGCGCTCTACACAGTACAGTCCGGCATCATCACACCCAGTTCTTCAATGGGGGTGGCGTTCTCCATTGAGATGGTGATTTGGGTCGCCCTGGGCGGACGAGCGACGCTGGTGGGAGCCATCTTAGGGACATTAATTGTTAACTTTGCCCGCACCCTCTTGAGCGAAAAGTTTCCCGAATTCTGGTTATTTTTCCAGGGCGCATTGTTCCTGGTGGTGGTGACGGTGCTACCCGACGGGATTTTGGGCTGGCTCCGAACTGAGGGCGTGAACCAGGTGCGATCGCTCCTGGGACGCAAGCAAATTGAAACCTATCCAAGTCTTGAAGCAGATCCGGATGTGCAATATGAACGGAAAAATCTTGGAGATTCAGAATCTGACAGTTAGCTTTGATGGGTTCAAAGCGATCAACAACCTCAACTTTAGCCTGGATGATGGCGAGTTGCGGGTGGTGATTGGTCCCAATGGAGCCGGAAAGACGACCTTCATGGACGTAATCACGGGCAAAACAAAACCAACCGTTGGCGAGGTTTATTTCAAGGGCAAAAACCTGCGTCCCTTTGCCGAGCATGAAATCTCGCAAATGGGGATTGGACGCAAGTTTCAAACGCCCCGCGTGTTTCAAAAGCTCACCCCACGGGAAAATTTAGAACTGTCCTGCGCTCAAAAGAAAAATGTGTTTGCCTCTCTAGCCGGAAAATCCACCACGGCGGAACGGCGCACGGTGCATGGATTGTTGGACACGATCGGGCTGTATACCAAAGCTGATATTCGATCGGAGTTCCTGTCCCACGGTGAACGGCAACGCCTGGAAATTGGGATGCTAGTTGCCCAGTCACCCGACTTGTTGCTGGTGGATGAACCCGTTGCGGGACTCACCGACGAAGAAACAGAGCAAGTGGGAGATTTGCTGCTGGCACTGGCAGAAAGTCACTCCATCATCGTTGTGGAACACGACATGGAATTTGTCCGGCAAATTGCCCGCCAGGTCACGGTCTTACACCAAGGCTCTGTCCTGTGTGAAGGCAAAATGGACGAAGTGCAATGTGATCCCCGCGTCATTGAAGTTTACCTCGGACAATCCGAAGCCGATCATCAAGCGGCATAGTCATTCGTCCCTAGTCATTGGTCATCGGCTGTTTCCAAAGGACGAATGACCAATGACCAATGACATTCCCCATTCCCCATCCCCCATTCCCACCCATGAGTTATACCAACAGCGCGCTCGCCACCAAACTCTCTGATGCCGCTTCCGACTCGACCCTATCGATTCACGATTTGAATGTGTACTACGGAGAAAGCCACATTTTGCGGAATGTGGACATGACAGTAGAACCAGGCAAGATGGTGTGCCTGATTGGACGCAATGGAGTCGGCAAAACGACCCTGCTGAAAACCATCATGGGGTTGCTCAAACCTCGTAGTGGCAATATTTTCTATTTTGGTGATTCTTTGTTAGGGAAAACTCCCGATCGCCGCGCTCGGTTAGGAATTGGATACGTTCCTCAAGGACGAGAAGTGATTCCCCGCCTCACCATTAAGGAAAACCTGCTGCTGGGCTTGGAAGCATTGGGCGATCGCGGTCCCAAGACTCAAACGATTCCAGACGATATTTTCGAGTTGTTTCCCGTCTTAAAAACCATGCTCAACCGCATGGGGGGAGACTTGAGCGGGGGGCAGCAACAGCAACTGGCGATCGCCCGCGCTATGATGAGCCGCCCTCGCTTGCTGGTGCTGGATGAGCCGACCGAAGGGATTCAACCTTCCATCATTTTGGAAATTGAAGCTGCTGTAAAACGCATCGTGCGCGAGACTGGAACCTCTGTGTTGTTAGTCGAACAACATCTCCACTTTGTCCGTCAAGCCGATTGGTACTACGCGATGCAAAAAGGCGGCATCGTGGCTCAAGGTCCCACCAGTGAATTGAGTAACGATGTGATCCAGCGCTTCCTGGCAGTTTGAAGCCACGCGATCGCCTCAGCTTTTTTCAAGTCATTGGTGAGTAGAATCCAATCAAGCAACGGAGATCGCTCATTTATGACTAGCCAGTTTTGGTTTGCGATGAATAATTGCCATTGCAATGTAGTAATAAGTTGTGAGCATGATAGTGGAGAAGATTTGTCCTCCAATTGGACCATGCCAAAACTCGAAGGAAGCTTTACCCCAATACACTACAGCAAATGCGAGTAGCATAATGCGAGGTACGTTAAACGCTAATGCTAGAAGCACTCCGATCACTATCAGCGCGAAAGTCTTTTTCCAGGATTGTTTAAAGAACATTCCTATGATCAGCGCAAATCCGGCAATCGGAAATGCCATATCAAATCCGCTACAACCAGAAGCAACTTCAACGGCTTTCTTCGGATCAAAGGTCGTCGATAAGGAAAGAAACGGGCCATCCACAGAAGTCGGTTGACCAATCGCGGAAAGTGCCAAACCTCCCAACCACGCCATTAATGTCTCAAGCTGTTTACCCGTGAGCGTTCTTCTTAACGTATTTCCTAAAAACCCCAGGTCAGGATACACGCTAATCAGAATCAGGACGATCGCCAAGGGATGTTTTTGCACGATGGCAATTCCCCAATTACAAATGGCAATTCCCAGCAGAACCACTACACAAACCAAGGCTTGCAACGATACAGAGGCAAGGCACAGGGGAAAGCAAACCGCTCCACCTAAAATCAGAACATATCCCAGCACGCGCTCTTCTTCGGGGGCGGGTTCCGCCATCAACTGCTGACGGTTTTTCCACAAAATGTCCAGCCCTAAATAAGTAAATCCAGCGTTTAATAAAACGCTTGAATCAGCACTGAAGATAGATTCCAAAACTACGCTAAACCAACCTGGAAGGAACAACAACAGCACTAACACTCCACACGTTACAATCCGGTTATGGGTTGTTCGGCAAGCTGTTTTCAGGAGTGATCGCGATCGTTGTCCCAGGTTACGCCCGAATGTTTTCAGGCGAGATTCTGAATTGCTCTGTGTCACGTTTAGACCTCATACCCATTTACTTTGGACACGCTACAGATTCAGATCCCCCCGCGACTCGACGACTCGACTGAGCGCTCGTCGAAGTCTGAGTATCGCCGAACGTCTTGCGGTTTCTCCCTTGATAAGAGGACTGAGGAGGATCGGTGCAAGGGATGTGTCACTATGACTGTTTAAATCGGTATCACTTAATTCTTAGGAGGACGAGCGCCGTATTGCCCTAATCCAATCAACGCCAGTCCCACAATAATCAGATTACCAACACTGGAAATCCCAGTTTTGAGGGTGGTTGTTTTGGCGCTTTCTTTTAAGGTGTTCACTTGATTGCTTAGGGCACCAGAAAGCTGATTGAGTTGTTCTGGAGTAACGTTAGGAACTGAGCCTGGATTACTCTGTGCTCGCTGAATTTGAGATTGAACTTGAGAGGCTTGGTTACTAATGTTCTTTAATGCTTCTTGCTGAAACGCAAGCCCATCGCGAATCACCAGGATTGAAGACAAACAAAAAACAGCACCCAAAATCAAACAAAACATGGCAAGCCGTCTCCGCCAACGACGGAAGTCTAGCATCCCAAACATCATTAGTGCTAGACCAAATAACAAAATGATGGAGCGATCGCTCGTTTGCTGCATAAAAGCAATGCGCCACTGTAAGTTGCCTAGATTGGGTGGAAACGTGATCACAAACAAATCCACCACAAAACCAGCTAGACAAGCTAATCCAACAATTTGACATAGCCCCTTGGGATTATAGGAGCCAACATAGCTATTGGGAGAAGAAAGAGTTGTCATATCACCGATCGATTCTCTGCTAAACATTAAAAAGTGTTGTGTGGCGGAAGATAGGAACTGCTTGTGGAGGTTTGCACCCAACCCTGAGCAGACTCACCCCGCTATGTAGTTTTTCTAGGTTGTCCCCATTGTCCCGGAGGGTTTGAATAAACTTCTGATGAAGTATTCCTGGTATCCACCCACAAAACTGGCATAGCCCTTACTGATATTTGCGAGTTTGTTTAGGTAATCTCTTGAACAGATAGGGCAAAAAAAAGAGTGGTCTGCCAGCCTGCCAAGACCAAGCACAACCACTCTTGCGTCAAGTTAAGACTCTGGTTGAAGAGTCACCATCTGGAGTTGTTTCTAAGCTTCGGACTCAGTTGCAGTTACAGCCTCACCTTTGCGCTTCCGCAAAGCAGCAATTCCAAAACCAACTAACCCAGGCAGGAGAGCAGGGGTAGGAATAGCTTCGACATCAAGAGATAGAGAAGTACCTGTTGAACCAAATCTTCTCTGAGAAGTGAAGTCTCCGAGACCTTCAGCTTGTTCATTGTCTCTAGGGTCGAAGAAGAAACCAGAGAAGCTTGCCTCAAAGTTACCTGAAGCCAAGCGAGTCAAGCTGAAAGACTCCAAAGTGTAGGTAATACCGGGACCTGAGATGGTGAAGAACTGGGCAACGGATGGGAGATTAAGTTCCCACTGGTTACCGGCTGTTTTCTTCAACATCACATCTTTGAGTACTACATCAGCACCAATGAAAGGGGCAAAGCCCCCATCACTGAATGCACCTACTTCACCGATATTGCTTTCCAAAAAGTCTAGGGTGCTCAAGCTGCCAACAGATCCGTTAGCATTTGTCAGCCTGCCACTACCTTCAACACTAAGGAAACTGCCAGCTAAACCCAGAGCATGAGCAGGAGCGCTGATGCAAAGCGCAGTTACAGCAGTTGCTGCTGCCACCGCTGTATTCAAACCAATGATTTTGAAATTCATAACCTGACCTACCTAATGTGCAATTGTTCGGGTTGAAAAGTTTCTTGCTGAATCTTGCAAAACTACAAGTCTTGGTGATAATTTCAGGTCAGCTAAAGAACTGGCTGATTCCTTTGCTTCCCGTCCTGACTGACACTCTAAAGATGAGTACTAGCCTCTTGTAGTTTGGCAGTGCACCGTTGGTAGATGTAGGGGTACTCACCTGATTTGTAGAAAGGTTCTGATGTGAGTCAGTTACCCTACGTTGGTTGTTCTCATCCTATGGTATGTAATCCTACTGAAAGGCGCACTGGATTGGATTTAGCCTTTACATAGAATTCACAACCTGATAAGGAAAGTAGTAAGAATCCTTTATGAGAAGAGTGCAATCATACAGGCAGATGACTCAGGGTTTCATCGATTTGTTTCTGGATAGTTTGAATGTGGAACCGTTGAATGGCTTGAAGCTTTGCTTGTTGGGCGATCGCGGATACTTGGCGAAAATGGCGATAGCAATAATTAATTTGATTGGCTAACTGCGTTGCATCACCGGGAGGAGCCAGCCAGCCATTTTTTTCCGGCTCAATCAGTTCCAGCGCTCCACCTGCCGCTGCCGCAATGACTGGAGTTCCACACAGCATCGCCTCCACAATCACTCGCCCAAACGGTTCTGGTGCTGTTGAGGTATGAGCGACTAAATCACACATTGCCATTAGTTGGGGAATGTCCGATCGAAATCCTAGAAATCGAACTCGTTGGTGCAATCCGTATTGTTCAACCTGACGATGCAGTTCTTCTACGTAATCGTCCTCACCAAATAGCGCATCTCCTACAAACACTGCTATCACTTGCTCTGGACAATAGTTCAAGGCTTCCAGCAGCACGTGTTGACCTTTCCAGGGAGATAAACGGCTAAAATGACCTACGACAAAGCCTTCCGTGATACCCAGTTGGGCTCGAATTTGAGATCGATCGACTGTTGCTTGTAGATAAGGCTCAAGGTGAAATCCATTGTAGATGACTGTGGCTTTATCGGCGCATCCGCCCGCGCTGATGAATGCTGCTTTGGCAGCGTGAGAGTTGGCAATGATCAACGAGGCAACGCGATTTGCCAGAGTTGTGGCAACGCGCAAATTAGTGCGGCTGAAGTGTTCTGAAGAGAGAATGTCGTGTAAGTGATAGACGAGGGGACGACGACACAACAAACTGGCGATCGCTCCGATGACTAGAGCCTTTTGCGTGTTGGCATAAATTGCGTCAAATTCGTGTCCCAGGGCTGCAATCTGCCGAATGACCGGAATCAAAGTCGTCAAACTTCGGCATCCTTGAAGCAAGCCGCTCTGCTTCTGAATTGGAATCTGCTGATGGGCTAACACCTTTACCGGAATGTGCTGCTGTTCCAGGGCTGTTCTAAACGGACCGTCTGATAACAAGACTACCAGGGAGCGATCGCGATATTGCTTGGCAATATCTAGCAGGCAAAGCTCTGCACCACCAAGATTTCCACTCTGGTCAAGAAACAGGATTTTCATACGACGGCAGACCACCCTAACGATCACGCGCAACATTTTGCAATCATGTTGACCCATGATAAAGCAATCGGGAGGATGGAGCCATGCCCGATGGTGATCTGCCTTGAAACGGGATGTACGGGCGTAGCATTCGGCAAGTGGCTTGGATTGCTTTGGCAGTTTTTTTGCCCGAATGCTATGCCCCTCCAAATCTCAAACTGATTTAATTTCCATTCCTTACGGTTGGTTTAACTGTGCCATCGCCAGGTCTGGTTGGGCTTTATGCACTACTTCGACTAACAAATTTTCAATTCGCTGGTTGAGAGTATCCACATGGAAACGCTGCATGGCTTGAAGCTTTGCCTGTTGCGAGATCGTGGCTGTTTGTTCTGGAGCCTCCCGACAATGGTTGATGATGTCAGCCAATTTGGAAACATCGCCTGGAGGCGTGAGCCAACCCGTCACCCCATGTTGAATCAATTCAACCGCTCCCCCAGCTTCAGCCGCCACGATCGGACGATCGCTGAACATCGCTTCCACAATCACTCGTCCGAACGGTTCCGCCGCTGTAGAAGTGTGGGCAATCAGGTCACAGGCTCCCATCAATTGCGGAATATCTGACCGAAATCCCAAAAACCGCACACGATCGGTCAACCCTAAATCCTGCACTTTCCGCTGCAATGTCTCGATATACTGAGTTTCCCCAAACAGTGCATCTCCCACAAAAACAGCCACAACTTCTCGCGGACACGCTAGCAAAGCTTCCAGCAAAATGTGCTGCCCTTTCCAGGGAGACAGGCGGCTGAAATGCCCCACGGCATAACAGCCTTCCAGGTTTAGTTCTTGTCGTAACTTTGCGATCTCATCTTTAGAGCTTTGATAGTGTTCTGGCTGAAAGCCGTTGTATACAACAGAAGTTCGTTCGGCATCTCCGCCTGCTGCAACGAATGCGGCTTGAGTGGCTTTGGAATTCGTGATGACTTTTGTGGCACACCAGTTTGCTAGCGTTACAGCTAAACGTACGTTATTGCGGCTGAAGTGTTCTTCTGAAAGAATGTCTCGCAGGTGATAAATGAATGGACGACGGCTGAACAAACTGGCGATCGCGCCCACGACTAAAGCCTTTTGAGTATTGGCATAAATGATGTCATACTCACGACTGAGTTGGACAACATTTGCGACTAACGGCAGAAGTTGTCCCAAACTGCCTAAACTTTGCCAAAAACTACTCTCTTTACGCACATTCAAGGCTTGCTGAGTCAAAATTTTGGCTGGAACTTGCCGCTGTTTTAATGCTTGATAAAAAGCACCATCAGCAAATAATCCAACTAAGCAGCGATCGCGATGAAATGTGGCGATATCCATGAGGGAAAGTTCCGCACCGCCCAATTTACCGCTCTGATCCAGGAATAGAATTTTCATTAGCGTGCTGTCGAATGCGACAAAAATTTGAGGAGCTAATGACTTATTCGCAGCATCACTAACAAAAACAGTAGAAGGATTGCTTCCTTTACAAGCACTTTAAATTAAAAAATAAATCAATCAAGAATGATTTCCGCCTAAATTGGAGCAAGCAAAATAGACCTGACTTTTTGGCTAATCAGTTGCCAATCAAAATTCTTGCTGGCATAGAGATAGCAATCTTTCTGTGAGGGTAAAGGATATTTTCCTGTGAGTAATCCAACTAAGCGATCGCCAATAGCTTGAGCTTCTGTGGATTGGGTAATTAAATGCGAACTGAGGGGCGCTAACACTTCCGGCATCCCGCCCACAGGTGTGCATAGAGCAGGCGTACCAGAAGCCAAAGATTCTAATAGGATCAGCCCAAACCCCTCCAAGCTCTGACTGGGAACAACCGTTAAATCTGCGGCTTGATAGGCAATGGGTAATTGCTCATCGGGTAAGTAGCCCAAGAATTTCACGCTATCTGCCAACCCCAGTTCATTTGCTTGCTGTTCTAATGCGCCTCGTAACGGTCCTTTTCCCGCGATCGCCAGCCACACATCCGGCACCCGTTGCTTCACCTGCACCATTGCCGTTAGCAATTTATCGACACCCATGCGCCGTACTAACCGCCGAGGCGTAAACAGAATCTGGCGATCGGTTGCCCAACCCAGTTGTGCCCGCGCCGCTTCCCGCGACAAGTTGGGACGAAAATGAGCCGTGTTGACTCCACCCGGAATAATGTGAATTTGATCCCAGGGAATACCATAGGTTTCGTGCAATATGGTGCCAAAGGCTTTGCTCAGTACAATGAAGCGATCGCAGCGTTGGTAAACCTGTTGTTCCAACCAGCGTTTTGCCGACGTTCCCAAGGAATGTTGACCTTCCCGTTCTCCCTCCGCTGCCCAGGGACCATGAAAGGTGAAAGTCACAGGAATGGTTTTGGGTAATGCGCTTAATAGGGGGAAACTGTAGAGCGCAAAATGCAAGTTGATGGCATCGGGAATCACTAAAGCTCTAGACTGAAACCGCCGTTGACTCGCCCATAAGCGTTGGGGCAGCGATTGTTGCGTGGATGCCAAATTAGTTAAGTGCAGCAAATTTGGTGAATCAGACTCAGGCAAGTCAGCCGCGCAAAGTTCAATGCGATCGCCCGATTCCGCTAACTGATGAATGAACTCATACACATAGCGATTCAACCCACCCGGCGTGTTGGGAAACCACTCTTTCCCGACACAGAGGATGGAAGCTAATTTGACAGTCGTTTCAACCATGAGATTTGCACTCGTTGTATATTTGCAGAGTTTCATCGTGAACTCGTTCAACTCGAAATGAATTCAAGTCGATTGAAGAATTTTGTTTCCAAGTTTTTAACAAGTCAGGTTGTTCAAGTAGGTTTGCAAGCTGATCTGCCAAAAGTAAACTATTGGCAGGTGGCACTAAAATGCCAGCTTTTCCTCCACTCAAACCTTCAGGAATACCATCAACATTGCTGGCAACGATCGCGCATCCCGCTTCACGAGCTTCTGGAATTACTAAAGGTGATGGATCTTTATGAGATGCCAACACAAAAATATCGGTAGACAGCAAGTATCGCTGAGGTTCAGGCTGAAATTTTTCAAAGTGAATGCGATCGCTAAAGCCACTTTGGTGAGCTTGCATTTCAAACATTGAACGATCAGGACCATCACCGACCAAATAAAGATTTACATTAGGAAACTTGGGCGCAATTTGTTTAAAAGCTTCAATCAACTCACAAATGCCCTTACGCTGATACATCCCTGCTACTGTTGTAATTGCAGGACGCTTTAACAGCATTGGCTCATAATCGTGCAATGGTTTAGTACGGGGACTGTTGAGAGTGCCATTGCGAACAACCCGTAACTTCCGTTGCGGAATTCCCCGCTGCTGCATTGACTGAGCCACCGCATTACTCACGGCAATTACGCGATCAGCAAGCCCCATCAACACCGCACTCCGCTGAAATTCGTTATGCACGGTGGACACTAAACCGTAGGAGTTCTGCCCTTTAAGTGTTCTAGCTAGAATGACACCCGTCATCATGTGAGCATGAACAATATCGGGTTGAAAGGTTTGAATTAATCGTTGATAAGTTCTGGCTGCTTGAATTAGAGTGAGCGGATGTCTGGTTTGGTTGAGGGCAAAGTGCTTGACTCCGTAGCTTGCTAGCAAAGATTCATACTCCCCACCAAGCGATGCGATCGCCACTTCAAACTGGTTTTTTACCTGAAGACAAGCTAGATCAACCGCTACATTGACAATGCCATTTCCTGTTTTCCGAACATGGTTTAGAAGATGAAGAATTCGCATGATGAGCTTTAGTGCATTGTCTTAATTGGCTTGATTAACTGATCCTGATGGAGCAATTTGAATCATCCCCTGACTCTGAAGATGAGAAAAGTAAAGCATTTTTTGATGATTGTGATATTTACTAGCTGCTAATGCTATTCCTAAAAAAGCCCAAAGAGTCGTACCAATTAAACCAGTCGTTGCAACGTTTGAAATAATTTGCTGAGAGCTAGCCATAGAGATTGCGATCGCGGCACTGGCAAAGGGATCTTGCCGCAAACTGGAATTTTGCAAAAGCTGATGAAAGGGCAGTGCTAAGCCCAGAAGGTAGGCAGCAGTTCCAATCCAGCCGAGGGTGAAAATCATGGTGATCAAGCCATTATCTTCCCCACCATATCGCTCTCCTCCACTCATGCCCTTACCTAAAAACTCGAACGTCGCTTCATTTAGTAAGGTGCTGTAAGCTTCTGCCCTAGCTTGATAGCTGGAGTCGTCCTGTACGTTTGATAAGGTTCCAACTCGTGATGAAATGACCGTAGCAAAAGGTTCGATCGTCGTCAGAGGTAGTACAACGATCGATGCTACCAAAATGCTGGAGATTAAGCGAATTTGAAGGTGGGGCTTTAATGTAGGTAGATAGACTAATAAGCCAAAAAACCAACTCACCCAAGCTGCGCGTGCAGATGATAGCAGAAACGATAAGAACCCAATCCCCGTTGAGATAAACCGGGTGCTTCCACTACCACTAAAAACTAACAGCAAACTGGGAACTAAAGCAGCCGCATGAGTTTGGGGTGAGTTTAACGTACTAAATACCCGAATTTCTTGAGAAACAGGCTTCCCAAAACTCACGATCCCTTTTTCATTAATCACATTATTTAGCCAGGTTTTATCCCATTCAAAAGGATTCGTATATTGATAAATTCCATATACTCCAATAATAATTGCTGACCAAATGAAGACTCGCTGAAAATGTTTCCGATATTCAGGATATTGCTCCCACTGCATGAAAACATGAAATCCAAGTAGAATTGGCGTAAACCAACCCAGAAAACTTAAGATTACACCTGTTGGAGAGTACCGATAAGCTAGAGCTACGCCTAAACTGTATAAGATACTGGCTAGGCACAATGTGAAGGGTAAACCACTTCGGGTATACACTTTTGGGAAATATTGAATCAAGGTAATTCCTGCAACCAAAGAGACTAAGACTGGAGCCAGGAGTACAGGGCTGGGATCAGTCCAGCTACCTCGGTAATCGGCTAGACGGCGGACAAAAGGTGATAGGAATGTAATCCACCAGGTGAAGCCCATGTAATGCAGCGGATATTTCCAGTACAGATAGATTGCAACAGCAAAGGCTCCAGCCGGAAAGGCATAGTTGAGAATTTTTCCAGCTCCAACCAAAACAAAAGCAAGAGTAATTAAGCCAAAACTAATGATGACCAGCCACGCATCAGTGGGTTGAGGAACAAGTAGATTGCGTTGAGTAGAGGAGGTCATCATCATAGATTAACTAGAGTAGAGCAGGATCAATTTTTGGTTCAGCTATAGTTTGGCAGTCTGGTTCACTTGCATGAAGGACTGGTTAAACGATCGCGGGTTGCGTTGGCTATGTTGCCAGGTTTGCCACCCCTGCCACCGTCCCTGCACGGATGCTTGCCACTTCTTCCATGCCAGGTGCTTTTCATGCGGGGTAAACCGCAGTAGCTGGACAAAACCAAAAGCTTTGCGAGTGCCGACAAAAGTCGCCCATAGAACAAACAGAAGTCGTTTTTCGGGTGCTAAATGTTCCAATAGAGCTAGGGTTTCGTTATGCACTGCATTGGCAAAGGCAACCTCATTGAAAGTATGGCGTTGGTCTTCATCAAATCGTTGAGCCGGATAGTGATCCACTAAAATGTGAGGATCATAAATCAATGTCCAACCTGCCCGTTTGAGGGATAAGCTGAACTCAATTTCAAAATGCACCTGCGCTCCTGTTCCTCGCATTCGAGTGTCAAAGCGTGAATTAGCGATCGCAGTGCGCCGAAAGCTCATATTCACCCCTTTCAACACATCCACTTCCCGCGCAGTTCCAGTCCCTAAATGGTGATTGCCGATGACTCGCCCAAACCATTGCAACTGTCCAACGGTTTGTTTCGCACCTTCCACGATCGCCCCATTGCAATACATCAGATCGCGACCACCCACCCCGCCAACACGATCGTCTGCCAAAAAATGCTGTTCAATGCGTGTCAGCCAATCGGGATGAGGTGCGGCATCGTCATCTGTGAAGGCAATAATATCTCCCTGGGCAGCATCTAGCCCCATGTTCATGGCTGCGACCACGCCAGTCACCGTGACCGTGATAACTCGTAAGGGTAAAGGAGCGTGATCAAATAACTCTAAAAATTGGCGAGTTTCATTGTCCGTATCTCGAACCACAACCAGCACTTCGTCGGGCGATCGCAGTTGGTGCCTTAGTGCTGTTAGGCAACGGGCTAAATCAGCCGGACGACGATAAGTTGGAACAATCGTGGTGATTGTTGTCATGGATGACACTCTCCATTGAAACCATTGGGCAATTCTTCTAGTTAGGTATTCACGCAGAGCGATCGCTATCAGGACATTGGATTATGAAGCTTTCATAGAGTGATTGGGGAAATTGTTGAACGGTAGCTGAACACTCAATTTCAAGTTCGTTTGAGCGACTTTTGCTAGGAGTCCGTAATTGGTCGAAGGTGAGTCATTAAATCTCTAGTAAAGTTCCGAGGAAATACCTACATCAGCTAAAAATCTAAGGTAACGTTAAAGATGGCTGAATAAGGTGCTCTACCCGTGGAAACTCATTCACTTTATTCTCCTTGAATTCGCATCACTATGAAGCAATCACTCTTAGCGGGTGCTTTAATTAGCACCCTTGGTACAGCGACGCTTGTTCAAGCGACTCCAGCACAAGCCTTTGTCTTGGATATCAACCCAACTACTGCGTTTAGTTCAAATGAAAGCGACATCTACGGCACTGGCACTGGTGCATCTGCATTATTGGACTTCAAATTTGTTCAGGTCGGTTCTCAGGTACGCCTAGATCTAGGTATTACCAATACAACGAATCAGAACACCAGTCCTGAACCCACCCTGGCAAGCTTGCGTAGAGTTTTCTTTGACTTACCTAGCATTGTTACTTTGGCAAGCTACACTAACAGTCTTGATTTTCCAAACATCGCGTTTGATCAACCCTTCCGACCATTCACGAATAATGCACCAACCGGATATCCAGGTGCCAATCCAGGTCCAAATGTCCGTTTTGATGTAGAAATTAGCTTTCAACAGGGAAGACGAGGTAACCCTACTAACACCTTACTTGCAGGTGAGTCTACATTAGTCAGTTTCTTGTTTAATACAGCTCAAAGTGCCAACAATGTGGAAGGAGCTTTCTATTGGGGCTTCCTCAATGTGGACGGAACCGGTCCAGTTCCTGCCGAACCATTGCGGGCTGCCCTCCGCTTTCAAGAGGTAGGAGGTCCTGGCTATACTGGCTCCACGAGCGACAAGCTTTTGGCAAAGCCAGAAGCGGTTCCTACGCCTGCCCTCTTACCAGCCCTGGTAGGGTTGGGGCTGGGCATGATGCGGAAGAAGCAACAGGTTGAACAGGATGCCTAAATTTAGGTATCTACAGTTTGTTCCAATGCTATTAGCCAATTAATTTGAACAACCGAGCTTCCTCAGGAGGCTCGGTTCTTTATAGCTTCATCGAACTAAACTTTTAGCTCCTGTCAAGCTAATGAGATAACTGAGAAGAAGGGCGATCGTGTAAATCACGAGTGTATTGAAAATGCCAATGAAGATAGCAACATTAGATGGCGGGTTGAAGTTGAGAATTTGAGTGGCTTTTAGTCCAGAGATGATCAAAGGATTAAGGCAGAAAACCCCCAAAGTCCAGGAGCTCAACCAGCTAATATGCCTCCCGCAAAGTTTCCACTGTTTAAGGAAGGTGCGCTCCAGAACTATTTCCAGGTGAATAAAGGCAAAAAATAGAATACAGGAGACTATTAAGACTGATATGCAAAAGTAGTCATGACTGTTGACGTTTAAAGTTTTGAGTGAAATTTCTTCTAACACAATCAGTAATGGTGCAACCAGAATAGACAAGCCAGGATTTATTCGCAATAGATTCATTGGTAGCATTTTGTTGGTTCTAATTAATCTATCTGAATCTATCAGTCCTGCTTTAATTGATTCGTAATTTCTAGCAACATAAATTGCAAGTAGTACGTAGAATACCCAGTAAAAAAAGGGAAGTGTGCGAAGTTTAATTAGAAAGCTCAGTTGGTTGATTGGGAAATAGTTTAGGGGAATATAAAGTATCAAAATATTGAGAATCCCGGCGATGAGGAGCCATCGTGCAGTGAGCTTAGTTCTACGTAGCCAGGGATACAGCAGAATGAGTTGCACCATGACGAGTAAATAGTATTGTCCAGACCAGCCAAACCCAATCCAGTGCAGAGTAATAAACTTTGAGAAGGAGGGATATTGGGGCTGTAAAAAAATTACGGCATAAATAAAGCTCCAAACAAAGAATGGTATGAGTAAGCGAGGTAATCGCTTCTTCCACAAGTTTGAAGCTGAAATAAGAATTCCTTTATCAATTTGCGATCGCTCCAGCAAAAAGAAGCTTGTCGCAATGAAAATTGGTACACTAAATCGAAAGTAGTGACTAAGTAGCCCTAAAAACTCATTACTACTACTATGAATAAAAATCACACCAAGGATACTGAAAACTTTTGCCAGATCGATCCAGTAATAGCGATGGTGGTGCATATTTCGTTTAGATTAAGTGGTTTTCATGAAAATGTTGATAGTTGCACGGGTTGTCTACGTTTGAGCATATTGACCACTTTGCTACTGAGCGTTTGAGGGCAGGCAATCAGTAAAAGTTGAACCAACCCACGTAAACTCAGCCGTTTTGCCCAAGGATAGTAAGCAGAGGTATAGATTTTGTACGCTTCTGTTCGCTTGCCAAGTGATAGCCATTCATTAATGGCAGGAGATGCGTAAGTGCGTAGTCGATCGCCCCGAATTGCTTCTAGTTCAGCAGGTAGAGACAAATCGGCAATGAGAGTGTAAGTAATGTGACTGTGCTGGTTCTGGCTGGAAATTGCTGTCGTGGTGAGCCGATACTTAGCCGTATAGTGATTAACGAAGAAGAATTCATCGTAGGCTGCTGCCAGTCTCAAACCGAAGTCAAAGTCGCAGGCATTACCGACTTGAGAACGATCGCGATAACGAATATTTTTAGCCGCTTGACTCAGAATTAAATAACCATCATTAGGAAATTGTCCGGCAATCGCAGAAAATAGTGCAAAGGATTGCAAACCAGCGTCTTTCTCAGTGCGGTGGTAAGTCTGATTCAGTTCCTCTGACTGTGCTTCTAAAACTTTTCCATCCATGCTGATAACGTATTGCTTCCCGAAACTAGCGACTAAATTAGGATGAGTTTGCCAGCAATCTGCCATAATTTGCACCGCATCGGGCAATAGCAAATCATCATCATGCAACAACACCAGGCGATCGCCCTGTGCCAGATCAAATAAGCGGTTCACGTTTCCGGCTTGACCCAAGGCGGGTTGGTTACGGTAGTAGCGAATAATATCAGGTTGCTCAAGTTGGCGAATCATGACTTCAGAGGTGTCATCCTTAGAGTCATCGCACACAATCACTTCAATCGGTCGATAGGTTTGCGCCAAACAAGATTCGATCGCCTGTTGTAGCAACTCAGGACGTTGGTACGTGGGGATGCAGATGGAGATGAGTGAGTTCATACGATCGCCACTTTTTTTGATTTACGCGCAATAGTTTGCTGATAGAACTGCATCAACTGTTCCATGTGGTTCTGTAAACTATATTGTTCTGCTAATCTACGCCCCCGCTGTCCTAAATGTGCTGCAAACTCCCAGTCTTGGCAAAGTGTTGCAATACTGCGAGCCATTTCATCTACATCGTTAGGTGCAACCAATAGCCCATTGATTCCATCTAAAACCACTTCAGGCATCCCACCAACACGGCTCATAATTGTGGCGCGAGAATTTGCCATCGCTTCAAAAGCAACAGTGCCTCCCGGTTCATGCCAGATTGATGGAAAAATTAAGGCTCTTGCTCCTCGAATCAGCCCGTTCACGTCTTGCGGGCTTACCCAACCATGAAAGGTAACATTATTGAGTTGTAGTCGCTGGGCTAAAGCACGCATTTCTGGCTCCTGGTACCCGTCTCCTGCGATATCAAGATGAACTGGGCAAGACACCTGCTTGAGGGATTTCAGAAGCCACTCCAATCCCTTCTGGGGGGCAATGCGTCCTAGGAAAACGATGTGAGGAACATCAGTTCGAGGGGGCGGTAATTCATTAGCAATATTGGGAGCAAACAGATGCAACACATGAATGAGTTCAGGTGGATATCCTGCTTGAATCATTTGATTTTTCAAAAATTGACTCACCACTAGAGTTGGCATTGTGGGTAAAACCCTTTTCTCCCATTGAGTGTAGTCAAAGTTGAATAATAATTTTTCGGGCTTGATGCTGCCACAATGATCAACAACATGCCCCCAAAAACAACCTAAGGGGGAATACTGACGATCGCATGGACACTTCCATCGCTTCAAATAGCGGCTTCCACTGGGGCAATAGGGTTGGTGCCCATGTAGTGTACGGATCACAGGTAGATGGTCAGGAGGAGAAATTCGCAAACCTTTATGTACATGAAGAATGTCGAGTTGCATTGCTTGAGCCTGAGCAAACAATTCCTGATTATTCTCAATGACAATTGGCGCTTCAAGAGGATTGATTGCCTCAGCAGGGCGATTAGAGAAGTAATAAACCGTATGCCCTGCTGCTCGTTGATACTGCCCTACGCGGCGAATATAAGAGGCGACTCCACCTTTTGACCACATTTCTGAATCATAGTGCCCAATTTTCATACTCATTCCTCATTTGTTAATGCTGTTGCATTTTGGAATATTGGAGTCGCAAGTTGAATCTTTTGACAAATTAGGTTGATGACATTGGCGCGATCGTAATGCTGAATTGCCATTTGATGCGCCGCTGCACCCAATTGTGCACACAATGAATCATTCTGTAAAAGTTCTAGGCAGGCAACCGTAAATTCTTGTGAGGAATTACATAACAAAAACTCTTTTTGATCTCTAAAATTTAGTCCTTCAGCCCCAATTTGAGTGGCAATAATAGGCTTTCCATAAGCTGCTGCCTCAATCATTTTGACGCGGGTTCCCCCTCCTGTGAAAATGGGACAACACACAATACGGGACTGTTGATAAAGTGTATCTAAATCCTTGACAAAACCAAGAAACTCAACACCAGGGATACTCTTGCCATAACTCCGAATATTTTCAGGTTGGGTACCTGCAATCAACAGTCGAGCATTTGGCATTTTGGCATAAATGTGTGACCAAACCTGCTCAATTAAAAAATTTGCTGCTTGAGTGTTCGCGTGGTAGTAGTAGCCTCCAATCAGCAGTAAAGTAGGTTCTGGCGTAATAGGCTGGGGTTGAGGAATATTAATCGCATTGGGAATTGTTGTAAGTCCCTGAGCATTGAACTGTTGAGTTAAATAATGACGATCTCGTTCAGAGCAAACGAATGTAAGTTGGGCTGCTCGAATCGCTTGACGCTCGCCCCACAAGAGGGTAGGAACTTGTAGATAGCTGAATAATGATTGTAAACGAATAGGCGGTTGCTGAAGCCGACGCACATATTTAATATGTTCTATATCATCTAAATCAAAATAAATTGGTGGTAGATTCTTCTGCGTTAACAGCGCAGGACAAAAAGCTGGTAATCGATGAACAAAAATCGCATCTGGTTGGCACTCTAAACATGATTCAAACGCCTGAAGTTGAAGTGATTGCGGATCAATCGGAAAGTTATGTTGATGAAAGAAACTAAAGATGTTATCCCATTTTTTTCTCCATTTTGGCAGTGCTTGGCGATGGATTGCAGTTGGACACAGAAAGAGATTAACGTTTGTTCGCCAGTATTGAGAAAGTGCTTGCTCATGGTCTTTGGTTCCAGCTTCAGATGTGTCTATATCAGAAGGTACATAGAACAAAACATCAAGCTGAGCAAGCTTGCTCAGAGCTTCGATAAACATACTCAAGCGCTTGTAAACACCTTGAGTTGAGGTGCTAAGGTTGGGTGGATAGAATGTAGAAACAACCAGAATTCGCATCAAAACAAGTTTCCTTTCTAAAACACCACTAAACATTGAATGCTTGAGTTCCAAGAACCTTGAAACTGCTTCGCGCTAGAGCAAACAATTCTTGAGGAACTGCAAATTTATCTCGGTTGAGTGCAGCCCAGATTAGACAAGAACGAGGATCTTTGGATGATATGAGTTGTCTACCTGCTTGCATGAAGGATTCCATTTGCAAGCGATCGCCCCCCGGTTGAGTCTGCTGTAAATACTGAGCAATGTCTTTTAGAACTCGGATGGGTTGTGGATGGCGACGTTCTCGCAGCAGTAGCGCATCTTGCTCTGAACAACCATAAAGTGCTTTAGCATTTCGACAAAAACACTGATTAGAGATACTGGCTAAACCTGTTTTAATAGCCGTAGTTTGAGTCACGCTTTGGTCATGGACTCGATACTGCACTAAAGACTCATTCAAATTGGCTAAACGATCGTGAATGGCTACTCGTAACCAGAGATCATAATCCTCTGCACTGGGAATATCTCGATAGTTGCCTGCTGCGAGAATGCGCGATCGCCGAAATAACACAGTGGGATGCCAAATTACACAACTCCGCAGCATGAAGTGGAGGATGTCATTGGGTTGTAACGGATAGACTGTCCACAGACCATGATCAATGCCCTGGCTATCGATACGATGAACCTGGCTACCCAGGACTGCCACTTCTGGATGGTGTTGCAAAAACTCCACCTGTTTTTCCAGCCGTTGAGGCAAGTTAACATCATCGGCATCGATTCGGGCGCATAACTCAGTTTGAGCTTGTTTGACCATTTCTGCCAAAGCATTCCCCAGACTCAAGGGATGGTCGGTCACGACTCGTCCTGGAAGGCGCGAAGGAATCCATTGATGAAGTTCAGCGATCGTGCCGTCTGTGGAGCCGTTATCCCACGCTAAAATTTCCCAATTGGAATAGGTTTGAGCTGCAATGGAAGCCAAGGTCTGAGGCAAGTATGGCATTCCATTTTTGATCGGGAGTAGCCAGGTGACTCGTTCACTCATCAATCAGTCTCCTCAAGCATGAATAAGCTGCTTTGTAGTCACAGCGCTGATGATTTGCAGCAAACTTTGACCTGGGTTTGGATCAAAGTTATAGATGGCTGTGTTGTGAGCAGTCAACCCCATCTGTTGCCAAGAAGCTTGCACTTGCCATGCTCGTTCCAGTGCTTTGCTGATGGAATCAGCCGTCGGGGCTTCTGCAATGAATCCGGTTACGCCTTCTTCAATCCACTCGGCATTGCCGCCCACATCTGTGACGACCGCAGGACGACCACACAACATCCCTTCTACCAGTGCCAGGGGAGTTCCTTCACGCCGGGAGGGCAGTACTAATAAGTGATTCTCTGCCCAAATAGCTCTCACATCATGGACATGCCCGACGATATTCACGCGATCGCTCAAATTGTAGTATTGGCACAGACTTTCAATATAAGGGCGATCGTTGCCGCCTCCGTATAGATTGAGTTGCCAGGAGCGATCGCGCCAGACATCGCGACTCAAGGCTTCAAACAAAATATCTTGTCCCTTAAAGCCCACTTCTAACCGTGCTACGTTGGCAAATTGCACAGTAGAGGAGGAGCACCAGGGAACCACATTATGATCAGTAAGATTGACAGGATTTCTAACCACTTGAGCATTGGGCAGCGATCGTGCCAGTTGCCGTTCCGCAGTCTTTAAGTTATGCTCAGCTACAAATAAAACCTGTGCAGCCTGCTCAAATAAAAGTGCTGCTGCTGCTCTCAATTTTTGATCTGGCACATAGCTATCTTCGTTTCGGTGGCAAACTACAACATAAGGTATATTTGCTTGATAAAGTAAATCGAATAGATTTCCTAAGTTTGTAAGAAATGGGTCGTAAGTACCGCCTTGATTAATAATAATTACATCTGGTTTTAATTGAAATAACCGATTAAAAGAAGTATCTAAGGAAGATAGAAATCTACCTAATTTGCCTCGCTTTGGAAGGGGACGAGGGAGAATTTGCGCACCTTTCGCTTGTAAATCTGTAACCTTGGATGTTACACAAGACCATTGATAGATTACAGCAGCCACTTCATGTCCTTGCATTAGGGCTATTTCAGCCATTGCTGCCCATAGTTCCTCACTGCCGCCCCAGGGTGCACCTAATGTTGTTGAAATGATTGCAATCTTCATCGGTCTCATGCTCCGGTATTAGAGAGGAGTTGGCTGTAGACTTCTAAAGTCTTTTTAGCAATGTAATCCCAGCGAAAATGCTGTTCGGCGAAGGCTCTGGCTTTGACACCCATAAGTTGCTGCTGCTGCTGATTGCCGACAACTTGCAGAACACTCGCCGTCATACTGTCAATATCCCCAACGGGGTGTAAGTGAGCAAATGTAGGATGGGTGTAGTCAGGAGTGCCACCGACCTGATTTGTTACCACAGGCAAGCCACAGGCGATCGCTTCCAACAAGGCATTGTTTGCTGTGGAGTTAAGAAAGGGCAACAGAATGCAACTGGCTCGCTGGTAAAGATCACGCAATTGTTCGTCGCTAATTCCGGCGTGCCAAAATACCTGCTCATATTGGGCAAGGCGATGAAAAGCAGGTTGGTTGCGATTCGATCGCGGCACAATCATGTCAAACTGAATTCCGGGATCTTGAGCCAAAACCTGAGCAATGACTCGTTCCAACGTATCTAAATCGCGGAGCCAAGCACCCGAAAAGATACAACGGGGATAGTCTGAAGCTGGCTTTGGGTCTACTTTGGGATGGAAAAAATCAGTATCGACCCCGTGGGGAATGCAATACACTTGATTGGGCAGAAATTGTTCAAAATACCTCACTTCTGACTGACTTAAAACAATCAACGCATCTAAATCACAAATACCTTTGGGATGTGGATGTAGTAATCGCCACCAACTACTGGGTTGATGAACAGTCCCCACCAGTTTGAAGCGACGGGATGCTTTAAAGCGAGGCAAAATTCCCAAACAGGTTTCCACATAGGCAACGTGTACCAGCTCATGCCGAGATTTGAAGCATTGCCACAAAACCGATAACTCAGCCGCCGTGCTGTCATAGTTATAAAAAGAACTTACCAAAGCACCACGTACGATGCGATCGAGCAATTGCTTTTGCATCTTGGATTTGGGTTGATGCGGATCTCGCCAAGCACTGGCATAGTTTCCAGGTTGAACGGCTGCGATCGTGGCAAAAAGCTCGTCATAACCGCTATGTGCCCCCATCCACTTAAATCGTTCCCGCAGCCATAGAACCATAACTCACTCCTGATTAAATGCCGTTTCTACAAGCGTTCCTGAGTCTAAGCATCAGGAAATGACTTCTGAAGCCATTTGGATTGACTTCACTGGAGAGGTTTCTTTCGCCTCCAAATTTGCAAAGTTTTGTCGGGCTAATGCTTGTACCTTGCCTAACTCAGCTTGAATTTGCTGCTTAATTGCTTCCCGCTGAGGAATGACGTTCATCATAAATTCGGCTAGCTTTCCGGGTTGAAGTGCATCCTCCGGAGCAATTAATAACTCTTGAGCATTTAGTTTGAAGTGTTCAAGTAACCCTTCAAACTTACCCTGGTAGGTAATTCCGGCAACAGGTGTTGACTGACCTAAGCAAGCGATCGCCAGATGCATCCGTCCTGTAAGTACCAGATCTAGGTTGACGCAAAAGGCTTTAATTTCCACAGCACGACAAGGAAACGGAACTTTTGCACAAAAGAGTTTTAAGGAGTCGGGTAATGTTTGTAGCAAATCTTCCGCTAGAGAAACATCGCTTACCTCACCACGACTATCGTGGGGAATCATTAAGAAACTCAGTGATGGACATTTGGCATATATCTCAGTGAGAGCATCAGCATAAACTTGCACTAAGTTCCGAGAGTTTAAATGCTTAGAACCTTTGAGAGATAGATTATTGAGATTAACGCCAATAATGATTCGCCCTTCTGCTTTTTGTGCTTGAATCCACTCTCGTATAGTTTCAACTAACTTTGATTTCTGAGCAGGTTGAAGCAGAAAAGCTAAATCAGCTACTAAATTTACCGGACGTTTCACGTTCTGAGTAATGCGCTTATGTGAGATTGGATCACGTGAGCATAAGCGAACATTTTCCGGTAAGTCAGAAATTGCATCAATTGAGAGCTGAGTCGGTTTCTTATTAAAGCTAAATCCTAAAATCGTGACCTCAGCTTTAGTATTTGCTGCTAGCTTAGCGAATCTAATCAGTCTTAGAGTACTGTGATCTGAGTAGTATCCATCCATCGTATCAGCTCCAAGGCAGTAAAAATGAGAGTAACGGCTAACGGTTTTGATGAAGGTAAAGTGATCAAAACGACTATTAACAGTAACGACATCATCAATATTGTCTAAGTAACCCCAATTTTCTGCTGAGATGGAAGAAACAATGCCAATCTTTTTGAAACCCTGCTCTCTCAAATATTGAATACTTCCTACCAACATTGCTTCATCACCTAAGCTTCCAGCTTCCATAGCTGGCGGAATAAATAATGCTGACAAGTTAGAATCATCATGATGCTTTCGCAATAATCCATGCAGCATCGCATAAGTTTCAAGAATGGTAAATGGGAGTGTTTTTAGTCTTGCTGGAGTTGCCATGAGGTTTACCAAGTATAGGATGAGTACCTATTGAGTTCATAGATAAAGCTGTTGAGCTAAAGTAGCCTATTTTACCTACTTGATCTGACTTGAAATTTAGTGATGGCTTTAGAACTTGCGATGTTTCAGGCGCTTCTTCAAAGTGTTTGATTTCCTTCAACTTGTTCAATGGTTTGTAGCAGGAATCAGGAGAAACTCAAATTCCCTCTTCAGTCTTTACAGCTTCTTTGCAATTCTTAGTTATTTTCCACGTAGTCTGATTACTGCTGCTGTGCATGGAGAGTAGTTGTGGTAGCTTCAGAAATAAGCTGACTCAAGCTGCTCAAGCATAGCTTATTCCACCGTTGGGCAAACTGTTCAGCTTGCAGTGCTAATTGGTTATAGCGATCGATACTGTTGTGCAAATCAACTATTTCAGCCGCAAACTGTTTTGGTGTATCTGCTACTAAAAAGGCTGAACCAATGCCGTCTTCTAATCCAGTTGCTCCAACAGAAGTAGTGACTAAAGGTTTACCAAACCCCAACGCCTCGATATTCTTCACCTTCAAACCCGTTCCAAACAAAATGGGGTTGATTACGATATCTGCTTGGGCATAAGCAGTTCTTAAGGCGTCAACAGAACCGAGTTTGAGGCAATCGTCTCGATCGTCGATCGCCTGTCCGACTTCACCTGCCAAAATCAACCGAATACCTGGGATTTTAGCTTTGCAAAGTGGAAACACTTCTCGTAGAAAGTATTCGATTGTATGCACATTAATCGGATTCATCGAACCCAAAAACAATAGATTGCAAGTATCGGCGGGGCGTTGAACTGGATCAATCGGTACCAGATGCCCTACAGTTACAATCCGATCGGAACCAATGCGTTGACCTAAAAGGCGAGCCTCCTTCTCTTGAATGGCTATGATTTTATCGGCTCGCCGCAAGCCTCGATCTTCCTGTTGACGATTTGTCGAGAACCATTGAGGTGATTTTCGCTCAGCCAGGTAGAGTTGGTAGCGTCCGGCAAATATATCGTGAGTATCAATTAACTTAAGAGACACGTTCGGAAAACACTCTAATGCCTTGGAGAAAAATACATACTCCACCATCACCACATCCGGTTGAAGAGACTGTCCTAATTCACTCAGAACTTCAGAGATCGCCGGGTCGTACCAATCATCAATCTGGTAGTTGTAGCGCGGGTCATCTCCCAATAGAGCTTTAAATTTACGCCATAAGCGCTGCTCCAACCGCTTGGGAAAGGATTTACGAGTGGTTAGGGGAGCCGTGTAAGCAATGGGGTAGTAGCGATCGCCCCAGTACATCTGCATCGTTAACTCATCCCCAGGAGTTTCTTGAATATGGGCAAAGTGAACCTGATGTCCCATCGTCTCTAATGCAGTCAGCAGGCTATAAACACGGGCACGATTGCCTGCATTGTGGGGATGGGAGGGGATGGGAGAAATGACTAAGATTTTGCGTCGATCATTTGCCATACCAAAACCTTAGAGTTAATTGTAATTCGCATCAGCAATCACCTCTTGAGATGAGCTATTAACTGGATACAGATCACTAGAAATATTCAGGTTTTTTCTAGCCAACGCCTTAACGCCAGGTAAGTTCTTCAAGATTGTGTTCCGAATTTCAGGTAGTTTTGGCAGCGTTGTCTGAACCTGATGTGCCAAACTTTCAGCATCAAAAATCATTGAAGGCTCTACCGTCAAACCTTTTAGTCCAAAGTGTTGATACAGTCCTTCAAATTTCCCCTGATAAACCATCCCTATCACGGGCACTCCCTGCCCTAGACAAGCGATCGCAAAATGCATCCTTCCCGTAATTGCAAAGTCAATATGGGAAGCAATTTGCTTAATATCCCCAGCTTGACATGGAAAAGGGATCGTATGAACTCTAGGTTTGAATTCTGTCGATATATTGGTAAATACATCTATCGATAAACTCCCATCATTCACTTCTCCTCTTGAATCATGGGGAACTAGCAAAAAGCTTAGTCCTGAGTTTACAGTACCTAATGTCTCGATCAAATTAACAAAAGCCGTAACTAAATTAGACTTATTGAAATCTTCAAATAGCTTAAGGAAAGTGGAGTTGATATTAATCCCAATAATCATTTGTCCTCTCTGCTTTTCTGTCTTAATCCACTCCAAGCTTGGTTGAAAGGCTGCATCAAGTTTGGATGGCTCTAGGAGAAAAGCTAGATCAGCAACCAGTTCCACTGGACGGTTCAAGAAATGCTTCAAGCGATTGTGTGAAATAGGATCTCTGGCACACAAACGAACCGTTTTGGGAAGTTGTTTCAGTAATTGAGTCGAAGAAGGTGCGGGTTGTTCATTAAAACTGAATCCTGATATAGTTGCTTGAAGTCCTGAATAGGTTGCTAGGGAAGCAAGCCTAGTTATCCTTAAAACGGGTTCTGCTGAGTACTTCCCATCCATTACATCTGCGCCGATGCAATAAAGATGAGAATATGGCATAGTTGATTTGATGAAATTGAAAGCTCGCTTTTTCCCGTGAAAATCAATAACTTCATCAACCTGATCATGAAAATACCATCGACATAAGGGATCAAACGATACAATTGCAATCCGCTTAAATCCATGCTTTTTTAAGTAGGCAATGCAGCCAATCAGCATCGCTTCATCACCAACGCTACCAGAAAGACTAACCGGCGGAACCAGAATAGCAGATGGATAAGTCCTATTATTGTGCTTCAGGTTTTTAGCCAAACCTACCCATTTGGCATACATTGATGAAAGGTATGTACGGATTGCTCTATTGGCGTACAGATTCATAGGCTTTCTTGGTGATGTGCCAGTAAAGCTTGCAGATGTATTAACTTGGTGCATAATAAGTGCCTCTATAGTTCGTCGGAGGTAATGCAAATTCCGAGTAAAGTTGACTCCTAAGAATGGAACACGTGTGATTCTTACCCCTATTACCGATAAGCCGTGTTAGGAATGGACTGATTCCCTTTCACTGCGTCGATCATGCCGGGAACTTCGCACCAACGAGCAACAAAGAGTAGGACGATCGCTAAAGGCCAGTCGTACCACTTCAAGCGCTTCCGTCCCAATCGTTTATAGAGTGACCATTCAAACTTTTGCCGCTTCATGAGCAATCTGGGAACTTCGTTAAGGCTAGGAGTTGCTGCGAGTTCCATCATGTCTGAATAGCCCGTGTTGCGGCGCACATCTTTGATAAACTCCCATCCCCCGATCGCGTGTTGCATGGAAACTCTGGGGTCGAAATAAAATTGATAACCTGCATCGAGAATTGCCTGATTCCGAGTTCGTGAGGATAGAAAGGGTGTGATTGCTTCTGGGTATGGAAACGCTTCTAAAATGTGACGACGATACAATGCTCCATTGTTCGATACAAATTGCGTTTTGCCTGCATTTCCGAGATCATCAAAGCTACGATCGAGCAAGCTCAAAGCACGTTTATAAATGCTGTCGTCTCCATAAGTTGTGCGTCCGCTAACCGCGACCATATCCGGTAAAGTGCGTAAATCTTCTACTAAAATCCTGAGCCAAGACGAACATGGAATACAATCTGCCTCTAAAACCGCAACCAACTCAGATGTACTGAACTTTACACCGTAGTCTTTTCGCTTTGCCGATTCCGCATCGTTAGAAAAAATGATTTTAAGGTTTGGCAAAATATCACTCAGATCTTTTGGCAAACTCTCCTGATAAATCTTGTAATCAACCAGAATTATTTCAAAAGGTTCTTTAAAGTCTTGCTTTGCTAGTGCAGTCAAAATCTTTCTCTCCGTTTCCCATGTTTTTTCGTTACCCTCTTCGTAGTCAGAGGCAATGATAACACTGGCAGCAAAGGCTAGATTGGATTCGTGCATTGCAAACTCCTTGCTATTGGCTAAATTGAGAATTTGATCGACATCGATTTCTAATCTCATCTCGTGGCTCTGGCAGACTACTTGCGTTCAATCGCTGAAGATTCTGCCTCAATCACTGAAGTTTGGGTTGAGTCAGAACTAAGGTTGTGTTGCATCTGGTGGTAGTTCCAGAGCTTACCGCGTAGGGTCAACAATTCCTGGTAAGTTCCTTGTTCTACAATTCGCCCTTGTTCCATCACCACGACTTTATTTGCATTGGCAATTGTGGATAATCGATGGGCGATCGCAATCACGGTTCGCCCCACAGAAAGCTTCTCAATTGAAGCTTGAATCAATCGTTCAGACACCGAATCTAAGGCACTGGTTGCCTCATCTAGAATCAGAATCTCCGGATCTCTCAGCAGTGCCCGTGCGATCGCAATCCGCTGCCGTTGCCCGCCCGAAAGTCGCACCCCGCGATCGCCCAGCACGGTATCCAATCCTTCCGGTAACTCTTCAATAAACTCTACTGCGTTAGCCAGTGCAGCCGCCTCCATCACCCTGGCATCACCCGCATCTTCTAACCCGTAGGCGATGTTATTTCGCACTGAAGCATTGAAAATAAACGTATCCTGGCTCACCACGGCGATCCGCTGGCGTAAAGAGGTGATATCAAACTCACGTAAACTCACCCCATCCAGACAAATCTCGCCTTGAGTGGGATCATAAAACCTGGGTATTAAGTCCGCCAGAGTTGATTTACCTGCCCCGGAAGCCCCCACCAACGCTACAGTTTGCCCTTTAGGAATAGATAACGTGATGTTTTGCAGCACTGGTGCATCGTTGTCATAACCAAAATCAACGGAGACAAACTCGATCGCCCGTTGTAAACCAGTAAACTTGCGATAACCGTTTTGCAGGTAGGGTTTCCCTTCTCGTTCTAATAGGCTTTCAATCGCGTGGAGTGAACCCTGCAAACTGCTCATGGAAGCCAAACCACCATTGATTTCTTGGATAGCAGGCACCAGGCGAAATAGCAGGAAAATGAAAGTCAGCAGCGCACTAACCTGAATTGACCCATTCGCGACAAATACTCCCATCCCTACTATGATCATGCCAATTAGGATTGTACCTGCGATCGCCTCTGCAATGGGGCGTACTATCGACATCTGTAGGGATGCTTGAGTTGCTGTTTTGGCAATGGTGTCGCTGGCTCGGTAAAACCGTTGCCGTTCATACTCTTGGGTTGCAAATGCCTGTACAGTGCGAATCCCGTTAATAAATTCTGCCGCGATCGCGGAAAACTCACTGCGTGCCTGAGAAACTGGAAAACTCAATTCCCGTACTCGCTTGTTCAGTGTGGATAGCCCCACTGCCGTCAGGCTAAACAATAGAACAGCCGCTAGGGTGAGTTGCCAGGAGATTGTAATCGCAATCACGGCATACACCACCAACACCAAACCTTTTGTGAACAAAAAGCTGAAAGCTCCCAAAAACTGTTGGAGTTGCCCTACTTCGGCTGTCAGTACATTGAGTAACTTCCCAGCACGAGTTTGACCATAAAAGCTCAAACTCAATGCCTGAAGTTGCTCAAAAACTTGGCGATACAACCGATCGACTAACCGAATTCTGGCAAAGGTCATGTAAACAGCCGTCAAGTAATTGCAAACTGCTCTCAACCAGGTAGAAATTAGAATCAATCCTGAAACTCGATAAAGTTGCTCTAAACTGGAGCCGTTTGAACCAAGTATCCACTGATCAATCCATTCAATGCCCGATCGTACTGGTTCTGCATCTGAACTGACTAGATTTTGGAGAAATGCAAGTAAGAAACCAATTCCAAACCCTTCAAAAATTGCAGCCAGCATTGGAAATAAAAATGCTAATGCAACAATTCCTGGGAAATAGCGGAGTTCTCCCAAAATGAGGCGATTATCCTGCCAAAAGCTAGTCGCCTTGATGAAATTTCGTACAAAAAGGGGAGGCTTAAACCGCATGAGAACTCTCAAAAATAGGGTGCAATGGTCTGTACTACAGTTATTTTCTTTAAGGTTGATTACAAGCCGGATAAGTTGTAATCAACCGCTGCATCTTTCATCAAAACTTGATGCAAATATTCTGCAAGGTGTCAATAGGCACCAAATCCGGTTAGTACTTTGGGAATCGTGAGTAAAAGAAATTTCAGATCTTTCGTGATTGACCAGGTACACAGATACTTCAAGTCGCCTCGATTCACCACATTGAGATCTCGTAGATGAGATCGGGCTTCTACCTGCCAGGAGCCAGTAATTCCTGGTACTGCATTCAACCGATGCTGTAACTCCGGGCTAATTCGCACCGCATCGTAGAGCGCCCAGGGACGAGGTCCCACCAGGCTCATTTCCCCCCGCAACACATTCAACAACTGGGGTAACTCATCCAGGCTATATTTCCGCATCAAACGACCTAACGGCGTAATTCGCGGATCATCTGGCAACTTGTGTAAGCCCTCCTGATTTTGCATCACTCGGTGGTGTAAGTGCTCTGCTCCTACAACCATTGTGCGGAATTTAATGATCTGAAAGAGCTTACCGCGTTCGCCCACCCGCCACTGCTTGAACAAGATTGGACCGGGAGAAAACACTTTGATCAAGCCAGCCAAAAAGACTAAAAGCGGGCTAAGTAGCAGCAATAGTAGAGCCGCCACTAACCAATCCAAGACACGCTTCATATACCAAAGCTGAGGGTATTTCTTTTGGGGGGCATTTGGATTTTGCCGCAAGCGCAGGTAAGCAGGTTTTTTCGCTTTTAAACAGGCATCAGCCCAGGCTTTTAATCGAATCTCTCCCAGTGTTAGGTCAAGTTTAACAAGGGTCACGGGCGAGTGCTCTAAACAACTTACTAGCCAGTCTTGATTCTGAAATGGCATCAAAATAACTGGAGCATTCTCAGACGATCGCACAATCAGTTTGCGCTGTCTCCAGGTTAGTCGATGTCCTGACGGAACCGGAGCGATGGGCTGATTCACAGACTGACTGGCAAAGTGCTTGAAGCCGTGGACATTCAGGGGGTATGAGTGTTGAACCATAGAAACCTGCCGATAGACAAATGAAGATCAGATGAGCGTAAGGATTGGTAAATCAACACCGCTGTAGCGAAAACCTATTTGCGTTGCTCTGCTGATGAGCTTCGGTTTGGACGGGGAACACCATTGGCAACGACCCCGACAATATTCAAATTTTTCAGCATCGTGGTGGCTTGTGTTAATTCCGATCGAGTCACGCGATCGAGTCGCCCCACCATCAGCACTCCTTTAGAGTGCATTCCCAACACCATTGCATCCACCATTCCCAACACCGGTGGAGCATCCAACAACACCAGATCATAAGACTGCTCAAAGGTTATCATCATTTCCCGCATCCGTTGAGAGCTTAAGAGCTTTGCGGGGTCAGTTGGAGTGGGTCCCGCTGTAATCACAGAAATATTGCTCCGTAAATCACCGTTAGACGCGGGCAACTGCTGGGGCAGCGCTGTATGGCTCGTGAGTAACGTAGAAAGCCCCTGATCATTGGGAAGATTCAATAGCTTATGCAAACTGGGGCGACGTAAATCGGCATCGATTAACAAAACTCGTTGATGCAATCGAGCCGCGCTGATTGCCAATCCAAGGATAATCGTAGACTTCCCTTCTCCAGCTAAGGCTGAAGTGACAACCAGTGATTTAAGTGGACTATCCATGCTTAGAAGTTGCACATTCTGATAGAGCAAATCCAGTGATTCTCGGAAGGGTTGCCATTGCAAAACTTGATTTGTTGCAGAAGTGAGCGATCGTGATTTATTAAAGGGCAAATTCAATAATGGAGCATCTTCTTCGACTTCGCTGACTAAAGCTGGCACCATTCCTAGGAGTGGTACAGGCACCTGCTTCTTCAAATCATCTGAACTACGAACTGCATCATCCATTGCTTCACGGGCAAATGCCGCTAATCCACCCAGGAATAACCCGGCAACAGCACCTAACAACAAATTGCGCCGCATATCAGGTCCAGTTTTGCCACCCGGTAGGGGTTCCTCCACCACTTGCCAATCAAAACCACCCCGTGCAATTTCCAACCCAATATCTTGTTGCGCTTTCAGCAGTTGTTTCAACGTATCACGGGTGAGGTCAACTTCGGGTTGTAACCGTCCATACTGAGCTAGAAGTCTAGGAAATCGCTGTAACTCTGTTCGCAACTGTTGTTCATAACTTGCCAGGCTGAGTGCCCGACTTTCTGCTGCTTGCAAACTGACTTGATTTTCCACAAACTGTCCAACTAACGATAAATCCAAGCCACCTAATTGACCTGTTGCCAGAAGCCCATCTCCACTCCGATTTGCCAAACCTACATTCGCTCCTAATACTCGCTGCACTTCTGTTTGTAATAATCCAAGCTGCCGTTGTCGCTGGTTACTTAACTGTTGTACGAAAGGCGTGCCATCCTTGAATCGGAGTCGTTGTTGAACTAATTGCAAGTCAGTTTTTTGAATTTCATTCAACAATATTTGATAGCGATTTGATTGACTTAGTCTAGATGCAGCAACTGCCTCTTCTGGAGAAAGTGCTAGTTGTCGTTGAATTGCTGCATAACGGCTTCGTAGTTCACGCAGTTGAATCAAATTTGTCTGTTGTTCCTGGCGAATTTTATTCAATATTTCTGCCTGGAATTGAGCTTGAGTTTCTGGATTAATTAACTCTTGATTAACCCGAAATGATTCCAATGCCGCTTCAGCATCTTTCAGCTTACCTTTGATTTGTGGTAGTTGCTGATTGACAAATGATAAACCTCTTGTTAGTCGTTGCTGCTGCTGTTCCCGGTTATAATCCAGGTAAACTTTTTGCAATGCCTTCAAAATGTCTTGAGTTTTAACTGGATCATTGCTGACATAAGTCACCTGAAAGATTTTTGTTGCACTATCAGTCTTTTTTTCACCTGAACTTAACTGCCCGACTTTCAGCGGAGCCTTGAATGCAACAACCTGTCCAGGATCATCAGGATTAAACTCAGGATACTGATTTTGTAGCAATTCCATCGCTCGACGCAGCAGAGCAGAACTTTGCATCAAGCTAATTTGAGTCGCCGTATCAACTTGAACTTTATTGGGGTCAGAAAATTCATTCTCAAGCATCTGAGACCCTTCTTTCTTACCCTGATAGTTTGGTTCAACAAGCAACTGCATGCCGCTGAGATAGGTCGATTCTTGCCGTAAGGTATAGAGTGCCGCGATCGCCACTGCCACGACTAAGCCTCCTAACACCCAGAAGCGACGACGCAGCAGCACCCCAAGAAGTTGCCCATACCCCGCTTCGTTTTCAGGAGTAATAATAGAAGTGTTTTGAGTCGCTTGCATGAATCTAACCCAGGAATGATTGATGAACAAAAAAAGAGAATCAACAGATAACAAAATCAGTCAGGCATAGACTCGCTTATGCAGCTTGTCCTACTTGCTCCAGCAATCGATCGACCTTGCCAAAAAATGCAGCTTCCGAAAATTGACTGACGGCATGATCGCGAATCCGGCGATAATCCCAGGCAATCGTAGTTGCTTCTAGCAAAGCACTTTGTAAGGACTCGGGTGTTTGGCGCTTAAAAAATATACTCGTTTCACCCGGAACTTGAGTATCCAGCACTCCCCCCGCACCATAAGCCACAACTGGTGTACCGCTGGCGTTCGCTTCCACAGGTACTAATCCATAATCCTCTAAGGCTGCGACCACAACAGACTTTGCATTTGCCATCAGTTGAGTCCGCTCGCGATCGCTGACGTGTCCTAAAAACTTCACATTCCCCAATGCTTGAGCTTCCAGTCGTTCTCGTTCAGGACCATCCCCCATCACCCACAACTGCCAGCCCAGCCAGTTGAACGCCTCCACAATTACATCCAGGCGTTTGTAGCTAATCATGCGAGCCGAAGCCAGGTAATAATCCTCTTTCTGATCCGAGAACGTGAAGCGATTCACATCAATTGGGTAATTAATCACGATCGCCTGTTTACCGTAGATTTCGCGAATTCGCTTTGCAACCGTACTGGAGTTCGCAATGTATAAATCCGGCTCTTGAGCATACTTCAAATCCACCTTCCGCATTGCCTGAAAAACCTTTTCGATGAAGGGATAGAAGTTTTGAAAATCGCTGTATTCTCGCAGGTAGGTTTGAGTATCCCAGAGGAATCGAGTCACGTTATGGCAAAAGCAGACGTGGGTTGCATCCTGACGTTTTCTCACCGCTTTGGCGAAACTGGTGCTGCTACTGATAATCAGGTCGTAGGCTTGCAAGTCCAGAGCACGAAACGCTGGGTAATAGAAGGGTGCCATCAACCGGAAGTACTTGGTTGCGCCCGGAATACCTTGCAGCATCGTGGTGTTAACCAATCGATCGCCTAAGTCAATTGTGCGATCGGGGTCGTATAGCGAGGTAAAAATGTCTGCATCTGGAAAGCGTTTGCAAAGTAGTTCAAATACTCGCTCCGCACCACCACGCTGAGTCAGATAATCATGAACAAGAGCAATTTTCATCATCAGTTACCAGCTTTTAAGGACAAGACTTAACAGTTTGAGGCGGGTTTTAGTAGCTTGTTAGCTTCCATAAAAGGCTGTGGAAACTAAGGCGACCACAACAAGATATGGGCTGGTAGGAGACCTGATTAATTAATAACAATTATCTATCAACTTCATTGACAACACCCTTGTTTTAATCATCCTTTATGAACTCTTTACCTAAAAATCAGTATGGACAGTCTGAGGAAATATTATGTTTATCTAAACACTAAGATCGTTGTTATCCTAAGTGAATCTCCTGAGATAAAAGCTCCTTAATCTTGAGCCAGATCCTCTACTTAATTCCGAAAAATATCTATCAAATGAACTTTTTGCTACTTAATAAATCCTGATCTATCAAGAATCAAGTTAATCAACTTATAAAGTATTGATTTTTCAAGTATCAATACGTTTTCATCACTCTAACAGCTCCAAAATTTCACACGTCTATGGATAGATAAAACTACTTTTCTTATAAGAGAAAGCAAGCTAGATAACTGACAAATCTTTTTTTAGAAGGTTGGGTTGAAGCTTGTGAAACTAAGTAATACAAGATTTTTTGCGATATTGTTGGATTTCACCCGCTTAACACCAACCTGATTCAACTCTTGCCTTATTCAAGGATAGATTTAGAGGATAAACCCTCATTAAGGGTGAAACAAACCTGAGTTTTTCCTCTATTCTTTACCATCTATCCTGAGTGGTTTATGACCCCAATGACTACTGACTAATGACTACTGACTACTGACTAATGACTAATGACTACTGACTAATGACCATTGACTAATGACTAATAACCATCAAAACTCTTCTAACTTAGCCAGAACTACCATATTAAATTCTTAGGTTTGTGGATCTTGAAAGCAATCTATTTAGGGGGAGAAGAGTCTAAATAAATTGATTAAGCCAGTGAATGGTCCTAGTATTTGCCCCGTTCGCTCCAGGAAATTAGACAAGCCAGATTTTCTCACTACAATAATGTCGTTATTTCGCAGTCCAGGGTTCCCTTGATCGTTCAAAGCTTGTTCAAAATTAACTGGAACCTCTCGTTTTGTCACGGTTCCATTTGGGTTTAGTCGAATCAGTGTGACCGATCGTGTAATTGCATCTCGATTAAATCCACCTGCTGCCAGGATTGCTTGATTTAATGTTGTATTCGGCTGCAAACTCACAGCACCAGGACGTTCCACTTCGCCCGCAATATTGACCGTGATTCTGTCGGGAGAAAAGCTGGCAGTTGCCAGGTCGGTCAACTCTGCATCGTTTGGAGCTTTGGCAGTAGGGATCTCCACCGTGTCTCCGTCTTGCAGGGGCAAGTCTTGTAATACGTCCCCTGCTTTCAGCAGTTTCCAGAAATCAAGTTGAATGACTTGAGGCGGTCCTAACCGAGTAATGCGGCGCACCCGAATATTTCGCACATCTGCTAATTGCGTGATGCCGCCAGCTACCTGGATTGCGCGGGTTACACTGGGTACTTGTAGCAAGTTGGGATTAATGAGCTGATTTCCGGTTCCAACGGCTCCTTCTAGCAAGGTATAGGGACCGGGGCGATTGACTTCTCCTGCTACAGTAATTTTCAAAGGACGGTTGTTCCGCGCCGCAAAGTTGGCAGCAGAAAGTTGTTGCGCCTCCTGCAAATTAACGACTGTAGTTGCTGGAATCACGATACTATCGCCATCTTGCAAGCGAACGTCCTGCTGCAAATTGCCGCCTTTCAGCAAGTCCCACAAATCCACTCTGATGACTTCATTTGTGCCATCGCCCGCAGAGCGTAATCGACGAATTTGAACCTGGCGTAAATCTGCTGCCTGGGTCACGCCCTCGGCGAGTTGAATTGTTCGGCTCAGGCTGGGGACATTTCCCTCAGAACTTAACGCCGGAACTGTGTAAGTGCCAGGACGGTTAACTTCTCCAGCGATCGCTACTCGCACTGGGCGGGCTGCAAGCAGGCTCACCGTAATCACAGGTTGTTGCAGAACATTGCGATACCGTGCTGAAATGATGCTTTGTGCTTGCCCCAAGGTTCTGCCTTGAACCCGAACTGCTCCAATTAACGGTAAGTTCAAACTACCATTGGGTAACACTTGATATTCACCGCTAAATTCCTGCACGTTGAACACATCAATTCTGACGCGATCGCCAGGTCCGAGTAGATAACCATCTCCCTCCAGGATTGAGGAAGTCGGCGCTTGCACCGTAGCCGCTTGACGAGGAGCTTGAGCAATCACAGGAGCCGCGATCGCGGCCCAAACCAGCAACGGTAGAAGAAGAGTGCGTCCGAAAAAAGAGTTTGACAACAGGCTCAAAGGCTGTTTGGATAATCTCACAGTAAGCTCCTGTTTAATGAGTAGACACCAAGAACAAATCAACCAGGGGGAACACGCTTCGAATACTTGTTACCGCCTGATCCGGGTTTCTCCGGATAGTTCGAGCAATCTCATAAAATTTTCAAATAAGGTTCACCGCAAAAATCACGACGGTATAGATTTTATTGATTTGTCCTGATGACTCAGGAAATCTACGAAGAACTTATACGAATAGCGAGTCTGCTTCGGCATCTTGAGCGTAGATCTTGAACTTAGACAGACTCGGCTGAGTGTTAGCCTGTTGTAGGCTCCGTGCTGCTGACCTCTAGGAGCGTTTGACGATATGTCTCCCAAAATTACTGTTGAAAAACGGTTTCACTCTACTTCGGAGTTAACTAAGTCAATGCATGAGCGCAAGCAAGAGACCCCCATTCATCAGGTAGATACTCAGTTTGGGTTAACCGCATTACCAAGAAAATTTCCACAAGTGAAGGCAACGCAACCCCCCCTGCCTCCCCCGCCCAACCCCAAGTATCTGCCAGTGGAATCTTTGGAGTCTCCAGAAACAGATCATGCTGCAACCAATAGCAGTGCAGCGACGAGCAATAGTGCAGCGACGAGCAATGGTGCAGCGGCGAACAAGCGCTCTGATGCTCCCGAAGAAGTGGGTAACCCTGCTCTTTACGATGTGCAAATAGATGGACCTCTCACCTACTTCAACTATTATTTTGAAGAAATGGGAACGGTCACGCCCGATTATTCAGCAGAATCATCTCCTCGTTCCAAGCTGAAAGTGGGCATGGTGGGAGCGGGCGTTGTTGCGGCAACGGTTGTCTCCGGGTTGGTGATTGGGGATGTATGGCAAAAATCTCAGGCACCGGAAGAGGTCAACCCCAAAGATGCCAGTTTGAAGCAAGACTCTGCCAGGAATCTTCCCCGCACACCTGCCGTTTCTCCAGAACGGCAGGAGATGGAGCGATCGCAGCCTCAACCACGCTCCACTCCGCCTCAATCTCAAGCAAAACCAGGGAAAACCTCTTTTCTAAACTCTTCTCCGCCGCCTCAGATTTCAGTTCCAAAACTCGCTCCATCCCCTGCCCCCATTTCTGCCCCTGAAAGTTTGGTTGCAACTCCAGATCTCCCTCCTATGCCAGTGCGTCCGGCTCCCGCTCCGGGGCAACCTCGTCAACCCTCATCCTGGGTCGCCGCCAATATTCCCCAAGTCAGCGTACAAGAAGCTGCCCGACGGCAAGCTGCTCAGTCCCCGATCGCCCAACCGGAAACTATCCCCACTGAACGAACCAATTCAGCGCCGGGAACCCCCCTGCCACCGTTGGAAATAGGCGCGAATTCCAATCCTGCCTCGCTCCCCGCCCCCGCGATCGATTCCGCCACTCTAGAGCCAACCGCCCAACTGGAAGGGGCTGGCACGGTTCAACCCCAAACCGAGGCGGGAGCAGCCCAAAACTCAGCCCCGACTCCAACCCCAAATTCACCCAGCAATTTGTCAAACAGTGCTGAAGCCAGCGGGCTGCAGCAACTATTTCCACCGCAACAAGCTGAACTCTCAACCAGCGATCGTCCATCTGGCACGGCTTCTAACCCCAATCAACCTAACGCCGCCATCCGATCAATTCAGGCAGAAAACTCTCAGGGCATTCAAGCCTACATCAACCTGCCTAAAAACCTCCCGCCCGATCGGGTCGTTTCCCTCATGCCACTCAGTCAGGAGGCAGCCGTGGAAGCCGCGAAAAATTCGCAAGTCGGGCAATTTTCCGTCCGGCAAGTCAACAGCCAGGACTATCAAAAAGAGTGGGTCACTAGCAGCAAAACTGATGATCCATTTCTTGCCAGTGCATTCCCAGCCTACGGCTTTATTGATTACCAGCGTCAGGTGATCGTAGTGCTACAAGAAAAACCCCAAACCGCCCCCTTGCAGTCCCAGCGCTCGACTCAGCCAAATTCGTAACCAACCATTAACCATTAGCCCTCATGCAACTTCTGATTCGTCGCCTGTAACAGCGCGATCGCCGTATCCATCTCCACCTGATTAAACTCTTTGTAAAAACGGCTAACACTTTGAAAGGGGCTGGGAGTCGCTAAAATCACTACTTGATCTGCCCATGTCTGAAGGTGGGACAACAGCTCTGAAGGGGCAACTGGCACACAAATCCACACCTGAGCCGGATTTTGTGCCCGCAGCGCTTGAACCGCCACTGCCATCGTCATGCCCGTCGCTACCCCGTCATCTACTACCAGGGCAATCTTGCCTGTTGGCGATACCTGGGGACGACTGGGTTCAAACTGCTGATCCTGAAGGGATGCCCGTTCTTGCGCCTTATGCAGCGCAATTTCGTTGAGATAAGCTGGCTCTCGCTGCGATCGAGTCCGGGGGAGCCAAAGAGTGTGTCCGTCTGCTGTCACGGCTCCGATCGCTAACTCCGGGTTCTCCGGACGAGTGATTTTTTTGGCCACAATCACATCCAGCGGGCATTGGAGTTGTTGGGAAATGGGAGCCGCGATCGCCAATCCCCCCCGCGGCAGAGCATACACCACGCAAGACTGGTGACACGCCTGGGAGTGTTCTTCTAATTTCTTTAAAGCTGCCTGCGCTAAGAGTTCCCCTGCCTCCAAGCGATCAGTAAAACAAACTGTTGAATCTGGCGGTTGAGTGAGTGAACCGAACGTCATGGTTGCCTCCCCGCTGCGACAGTGTAATCTCTTTTATGATGACTGAAAAACCTGGATTGCTGGAGCAAGCACATAAGTCTTTGACATTCAACCTCAAAATCCCTCTTGACAGACTAGAAAAAATCTCTATCCTGGCTTAACCTAACGCAAGACGGAATACTCAAGCTCAACCATTTCTATGTCTACTGATAACCAAATTGACTTATTTAATCTCTCAAGTAAGGATGAACCTGCCCCATCGGATACCTTTGACCCAGATCTGATCCCGACGAATGCCAAAGTGCCCATCCCTGCGGGAACTTATTCATCTCTGGAGGAAATGAAGGTTCACTGCAACCAGTGTTATCGCTGCGATTTAGGCAACAACCGCACGAATGCAGTAGTGGGAGAAGGGAATCTCAATGCCAAGATCATGATTGTGGGAGAAGGTCCGGGGCAGACGGAGGATGAAACTGGGCGACCGTTTGTGGGGCGATCGGGCGAGTTACTCGACAAAATCCTGGCTTCGGTTAAACTTTCCCGTGAACAGGATGTTTTCATTTGTAATATTGTGAAATGCCGTCCACCCGAAAACCGTGAACCGACGCTGCAAGAAGCCGATGCTTGTAAAGGTTACTTGATGGAACAAATTCGGATGATTAACCCCAAAATCATTCTCTTGACCGGAAAAACAGCACTGCGGAACCTTTTAGGAATCAAAGAAGGGATTACAAAGGTGCGCGGACAGTGGATTGAGCGGGACGATCGTCTGTATATGCCCATTTTTCACCCGGCTTACCTGCTACGAAACCAGTCCCGCGAAACGGGTAGCCCCAAATGGCTCATGTGGCAAGATATCCAGGCTGTCAAAGCCAAACTTGACGAAATTTAATTTGCCTGTGTCCGGTTGAATGTTTTCAGGTGGGAATCAGTTCACCCGGACGTAAGCGCGACCATTTACCCACATCTGCCGTAAAGCTCTCGCACCCCACCACATCGTACTCAAAGCCAAAATCATCATCCTGAACAATGCGATCGCCTTCGATTCTGACTGTTGGCGGCTTGATATTGGCATTAATCGTTGGGTTAATCGGCTCAAAATCTGGGAATTCTGTTAAGTGGGGTTGCTCATGCTGAGTTTCAACTGCATGGTAGGTGGTGCAGCGATCGACAAATTTACAGTTCACACAAATACACATACACCAAATCTCTCCGCCTGTGGAACGATGACTCCCTCAATGTGAGTCTAGAAATGAAGTGATTTTCTGTTAGCTTAACAAAGGCGATGGCGATATTCACTAGCTCCCAAGTTGAGTTTCGTGAAAAATGGTCGAGATGGGAGAGTTTTAATACATCCGAACGCTCTGCCAGCTTGCCGCGATCGTCCAAATTTGCCTGAATTTCAATGACTCAGGTTTTTCGTCAATTGCATCGCTAGGATCGGATCATTGTTGGAATTAACGCAGCTACTTCACGGGTTGGATCTTCAAAAAACCGTTTCTACAGAGTTTTCTGCCCTGTCTCCCCAGAGTTGGCCCTTTGCTTTGGGCTGGCTTCCCAATTCTGCTTTCTTAGTCGGGGGAAGCGTGCGCGACGCTTTACTGGGTCGGCACAGTGATTATTTAGATTTAGATTTCGTGCTGCCCGATACTGTGGTTGAAACAGCCCAGGCGATCGCTCGGCACCATAAGGCTGGATTTGTACTGCTAGATGCCGAACGGGAGATTGCGCGGGTGGTCTTTCCCCAGGGCACTGCCGACTTCGCCCGCCAGGTGGGATCAAGCCTGGAAGCAGATTTGTGGCGACGAGATTTTACGGTCAACGCGATCGCTTACAATCCCCAACTCGATCGCTTCGTCGATCCGCTCCAGGGTTGTGTCGATATCGAAAAGCGGTTGATTCGGATGGTTTCTCCGGAGAATCTGGCAGAAGATCCGCTTCGTCTGCTACGGGCTTATCGTCAGGCTGCCCAATTGGGCTTTAACCTGGAACCTGCAACCCAGGCAGCGATTCGCTCCTTAGCTCCTTCCCTGCATCGCATTGCTGCCGAACGAGTGCAATCTGAATTGAATTACTTACTCAGCACCGACAAAGGCACCCCCTGGCTCACCCAGGCGTATCACGATGGCTTGCTGAAGGATTGGCTCCCCGCTGCCACGGCTCATAGTCTGCACGCGATCGCGGCGATTGATCGAACGGCAATCTTATTGCAGGAAACTCAACCCGACTTTGCCGAGTTATTGAACCAGAGCCGATCGGCTCCCACTGGCTCAGATTTAACCAGTTCCAGTGCCGAAGTGTCAAAAGCGTCGGGATCGGCTCGTAACTGGCTGATCACCGCTAAATTAGCCTGCCTCATGCCACCAAATCCAGATCAAGCAGAATTGCAGTTACGCCGATTGAAATACAGCCGCACTGAAATTCAATCCGTCAGTACAGTGTTACGGTTTTTTCCTCAACTCTGTTCCTCAACTCAGCCGGAGTGGCAACCCCAAGCGTCTTCTCCCTTTTCCCTGCAAGAGCAATATTTCTTCTTCCAGGGTGTTGGATCGGTGTTCCCCTCTGTGGCAGTGATGGCGATCGCGAGTGGAGCCTCCCTGTCTACGATCGCTCCATTGATCGAACGCTTCCTTAATCCGGCGGATCCGGTGGCTCACTCAATGGCGATCGTCACCGGGCAAGACCTCATGACTCGGTTGCAGCTATCCGCCGGTCCCCTCATTGGTCGGTTACTTGCCGCTATTCAACTGGCGCGAGCCGAAGGTAAGATTTCCACTCCAGACGAAGCCATCCAGTTCGCGGCTGATCTTTTACACGAAATCAATCCTTGAACGGGTGAAGAGACAACCCAGGTGAGTATGTTAATATAACCTTCTGGCTATTTATCAAAGACTAATGATCGGGCTTGGGTTGACTTTCACTTAAGAAGCCTCCCCGCCTTTCTGGCTGTTGCATAAGGGGTAAACATGGCTAAACGCCGAAATCAAAAGAAAGAAAAAGCGTTGCGTAATCAGGCATATGCCCGCAAGTTCCGTAAGAGAACGGGTAGCGGACGCATGGGACGAAGACGGATGGGCGGTGGCAATCGCGCTGAGGATGACCAGGATCAAGGAGCAGTTGAGCAAACCGAAACTGGAGCAGTTGACTTGTAAAGCCTGGTTGCTATTAATCTTCAATCTTCTTAATAAAGATAAAAATCCTCTAGTAAAACTGTTGGAGGATTTTTTGTTGTCAGGCTTACGGGGTTTGGTTAGAGATAACACTTCATAAGTGTCGAGAAGCGGTCATTCAGAGCGAAGTGAAGCATCTCTGCGATGCTTCACTTCGCTCCGCTTGTTCAGGATGACCAACTCCGGATGTTATTTACGTCA
>JANRIN010000102.1:0-27681 GCA_033764965.1 Leptolyngbyaceae cyanobacterium bins.302 | reverse complement strand
TCGTCAACTTAAGGTGCAAAAGAAAGCAGCTTAATCAACCAATTCTTAGAGGAAGCTATTCATTTTCTAGTACATTCTTATTTCCAATAAAGTCTATTAGATCGAGAAAGTGCTGCTGTCGCTCTGTATCGATTATGCTCTGGTTGATCGCACAGCCAAAGTCTTCATTAAATGCGGCAATTAACTCCGAGGCAGAAAGTCCGGTGCGATCGTAGTACCAAGCTTCTGAGACTTCGGCTCCAAATTTGCGAAAGGTCGTGATCCAAATTTGGCAATGCACAGGTAGCGTGTGCGCGATCGTACCGTCACAGTCGAAAATCAGACCTGCATACGGTGGATAGGGTGCAATCAACTCGTTAAGGGTTACTTTGTCAGAGATTGGTGTCGTTGAACTTGAACATTGATACTGCATGGCAACACTCTCCTAAATGGTTTTTAGGCTGGTTTGTTTCATTAGCCAACGGTGCAACATTGCCAGAACGATCGCCAACAGCAAAATTAGAACTGGAATACTTTCTAACCCATCGCGATTGGCGATCCAGCCAACGGTTGTTGGAATGATGGCAGCCCCCAAGCTGGCAACACTGGTGACAAAGCCGATTGCCGCCGGGACAACCGTTGCAGGAACTCGTTGAGGCATGAGCCAAATGGTGGTGGGAAATGCAGCCGCGATCGCAAACCCCATCACAGGCAAACTCAGCCATTGTCCGGGTAATAGCCACCAACTGATCACGCTAACCACCAGCAAGAGCAGTGATGCGTTGACCAAGCGAACGGCACCCATGCGATTGATCAGCATACCCAGGATGAGCCGTCCAATCGTAAACCCCAACCACATCGCACTGATGCTGTATCCGGCTGTAGAGGTGGGAATCTCACGACTGACGTGTTGCACTGTGTATGTCCAATTGCTCAGGGAGGCTTCCGTACCCACTGAAACCATCAAAAATAGCCCAGAAACCAAAACTAACGGAGTTTTGAGGGCAACCCGAAGATTGGCTAACGCAGGCGGATCGGAGGCAGTCGATCGCTTCATCATCGGTGGATAGCGAGTCACAATAATCCAACTCACTGCCACAATTAGCAACCCCACACTGCCGCCAATTACAAAGTAAACTTGCCGCCAACTCAAACCGATGACTAAAAGAGTCGTGGCGATCGCGGGTCCTAACAAGGCTCCAATCCCGTAAAAGGCGTGGAGCAACCCCATCCATTTGGGGTCTTGTTGGTCACTCACCATGTAGGTGTTAATCCCTGCATCAATCAAGCCGATGCCCAGCCCTAACAAAGTGCCAACTGCAACCATCACGAACCAGACGGGAGCCAAACCATAGGCGACGATCGCCGTAGTTAATGTTACTGCCGCCATCCACAGCATGGGTGCGAGTCCCAAGCGATGGCTGATCAGACTACTACTAAACGCAGCAATCACATAACCTGTGAGCTGGCTGACAAACAGAAATGTAACCGTGGCGGGTGTGAGATTAAATTCTTGCAGAATCGAGGGCAGCATCACTCCTAAACCGCTTTCGGCAATGCCGATCGCAATGAAGGCGTAGAAGGAGATCGCAATGCCAATCCAGGCAGGGGGCGATCGGTAAGACGAATATTTGCGAGATTGCGGGTTGAACTTCATGGATTTAGAGAAAAATCGTTTTCTGAATCGATTCAGATCGCTATCATTCTAACGACTGTATCTTGATCGATCAAGTTCTCCTGCGAGTGCATCTCACCTTTGTAACTCCTAACCCTAAATCCCCTCCCAGAGCGGGAGAGGAACTTTCAATCCGATGTTTTTATGACTACAATGGCTGACCCGAACCCGCCCAAGTCTGTAACTCTACTCGACATTGCCCAAGCACTCAATATTTCTCGCACGACGGTTTCTAATGCCTTCAACCGTCCCGATCAACTTTCTTCAGAACTGCGAGCACAAATCCTGGCGACAGCCAAAGCAATGGGTTACTCCGGACCGCATCCAACCGCTCGTCTGTTGCGGACAGGACAAGTCGGCGCGATCGGTGTAGTCTTCAGTGAATCCTTGCCCTACGTGTTTAGTGATCCCGTGGCGATCGCGTTTCTGCAAGGGATTGCCAGTGTGTGTGAACCGGCTAGAATGAGTCTGCTAATTGTGCCCATGCATCGCAATGAAGTATTGCTAGATACCGTGCAACGGGCAGTCGTGGATGGGTTTATTGCTTACTCTATTCCTGATGCAGATGCGGCTCTCACTCAAGTATTAGATCGCAACTTGCCTACTGTTATGGTGGATTGCTCTCCTGTAGCAGAAATTTCATCCATCCGGATTGACGATCGTCAGGCAGCACGGGAAGCCGCAGATCACCTGATTCAGTTAGGACACCGTCGATTTGGCGTGATTGCGATGGAACTCCGGTTTGACCAATACGAAGGGGCAGTGGATGTTCAGCGTATGACAACTGCCACTTTTCCCCATGCTCTCGCCCGCTTACAGGGCTATCAAGATGCCATGCAGATAGCCAAAATTGACCCCAGCACCATTTCCATAGAAGAACGCATCAATCGAGAAGAGGGCGGCTTTACGGCAGCAATGGCACTCCTGAAGCACACCCCTCGACCCACGGCAATTTTAGCTATGAGCGATCGCCTTGCCATTGGCGCAATTCGGGCGGCTGAAGCGTTAGGCTTGAGTGTCCCTCATGATGTGGCGATCGTCGGTTTTGATGATATTCCCCTGGCGGCTCAGATTCGCCCCAAGTTAACAACCGTGCGACAACCATTAGTGGAAAAAGGTGCCGCTGCTGCCAGATTATTGCTAGAAAACATAGACCAACCCGTGACTCAAGTGTTAGCGACGGAACTTGTGATTCGAGAATCATCCATCCCCAAGTAAATCTTATAAGGAATGAGAATTAAATAAGATCGATTTTAGTAGGTTGGGTTGAGGTGACGAAATCCAACGTCTATAGGGGTGTTGGGTTTCATGCTTCAACCCAACCTACCCAGGCTATTTAGTCCACGTTCCTAAGGCGATTTCCAGAAAAGAGTTTACCTTTCGACTTCGCTCAAGGTGCGAGCTGGTTGAGCGAAGTCGAAGACAGCGGGTAGATTGTTTGCCAGAAATCTCCTGAGAATGAATCAGTTACAACCAATTTCCAACCAGAACATAGGGTGCCCAGTAGCGAGGATGGCGGAAGTCGGGATCCTGGAGCAGAGCCAGTTGTGCCTGCTGTAATGCCTCTGCCCTGGATACATTTGCTTTTGCCAGTTCACGGTAAAACTCACCCATGAACTTGGCACCCGATTCATCGTCTAAGCTCCAGAGAGATGCCAGAGTGCTGCGTGCGCCTGCTCGAATAGCGAGTCCTGCCAATCCCAGGGCTGCTCGTTTATCGCCTGCCGCTGTTTCACAGGCACTCAGCACCAAAAGTTCGATCGCCCGATTTTGGGCATCTGAGCGATCGCGCAGCAGCGCCCCCAACTCATTCACTGGAATTGGTTTGTCCCATGCCAGGATGAAAGTTTCGTCTGCATTGGAGCTAAATTGCCCGTGAGTTGCTAGATGTACGACCGGATAGGGTAAGGCTTGAATCTGGGCTTGCAGGGCTGCACTGGTAAATGCTTGATTCAACAGCACGCGACTGGTGATGCTGGACTGAATTTCTTGAATCTCTGCATTCACATTGACCAGGGCAGTGAATCCATGCCTTGCTTCCGTGAGTCCAGCGGCGATCGTGCGGAGGGCTTTTTGCTGTAATGGTTGAGGATTAATCAGTTGCAACCCTGGTGCTAGAGCGATGCGATAGCGTTGAATTAAATAGTTCTTTCCATCATACAGCGCTGCCATTGGGACATTTCTCAATGAACCATCTAAAACAAAAACTAAGGTTTTCAAGGACTGAGTGCTTAAATCTGCGGCGATCGGTTGGATCAGCCAGGTATAAATTTGTTGTCCGAGTTGTTTGCTTTCGGGAGTGGTAATGGGTTGCTCTAGGATTTGTCGCAATTGGTCTAGTGTTACTTCTACAACTTGTTGAGATACCGCAGTATTATATCGTCGTAGAGGTTGTCCAGGTAGGCTCAAAATCAATTCTAATCGATCTTTTAGGATGATGGGATAAAGAACAGCAGCATTGGTTTGTGGTAATGAGTCGATCGCCACAATTTGCCCATCTAAACAAGCGGTTCGCAAAAAGTTATTCAGTTCTGCCACTTGCAAAGATTCAATCACCTGTCGCGCTTGCTTGAGGGTCGTCTGGTCGGGGTTGGGCGTTTGCAGCAAGGCATCCACATATTCCCGGTACACTGGCTCAACGCTATCCCGAAACGAGAATTGGAGGTCGGGACTGGTTGCCACTAAATCGGTTCGCAGGGATTGCAAGGTCTGAAAGGCGGCGGCATAGGCGGCGATCGCTGCTGGTCGCTGTCCCTGTGCCCTGTGGATTCGCCCCAGTTGCCACTGCCATTGATAGGTGATATCGGCGGCATTGAGGGATTGAGCCAGCAACAATGCTTGTTCTGTCAACTGTTGTGCTGCTGTCCACTGCTGGGTTTGCTCGTAGACCTTCCCCAGATACCCGATGATGTATGCCTCGGCTCGGCGATCGCCCAATTCATGCGCCTGTTGCCGAGCTAAAGCCAAGCGTCGGGCTGCCTGTTCCCGGTTGCCCAATGTGACTAAGCTTTGGGCAAAGTTGATTTCGGCATAAAGTGTGGTGCGGCTGACGGGTTGTTGATCGAGCTGGGATTGGACGATCGCTAGCAACGATTGAGCCGGCAATGATTGAGCCGGCAATGGTTGAGCTGGCGATCGGGCTTGTTGATCCAGGAGCAAACTCAATTGATTCAAGTGCGCCTGGAGTTGGGTCGTTGGGTCAGCCTGGATTGCAGCTTGCTGATAGCGTTCCAGGGCAGTGGTGGGATTATTTTGCGATCGTGCCAGATTGCCCAAACTCAACAGCACCGAACTCGCCTCCTGGGGCAATTTCAGTGCTATGGTGATTTTCAAGCTTTGTGCCAATACTCGTTCCGCATCATTACCATTGCCCACCAATAACAGGGTGTTACCAAGGCTGCGTAACCCCAACGCTTTGAGTTGAGAATCGGGTTGCCGCTGAAGGCGTTGCTCAACCTGGCTGAGAGTTTTTCGGGCTTGTAGAAATAGTCCCAGAGCTTGCTGCGCCTGTGCCTGGTTGATCAAACTGCCGATCGTGCGTTGGGTGTCTCCAGCTTGAGTGTAGCGATCGGTTGCTCGTTTCCAGGTGGCTAAGGCGGCTTCAATCTGTCCCTGGGCAAACTGGAGGCTGGCTTGAGTATTGAGTGCTTGGGCGAGGATGAGGGGTGTGGGGTGTGGGGTGTGGGGTGTGGGGTGAATCAGGGTCAAGCTGGTGGTGATTGCGGTGGTGGCTGCGCTCCAGTTACCGAGTTGTTGGTGCGCCAGGGATAGGTAACTCAAAACCAGTGCTTGATTCAAATCATCTTTGGTTGCCTGATAGTGATTGAGCGCCTGTTGCCAACGCCCGATCGCCTGGGTAAACTGTCCAGTTTGGTAGAGCGATCGTCCTTGCTGCACCAGTTGAAGTGGCTCCGTTGGGTTTTGCCTGGAATGGCTGAGCGGGGGGGTGGGGCAGGCGAACTCAGGATTTGCTTCTGATTCAGGTTTAAAATCAAAAGCAGGGTTGCCACTGCCAAAAGCGCATGAAGATAAACATTTTTTTTAACCGTCTCATGGTTTAACCTATAGCGATCGCGCTTCAATTCACTCATTAAAAACGTTTTGTCTGCGAATGATTTCTCGACATGGTATCACAGCGATTTTTTCAACCTTTGCACAGTTCGCAGGCGATCGCTTTGCCAAATGGGTGACAGATGGGACGCTGCGACGCAGTATGGTACAGGCTCAGCAGCAAGTAGTGATTCAAGCAGAACCTCAGATTGCCCTAGAACGCTTTTGGACGTTGTACTGGTATAAATTCTGGCAGGCGCAACCGGAAAGTCTGGCGACGGGGCATCTCAGCGCGTATTTACAGGAAGTCTGCTACTGGGCAGCGGACAAATCGACTCAAGCAGGCAGTGGGCAGTTCAGCATCGCCGATTGTTTTCAAATTGCGATCGCCGCCTTGCCTGTTATCCTGCGAGATTACAATCCAGCCCAAGGAGCCAGCCTGAAAACCTATGCCAGTCTGGTGTTTAGTAACACGATTCGAGATCGCCTGCGGCAGCAACGGGAAGCCGATCGCCGGACGGATTGGGGGTTGCTTCGCAAGTTGAGTCAGAAGCAACTGGTGGAAGCTTTGGAAACTGCCGGATTTTCAACTGAGAAAGTTTTCAGCTACCGCCTCGCCTGGATCAGTTTCAAGTCCGTTTGTGTTCCTGGGGATATGCCTGCCACGCGCCACCTTTCTTGCCCGACTCCTGCTCAGTGGGCAGCGATCGCCCAGTTCTACAATGCCCAACGGCAACAGCTTCCAGCCGCAACCCCGGAATTAGCTGAACATTGGCTGCTTGCCTGTGCCAAGCACGTTCGCGCTTACCTGTATCCCAGCCTCACATCGCTGAACCTGCCAAAAGCGGAGCCAAGCGGGGGGGAAATTCAAGACGATCTCCCCGATCGGGAAGACACCTCACCCCTGACCGTGTTGCTCTCTCAGGAAGAGATGCAGGCGCGTCAGGACCAGCGATCGCAGGTGCATCACGTTCTCGCCACTGCCCTGCAAAAGCTCGACCCGGAAATGCAGACCTTGCTGGAGCTTTACTGTCGTCAAGGCTTGACCCAGCAGGAAATTGCCGCGCAACTTGGGATTAAGCAGTACACCATCTCGCGCCGATTGACTAGCGCCAGAGAAAAATTATTGTTGGCGATCGCGCAATGGAGCCAGGAAACCTTGCATATTTCCCTGACCTCGACCGCAGTAAAAGCTATGAGTGTAGTTTTAGAGGAGTGGCTCCAGGAAAAATTCTCCGCCTCCTCAAAGGATGTTCCCTAATCATGCTGACGTTTGAGACTTCAACCCAATGGCTGGACATTCCGGAGGCAATTCACCAAGAATGTTGGCAACAAAGCCAAACTCTTACGGTTCCGAGTCATCGCTGGCAAGCGTATTTGAATCAGGTTTGCCTGAACACAATCCTGCCCTGGTTGCAAGAAAAATCTGGGATGGAGCCTTCAATGGTTGCTTCCCTGGATACGCCCGAATTTTGGCAGTGGGTGAATGGCAGTGTGGTGCGTTTGGGTGAAACTCGCTTGATCCTGGTGCCAACGGAGGCGATCGATCCAACCGAGTTACGGATACCACAGGAATGGGTGGATATTCTCGATTGGATTGGAGATTATTATCTGGCAGTGGCAGTAGACACAGATGAGCAAGTGTTGCAGATTTGGGGCTACACCACCCACCAGCAGCTTAAATCTCAGGGACGCTACGATGCCAGCGATCGCACCTACAGCATTACAGGGGAGTGGCTGATTCGAGATCTGGCGGTTTTTTGGGTGATGCAGCAACTCCCCCCCGAACCTACCCGCGCTGAGATCCCTGCCCTGCCAGAATTATCGTCATCCAGCGCCAATTCACTGATGCAGCAGTTGAAAAACTCAGAAAACCCCTTGCCCCAACTGGACATCCCGTTTGAGCAGTGGGGGGCATTGTTGCAGCACGATCGCTGGCTGCATCAGCTTCGTCAACCTCGCCAAGCCGCGATCGGGCAACAAATGCCTCAAGATCAACCAACAACCATCGTGCAGTTGAGCCAATGGTTACAAAATTTGTTTGAAGCGGGTTGGCTGGCGATCGCGGATGGATTGGCTGCATCTCCAGATTTGGCGTTTAGTTTGCGGGGAGAACCAGATAGCCCAGCTTCAGTGCAACGGATAAAGCACTTACAACTTGGCGATGGGTTACCAAATGTGCGGGTGGTCGTCGGGGTGGACACGGAGGCAGATGGACGACGACGGATTGAGGTGCGGGTGTTGCCGGATCAGTCAAACGCCGTGTTACCTGCCAATTTAACCTTGAGGATGCAATCTACCACGGGGGAAACGGTGCAGGTTGTGACAGCGGGCAACCAGAGCCGTTACATTCAATTGCGGCGATTTAAGTGTGCGCCAGGAATGACATTTCGGCTACAAATAACGGTAGCAGGTGTTAGCGTGACAGAAGATTTTGTGGCGTAGTTTGTGGCATAGTTTGTGGCATTGATGGATCAACGGGCAATTCTGAATCTAGGCAAGGGAGATTTTGCTCAGGGATGGGCGGCGGTGACCGCTCAGGTTTGGGTTGCGCCTGCAACAGTGCCAATGCAAATGACAGGAAGTTTGCCTGCTGCACCCGATTTGGAGATGCTGTACCGACGCTGGCAACAGTTGTATCGGGCGTTGTATGCTTACCGGGGAGGACGATCGCCCCAAATCGCCTCCAGCGATTTTGAGATAGAAACAGATGAAACCTACCCCACTGATGTCTCAGAACCTGCGTTCAAACAGCTTTGCCATGAATTATCTCAAGCATTGAATCATTGGTTGAACTCGGATGGATTTCGCAACATCGATCGCTTTCTCCACACCCGCTTCACTCCCCACGATCAAATTCAGGTCATCATCGTCAGCGACAATCACCAGCTTCTACAACTGCCCTGGCACCTGTGGCAGTTTTTTGAGGATTATCCCAAAGCTGAACCCGCATTGAGCTTGCCAGAATATAGCCAATCACTGAAAACTTTTCTGTCTACGACTCAATCCACTGCAACGATCTTAGCTGTCTTAGGGGATTCTCAAGGCATTGATATTCAACACGATCGCCAATTGCTTCAGCAGCTTCCTCACACTCAATTGCAATTCCTGATTGAACCAAATTTAGCAGAACTAAATCAACAGCTTTGGCAACCGAGTTGGGATATCCTCTTTTTTGCCGGACATAGCTTCAGTCAAGCGCAGGGCTGTGTGCAAATCAACCCCACGGATAGCCTGACCCTGGATCAACTGCGCTACGGGCTACGAAAGGCGATCGAGCGCGGCTTAAAGCTGGCAATTTTCAACTCTTGTGAAGGATTAGGGTTGGCGTGGGATCTGGCAGATTTGCAAATGCCGCAGGTGATTGTGATGCGAGAACCCGTTCCCGATCGGGTTGCCCAGGAATTTCTCAAACACTTTCTGACCGCATTTTCAGATAACCAACCCATCTATCTCGCTGTCCGCGAAGCCCGCGAAAAACTTCAGGGCTTAGAAACCGAATTCTTCTGTGCCAGTTGGCTCCCCGTTCTTTGCCAAAATCCCGCTGAACTTCCGATGCGTTGGGAATGGGGAGTGGGAGGGTGGGAGAGTGGGAGAGTGGGGGAGGATTCTATCGCCCCGTCCCCCCATCCCTCCGTCCCCCCGTCCCCCCGTCCTCTCGGTTTGAAATTGGTTCTACTAGCTAGCCTCATGATCACGGCTTGTGTCTTTGGGCTGCGATCGCTGGGTGTATTGCAACCGCTGGAGTTATGGGCATTCGATCGTCTGCTGCAATTGCGTCCGATAGAGCAACCCGATCGCCGTTTGCTGATCGTGACCATTGACGAGACAGACATCCAGGCACAGGGCAATCAACAGCGGCGCGGTTCGTTGGCTGACCAGACCTTGGAGCAACTATTGCAACGGCTGGAACGTTATCAAGCTCGTGTAATTGGCTTAGATATTTACCGCGACTTTCCCGCAAATGCTCAATATCCAGGATTAATTAATCAGTTGCGTCAGAATCAACGCCTGGTGGCAATTTGCAAAAGTAGTGATGCTAAATTTGACCCTACCGGAATCCCGGCTCCGCCAGAAGTGCCCACCGCCCGCATTGGTTTCAGTGACTTCCTGGAAGATCCTGATGGGGTTTTGCGTCGTCAATTGCTGTTCCACACTCCCGCTCCTGCGTCTCCCTGCGTCACGCCCTATGCTTTTAACGCTCGTTTAGCCTTGCGTTACCTGCAAGATGAGGGAATTACGCCTGAATTTACGACAGAGGGCAACCTGAAACTGGGGCAAACCCTGTTTCAGCCTTTGCAGGAGCGGACAGGTGGCTATCAAGGGATCGATGCGCGGGGTGGTCAAGTGTTGCTCAACTATCGATCGCTGCCCACCCTGGGTGACATTGCCCCTCAAGTTTCCCTGACTCAAGTGCTCCAGGGAAAAGTTCGCCCCGAAATAGTCAAAGACCGAATTGTGTTAGTCGGCGTGACCGCAGTGAGCAGTAGCGATGTTTGGATCACACCCTATGGCGCGGAAACGGTAGATCGAATTCCAGGAGTGATCATTCAAGCGCACATGACCAGCCAGTTGATGAGTGCTGTATTAGATGGACGATCGCTGATTTGGGTTTGGCATGGAATGGGAGAATTCCTGTGGATTGGGTTGTGGGCGCTCGTGGGCGGAATAAGTTTTTGGTTCCGGCGATCGTGGCTGCAATGGGGCATCATCGGGACTGGTGCGATATCGGTTCTGCTTGGCTCTTGCTACTTTGCCCTGATTCATGCAGGTTGGATCCCACTGATTCCTGCCGGAATTGCTTTCTTAATAACAGTCGGTGTAATCCGTTACCTGAATCGTACAATCTAGTCTTAAAACTATATTGTGAAGTCAGATGATTACTCAGAAGCTACGATACCAACCCACTGCCACATTCACCACGATCGCCCTTTGGGTGTTAATCCCTCAACTGGCTGGAGCACAATCTGTTAATCAACCCACCATTCAAGCCCCACCAATTATCTTCAATAACCCCAATCCGCCCGATCGTGGCTCTCCCACTGGACGACAACGAGGTGGAGCTAGTCGCGGTCCCTGCCGTCAGTTTGAAGCATTGACGGCGCTGGTGCCAGTCACCCAGGGTACAGTGTGGGGGCAAACGGTCAGCGATCGTCCAGCCTTCTGGTTTCATGTGCCAAGTTCACTCACGGAGAAAACGCCGATCGAATTTGTGGTGCAAGATGCTGCCGACAATTACGTTTACAAAACGCGCCTGACCGCACCGGGAACGAAATCAGGGTTGCTCCAACTGCCAATGCCCAACACAGCACCACCTCTGACCGTCAATCAGCCTTACTTCTGGACTCTTTCCGTTTACTGTGATCCCAATAAACCGTCCGCAGCCGTGTTTGTGAAAGGGATGATTCAGCGCGTCACACCGGATGCAGCCTTCCAGAATCGCTTAAAAAATACGCCAGCGTTAGAACAGGCACGTCTCTATGCCGAAAAAGGAATTTGGTACAACGCAGTCAACACGCTGGCAGAGCTATATCGAGCAAAACCTGGCGATCGCCAACTTGCCTCAACCTGGATAACATTGTTGCAACAAACCAATTTAGGGCATTTGACCACCGTTCCTTTCTCTTCCTGCTGTACCCTCAAACGTTGACTGCATAAGTTTGTCGAGTCGCCCACAGAAGATATTAGAGATGATTTTTCTCTTTCTTGCTGGGTTGACTGCATAAGTTGCTAAAGGTGCCCGCAAGAGATAGTAGAGACAAAATGACGTTCCCTGAAAGATTCATTCATGTAGATGAGGAATCTTCAACCAACTGGAATCCTTTCCCCCCAAGGTTCACCATGATTCGTGATTTAAGTACAACTCTCCGCGCCATCCTAGCGAATGAACTTCCAAAAGACTTAGGCATTCAAGTTGTCTTCGATCGCCCCGTGGCACAGTTCCGTCCTGCCCAATCCACCATCGATCTATTTTTGTTTGATATTCGGGAAAATGTTGAGCTTCGAGACTTTGAACCGACTGTCAGCCGTAGTGATGGTCAGGCGATCGTCCGTCGTCCGCCAATGCGAGTCGATTGCAGCTATATGGTGACTGCCTGGGCAGGGGAAGGCATAGAGTTAGAGCTTCAGGAGCATCTACTGTTAGGTCAGACCCTCCAGGTATTCTCCCGCCATCCCACGATTCCAGTTCGTTTTTTGCAGGGTAGTTTGAGATCAACGGCAACTGAGTCCTTACCCATCCCTCTAAGTGTGGCAACTGCGGCAGTGTCTCGACAGCCCAATGAGTTTTGGACCTCTCTGGGGATTCCGGTGAGAGCCTACTTAATTGTGACGGCAACGATCGCGATCGATCTGAATGATCCACAACCAGAGCTATTTCCCCTGGTTACTACTCACCAAATTGATTTTCAGGACATGGAAGCAGACTTGCTTCAGGAAACAATCTTTCAAATTGGCGGACAAGTTCGTTTGGCAAATGGTCAACCGCTGGCTGCGGCACAGGTCACGCTGGTGGAATGTCACCAAACTACTCAAACAGATGCCGATGGATATTATCAATTTTCGGCTGTCGCTGCTGGGGACTACACCCTGGAGATCCAACAGTTACAAGGAGAGCCTCAGCAGTCTTCCCTAAAGATTCCCGGAACTGAGAAGTGCCCGTATGATGTGCACCTCAATTGAGTGCCGAGTGAATTTCAAGTTTTGAGTTTTGAATTGACTCATCAAAGTCTTAGATAGATTTTGAGTGCTCAGATGGCAATTCAAATGCAGCAGAAGAATGTGTTGATAGTTATTTATCACCTTCTTCAACTGTGTTCGTGACTAACTATTTATCCAGGAGAAAAACATGGCTCAACAATATCAGTCACCCGGTGTTTATGTGGAAGAAGTTCCTCCCGCCGCCCGTCCCATCGCCGGAGTGGGCACGAGTACAGCAGCATTCATCGGTGTGGCACCGGATGGCGTGACAATGCCGCCTCAACCGGGTAAGTTTCAGGCGAGCACTGGCGGTCAATCTCCCATTCCTGTGCCCTACGACTTGAAGGAAGCTGGCAAAGCGTTTCTACTGACAAGTTGGGAACAGTTCAAAAATGCGTTTGGTGACTTTCAAACAAAACCCTCTGGGACGAATCTCAATATCAGTGATACAGACTTTGCCGATTACAAGCGTCTGCAACACGCTGTGTACGGATTTTTCAACAATGGTGGAACCCGCTGCTGGGTAATTCGAGTTGCTAAATCAACCGATCTCGCCGATCCCAGTGCTTTGTTGAATGTATTGGCAGCGATCGACGAAATCACCATTGTTGCCATTCCCGGAGCCGTAGCAAGCGCTCAACAGGATGCAATCTTAGCGCATTGCTCTAACCTGAAGGATCGGGTGGCGATTTTGGATGGGATAAAAGACCCAACAAGTCTAACATCTGATACGATCGCTCCCACCGGGCGCAGTGAGGCAGGCAGTTATGGGGCAATTTACTTTCCCTGGATTCAGGTTTCTGACCCGACCTCAACAGAGAATCTCATCGTGCCGCCCTCTGGTCACATTGCCGGAATTTATGCCCGCAGTGATAGCAATCGAGGGGTGTTTAAAGCCCCTGCCAATGAAGCAATTTTAGGGGCGTTGGATGTTGATCCTGATCACCGCTTACGCAAAGCTGATCAGGATGGACTGAATCCAGACGGCATTAACGCCATTCGCGTGTTCAATGGCACGATTAAAGTTTGGGGTGCCCGTACCCGTGCCGATGAAAATAATTCCGAATTTCGCTACATCAGCACTCGCCGATTCTTTAACTTTCTGCGGGAATCGATCGACGAGGGGACTCAGTTTGTGGTGTTTGAACCCAACAGTCCCGCTCTCTGGCAGCGAATCACCCGCACATTGAATGACTTTCTCCTGACCCAATGGCAAGCCGGCGCGTTGTTCGGTGAAACGCCCAAGCAAGCTTTCTTTGTCAAATGTGATGCCGACACTAACCCATCGCAGGTGCGGGAACTAGGTCAGGTGGTGACGGAAATTGGCGTGGCGATCGTCAAACCCGCAGAGTTTGTGATCTTCCGCATTCAACAAACAACGGGTAGCTAATTCGTAGAAAGTGGGCAGGTAGATGGGTGGGTGGGTAGATGGATAGATGAGTACAGGTTAAACCAACCCCCAACCCCCAACCCCCAATCCCCAATTCCCTGATTACTCACAACAAAATTACCCAAAAAGAGAGACTTCATCATGGCAAGACTTGATCCTTACAAAAACTATCGCTTTTTAGTGGAAATTGATGGCATTGTGCAGGCTGGCTTTCAGGAATGTAGCGGCTTGAGTTCAGAAGTTCAGGTGATTGAATATCGGGAAGGGGGCGACCCAATCAATGTCCGCAAAGTGCCTGGTACTGCCAAGTATTCTGATATCACTCTTAAATGGGGGATGACCGATTCCCATGAGTTATACGACTGGCATCTGACTGCCGTCAATGGCAGATTAGAACGCAAAAATGGCTCTGTCATCGTGCTGGACGATGGTGGACAGGAGAAAATTCGTTGGAACTTCTTTGGGGCGTGGGCAACAAAATATGCCGCTCCGGATTTGAACGCCAAGGGAAATGATGTGGCGATCGAAACCCTAACTATTTGCTGTGAACGGATGCAACGAGCATAAACAGGAGCATTGAACTATGTTACGCACAGAATATGAATTCAATTTGCCCAATGGGTTTGTTGATCTGGAAGGCAACCTGCACAAAGAGGGTGTGATGCGCTTGGCAACGGCAGCCGATGAGATTGTGCCACTCAAAGATCCACGAGTGCAAAACAATCCAGCCTATCTACTGGTGCTGCTGCTCTCACGGGTGGTGACTCGGCTTGGCTCGATCGAGCTAGTGAATCCCAAAGTGATTGAAGGATTGTTTGCGGGTGATCTTGCCTATCTCCAGGAGTTCTATAACCGAGTTAACGGCAATGGAACGCGATCGCTCCATGTCAACTGCCCCCACTGCCAGCAGGCATTTCAAGTTGAGATTGATCAACCGGGGGAATTGTAGGCTACCCCATCGCTCGCCTCTACGAAGAGGTAGCCTACCTTGCTTATCATTTCCACTGGTCCCAGGATGCACTGGTGGAAATGGAGCACCCGGAACGACGGCAATGGGTTGCAGAGGTAGCTCGGATTAATCAGCGATCGAATGAAGAAAGCCAGCCATGACAGAACTCACAACAAAACTCATCCAGCGGCAAACCCTCTCACTGGGCAGGATTAATCTGAACCAACGCCATTGCTATGACACTGCGATTCAAACCCAGACGAATCGGTTAATGCAACGGTTAGAACTGCCAGAAAAGTGGATGAGGCGATATACCGGGGGAGTGTTGAAACCAGAGGCGATCGCGCAACGATTCAATCTGCGGCGGGTCGAACTGGCTGAGTGGGGACAACTCGCTGATGTGAAAGTACTTCCCGGCAAGTTGCAATCAACTGCCCAATCCCCTCCTTCCGTCTCTCCCGCGACTTCTGCTCTGAATTCTACATCAATATTTACTCCAGTCTCTCCTTCAGTTTCTCCTTCAATCTCTGCTCTGAATTCTTCATCACCATCTGCCTCGACATCTACCTCAGCATCTCTTTCAACTTCTCCTGATAGAGAAATCCCAATGAGTCAAATCTCTCCACGATCGTTCTCCTCAGAAGAGTCAAAAATCCATTCCTCATCCAGTTCATCTACCACATTGAATACGCCACCGATATTGCCAGAAGCAACCTTTCGGATTCGTCGCGGCGGTTCTCATTTCCCAGCGATCGCATCCAAATCAACATTGCCCAGCGATGGGATAAATCATTCTAGTCAGGGTGGAGCTTGTGCCCACTCAATGCAGGATGCAGGGCAACAGGGAATTGCCCCGACGCGATCGATGCCTGAATTCAAAAATGCCTCCAAGCCTGATAGGAATTCGGTTGCAACGATTGAATCTTCTTCCCCAGTGTTGTCGCGTTCCATTAGACCGGATGGCAATGCACCCCAATCTTCCTCTGAGGCGTTACCTTTGCCTTCAGTGAAAGCGGTAAGCCAGGAAGATTCCATGATCGCAGCCCCATCGACCCAAACGGTGGAAATTGCTTCAGAAGGGCGGTTAGTGTCACCGGTGAAAGGCAAACTCGCTCGGTCACAGAGAACAACAGAGCCATTGTTGCAGATCGCGGTGAAAGCCAGGGTTGAACGATCGCAACTCACTCCAGAACAACCTCATGCTCTTCAACCCGAACTGATTGCAGTTAAACCTCAGCTAAAGTTGCCTCTTGCGCCTACAGCATCAACTTCGAATCAAGCCTTGCCATTGGTGCAGAAACAAATTCAATCTGTGTCTGAAACATCTGCTGATGAATTGGTTGCTGTTGTGCCAATGGTAACTCATCAACAGCAACGAATAATCTCCAAACCTCCTACAACACCAGTAGAAGTCATCAACATTGACAAAGTAGCGGCAGAGGTTAGTCGTCTGCTCTCCCGTCGATTACTGCTTGAACGCGAACGTCGAGGTATCCGCCCATGAACACGAACCTGGAACGCTTAACGATTACCCCCATCGTGATCAAAAGCCAAAAATTAGAACAACGACTGGCACCGATCACGGTTTTGTTTAATCCCGAAAGCTACACAGTGAGCAAGACCGTCAACTGGAACAAAACAACCTCTAACCAGTTCAATGCCCCGTTGTCTTCTTTTGGGGGCGGCGATAGTCGGCAACTGACGCTGAAACTTCTGTTCGATGTGTCGCTACCCGTTTCTCACCAGGGGCGATCGCAAGCAGTGGGGGATGTGCGGCAGGATACCAATAAAATTGTTGCCTTAACTCAGATCGCACGAGACGAGCAACATCCGCGCGTATGTGAGGTTGCCTGGGGTAAAGCCCCTGTTGGGTCTGACTTCCCTTTCATGGGGGTAATCACCAGCCTGACGCAAGAATTCACGCAGTTCTCCCGCAGTGGTAAGCCCACCCGCGCCACTCTGGATGTCACTTTTACGGAATACTTGAATCCGGATCTGGATAAACGCAAAACCGATCCAGAATTGACGACTCAAGTTGTTCGAGGCGGCGCAACGTTAGATAGCATCGCGGCTGATTTGTACCACAATCCCAAGCAATGGCGCGTGATTGCGGAAGCCAACAACATTGATGATCCGCGCCAACTCACGATCGGACGCAGATTGATCATTCCTGATTTGAAGTAACTTCTTTTATCTCTGTCCTATTGAGGTTCAGCATCATGCTCCGATACCCCATCAACCAGAGGTGTGAGGTTCGCATCAACGGTTCCTATTTACCCAATGTCATTAATCAACATCTAATCAAAGTCACTATAGAGCACGATCTTCAGCTTCCATCTTTATTTCAACTTGAGTTTTCGGACATTGACCAATTGCCAACAGAAGACTTTGATTGGATGAATCCAAAATTGTTTGAACCAGGAAATTCTATTGAAGTTTGGGCAATCTCAGAAGGTTCACTCAGCCGTGTCATTCAAGGTGAAGTTTTAGGATTGGAGCCGCACCTCGATCGCGATCGTCCCTTGGGTTTAACTGTATGGGGATGTGATTACCTGCATCGCCTACAACGGGGAACTAAGACGCGCAGTTTTGTGAAGATGAAGGACAGCGATATTGTCCGACAAATTGCGACCAGCGTTGGATTAGAAGCATTCGTGACGGATAGCCAACACGAGCATGAGTATTTGCTACAGGCGAATCAAAGTGACCTGCAATTTATCCAGGCACGAGCCAAGCAGATTGGCTATGAATTGTATGTGGAGGGTAAAAATCTAGTCTTTCAACCCTTGTTTCAAGATAGTGTGGTTCGGTTTAGCTTTGATGTGCAGAAGGACTTACTGGAATTTCGACTGCGTCTTTCATTGGCGGATCAAGTCGTCACAACCACAACCAGAGCCTGGGATGCCAATCAAAAAAAATCTGTGTCTCAGTCTGTGACTGAAAGTGGTTACAACCCAATACTCAATGTGTTGGCGGGTGCAGAGACCCTGGCGGGTGATCATCCAGTGGCAGCGGCAGAAGTTGCAATGGTTGCTCAAGCCCAAGCTTACCAGCGGAAAATGAATCTGATTACAGGGGAAGTAACCAGTCCAATTGCGCCTGAACTCAAACCAGGACAACAGGTCAAATTGAGTGGGTTAGGACCAAGATTCAGTGGTGCGTACCTGGTTACGGCTGTAACCCACCAGTATGATGCTATTGGAGAGTACCTCACTAATTTCACAGTGAAGAGGGATATGTTATGAGTTGGTTAGATTACTTCACTGAACCTGTCTCAAACACGAGTACGCAGCGATTGTATGGTGTGGTAATTGGAGTTGTCACTAATATCAAAGACGAAAAAGGGTTGGGGCGGGTTAAACTTCAGTTTCCCTGGCTCTCAGAGCAGGAGGAAAGCAACTGGGCAAGGATTGCAGTGCCAATGGCGGGTAACGATCGCGGCTTTTACTTTCTGCCAGAGGTGGGAGATGAAGTCTTGGTGGCATTTGAGCATGGCAATCCCAGTTTTCCTTATGTCGTGGGGGTGCTGTGGAATGGGAAAGATAAACCACCAATTAAGAATGACGATGGTAAAAACGATTTGCGAGTGATTAAATCTCGCAGTGGACATATCATTCGACTGGATGACACGGCTGACCAGGAAAAGATTGAAATTATTGACAAAAGTGGTAGTAACAAAATCACGTTTGACACCGCCAAAAATACTATTACAATCACCAGCGACAAAGATATTAAACTCTCTGCACCGAAGGGAACCATTACCCTTGATGCTCAGAAAATTGACATTAAAGCCAATACTACGATCGATGTCAAAGCAACGACTGAAGCCAATATTAACGCCAATGCCAACCTCAATCTCAAAGGAGGCATCATTAATTTGAATTAGAAACTGTTACGCAAATAAACGTGTAGATCCCCCTAAATCCCCCTTAAAAAGGGGGACTTCAGATACTCGGATCGGTTCCCTCCTTGTTAAGGAGGGCTAGGGAGGATCTAAAGCACAGTTCTATCATCTTCTCACTTACCCCTATGGCACTTCCAGCAGCAAAAATGGGCGATCGCATCCTTGCCACCGATATTCACGTTGTGATTGTACCGGGGACACCTCCCACGATCGTTCCGTTAATCCACCCATTTAATGGCACCATCAACGGGAATTTAAGTTCTAATGTCAACATCATGGGACGACCCGCTGCGACAGTCGGCAGCACTGCCACTAATGATGTCCCTCATATTCCCGCACCACCCGGAACGGCATTTCAAAAACCACCCAGCAACCAGGGCACAATCCAGATGGGCAGTCCAACGGTCAAAATCAACGGCAACATGGCGGCTCGGCATAGCGACATGGCACAGACCTGTAACGATCCAACCGATTTACCGGTTGGACAGGTGATTGCGGTAGGAACAGTTTTAATTGGATAAGGACTCTATGATGACCAAATTATTTTTAGGACAAGGACTAGGATTTCCAATTCAAATGAATGGAAATAAAGCCTTACAAACCGCAGAGTACGAAGAAAGTGTTCGTCAATCCATTTTGATTATTTTAGGCACTGCCAAAGGCGAACGGGTGATGCGTCCTGACTTTGGGTGTGACATTTACGATTTAGTCTTCGAGATGCAAACTGGGACGACTGCTGGACAAATTTCTCAAGCAGTTCAGGATGCGCTGTTGCGGTTAGAACCTCGAATTGATGTGTTGGAAGTTGATGTGAATTCGGTATCTGATGGGGAGGGCGATCGTGTCATGGTCAGTCTGCGCTACGAAGTGAGAGCGACCAACAACGCCTTCAACCTGGTTTATCCCTTTTATCTGGAACGGAGTGTTGGATAATGATCACGCCTGCCCCCAAAATTGATCAACGCACCGCTACCACGATCGCCCAACAGTTACAACAACTGCTAGCTGACTACTTGCCAGATCAGTTTGGTACATCTGATGTCATGGCTCATCCAGGTGTTCATGCTGCTCTGGTCGCTGCCTTTTCTCACCATGCCGGACGCATTATCGAACGCCTCAATCAAGTACCGGATAAAAACCTGCTGGCGTTTCTGAATTTACTGGGAGCCTCCCAACTACCGCCCCAACCCGCACGAGTGCCCCTGACGTTTTTCTTATCTGAAGGCAGCACTGTAGATACCCTTGTTCCTGCTGGCACCACGATCGCGGCGACGGGTGATGGCAATGTGGTGACGTTTGAAACAGAAAAGGATTTCGTGGTGACGGCGACTCGTCTGGTGTCTGTTGCAGCGCGTGATCCGGGGCGCGATCGCTACAGCAATTACAGTGCGATTGCCCAAACTAGAGATGATATAGGGGTGGCAGCATTTGCAGGCAATCAAGCGATCGCCCATATGCTGCTAATTCAGGATGCCAAACTGTTCAGTTATCCCAGCATTCAAACCCTGGAACTGAGTGTGCGGTTAAAGCAACCGATCGCCAATCCCGATCCTCGCCAGATCCAGTGGGATCTTTGGAATGGTCAAACTACTCTGCCGCTGACCTGCCAAGACGCAACCGCCAACCTGACCACCAACAATCCACCCCAGTCTACCCCAGTTCCCCCTCCAGATCTGACCTTCTCACTGTCTGCTGCTGGTTTGCAGGCACTTCAAGAATCACCTGCTGCCTGGTGGTTACGCGGTCGGCTCCTGACTTCCATTACCCGTGACCCCACTCCCCAAGTTGGTGCAGTCCGAGCCAATTCTCAAGATCCACCGGTTTATCAGCTTCCCGAAGTTCAATTATTGCGCCTATGGGCAACGGTGGGGCGATCGCCGCTTCCAATTGATGCCGCTTTCAGCAATCAGTTCCCAGTGAATTTGCAACAGCCCTTCTTTCCGTTTGGCGAAAAGCCCCGCTTTGGAGATACCTGCTACTTCGCCTGTCGGGAAGGTTTTGCCTTTGCTAGCTCCACGGTCACACTTACCATTGATGTGGCTAATCCAATCACGATGGGAATGAATTCAGATGACATTAAAAATATTAATCCGACTCTGCAATGGGAGTTTTGGACTGGAAAAGTTTGGCGATCCTTAGGCACTTCAACGAAGAATGGCTCTACTCCATCTAGAAATCAGTTTGTTGATGAAACCTTAGCATTCACAAAATCAGGAGAAAATATCATTCGCTTTACACTACCAGAGCAATCCGCGACTTTTACTTTGAATGGTATTACTAATTTTTGGATACGGGTTCGCATCATCGCTGGAGATTATGGTAAAGAGGCTCAGTATATTGAGCACACTTCAACGAATCAGGAAGATCCTCCTACCTTCTCATTTCAACGTGCAACGTTTGCACCCCCTGTAATCAACATAGTGACGGTTAATTACAGTCTGACAACACCAATGGTCAACCCGAAGATTTTTGCCATCAATGACTTCAGACGGGAGGATGGCACTCAGCGCGTTGCCTCGTTTCAGCCTTTCTCACCCTTTCAACCAACGCAAGATATTGCTCCATCGCTCTATCTCGGATTTCAACCTCCCGCTGGACAGGCGTTTCCCAATCAACCCATCAACTTGTATTTTGAGATCGCTGATGTGCTGTATGGGAATAGTCCGACTGGATCAATGACTGCTGCTGCGGTGTCGTGGGAATACTGGAACGGCGATCGCTGGGCTGCCTTCAATGTGCAGGATGACACGCATGGCTTGCGGCATTCGGGATTAGTGGAATTGTTGGTTCCGGCTGACTTTGCGCCCCGGCTTGAGTTTGGTGTGCAGCAGTACTGGTTACGCATCGTTTGGCATGGAGCCGACCATCAGGCAGACAATGATGAGATGCCAAAATTACAGCAGATCGTGTTGAATACGGCGATCGCTGCTCAAATCACAACCATTCCCGTAGAAATTCTCGGTTCCAGTAACGGTACCAGTCAGCAAAGGTTTCGTACAACTCGCACTCCGGTCTTAAGTGGACAATCCTTAGAAGTGAGAGAACTGACATCAGCGGAGTCGGGCGATCGGTTAACGGAACTGGCGACGCTAACAGTCAATTCACAGGCACAACAAACCTGGGTGGAATGGCAGGAAGTCCCTGATTTCTACGGTTCAACCGCCAGCGATCGACACTACACCCTCAACCATCTGACTGGTGAAGTGTGTTTTGGGGACGGTCTCAACGGTCGCATTCCACCCGCTGGTACAAACAATGTGCGAATTCGCTATCGCACTGGGGGCGGCGCTGCCGGAAATCGTGCTGCTGGAGATGTAGCTGAACTGAAGACAACCATTCCCTTCATTGACAGCGTTCGTAACCTACTGCCCGCAGCCGGAGGAGCTAATGCTGAAACTCTGGATGCCCTGAAACAGCGGTTGCCGCGTCAGGTGCGCCACGGTGGACAGGCTGTTACCCTGGAGGACTACGAAGATTTAGCAATGTTGGCATCTCCCGGTGTTGCCCGCGCCAAATGCCTCTCAATTCACAACTTGGCGGCTGCCAATCCGGCAACGGTGCAGCGCGGTTACGTCAGTGTCATCATTGTGCCCCAAACGGGCGATCCTAAACCGATGCCGACCTTGGAACTGGTGGAGCGAGTGCAGAGTTATCTAGAGCAAAATGCGATCGCCACTGCCAATATCGTAGTAGTCGGTCCTGCTTATGTCCAAATCAATGTCAGCGCCGAAGTTGCCCTGACGGATTTGAATCAAAGGAGGATGGTTGACCAATCTATCCAGCAAAGCCTGAGACGCTTCTTGCATCCCCTCACCGGTGGCTTTGATGGGACAGGTTGGGGATTTGGGCAAACCCTGCATCGCTCTGACCTCTACGCTCTGCTGGAAACCATCCCCGGCGTTGACCATATCCACTCTCTCACCATCACTGAAACCAAGGAATTCCCTAATACCCAACAACGCGATCGTACCCTGATCTACTCCGGCAACCACACTCTCACCTACATCTAATCAAAGTCCCCTTTTTTAAGGGGGATTTAGGGGGATCACCCATCCATTGCACTAACAGCCGATCCCCCAACCCCCTTAAAAAGGGGGCTAAGAAATAACAATCCCATGCCCCATCCCCCATCCTCCCATGCCCCTCCAACTCCCCAACCTCGACGATCGCACCTTTGATGATCTAGTGCAGGAAGCGATCAGTCTGATTCCTGTTTACGCACCCGACTGGACAAATCATAATCCGACTGATCCGGGAATTACCCTGATTGAACTGTTTGCCTACTTAAGTGAGATTTTGATTTATCGCTTAAATCGAGTCACGAATGCCAATCATCAAGCATTTCTAAATTTGCTCGTTGGACTTGATGAGAAAGGACGGAAGAAATTTCCTGAGCAATTAGATGAAGTCACGCTGAATGAGGAAATTCGTAAAGCTGTATTACAATTGCGGCAGTGCGATCGCGCGGTTACTTGCGAAGATTTTGAACGCCATGCGATCGCAGTGGAGTTGAATGGATCTCAACAGGTTGCCCGCGCCCGTTGTATTCCCCGCCGCAATCTAGAAATCGAAGATTTGCCAGGGAACGAATTACCAGGTCATATCAGTGTGGTGATTGTCCCCACTGCCCAGTTCAGTAATCTCATCGTTGAGCAAACGGTACTTTTGCCTGCGCCCGAATTGATCCAAGCCGTCAGTGATGACCTGGAACAACGACGATTGTTAACCACCCATGTACACGTTGTTGCTCCCCGGTATGTGCCGATCGGAGTGCAACTTGAGATTCATCTAAAGCGAGATGCTTTGGAACAAGACGTGTCTGGGCGGGTGAAAGATGCACTCAAACACTTTCTCCATCCCCTACTGGGTGGAACAGACGGCACAGGCTGGGAGTTTGGTCGCAGCGTGTTTGTATCCGACATTTATCAACTCCTGGAAGTGGTTCCGGGGGTGGATTACATGACTCCAGTTGCTAACCAACCCGAACTAAATCTGCGTGATCCTCAGAACCTTGATCAAGTCATTGCTGATAGCGATCGCTTGCTGAAGAACAACCAAAATACTCTCGTTGGTATCCAATTGTTAGATAACGAACTGGTTAATCTGGTTCAAAATCAACTCTTTTTTGTCTCTCCTATTGTCTGATTTTATCTCCCACCTATACTCCTATGACTACTACCATTCGTTCTCCCAGTCGTTTGCTTGATTACTTGCCTGTCATCTATCAAGATGATCCATTTGTCGGTCAATTTCTACTTGCATTTGAAAAGCTACTGCTGGGCTTTAAAGATGATATTTCGATTCCCACATTGGAGAATGTTCATTTTTCCGATGCTGGATTAGAAGATACGATCGCCAATGTTGCGTCTTACTTTGATCCGCTACAAACGCCCGATGATTTTCTACCCTGGCTTGCCAGTTGGACAGCCCTGACCCTGCGTGCGGATATCGAGCGAACGGTGCAGCGACAATTCATCGCGAACATGGTCAGCTTCTACCGCTTGCGGGGCACAAAGAAAAATCTGCAAAAACTGCTGAGTTTATTTGTCCAGGGAACGCCAACGATCGAGGAAACATCCGACCAAAGTTTACAGATTGGCAAGCACTCGACGATCGGCAAAGATACTTATCTGGGCGGTGGGGCAGCGCACTATTTCACGGTAACGATCGTCCTACCAGACTCACTTCAGAACAATCCGGCGGAGTTAGCCCGCCAGCGAGAAATCGCCAGTGCCCTGATTGAGCTAGAAAAACCAGCCCACACAGAATGTCGGCTAATCACTATTTCCTACGGCACAATCCAGGTTGGAGTGATTTCCACCGTTGGTGTGAACACGGTGCTGGGTAACATTCCACCTGCCAAAAACTAACCTCTACTTGCATTACGGATCATGGATTTAATAAATCCGCAAACTGCATGGGCGGGTTTAGCAAACCAATTTGCACACTGCAAGGGATTTGACGGCAAAACCCGCCCCTACTAAACATCGAACTTATTTAATCCTCATTCCTACTTCTTAGGAGAATTCAATCATGAACGCGATTCAACGACTCAACTATTTCACGTCTCAATTCTTGATCGAAAATGACTTCCAGGATGAACAATCCTATCATCGCAGTATGCGACTCCGGCATAACGAACACCTTCATACCCCTGGTGTTGTGGATGGCTTGCAAGTGTCTCAAGTGCCTAATACTGTCAATCAAATTAAAGTTAGTACAGGCATGGCGATCGATCAAAACGGTCAAGAAATTGTACTGCTGGCTGACTCTGATCCGGTCACACTCAACGGGGTTAATACCGATGTATTTGTCACGATTCAATATACAGAGTTACTCGACGTTCCGGATACAACCAGCGGACTGAAGGATCAGTATCGACGCACAACGGAGAAATACGAGATTGCTGGTAAAACCCAATTGCCTCAGGGTGAAACAGCGATCGTTCTGGCAAGAGTTACCCTGAATAGCAGCGGCAGTATTGCTCAGATTAACAATGACATTCAGGAACGACCTTCTGCCGGAGCTAAAATCGCACCCAAGTCGATCAGTACCGCTCACATTCAGGATGGTGCTGTCACCAATGCCAAAATGGCTTCCAATTCCGTTAATACAGGGCAATTATTAGACAATAGCGTGACGGCAGCGAAAATTGTTGATGGGTCAGTGGGACGAGCAGAACTGGCAACGGGAGCAGTGACGGCAGATAAAATTGCTTTGAATAGTTTTGTCGTCCGCTCACTGAGATTGGATGGACCAACGCTTGAGAATCGTTTCTTCTCTAATAACATCAACCAGCCAGCCAAATTAGCTGGAATTAAGATTACAGTTCCTTCAGCAGGAATGGTCATTGTGACAGCATCTGGCACCTGTGCTGCTTTAGTCCTAACTCCAGGTAATACAGCGCAATACTGGCTTGGATTGCAACCAGCTAATCAGATGCAAATACCTGATGATCGCCTCACGAGTTACATGGATATGGCTAGACCTGGCACCAACATGACCACTACTCAAACATTCAGCTTCACTAAAGTTTTTCCAGTTACAACAGCCGGATCGCAGATATTTCAACTGTTAGGCGTTTTAATCACCAGTGTTCCGACTGAGGCAATGCGAAATTGTTTGGATCGTTTAACTCTCACTGCCATGTTTGTACCTTGTGCAACAGATTTGAGCGAAGGAGAGGGGTAGAAAGCAATGCCCTTAGGTTGTTAACTTTGCCTTCTGATTCCTACCTTCTCTATTCCTCCACCTCAAATTTCAACTATGACTACTCAACGGACTGCCCAAACCAAAACTGCCCAATCGACTCAAGCAGCTAAAACTCCCTCTTCAGTGCTAACTTCTCCTGCCCATCCCGTGTTGAATTTGCAACGACAAGTGGGCAATCAGGCGACCACATCTATGATTCAGGCAAAGCTGACAGTCGGTGAAGCCAATGATGCCTATGAGCAGGAAGCCGATCGCGTTGCTGCCGCTGTCGTCCGTCAAATTCATCCCCCCGCTGCAACCTCACAATCACCCCAGGCAAACGCTACCCCTACGCCCCAAATCCAACCCCTGGTGCAGCGTCAGGGCGGTTCTGGTGGGATGGAAGCCCCTGCCCATGTGGAAGCTGGTATTCAACAAGCACGCGGCTCTGGACAACCGTTGCCGGAAGGACTGAGATCGTTCATGGAGCAGGCATTTGGTGCAGACTTCAGTGGCGTGAGAGTACATACGGGGGGAGACAGCGATCGCCTAAATCAAGCCGTGCAAGCAAAAGCCTTTACCACCGGACAAAACATCTTCTTCCGTCAAGGCACTTACGACCCTGGCAGTTCGGGAGGACAGGAGTTAATTGCCCATGAACTCACCCATGTCGTGCAGCAGCGATCGAATGAACCAAGTCAAGCTTTAGGTTTGCTAAGAAGCACTCCAGTTGGAGCTATTCAACGCAAAGTTCTTTTGGATGTTGAAGGTGTACCAAACAAAAACGATATTGTTCATATTCGCTCAATTGAGCGTCCGTCTACTCCCGATACAACAAACCTAACAGGAGAAAATTCTGTAGACCCAGCAGCCAGACATATTATTCCTTGGGCTTTAATGGAGCGAGAGTTTAAATCTAGGTATAGTGGGCGGACAATAGCACAGCTTGAGACTATTTTTACAGAGGTTAAAATAGACAGAGATTACGGCATCAATCTGGCTGCTGCCATGCAAAGAGTAATTACGTTTGAAAATAATCAGTTAAATCGTGGAAGGGGAGGAAATTTGGTAGAAGGTGCAACACCAGACAGCGCACGTTTCTCATTGATGAAGCCAGAATTAAAGAAGCGAATATTGAAACAACCGAAGCCAACAGCAGGGAAGTCGGCGTACTCAAAGATAAAGAAAATAGGGCAATACACTGTGGGCAATAAACCTGATGATTATCGGAATTATTGGGAAGGTTCTCAGGATGAAAATTTGAGTAAAGATAAAAGTGCACAAATCCTACTAGACATGGTTGTGAAGAACTGGGAAGCTCATTTTGGAGTAGCATCTCCATCTAGCATACTGCCAACAGATCCAGCTTGGGTAACCTGGTACAAAAAATATGCGGATGAGTGTACAGCGGCATTGGCAGAGGAATTTGACCCACCTCCGTTTACATCTCAAAAAGTGATTCAGCAAGCAGCTAGGGAGTGGGCTAGGCTAACCAATCAATGGTTAACAAATGACCCTATATCGAAGGGGTATTATTACCCAGGGCGCGATTTGCAATGGCAGGACGCAGTTAACTATGGTGCCAACAAAAAAGTTTATGACAACTCACCAAAGAAATAAGGTGATTTCTCCCAGAACAAGTGCGATCGCTCAGCTTGACGGGTGTGTTCCTGGCAACAGCTTCTATGCTTCCTCGATCGTCATTCTAGGGCGTGTTTTAAAACCCTTTGATCCTCCCCAACCCTCCTTAAAAAGGAGGGAGCCGAACCGTTCAAAGTCCCCCTTTTGAAGGGGGATTTAGGGGGATCTCCACTCAGCACTGAGATGACTAGAAGGCTTTAAAA
>JANRIN010000078.1:0-19864 GCA_033764965.1 Leptolyngbyaceae cyanobacterium bins.302 | reverse complement strand
AGCACATCATTGGTAGTGTGAGCTATGAGGACACGCGAATGCGTCCCCACTGGAAGGTCAGATTTAGCCAAGAAACCACCATTGTGAGTGGGATCGCAGTCATATCTGCGATCGCCTTAGGACTGTTAATCCCTGCGAGCGTCCGCTTAAATCAAGACACCACAGCCCTTCATAAAAACCCCACAGAAGAGAATAAGCGCGAATTCGATGCCTCCCTGGAACACGTCAAGGCGATCGTGGGTGGGATGGGGACGATCGCCACCATTGTGGGCGGTGTTGTCTTGTATCTCAACTTTCGAGTTGCAAAGCAAAATACTGAAATCGCTGAAGATAAGCAAGTCACCGAACGCTTCAGCAAGGCGGTCGACCAACTCGGCAGCGACAAAATTGAAGTCAGGCTCGGCGGGATCTACTCGCTGGAGCGGATTGCCAAAGATTCACCAGCAGACCATTGGACGATCATGGAAGTGCTGACGGCGTTTGTTCGGGAACGAACCATCCCCACCTCAACCGCCCAACCCACAGTCAGCACCGATGTGCAAGCCGCCTTAACGGTGATTGGGAGACGAGAGGTCACCCGAGAGACCAAAGACCAACGCCTGGATCTGAATGGAACCAATCTTAGTCGGGCATCGCTTCAAGGTGCCAATTTACAACAGGCATCTATTCAGGGAGCTAACTTAGAACGGGCAGACCTTCAAGAATCCAATTTACAAGCGACACACCTTTTAAATGCTAACTTGCCAATGGCAATTTTCCAGAACACTAACTTGCAAGGGGCATACCTTGTAAACGCTAACTTACAAGGGGCTAACCTTCGGCAGGCTAACTTGCAGGGGGCATACCTTGTAAAGGCTACCCTGCAAGAGGCATACCTTGTAAACGCTAACTTGCAACGGGCAAACCTTCAAGGTGCAAACTTGCAAGGGGCAGACTTTCGGGACGTTCAACTGAACGACAGCATCTTGCTCGCAACGGATTTACGCAAGACCCAAAACTTGACCCTGGCCCAACTCACTGGCGACAATCCCCCGCTGCTTTGCAATGTCGCCCTACCGACCAGCATCACAGGCATTAATCCCCATCGAGATTGTGACCAAATGCCTCAAAAATTAGTTGAGCTATTTGGTGGGATGTCGCTAGAAGAGGCAACTCAAGTCGTGAACAAGGCGAAGCAGAAGCAATGGGAGGCAGAAAAGATCCCACCACCCCATCCCTAACTATCCCAAATAGCGCCCACTGTCATCGCCCGGTCGCGCATGGAGATAACGCCCGGTAGTGGCTGGGTTGCTGTGACCGAGCGAAGCCTGCACCACATGCAACGGAGCCTAACCTTCAACTGCACTCCGGGGCTGCAAGTCTTTCCATTTCAAGCTGCCCACAAACAGCAAAAAGTCTTGAACATCGTACCGATAGTCCCGCTGGGTAGGTGGGGCTTTTGAAGCGATGCAGCCACAAGTCAATCAGTTGGCATTATGGGGAAGACTGGACAGGGGAGATCGCGCACTCAACCCATCCCACCGGCAGCCTGGGAGCAGATTTACCCGCCACTCACGGGTGCAGGATGATGACTAACCTCTCGCCCCTCAAAGGGAATTTGGGTGGTAGACACATCTAGCAAAGGACCCAACTCAAATACATTGTTGTACCCGTAAGCTTTCAAAGACATATAGGTGGACAGGTTTAGAGAAGCCGCAGGAGCCTTGGAGGCAAAGGCAGTCGGGCTACCTGCAAAATTGTTATTGCAATAGATCAGGATCTTGGTGTTCTTGTGGGGAATTACAGCAGCAAGGGATTGTTCTGTAAATTCTGTAAACGGCAGATTGATCGCCCCTTTGATGCGCCGGAGAGCATATCTAGATTCACTGCGAGCATCTAGCAACACAATTCCCGGCTCTTTCATCATTGCCATGAACTGAGCCTCGGTGAGTCGCCTGGATTCTCGTTCATCCTCAGACCGAACCACAATGTCTCTGAATTTGCCGTAGTCAATCAGCCGGTTGGGGATGACTTCTTGGGCACAGACTGGGGCGGCAACAAGGGTAGCCAAGACGAGGAATAGAGGGAGTTTCATATACTTGCAATGACAGAATTGTTCAGGCTCTCGACTAGGTCTGGAGAATTATTCTTGCGCTGCGTGGATTGTCGTTCAGTTTAACGCTCCGATCGCGGCTTGGCAAAGGTCACGGAACCGATCGCCAAAGGCGCGACCATACCTCTTGTCGTTCCCCCTACTTCCATTGCTGCTGACGGGACTCGTTGACATCCCGCTTCGCGTCCTCAAGGCTGAAGGAATACCGCTTGACCAATTCTTGGGGGGAGATCGCAGTCGCGATTGGGGTTGACTTTGATAGCTGGAGGCAAAGCCACATTGCACAACAGCGGTGGGTCTGATCTCTCTAACTGGGACTAGATAGCACTTGTGTGTTGCGAAAATCAGTGGCAAGTAAGATTGCTCCTTGCAAATTGGCACTGTCGAGATCTGTCACAGTAGGAATGGGGCGTTGCACTAGATAAACACAATCATCCCATTCGGCGGCGGAGTTGCCTCCCACGTCCATTGCGCTTTCGTGCCTCATCTACGAACTTCTTAGCGGACTCAAGGGTGAATTCGTTTGAATTCCGCTTGACCAATTCTTGTGGTAGACGATTACAGTCACGATCTGGATTGATCTTGATTTCTTTGGGTAAAGCCACATTGCAGAGTAGCGGTGATTCTGCTCTCTGTAACTGGGACTGGGTGAGCTTTTCTGTGTTGCGGAGATCAGTGGCAAGTAAAATCGCCCCTTCCAAACTGGCATTGCCAAGGAATGCCCCTTCCAAATTGGCATTGTCGAGGAATGTCCCTTCCAAATTGGCATTGTCGAGAAATGCCTTTTGCAAATTAGCCCTGCTGAGGTTTGCCTTTTGCAAATTAGCCCTGCTGAGATTTGCCTTTTGCAAATTGGCACTTATGAGGTTTGTATCTTGCAAATTGGCACTGTAGAGGAATGCCCCTTGCAAATTGACCCCATCGAGGAATGCCCCTGCAAGATTGGTTCTGCTTAAATCGAGTCTCTGCGCTTCCGTTTCTTTCGATACGTTCCGGCTGCCAATCTCGGTCAGGGCGGACTGCACATCGGTCGGAACCCCTGGCAGTTCGCGTACTTTGCCCTTGGGTGGTTGACTTTTTGATGTCCCAGGAGCAGGTTGGCGGTTGGGCGATCGCTCTCTAACGAACGCCGTCAACACCTCCATCACCGTCCAGTGGTCTTTCGGCGAATCCTTGGCAATGCGTTCCAGGGCGTAGACACCCCCGATGCGCACCGTGATCTCTTTATTGCCCAATTGCTCCACCGCCTTGGAGAAGCGGTCTGTCATCAGCCGTTCGGTATTAAGCTGTTTTTCCTCTTGAGCTAATCTTTGTTGCTCCTGCCCATTGTGATAAGAGAGGTATAGTCCAACCCCGGCAAAGATAGTGGCGGCTAACCCGAAGGCAGAAATGACAGTTTTGAGGCGTTCCCAGTGAAACTGTTTAACCTTCAGGGCAAATTCGCGATCGTCTTTATTGCCCCAGTCCTGCAAACGGTGTTTGTGCCCAGGCGTTGCGGCAGCTTCTTGCAGCAGCGCGATCGCCTTCAGTCGGTCTTCATCTGGTGAACTGCCCACAAACCCACGAGCTTTCCAAAGTTCATAGACTTTGGCACGAATCTGCTCCTCCGACGGAGGAGGAGGCTTGGGGCGAGGGTTCCAGTTCCACATGGGCGATCGTCACTTGTTTGCCCATGAAAGCATTCACCCATCCCCCGGAGTCGGAAAAATATATGAAACTTAATTGCCAGCCGTTTCCCACTGAGACGGAAGCCACACACCGCGAGCAGATCGGAGTCTAGACACCCAGACATCCAGATACCTAAAAGTCAAAAGAACGGGAACCCTGGGTTAGTTAGGTCAGAGCACCGTCCAATCAGCCATCACAGCGAGTTTTCAGGTTTGGGTAATCCTGGTTTTAAGGTCTAGAATTGTAGGTATCTTTAAGTTCAGGTATCTGCATATCTCGACATCCAGCAGTCTAGGTAATATGCTCAACTCGTATTGAGTTGTAGCGTTACCCATGCGAACCTGCGCCTGTATCTCCCTGTCCGGCGGACAAGGGAAAACAACCACGATTTTCTTCACGGCGCTGCTGCTGGCTCAGCAAGGCAAAAAGGTCTTAGCGATCGACTCCGACCCACAAGCCAACCTCACCTTTTATCTCAACCATGAGGTTCACCCCAACCAGCCCAGCCTGTTTGAGGTGCTCACCGGGCAGGTGAGTCCGGAGGATGGGGTCTATCCCACCAGCTACGACAACCTCTTTCTCATCCCAGCGGACCGAGGATTGTTCAAAGTGTCTGACTTCCTGAGCAGTAGCGGTACTGGGGCATTTATCCTCAAACTGCGGCTCAAGGCGATCGCGGAATTGTTTGACTATATTTTGATTGATGTCCAGCCCTCGCGATCGCAACTCTGCCTCACCGCCGTCGGCGCATCGAATGATGTTCTGATTCCCGTCGAAGCTAACGTGAAAGGGATGAACAGTCTGATCGATACTCTAGACTTTCTCAATGAGCAGGCAAACCTCATGGCATTTACGGGCAAGATCTTAGGCGTAGTGCCGTTCCGCGATCGCTGGGTGGGCAACACCCAAACCACAGAGGGACGGGAAAACATTGCTGCCATGAAAGAGTTTGTCGGCGAGATCCCAATCCTGCCCTCCATCCGCGAATCAGAGAAATATAAAAACGCCATCCGCCAGGGCAAGCTCCTCTCTGATATTGGTCAAACCGACCTGCAATATCCCTTTGAGAAGATCATCGAGGCACTAAGTCATGAGTGATGCATTAGAGCGACTCAAAAACCGGAATCGCCCCACGGTACCCAACCGGGACGCATCGCTCACCCCACCCTCTAGCAGTGTAGATACCTCGACATCCAGAACTCTAGAGTCAGCGGTATCTACATCTTTGGAATTCGAGACTGCTCCCGTCCCAGAACCGGTGCGATCGCTGCAAACCAAGCAGAGTACCTTGCGGCTGGAGATAGAAATCAGCAATCGCTTACAAGACATTTGCCGAACCCATGGACTCTGCCGAGAGGTGTTGATCGAAGCGATGTTTGAGTATTGCGAACAGCATCCAGAGGCGATGCAGGCAGTATTGGCAGTCGCCAGCAGCAAAAATGAGCAACGTCAGCAGGTCGCTAACCAACGGCGGGCACAGTCGATGATGCAGCGATTTGGTCAATCTGGGGTGTAATCCCGGACGGATATGGCAATTTTTCTAGCTCAGCCCCAGGAGCAAACATCACCCCCACTAACAGTCTTCATTGGCTCCGACCTAATCCCACAGTGAACACAAGGCTGCATCGGCTTCCGGTTGTCCCACGTCCAGATACTTCGCCAAGTTACCGATATCGGCGTGTTTGGTGATCTGTTGCAGCGTCCGCAGGGAATGCCCCTGGTTGTGCATTTTGGTCAACAGCGATCGCCGGAAACTATGCGTACTCACTCCCTGCAAACCCAAATAATCACAGGCTTGCCGCAGCGCCTTATCTGCCGCTTGTGTGGTCAGATGCCCATTGAACCGACCGGGAAACAGATAGCCCGTCTTGGGCAATGCCACCGTTTTGAGTGCTGAGTCCAGGGGCGGCGCGATCGCCACATCGCGAGTGGTCTTGGTCTTCGTGGTACGTGCCCGATAAACAATGCGACCCGCGACGATATCTTCCGCCTGGAGCTGCACCACTTCGCCCACCCGTGCAGCGGTGTAATAGCAAATCTGAAACACCAGCCGATGGGGGTGATCCAACGTGGCGAACAATTCAGCCAGTTGATCCTCACTCAACACCACCGCCTGCCCATTGCGATTTACTTTCGACATATAAATCTTGAGTTGGTATTCCAACATTTTACCAACTCAAAATCATCGAGTTTGCAGGGATTTCAGCGATTAAGCAGTTTTTTGAGTCGAAAAAATCAGGCTTATTGCAAAAGACCTCTTTTTATTGAGAATGATTGGGAAGGCTGCATGGGGGGCACAGATCATTGGGCAGGGCGAGCTGGTGACAGACATCACGCTTGCCCAATGATTTGCGGCTAGGACGTACCGTGGCGAAATTCACACCAGCCGTGGGATGAGCATCACCACCCACACCCGCCGATCTTGGGAGTATGGAAGCTGTAAGGACACAACGCCCCAAACCGGAAAGGAAAACCCCCATGACACTCCAATTCCTCGGACAACGCTACGAAGTCACCATCCCCGCGATCGCTGCGGCTGAATCAGAACTCACCGGACAGTATCGCGGCACACCCATCACCTTTTCTCAGCCCCAAGCCGCAGCCCGCGCCAACGTCACCCTGACCTATCGCGGCACTCGCTACAGCCGCTAATCAGCCGGGATATTGGCTCAACTGCCTGGTTCTGCCATGAATCGATACCTCCCTTCTTTCGCCCCTGTCACACCCAACGGGGGCTTTTTGCTGCGTCCAGGGCGATCGCACAATGCTTGGGTCACACCGATCTGCGTCATTACGTTGCTCAGTGCGGCATTGTTCGTCTATGTATGCGAATAGAATCCCTGATAGGCAACAGGTTCAGCGATCGTTCCTAACCCATACGGAGGCGATCGCACGCTTTGTAAGCTCTAGTCACTGTATTTGATACTGAATCGGATGACGCTAAAGGCGATCGCTTAAACAGTAGGATCACCCACAAGGAAAAATTGGAATCACCGATTCAGGTAAGAGACTAAAGTATTAGTCAATCAATTGCAGAGTCAGTTAGCTTGATTGTTATATGCTGTAGTTTTTCAGTAAGCCATTGCTGAAAAATTTGCTCCTCGATTTCACGTTTAAGAGTACCTTCTAAAACAGCAGGAAGGCATTGTTCGACTTTTAATAAGCAATACCGTTGGTCAATTTCAATGGGACCAATAATTTGTCCGACTTGAGCAGATAGCGTTGATTCTCGAATCACGTCTGGCATCTGAGCACGCATGATAGGAGCCATAACACCACCAACGATCGCGTCATCCACGATCGAATGTTCTTTTGCCAGTTGGTTAAAATCAGCTCCCTGTTCCGCCTTTTCTTTCATCGCTTGGGCAAACTCCGCAGAGTCCACAACAATTCGAGAGAATACAAATCGTTCCAAGTTAGCTTTACGTTGGTCAAAGTATTTCTGTACTTCATGAGCAGTTATGTGAGTTTTCAACTCTTCTTGCTGAATACGAAAGCTGATTTGTTGCTTAAAATCAGCGTAAGTAATTCCATTTTTGAGTAGCCAAAGTTGAAAATTTTCTGGGCTATTAAGTTGCTGCTGAAGCCGAAATTCTAAAAGAAACTGCTCGATCATCTCTGGTGTTGGCTCTGAAATTTCTCTAGCTTGAATTTCAGATTCTAATAGATTTTGTTGAGCAATTTCTAAAAGGACTGTATTCAATTTTCCAGATGTCTTTAAGTACTTCAAAGATGCTTTTAGGGAAAGTGGTTGATCGTTGATCGTTACAAATGTCAGGTTTTCCATTGTTTGAGTAGCCGTAAATGACGTGCTTTGCATATTTGACCTTCTGCATTGTAAATGTATAAAGTTAAAGCAGCCGTATTAAGACGAAAACGACTGTTCGCATGATCAAGTGCCAATAAGGACTGCTAACTTGGGAGCCGCTTGGATCATGAGAGGAACTCCGGCTTTGGCATTGCCATCCTTCAGTGCTTTGAAAGCGTCAACTAATTCGCCGACTCCATCCACCAGAGATAAACCCTCAAAGAAAGCAGTGAGCGGATCGCCTTGTCGTAGCGAGATCGCTGCTTTCGCCAGGTTTTCTCCTTTAGCAAACCCCGCCACTTTAAAGCCTGTGGAGAGCGCACCCAGGTAATTTTCCTTCTGAAGATTATCCGCCATGCTGACCCAATCTCGTCCTTGAGCGAAACCTGACAGAGAAAAAGCGGTAGAAGCAGCCTGGAGATAATTTTGGTCTTTAACTGCCCACGCCATATTGACCCAATCGGTGACGTTTTGGAAACCGACAGCAGATAATCCTTGTGTGAGGGCAGCGCGATCATTGTTTGGATCACTATCTCTGAGTGCTCTCACCCAGGTACTACTGGCAAGTTGTCCAGCCTGTGAACCTGCTACTGAAAGCAGTTGATCAGCAACCTGGTTCACCTTGTTGTCCTTCAACGCTAGTGCAGACTGCACGAAGGCGTTTGACTTTGCTTGATCAACACCCAGCTTATCTAGCCCAGCGACCCCAAAGGCAGCATTGAGGACATCCGCAGGCTTGTTGTCGATCGCGCCCCACGCCATGTCTACAAACTGACGAGCGTTATTGAATCCTGCACCAGATAGTCCGGCATCCAGGACACCTTGCCAGTCACCATCTTTCATTGCCCAAGCAGAGTTGACAAAGACATCTGCAACTTGGCGCTGAACTCCAAAGTTAGATAGTGCGGCTGAAATTGCCCCTTTGTAATTTTCATCTTTCAGTTCCCAAGAAACATCGACGAACAAAGAAACCAGGCGAGGAGTGACTACATTGGATGCGCCATAAAACGCTAGGGCAGAATCGATCGCAGACTTAAGAACTTCTTGCCAGTCACCTTTAGCAGCGTAGTAAAGTCCCTCCAGCCCACCAACTGCCGTACCTAGTACTGGAACACGCTTCAGAACATCAATTGCCGCTGCCGGATCACCTTCTTTGACAGTATTGATTAGTCCTTCAGCTAGCGTTTTGGTAATGCCTCCGATCGGGTTGATCCACATCAACTCGTCTTCATACTGCTTGTATTTATCGTTCAGATAGTTTGCGCCTGCCTGGAAGCGATCGTTAACGTAATCGGCAGCATTGGTCATAGCGTCGGCTGTTTGAGCCAAGCGATCTCCGACAAGGTTAGCCGTTTCGTTAATCGCATTTCTTGTCTGCCCCAGAATGCTGTCGATCTGCCTAGCAGTTTCCAGGATTGCAGTTTGGGTGTCTTGAACACGATCGCTCACATAGCTGGCAAGAGATGTGACTGCATCTGTAGTTGCCGCTAGAGTGTTGCCAATTGTGTTAGCAGTATCCACTACATTGTTAACAGTGGCATCAACAGCATCATTGATAGCGTTTGCGCCTGCCACAACATCACTTACTGTTTGGTTAACTGCATTATTTACAGTTGTGGCAGCACTGACTGCTGCATCAGCTGCATCGTCAACAGCGTTGGCAACGCGATCTGTGGCGTTTTTAATCTCTTTCGCTGCGCTCACAACTACATTACGAGCGAAGTCGCTCAAACCAGAATTACCAGATCCTCCAGTTAAGCCGCCAATGATTGCCCCAAGAGTTGCACCTGCGCCACCTCCAAAAATTGCCCCGATCGCTGCACCTTTACCTGCATTTTCCCAATCCCAATTATCACTAACATAATCGGCTCCATCACTAATAGCATCACCAACATCATCCCAAAATCCAGTAGGTCGTTCAGAAGCGATCGCGCCAGCTTGATTCCAACGATTGCCTGTGACTTTTGCCTCTAGATCGTTGTAGTAGCTAAACTCATAAAACGATTTCCAGTCAGCTTGAGGAATTCCGTTTATTGCCAGGGTGTCCTGGATCGCGTCTAAGTTTGCAGGTCGATAATTTTGGGCTAACGTTGCTTGTGCCAAATTTACTGCTGCTGAAATATTGAGCAGTCCGGCTCCGGTTTCTGCATCCCATCCAGGAGTTTGCAAATCCGTCGCAGTGCGCTTGAGAAGGTCAACTACTTGCGTGTAATTTAAGCCTGGATTTGCTGCCCACAAGAGAGAAACGGCTCCGGTGACTTTGGCAGCAGCAACAGAAGTTCCCTCGGCTCCATTGCTGGCACTGCCTTGAGCCACAATATCAACTCCCTTACCGTAGTTGGAGTAGTCCAGCTTTTCTGGATCAATTGCATCAGGATCAACCGTCTCATGATGGCGATCAGCGTAGGTAAAGGCTGCCTGTTCTGGTGTTGTTAGCTGGCTGGAATAGGTTGCTTGCTGCCAGTCTTCTGCTGCACCCACGGTCATCACGTTGTCAAATTCTCTGGTTGCTTGACCCAGCGCAGACATCGTGTCGGCTTGGTTGCCCGTTGTGGTTACAATCAGAACGTTATTCTGCTGGGCGTAGGTTAAAGCGGCTCGTTCTAAGGCAGTGAGTTGATAGCGAGTTGTGACACTGCCATCAAGGTTAGTTTGAGTCAGGTCAAAGCTGAGATTGATTACAGCATTTGGTTGATCAGAGGTTTTGACGAAATCGACGAACTCAACTAAAGACTGTGCCCAATCATTCGAGTCGATCGCACGCCCTAACCATAATGGAGAGAGATCGTTGATGCCATCCATTCCAACCCCGTTATTACGGGTTGCGCCAATAATCTCTAAAGTTTGTGTGCCGTGATTGCTTTGCCACCACTCCTGGGGATGTAGCAGTGGATTGCTGTCTTGATCGACCCAATCCTGACCGAGAATAACTCGCGCTGGATGAATGTCAGCCTCTTGTAGACGGAAGCCAGTATCGATCAAACCAATCAACGGTAGTCCAGTCTTAGACATTTGATCGGTCAACGTTGTCTCGTACCAACGATGTTCATTTGTGGCAATCTTAGTCCACACAGACTGCAATGCTTGAATATCCGCTATCTGATCATCCCAGGCGTTAAGCAAGATACTCTCCTGCTTTTGGGCGTTGGCTAGAAGCTCATATTTCTGATAATACAAGTCATAAAATTGATCCCAAGCATTGTCCAGCGTCCAGTCGATGTAATTTTGCAGTGCGTTATGCTCACTCCAAGCATTAGTAACGATCGCATCTCGGTAGCTCATCAGCCAATCAAATTCCGCATAAGCATTGTTCAGAATGTATGAGCGCTCATCATTCAACGCACGATATTGACTCCAGGCATTAGCTGTTACTGCATCAACGTACTCATCAATGACGGCATAGTTACTCCAACCATTGCTGACCACTGATTGCACATAATTTGAGATCGCGTCATATTCATTCCAAGCAGACCTAATCGTCTCATTAATATAGCTGTTGAGATTGCTGTAGTCGTCCCAAGCGTAATCAATATTAGCGATGGCTTTGTCAGCAATAGCATTGTAGTAACCCCAGGCAGTGGCATCAACATTATTATTGTTGAAGCTGTTCCACATCCAATCCAGCCAAGCATTGCTATAGTTAGCGTCGCTAGAAATTTGATCAGCAAGCCAATCTTGCCAAGCATTCATAGTATTGGCGTTATTAGAAATGCTGTTGTAAAGATCACCAACTTTTTCATAGGAGGCGTTATCGACCCTTGTAATTTGTGAGCCGAGGTAGTTGACCCAGGCATTAAGGTAGTTACCATTACTTGAAAGTGAACTCCAAAGGTCATACACCTGACTATATAGACTGTCCCCAACTCCTGATATTTCATTGTTCAAGTAGACTGTCCAAGCATTCATATAGTCAGTGTTAGTGACAATCTCTCCACTCAGATAGTTCTTCCAAGCGTTCATGTAGTCGCCATCAGCAATCAATGAGCTTTGCAAACTGTCAATCTGTCCATCTAAATAACCTTCGAGATGGGTTAGTTCTATCGTGAGATCGTTACCCACTTGAGAACCTTCAACCAGGAGGGAGGAGAGTTGACTGTTAGCATTAGACAGCCAGTTATCAATCACAGGTTGAATAAGCGGGTTGATAGCTGTGCTTGCTGTGTTGCCCGAAGTAGGCTCAACTAGTCCACTTGCATCAACTAAAATCTCTAGCAAGTTAGGTGGAACAGTTTCCCCAACCTTTGGATTATCAGGCAGGACGTAAGGTCTGGTGTACTCGATCAAGGTTTGTCCCAAGTTGCTAGTGCGCCAGTCCTTTTGATGATCGATGTACTGATCCAGCAAGTCAGCCTGACCGATCGCGCCCCTAACCTGAAACACAATGTCGTTGTAATCACGGTCAGATCCTTTATCAAAGCGTAGATCTTCCATGGTGAAAGTATTGCCGTTGCCAGTTAAATCAGCAATTTGTCCCAAATGAAAGCCATCTCTGGGATTGGCAGAAGCAATAGAAAATAGAGGTCGTACACTCCCTCTACTGGTCGGTTCATTCAATACCTCCTGCACTGTGGCATTGGGAACCAGCATGACACCAAACTGGCTACCTGCCTTCATGGAGAAGGTCTTTACTCCGCCATAGATCCCCTCATTGAAGTCTGCTTCCCAGGGCAGTTTTCCACTGAATCGCGCTCCTTCATCCCGATCAGCAATAACTACATGCCCAAGTTCAGAATCACTTAATGCTCGACGTGCCGCTTCTTGAATGAAATCGACAACTTTCCAATCTTTTTGATCTAATCCTTCCAAGCTAAAAATAGCCAATTGCCCGTTATAAGCACCACCGTCAAAGAGGTAATCAATCCCAACCTGTCCTGTCGCGTCAACTGTAAATACACCGGAGGAAATATCTTGGAGTGAAATGGTTTCTTGCAGGAGCCGAGTTTCAATATAGTCTTGGATTTCTTTACCCAACGAGGTTTTTTGCCAATCTTGGTGGTGCTTAATTTTTAAGCCATCTAGTGTTGCTGCGGTACCTGTTGCACCAATAATTTGAAAGCTCAGGTCATTGTAATCACGATCTGAGCCAGTCTTTAAATCTAAATCTTCAAACGCGAATAAGCTATCGTCCCCACTTAAGTCAGCGAATTGGGTAGGGTTCGCAGAATCTAAACTAAAAGACAGTAGTGGACGGCGATCGCCTAATTTACTTGGATCGCTTAACACCTCTTGCACAGTTCCATTCGGAACTAGCATCAATCCAAACTGATCCCCTGGACGAAGATTTAACGTTTTGATCCCCTGATAAATGCCTGTATTCCAGTCTTGTCTATCTCCGGGAAAAGCACCATAAAACTTCGCGGCTTCAGTCTGATCAGAAATTGCGACGTACCCTAACTCTGAGTTGCTAAGTGCCCGTCGTGCCGCTTCTTGAATTAAATCATTTGCAGACAACGTATTATTCAAGCCAGAAAGGCTGAAGACTGCAAGTTCTCCCTCAAAGGCTCCACCATCCAGAATATAGTCAAGTTCGACTTGCCCACTACGACCTACTGTAAAAATCCCGTCAGGTAAATTAGTAGTACTGAAACTACTCGATCTGAAGATATTAATGTTGTTTGGATCAAGTAAAGAAACCGATGCCATATTCGCATCTAATCCAGAATTTGCGGGAAAAAACGTCGCACTGCTGGAATTGGGTTGAATACTTAGAGAATCGGAGAGCATGTTAATCTCGCTAAAGTGACAATTAGGTTTAGTTATTCCTGCCGCAGAGAGACAAGAGAATAGGTATGGTCAGCAAAAGATTAGCTGGCTTGGGTGTAGTGGTTTTCACCCTAGTAGCCTCTGGCGGAAATACAGCTAACAGGATTAATCTTGAGACTCCGACAAAGGGCTTAAGTCCTTTGTTCGTAGTTAGGCAGACTCTCGTTTAAGTTCACTAGACTAAAGTCAGCAAATAGCTTAGTCTTCCTTTCAGTGAAAAGCTCATTACAAAATGGGAAGATTAGCGTGCATTTTGACAAGCTTGTATTGCTGTAGCTTCGCTAATCTCAGTTCTGACTCTGACGGTGCTACAGTTCACATCATTTTGAACACAAATCCAACCTGGGAAAGGTTTTTGTACTTCGGTTCGATACATCAACTTATCCATACACTGCGCGATCGCCGCTGGAGAACCACCCGATTGCCCCGACCAGCCTGGATTTGTCACTGGGACTGGATTAGGGGTCGTCCCAGGGTTTCGCCGACTTTCCTCTGCACAAATTTGTTCGGCTTTGGCGAGGGCATCTTGACTTGATAGATAACCACCTTCAGCGCTTCGATAAAACGCTCTAAACTTTTTGATGCAGTCGATGCGATCGCTGGCAGTGGATTGCGCAAAACTGGGAGCGATCGCCAAGAATTGACTCATCGCTAGACTCAGAATGAAACCAAAGTGAATAACCGGGGAATACTTACGTGTTTGTACAGACTGGTCAGACATTTGAAGTTTAAGACTCCTCGATGTAACTGTGAGTCAGCCAAATAAGGTAGTGGTTGGAGATGCTGCGAATTGATACCAGACAGAGTTTTGGAATGAATGGCAGACAGGAGGCAAGTATCTACACCGAGACTCATCTTTAAGATCGTGGCGTTTAGGGGGAGAACGCGACGGTTACTGGGGCAAGTACCGAAAACGTGCGGCTTATGATCTCCGCGATAGTACTGAACTGAAATCTGTTACGACTGTACTGAGTCTTGGATAGCATTGTCAGTCGGAAAAGTCGGGAAAAAGTCGGGCATTTCACCACTTTTTGGGGCAAGCTTAATTCGTTGTAAGCCAAAAATAGCACCTAATGTCATGGGTCTATCGGCGCTGGGGCACGTTATCTGTAAGGTCCCATCGCAATTGCTCTAACTCTTCAGTGCGTCACACCTGCACTTTGTTTAATATTGCTTCTGAAAGTAAACAGATCTGGATCGAAAGGTATATAACGGCGCACGTGTAGTAATTTGGCATGAGTCCATTTTATTTTGCTGGCTACCGGGGGCATAAATGGCTGATCGTTTTCTTCCTACTCCAGGCGCTGTGGTTACCTGCCGCGATCGCCAATGGGTGGTGCTCCCCTCAGAAATTCCAGAGGTCATTCGCTTGCGACCTCTGAGTGGCAATGAAGATCAAGCTTGTGGCATCTATCACCCCCTAGGGCTGGAGCCGATTACCTCAGCTCAGTTCCCGGTGCCTCAAGCCGATGCAGTACAAGACCATACCGCTGCCCAATTGCTCATGGATGCAGCTCGCTTAAGCCTACGGAGTGGAGCAGGCCCGTTTCGATCGCTGGGGCGGCTCTCAGTACGTCCTCGACCGTACCAGCTCGTACCACTGCTCATGGCGCTACGGTTGGAGACCATTCGGCTGCTGATTGCGGATGATGTGGGCATTGGCAAGACGATTGAAGCAGGGCTGATTGCCAGAGAAATGCTCGATCGCGGGGAGGTAAAACGACTGGCAATCTTATGCCCTCCTCATCTGTGTGATCAGTGGCAACGAGAGCTAAGGGAAAAATTTCACATTGATGCAGTGGTGATTCGGTCTGGCACCGTCAGCAAGTTGGAGCGGGGCTTGCCGGGAGGCGATCACCACGTCTTCGGGTATTACCGCCACATTATTGTCAGCTTGGATTATGCAAAATCTGATCGCCGTCGAGCCAGCTTCCTAGCCCACTGCCCCGATTTGGTGATTGTCGATGAATCTCACACCTGTGCGCGTCCAGGGGGACAAAGCACCTCTCAGCAACAGCGACACCAACTCCTGCAAGCACTTGCCGAGCGAGAGCAGCAGAACTTTATCCTGCTGACAGCAACCCCTCACAGCGGCATTGAAGAATCATTCCTCTCAATTCTTGGTCTGCTCAACCGTAAATTTGAGAGTTGGGACATTAATAACCTGACCCAGGAGCAACGAATTGAGTTAGCTAACCATTTTGTCCAGCGTCGCCGCGCGGATGTGAAGCAATGGTTGGGAAACGAAACCCCTTTCCCAGAGCGTGACCCATTAGAACAACCCTACAAACTGTCCAAGGAATACCGGGATCTGTTTGAGGAGGTCTATAACTTTGCGCGTGGGTTGGTTAAAACGACCACTGAGGATATGAGCTACGCCCAGCGCCGGGGACGCTATTGGGCAGCCTTGGCACTGATTCGGTGTGTGATGTCGTCGCCTGAGGCAGCGATCGCTACCCTCGGTAAACAGGTGAGTAAAACCGCAACAGACGGAGGGCAGGAAACGGAGATCGACATCGATGAAGATTTGATGGTTGCCTATACCTATGATCCAACGGATCAGGAACAGGCAATTGATGCCCAGCCCACGATCGCCCTTGAGCAGGGGCAGCGGTCTTATCAGGATTCTGATCGCCGTAAATTGCGGGGATTTATTCAGGCAGCGGCAAAGCTCAAAGGGGCAAAAGACACCAAGCTACAAGCCGCGATCGCCACCGTCACCGATCTCCTCACCAACGGCTTTAACCCAATTATTTGGTGTCGCTACATTGCTACAGCCAACTACGTCGCTGAAGAATTGCGAACCAAATTTGAGAAAAAGCGGGGGAGTACAACCCGTGTAATTGCCATTACAGGCGAGCAATCCGAGGACGAGCGAGAACTTCGCTTGGAGGAATTGACACGTTATCCGCAACGGATTCTGGTGGCAACGGATTGCCTCAGTGAAGGGGTGAACCTGCAAGAGCATTTCAATGCCGTGATTCATTACGACTTACCCTGGAACCCGAACCGTCTGGAACAGCGAGAAGGGCGAATCGACCGTTACGGGCAGACGGCAACGGTGGTGAAAAGCTATCTGATCTATGGGCAAGACAATCCTGTGGATGGAGCGGTATTAAACGTTTTGATTCGCAAAGCCGTAGAAATTCACAAAACCCTTGGCATTACCGTACCTGTGCCGATGGATAGTGCCACGGTTTCAGAAGCGGTGTTCAAATCTCTCTTTGACCAGAAAGCCGATGCTCAGCAACTTTCCCTGCTGGATTTGCTAGACAAGGGCGAATCTGCGGTTGAACAGGTGCATAAAAGCTGGGATCGGGCCGTTGAGCGCGAGAAGATCAGCCGAACTCGGTTTGCTCAACGAGCCATTAAGCCGGACGAAGTGGAACAGGAGCTGGTGGAGTCCGATCGCATTTTGGGCAATGAAGCGGATGTGGAACGCTTTGTCAAAGCTGCCTGTAGCCGCTTGAATGCATCCTTACAGAAGAAAAAGCAATCGTGGCTACTGCCGTCGATCCCGTTGCCGTTACAGTCCAGTCTGGGGACACAGCCCCGCACGATTACCTTCACGACACCCGCACCGGAAGGGGTGGACTATGTTGGGCGCAACCATCCATTAGTGGAAGGTTTAGCCCGTTATCTGTTGGAAGAGACTCTCGAAAATAACCATGATCCGATCGCAGCTCGCTGTGGCTTTACGATTACCGATGCGGTGGAACGACGGACTACATTGTTGTTATTGCGATCGCGCTATTTGCTGACCAGTCCCAAAGTCGAGTCTCTCCTAGCGGAGGAATGTTTTGTCGCTGGGTTTACAGGCCCCCCCTCAAATCCCCTATGGTTGGAACCTGAGGATGCCCAGACGTTACTCCAACAAGCGGAACCCGTGGAGAACCTGGCGATCGCGTTGAAGCGGCTAGAAATGGAAGAGGTGCTGAACAGTCTCAGTAGTCTTGCAGAAGAATTGGATGCGATCGCCCAGGTTAGGAGCCAAGGTCTAGTGCAGTCCCACCGACGAGTTCGCAGTGTAACCAAGAAAGGACAGGTGCGTGTGAAGCCTCAATTGCCAATGGATATTCTCGGAATTTTTGTGCTCCAGCCCGGTCAGCGGAGGAAAATGGCATGAACAATACAGTTGATATGCCCGTCGGGGTTGATATTCAAGGCAATTTGATCGCACCGGACTTAACCACAGAGTTGTTAGTTGGGGAGATTAAGGGTCAGGCACCGGAGGACTTTGGGTTTGCCAAAGGGGACAAGCTAGCCGATGAAATAGCGATCGCCTGGGGAGATGCCAAAGCCTACTGGGCAGCATTCCAACGGGCTGTCTCCCGATTACCCGACGATGACTCGGCGACAACGGTGACACGGGAGCAGTGGGTGGTGCCGTTGCTCCGAAGTCTGGGCTATGACCCGGTGTATGTGGCGAAGGCGGAAGTGGTAGAGGGACAAACCTATGCCATTTCCCACCGAGCCGAAGCAGGGGAGAATAAGCCACCTGTTCACATTATTGGCAGTCGAGTGCGGCTGGAGCAGCGACCCCCCAGCGGTACACCCCGCCTGTCTGCCCATGCCTTAGTGCAGGAGTATCTCAACCGCACGGAGCATCTCTGGGCGATCGTCACCAATGGCTTACGCTGGCGATTGCTCCGGGACTCCTCGTTGATGACGCGGCTGACCTATGTGGAGTTTGACCTGGAGCAGATCCTGAATGGGGAGAACTTTGCTGAGTTTGGCTTATTCTATCGGCTGTTCCATCGTTCTCGGTTACCAGAGGGGATGGATGATGCGGATGAATGTCTGCTGGAGTTTTATCACCAGGAGTCGTTGCAGCAGGGTGGACGAGTTCGCGATCGCCTCCGCGACGGCGTAGAATCAGCCCTGAAGCGGCTGGGAACAGGATTCTTACAGCATCCCCAAAGTCAGAGCCTGCGCGAGAAGTTGGAGGCAGGCATCCTGACAGAGGTAGCGTATTACCGACAGCTTTTGATGCTGATTTACCGCCTCCTGTTTTTGATGGTGGCGGAATCGCGAAACCTTTTGCTGTCAACGGACGATCCAGAGAAGGCACGAATTTATCGGGAGTACTACAGCATTGAGCGGCTGCGAGCATTGGTAGAACGACCGAGCTGGCGGCGGGAAGGCTTTCAGGATCTGTGGCAGGGTTTACGGGTGACGTTTCAGCTCTTTGATGAAAACTGGCGAGGGCAAGTGTTGGGGCTATCGCCGTTGGATGGTGATTTGTTTGGGTCGCATACCTTAGCGGATCTGGAGGGGTGTGGCATCGACAACCACGACTTGATGCTGGCGTTGCGGGGATTGTCGCTCTACGAGCAGAAGGGGCAATTACGCCGGGTTAACTATGGGGCACTGGATGTTGAGGAGTTGGGCAGTGTTTACGAGAGCCTGCTGGAGTTCCATCCGAATGTGAGTCAGGTTGACGGGAGTTGGGAATTCCAGTTAGTAACGGGGAGTGACCGGAAGACAACGGGTTCTTACTATACGCCACCGGAGTTGGTGGGGCAGTTAATTAAGAGTGCGTTGGAGCCAGTGATTGCAGAGAGGTTGAAGTCTGTTTCCCTCACCCCCCAACCCCCTCTCCCAGAAACAGGGAGAGGGGCTGAGGGTGAGGGAAAAACCCTGCAACAACTCCAAGAAGCCGCCCTCCTCTCGCTCAAAGTGTGTGACCCGGCGTGTGGATCAGGGCACTTTTTGCTGGCAGCCGCCCGACGGATTGGTAAGGAACTGGCACGGGTACGCACAGGAGAAACGCAGCCCGGATCGGAGCCGTTACGAGTGGCGATTCGCGATGTGATTCAGCATTGCATTTATGGCGTGGACTTGAATCCGCTAGCGGTAGACCTGTGTAAGGTGGCGCTGTGGCTGGAGGGGCTGTGCCAGGGGTTATCACTGAACTTCCTCGACCACCGGATTAAGTGTGGCAACTCGCTGGTGGGAGTTTTGGATCTGGATTGCCTCAAGGACGGGATTCCGGAGGATGCCTACAAGCCGGTGACGGGCGACGACAAAACCATTGCCTCCCGCATCAAAAAAACCAACAAGAAGGAACGAGACGATCTGCGGCAGGGGCAACTGTCGCTGGAGTTGGAAGCAACGTTTGAGCGAGATCGCGAGGAGTATGCCAAGGCGTGGCGCGACATTGAGGGGATGAAGGATGATGACCCGGCAGCCGTGCATCAAAAGCAGAAGAAGTATGAGCGCAGTCGCCATTTGGTGTCGTGGTTGCGGGATCGCTCAGCTTGTAATCTCTGGACAGCGGCATTTTTTATGCCGTTGACGGAGCAAAATCTCCAGCTTTTGCCGACTTCTGCGGTGTTAAACAATCTGCTGAAGGGGAATTGGGCAACACAGGCGATCGTCGATGCGGCGGATCGCTTAGCGGAGGAAAAGCGCTTTTTCCATTGGCCGTTAGAGTTTCCAGAAGTGTTTTGTCCCTCATCCCCTAACCCCTTCTCCCTGAGGGAGAAGGGGAACCCCTCTAATCTCCCCTCTCCCTCAGGGAGAGGGGCTGG
>JANRIN010000071.1:0-57384 GCA_033764965.1 Leptolyngbyaceae cyanobacterium bins.302 | reverse complement strand
CTGCGGTTTGCGAAATTGCCCACTTCGCTCAGTAGGCTTTGTACAATAGCTTCCATTGGGCTACCCATCCGGTGTGTTTGTTGATAATTGCACCTTAGTCGATGGGTAGCTTTCTCGTCAAAATTCAGTCCGGACTATTGTTAGAGGAAGCTATTCATTTTCTAGTACATTCTTATTTCCAATAAAGTCTATAATTTCAAAGAGAAAATCTTTGTTTGAAGCAATCCTAAATACTTCCACAGTCCTCCAAGCCTCACGAATATCTTTATATATCTTTTCTCTTGCCTCGCTTAGTGACTCTCTTATTCTCCAAAATGGAATGTTTTTCTTTGGAGCTTCGGTCTTTTCTGGAATTAGAGTAGCGAATCGAGCCACAATAACTTTAAACGGAAAGCATCCCTTTGGAACTTCTCCAAGCAAATGCGGCTCATCGTAGGTCAAGGCTTTCCACAGGATTTCATTTTTCCATCCCACTTCCTCTCCAAGCTTTTCGCACCGCTCATTGTTACTAGTTAAACTGCCGTACTGTTGCCAGACCGTCTTCTGAACGCTAAAGCCGAATTTACCCTCACTATATTTCACCCACAATCGATTGATTGTGCGAAGGTCAGTGGAGGGGAACTGCTTAATATCTGAACTGCTTAACCAGCCTTCCTTTTGTCGCCCCATGACTTCGCACATCCGTTCAGTAGTTTCCTGATCGGCTGCTTGCCACTGCCCTGCCTGCAATAGAACTCGCAACTGGGTGTAATCGATACCTCGATCAGAACTCAGGCTATCGGTGTTAGATTGAATTATTTCCCCTCGATTACCAATAGTAGAAGATGCTCCGACTATCGGAGGTAATATTTGGGGCTTGCCCAGCCGTGCTGGTACAACTGCTGGTTGCTTTGTAAGATGCCGATATAGATTTTGGTAGTCTCCTTGCTTATTTATGTCGTAGTCACTGTTGTTCCACACTCTATAGACGGTGTAGCCTTGGAGGCTTCGAGGAATATGTCTCTCTCCCTCAAGAGATAGTAGAACAGGAATGAACTTATCATTAATGCCTTGTCCATCATAAAGCTCCGCAATAATCAGCCCACCCTCCCAAGTAACTCCTCGTCCCTGCCCTCGTTCCTCCTTATTTCGATATTTCGATATCGAAGGGTGTATTTCTCGGTACAAATTACAAGCACAAAATCAGATTCTTCAATCTGGTCGATCATCCACCGATACCAACCTTCAGGAGGTGACACATGGTATCGATCAATTTGGCAATCAATGCCGTCTCTCCTTAAACTAGCCGAGAGAGTTAGGACTTTGTTCTTGTGCTCCTCAGAATCCCAGCTATAGCTAATGAAGACTCTTGTAGGTACTCCTACTTTCTCTGACACCGACTCCTCCGGCAAGACTTGATGGGGTTGCGATCGATTATAATCCTCCCTCAATAGATACACCACGCAGTAGGGTGGGCATTGCCCACCCTACTCATCATTCACTACCCAACGATATTTCTTCACCGATTCCCGATTCATTTCCCTCACAACAACACCCCCAGTCCGGCTCATACCTCCCTCGCTGCACCCACCGGTGAAAGCTGGAAACCTTCCATTGGTGCGGACACTTCACCAACCCATGTTTCACTGGGTTGTAGTGCAAATAATCCATGTGATTGCGAAAGTCTGCTTCATCTCGGATCGTATGCTCCCAAAAGCGGCGTTGCCACACATCACTCTCCCGATGCTTCTGGCGCGATCGTGAAACCGTTGTCGGCAAACAACCTTTCCCCCGCAGAGCTTGGGTAAACAGCACCTTCATGCGCCCAACACGTTGAGAATAGTTACTATCCTGTGCTGGCAAAGTCCAAATGAAGTGGAGATGCTCTGGTAAAACAACACCTGCCACAAATTGGAATGGCATTTCTGTAAGCACTGTATTTAAAGACTGACGAAGTAAGTCGATCTGCTCGACGGTGGTGAACAGGGGAAAGCGATCGTAGGTAACAAGAGTAAGGAAGACGGTGCAGCCTGAAATATGAGTGCGGCGGTATTGAGGCATGATTGGACGTAGACTCAATTGGACAACAACCCGGGTAGGGTGGGCAATGCCCACCCTACAATCGTCTTTCCTCAACTGGCAGCCACGATCGACTTGGAGCGACTGGGACGTTTGTAATTTGACTTCTTCTTAAGTCCGATCGCTTGGGCTTCATTACTATTCACCCCAAACTGCCCCCGTACCACTTCTTTCATCGCTAACACACTGTTATGAAATTCCCACTCTGCTAACCGTGCAGCATCCGCCGCCGCTTTGTAGAGGGCTTGTTTTTCAATTTCTGCCTGCTGTTTCAGTAGCATCATTTGATAGGCAGCTTGCATGGCTTCGGTGGTTGCTTCTTGGCGAGTGGTTTGATAGTTAACAATAGCTCTCAGTCCATTTAGAGCATCAATGTCCTGGCTAAGGATTTGAGGACGTAAGCGACGGCTAGTGTTTTGAATCAGCATGGTATCACCCTGTATCTAATGACACTTCTATCATGCCGAGTACTGAGAGATGCCGCCAAAGGGGTGAGGCTGGGTGGACAGGAGGAAAATGTTTGTGTTAAGGCAATCGTAATCAGTGCGAGAACGATCGCGGTAGCAACGCTGGCATTGCAAAGAGAGTCTCTAGAAATGATACTGAGTGTCAAAGTGATTGCATTCAGTACGCCAGCGATCGCACTCAGTGTACCCAGAGTCGCAAAGAATGCAGGAGCGATCGCAGTACGATCTCAAATCTTGTAAGTTGGGAGGTATGCAACCCAACAGCATTAATCGTGTTGAAAATTCCATATCGTCTTGTGCAGCGCCTCATCCTGGCTGGTCGAACTCTCCCTTCTCAAAAAGATTGGTTAATCGCGATCGCCATCCTTATCTTGTTTGCGCTGATTTACCTGCCCATTGGCTTCAGTTTGGGATTCCTTCAGGTTCAACCTAAATTCACCTGGCACATCGTGTTGAGTGTGATAATGGCAACTTTTTTCATGCCGGGTCTGGTGGAAGAAGGCATTTTTCGAGTCTTGCTCATTCCTCACCCAACAGAATCCGTCTCAGCAAAAAACCTCTGGATTTCTGTGGGGATTAGCTGGATATTGTTTATGGGGTATCACATCCATCCATTCACGCCAGCCTTTTTCAAGGAGAGTGCCTTTCTGATTGGTGCCGGACTTTTGGGAGTAGGATGCACCATTGCTTACTTGCAAAGTGGTTCTCTCTGGACTCCCGTTGTCATTCATTGGCTCAGCGTTGTAGCCTGGTTAATCTTGCTGGGTGGACTGGAGAAGTTTGAAATCTAAACTGGTGCAGTGCAAGGTAAAAAATCATCGTTTGCTGGCATTTAATATTGTCAGACCTACGATCTCTTCAACGTCATCGTAGCGAATCACAATGTCATCGTCGGTTAATTCACTGTCATCGGCAGATTTGGGTGGATTGTAGAAGTCAATGTAAAGTACATCTGCTTCTGCATCATAAAGTAACAGAAAAGGGCGCTTGGGTAAGCCTTGAAGGAGCGGTAGAAATTTTAGATAATCTCGAACTTCTGCAAAGTCTGCTATGGGCATAATTGCTGCCTCCGATTGAGAGAGTGAATTCGACGAGTAGGAAAAGCCGTAATGATAAACCCATCATCAACTTCTTCACGATAGACGACAACGAGCCATCGTCCAGGTTCAAACTCTCGAACTGCCATCAAGGCTCCTTCATTACCAGCAAGAATTCGCTCAGGTTGAGTGATTGTATCTAAAACCAGTTGCTTCTTGTCTATAAGAACTGAATGACGATCAATGATATGCGTCCACCGCTCTTCCGGTAGTCGAATAGCAACTCCATTTTGAGAAAGCGCTGTCTCATCCATGACTGTTAGCATTTATCAAGCTAGATAAAATAAGTTCTCCTAAACCTAACTGGGGCACAACAGAAGAATTGGAACAAAAATTTAGAACGATAGACATCAGGGCGGACGAGTTATCATGGCTTTGATGTAGGGATCATAGGTATGGGAAGACAACGATTTTTATTGCTCTTTATCGCATTGCTGGTGATTGGCGCGATCGCCGTGATTTGGAAAGTGCCCACCCAACTGGGACTAGATTTACGGGGTGGATCACAACTCACCATCCAGGTGAAAACAACCCCCAAACACCCAGAGATCAAGCCTGGAGATTTAGAAGGTGTGCAGCGGGTGATTGAAGGGCGAATTAATGGGTTGGGCGTATCAGAGCCGATCGTGTTTCCGGCAGGTAGCGATCAAATCGTGGTACAACTTCCCGGCGTGAATGATCCAACTCAGGCAGAGCGTGTCCTGGGTGGCACGGCTCAGTTAGACTTCCGCAAGCAGAAACCCGGAACCGAAGCCCAACTTCGCATCGAGCAGCAACAACTGCGAGAAAAGCTGGATAAACAGAAAGAACTGCAAAAATCTACGGATACGGCAGCCATTCAGGCAAACCAGGAAAACTTGAAAAAGACCCATGCGGCGATCGTCGCTATGTTTGAGAAAACCGAACTGGGTGGCACCAACCTGGAAGATGCCTATCCCAATGCCACCAATGCCCAAAATGTGTGGAACGTGGGACTCAAGTTTGATCAGCGCGGGGGAGAACTGTTTGCCCAACTCACCAAAGATCTGGCAGGCACCGGACGCACGCTAGGCATTTTTCTGGATGAAGCTCCCATTGGTGCTAACTTTGCCTACTCCGTCCCTGTCGAGTTTGCAACAACGGGGATTACGGGTGGCTCCGCCGTGATTGAAGGTCAGTTTGACCTCGACACAGCGCGGGATCTAGCGATTCAGTTGAAAGGGGGGGCGTTACCATTGCCTGTTGAGATTGTGGAAAATCGCACGGTTGGCGCAACCTTAGGACGAGACAGTATCCAGAGCAGTATCTACGCCGCGATCGGTGGGTTGATTCTAGTCCTTGTGTTTATGGTGGCGTATTACCGCCTGCCCGGCGCGATCGCTGACGTTGCCTTGATTATCTACGCCCTCCTGACGTTTGCCGTTTTCATCATTCTGGGCGTAACCTTAACCCTGCCTGGAATTGCCGGCTTTGTTCTCAGTATTGGCATGGCAGTGGATGCCAACGTCCTGATTTTTGAGCGGACTCGCGAAGAGTTGCGGGCGGGGAAGAGCCTGTATCGATCGGTGGAGTCCGGGTTTTATCGAGCCTTTTCCAGCATTCTCGATAGTAACGTCACGACGGTCATCGCCTGTCTTGCCCTATTCTTCCTGGGCGCAGGGTTAGTCAAAGGATTTGCCCTAACGTTGGGGCTTGGGGTTGCCATTAGTATGTTTACCGCGGTCACCTGTAGTCGTACCTTGATGTTCTATGCCATTAGCTTTCCAGGTTTGCGTAAACCAGAGTACTTCTGCCCCAATCTCAAAGGCACCAAGGTGGAGGCATAGATAGAACAATGAAACTGCAAGTCATTCGACAACGCAAACTGTGGTGGGCAATTTCCACGGCGGTAATCCTGGCGGGCATTCTGGCAATGCTCATTTCCTGGCAGCAATACGGTGCCCCGCTGCGTCCAGGCTTAGATTTTGTGGGAGGAACGCGGCTTCAGTTTGAACTAGATTGCACCAAAGCCAACAATTGCGAACAGCCGATCGATATTGCCGCTGCCCGCGAAGTCCTATCTGCCGAAGGGTTAGGCAACAGTAGCATTCAAGCGGTGACCGATCGCCAGGGGCGGCAAGTGGGGATCACTATCCGGACATCGCCTCTAGAGGGTGAGCAGCGCACCCGCATCCAAACTGCCCTAAGCGAGAAGTTAGGCACTTTTGATGTCGCCAAAACTCAGATTGATACGGTCGGACCGGTGATTGGGCAACAACTGCTCACCTCTGGTCTATTAGCACTACTAATTTCCTTCGCTGGGATCACAATTTATTTAAGTTTGCGTTTCCAGTTTGACTATGCCGTATTTGCCTTCGTTGCCCTCGTTCACGATGTGCTTGTGACCGTCGGCATCTTTGCCATTTTAGGGTTGGTACTTGGGGTTGAAGTCGATTCCCTGTTCATCGTGTCGTTGCTGACGATTGTGGGATTTTCGGTCAACGATACGGTGGTGATTTACGATCGCGTCCGCGAAACCATTGCGCTTAATCCACACCAGCACATTAATGAGGTGGTCGATGAAGCGGTGAACCAAACCCTGACGCGATCGATCAACACCACCTTCACAACGCTGCTCAGTCTTTTTGCTATCCTGCTGTTTGGTGGCGAAACCTTGAAGTACTTTGCCTTAGCGTTGATTATTGGCTTTGTGGCTGGGGCTTACTCCAGTATTTTCATTGCCAGTACTTTACTAGCCCTGTGGCGGGAACGAACCGGACGCGCAGTGGCAGGTTCCCCTAGCCCAACCAGTTTGGATGGAATGTCTCAATCTGATGAGGCATCGCCCTAGAGTGTCATTCACCATTCGAGTTACTCTTTGATGCGGCATTTCCCCGATGCACCAACCCGATTCATCTCTGCCAACCTCCTTTCCTGAGCAAGACGAAGCTTTTCGTCAACAGGTGGAGCGTCTGCATCGCTTGACAGTGTATGGGCGCTGGTTCTGCGTGGCAGGACTCTGGCTCACCGTTGGCACCCTCAGCCTCTGGGGGTTGCGTTACCCCATTGAGTTGATTCGGGAGTATTTCACCTGGGCAGCGGTGTATTACGGGTTGCATTTTCAGCCCCTGCCCACGATCGGACTCGCCACCTGCATTGCATTTACAACAGCGGTGTTAGTCTGGCAAAGTCGCAACATTTTGTTTGGCTTACCCAAGCGCGATCGCCAACGGTTAGAACGGCAAGTGCTCCGCATTCGCAAACAAGGAGACAGCCATCCTCTGTGGAAATATGTGTGCCAGGAAACGCAAAGGTGAACTACTTCACAACTTTGACTTCCATTCCCAGGCTAACTTTCTGAAACAACTCTTCAATATCTTTGTTGTACATCCGAATGCAACCGTGGGAGGCAGCGCTGCCAACCGAGCCAGGATTGGGCGTGCCATGAAAGCCGATCCAGTTTTTCCCATCGGTCCAAAAGCCAATCCAATAGCGACCTAGAGGATTTTCGGGATCGCCACCTGGAATCGTAATGCCTTTTTTGAGCGGATGAATCCAGGCTGGATTCCGGAACATTTGCTGGACTTTGTAGGTGCCCTTGGGGGTTTCCCAGCCTGGTTTGCCTACCGCGATCGCGTAGCTCTTGACTGCCGTAGAACCACGATAGATCGTGACTCGACGGCGACTCAGTTTAATCTCTAGCCGTAGAGGGTGTTGGGCAGGTTTGATAGGGGTTTCGTTGTACTGAGGTTGGCGATCGCCATTGTCTGAAGTGGGAAGATCAAAATCAGCCTCTGGGGGCGGTTGAGTCGGTAACACGGGTTCCACCTGAAAACTAGCGGGCAGTGTAGAATCCGGTACTACAGTTGGCGTAGAAACTTCAGGAATCGAAGGAACGACGGTTGCCTGGACAGGTACTGCCCAACAACCAGCAATGAAACAACTTGTCAACAATCCTAAGCGTCGTACCATAGCAATCAGACTCGATCAGGCGTTCCAATTCCTATCCAATATAGTTCATCCTTTTATTGGTGAAAAGTTATGTAAGGGTGAAGATGGTTAAGAGTACAGCTATTTCCAGGGAATGAAATTTGGTGGAGCAGGGGAATCCAAATTGCCTTCTCGATCGCACCACTGCACCCAACCTGGTGAAGTTAGAAATTACTTGAGTTTTAGCGGTGTTCTTCTACGTCGAAATCGCCAGAATAACCCCACAAGCCCAACAGCCACAACACTTCCAGCAATTTCAGAAGGCTCTGGCACCGCCGCAGGATTGCACGAATCTGGATCGAGCTGACAAGGCGAAGGGTCTCCCGGTTGAGTGCCAGGCAGGCGAGAGTAAGTTATCTTTCCAAGGTCAAAGGCAGAATTCCCCGCATCGCCGTAAGTTGGAAAACCAATCCGGAAAGAATTACCTAAGATTGCAAAATTGACATCTGAAGTTGGAGCCATCACCAACAAACTCAGCAAGTAAGGATTCAGACCTTTCTTCTCTTGGTCAGGGTAGTAATAAACTGAGGCAAACTTAAACGGTGGCATGACGACTCGTGGACCTGTAGGGTTTTGAGGATCTTCGACTTCTCTACCACCGTTGTAGTCAACATCGCTTTCATGGGTGTAAGTGTTCCCCATGAAATTAAACGTGATCGACAGTCCACTATCCCCAGGAGTCGCACAGTTTTGGCTGGGCACTGTAAAGCAAGGAGCTAGTTTTGTGTCATCAAACCGAAAAGATCCTTTATGAGTGCCAGAGTAGGGACCCTGGTCAATTTTTACTTCAAATGCAAAGTTGAGTACGGCGGCTTGGGTAGTAGTTGCACTTACCAAGCTGAGCGCGGTTGCTCCTGCGATAGCTCCAAGTAACGATTTCAGTGCAGGTGTTGCCATGAACTCCTCAGTGATCCAAATCAACGAAAATAAGTAAGCTATGGAAAAAAGCAGGGAACAGAACACAAGACCAAGCTAAAGCAAGCAGACTACAAGCCTGCTGGTGATAAGCGAATTTAGAAGGTAAGAGTAGAAGCCCTTTAGATAAGTGAGACGACAACCTCGTCAAGAAAGTTCCGTACTAACACTGAAGTAACCTTCTTAAAATCTGGCGTTGTTTGCAAAATTCACACACCAACAGTGAGATTAGCTCAAAGATCTTCGCATTGACCAGTGAATTCACGGAGACTTTATCTAAAGTTCTACGGACTCTTGACCAAACTCTCTCAGCTTTACACTTGCATTAAACAGTAATCCGAAAACAGTAATCCGAAATCACACAACCTGGATGCGTATCTGTATTACAATACTACTCCTGTAGCATCTCCTCTCTTTGATGAGGTCTGCCTTGACGAGAGAGTAAAACGGAATAAGGACAGGGGCACTAGGAGGAGACTCATGGCTAAGTTCCAGGACTTAATTTACTACTATCGCAAATATTGGCTGATTTCGATTATCAGTGGTGGGGCGATGAGCCTGTTTGAGATTATTGATCTGTTCGTGCCTTACGCGATCGGTCAAATTCTCAACGTGCTATCGAATCAACCCACTGATCGCCCAGTTCAAGCTCTGGTGGACACGATCGCCCAGGTGACGGGGCAAACTCCAGACAAAACACTTTCCTTGGTCGTGCTGCTGGTTTTGGTGGGTTTAGTATCCGTGGGTCGAGCACCCATTCAACCGTGGATCGGTCCCTGGTTTTTTTGGGATACCGCCCTGCGAGCGCGGCGGGATCATGCCCGAAAATCGTTAGAGAAAATTCTAACCTTGCCGCTGGAGTTTTACGACGAGAACAACCCTGGACGTATTGCCGCCCGCGTGGCAAAGGGGTTATCGAACCATACCTGGACGTATCCCGAAGTGGTCGGGCAAATGTTCCCCAAATTGCTCCGGGTGATGGGGATTTTTATCGTCATTTGGTTGATTGATTGGCGAATTGCCCTGCTTTTGATTGTTTCCTTCCTGGGCATTATTACGTTCAGCGTCACTGGCTTAACCAAACTGACTGATCAGGAGGAGAAGCTGGATAAATACATGGAAAATACCGAAAGCCGCACGTCTGAAATCATCACCAATATTAAGACTGTCAAAGCGTTTGCCACGGAATCTGAAGAACTGACTCGACAGGCTGAACGGTTGGATCGGGAACTGAAGGTGGTGATTTATCGGATTCACAAAGGTTACGTCACGCTAGGCACCTGGGAGCGCACGATCGTCCAGTCCTGTGTATTTCTGGTGTTGGTGGTGACGTTGTGGGCGGCGGTGCAAAACCAGATCTCGATCGGGCATTTCATTACTATCTTGACAGTTTCCAGCATGGCGTATGCCGAAGTGGAACCGATTAGTCAACTGGCAGAAATTTTTGCTCGTCGATATGCGTCCATGATCCGCTTCCATGAGTTCATGCAACTGCCCGCTGGACGGGATGCGGGGAACCTGGTGATTGATCCAGAAACGGCACCAGCCTACCAGTTTACGGGCAAGCTGGAGTTATCCCATCTCAGTTTTAGCTACAACGCGGGTCGTCCAGTCCTGCGGGACATCAACTTGCTAGTAGCCCCTTACCAAACAGTGGCTTTAGTGGGGCGATCGGGTTCTGGAAAGTCTACGCTGGTGAAGCTGTTATTTCGTTACTTTGAACCGGAAACGGGCGCTATTTTGATCGATGGTCAAGATATTCGCAAACTGGATGTGACTGCATACCGCAAGCGCTTGGCGATCGTTCACCAGGAGGTCGATATCTTCAACGGTTCTTTGCTGGATAACCTGATCTATGGCAATCCCCAGGCTTCTTTTGAAGATGTAGTGGAGGCTTGTAAGATTGCCCAGGCGGATGAGTTTATTCGGCAGATGCCACGAGGATATGCCACAACTGTGGGGGAACGGGGAGTGCGCCTGTCAGGTGGACAGCGGCAACGGATTGGCATTGCTCGCGCTTTGATCATGAACCCAGATGTGCTGATCTTCGATGAAGCAACGTCCAGTCTGGACTACGAATCGGAGCGATCGATCCAACTGGCAATGCGCTCAATCCTGGGAACCCGGACTTTGATCATCATTGCTCACCGTTTAAGTACGGTGCGGGAAGCAGACAAAATCGTTGTGATGGATCAGGGGCAAATCGTGGAAGTGGGCAGTCATGACGAGTTGTTGCGTCAGGGCGGCATCTATCAACGCCTGCACTCTTTACAGGAAACTGGAGAACTGCTGGCTTAGAACTGATCCTTCATGCCACGCAACCGGGCGAAGGTTTGAATTTCATCCTTTGCCCTGGTTGCTTTCTGCATCTTCTCATCGTCCCATCGCAGAAACGGATTTGTGCGTTTCTCAACCCCCAAAAGTGAGGGAATTGTCGATTCAGAGCAATCGCGCAGTTCTCTCACTTCTGCATATCGGCGTTGCAAATCAGGATTGTGTTGATCCAGCGTCAGGGCAAATTGCAGATTTTTGAGCGTGTATTCGTGGGCGCACCAAACACGAGTAGAGTCAGGTAAACTACGCAACTTGCCTAGGGAGTGAACCATTTGGGTAGGAGTTCCTTCAAACAAACGCCCACAGCCACCGGAAAAAAGCGTATCTCCACAAAATAAATCGCCCAATTCTCCGGGGTGAGTTGGGGGAAAGTAGTAGGCGATGTGGGCACGAGTATGCCCTGGAACAAAGAAAATTTCTGCGGTGCGATCGCCAAACGGGACGCGATCGCCCTCCTGCAAAAAAACCTGTTGCTGGGGAATTCTGCCCCTATCTTCTGCCCCACCATAGACGATCGCCCCTGAAAAGCGTTGCAGCAACTTAAGATTGCCGCCTACATGGTCGGCATGGTGATGAGTGTTGAAAATTGCGATTAGGGTTGCTCCTAACTGATCCAGTTTGTGCAAAACAGGCGTGGCATCCGCTGGATCAACCACAGCCGCCATATTTTGAACAGAATCGTGCAACAAAAAAATATAGTTATCGGACAAGGCGGGTAGACGATGAATGTGCATCCTAAGCCATCTTTTTTATGTCAGTTTGTTTACCTGAATTCTACAAAGTTTTGTGGAGTTTAACGGCAACTCCGTGTTCTGGAAAACAAACCTGGGCAGGCTAAATATGAAATAAAGGTTAAATCACTAGGGGTGCTACGGTTACAACAATGCGATTAAACTCAAATGGCTCTAATCGAGCAAAGTCCAGTCCTCAGCCCAGCCTACAACATCAGATTGAGCGAATTTTCGCCGCCGGACGAATTACCCGTCGCGAACATCTCAGTTTGACCTCTGCATTGTTGGCAGGGCAGCAAATGACTGAGAGCGATCGGCTGCAAATCAACCAGGTGCTGGAGTCGATTCAATTGGGCAAGCTGGAATTGATGGACTGAAGCCTGATCGAGAACTGTTGCGCTACTCAAAGTACCTTTTTAGCTTGAGCAAGTCAGTGCAGGCGGCGATCGTAGCCGTTGAATCTGTCATTCATGAATGATGTTTCCTCCCACGCCAACTTTCGCTACGATGATGACGGCAATTTGTTGCAATTCATTCGTCAATGACGCTCGCTACCCGCCCAGCAAAACCTCCGACCCTGAGAAAGCACACAGACCCACCCGGACTGTGGCTGTCTGTATTTGTTGGGTCTTTGCTGCTAAATGGGATTTTGCTGGTTAGCTCGCAGCGCTATTTGCACCAATTGGAGCCATTGCCTTCTGCATTTGCCCCGATTTCAATTGATTTTGTGCCGTCAGATATTCAACACAACCCGGAAACTGCAACCAGGTCTGAGATCGCTCCAGCAACTAACTCATCAAAGACCATCTCCACCCCATCCCAAAATCAAACAACAACAACCTCCAGCCCAAATCCAACACAGCCTGAGGCGGGTAAAATCTCAATGGCTTCCGCGGCTCCTCGCCCCACCCAAACAGCCACGCCTCCAACCAACGTTAAACCTCAAGCCCCTTCTAAACCCTCAACATCTACGCAAGCTGAGTCTAAAGCTCCATCCAATACCGTTACTTCCCCTCAGACCGATACCACTTCGACCGAAGTGCCCGCCTCTGTAACCAACGAACCGACTCCTCCACAATCTACAGATGAAGTAACGACCTCAGGAATGCTGTTACCTGGATTTACTGAACCTCCTGATCCACGCGCTCATCCTGGAGATACTCAGGCTACTCCGACAAACTCTCTGCCGCTGAGTCGTAGTGCGCCGATATCAAAGTTTTTAATGCAGGTGAAAGTGTTTCCTGCTGCAAGCGATCGTCCAACAGCGGCTTCTTCCAATCCAGATTTGCCTCAACAATCTAAAACCTTGTCCTCTGGCGAGTCGGGTTGTTTAGTTACTCCTGAAGCCTTGCATTACTTCAACCAGCCCTTAACCTACACCTTGACGCTAGATGCTCAAAGAACCGTGGTGAATGCCGTTCCGGTTTCCCCAACCTCCAATGCTTTGAAAAGCTATCAAGACCTGGCAACCTGTTCCCTCAAAACCTGGACATTTGAGCCTTTGCCGCGATCGAGTGCGCCGACCCAACGGGAACCCAACCAACTGGTTGTGCAGATCATTCTGCAAAAACAATGATCTCTTACAATCTATGTGGTACTATTAGAAACGCTTAATGAGTAAAACTCAAAGCGCTGTGCGGGCATAGTTTAGTGGTAAAACCATAGCCTTCCAAGCTATTGATGCGAGTTCGATTCTCGCTGCCCGCTTTGATTCTGGAAATGTGAGCGTTGAAGCTACAAAGCCATTGAGGGCTAACTGTGGGATGGCTCCCTACTCAACGGCATCCGCAATCCAGTGTTGGAGGGTCGCAACAACCGTTTCGACGGGTAACTCCTGTGCCTCGCGGGTTGCTCGATTCACGACTTCCACGTTGCCATTCTTCAAAGACTTGCCAGTAACAATGCGATAGGGAATTCCGATCAAATCCGCATCTTTGAATTTTACTCCGGCGCGTTCGTTGCGATCGTCTAGCAACGTCTCAATTCCGGCTTGATTCAACTTGGTGTAAAGAGTTTCTGCGGCTTGCACCTGGGTTTCGTCGGCAACATTGGGAATGACAACGATCGCGTGATAAGGGGCGATCGCCACTGACCAGACAATGCCATCTTTGTCGTGAGCCTGTTCTACCGCAGCCTGCGCCAAACGGGACACTCCCACGCCGTAACACCCCATTACTAAGGGAGCTTCCTCCCCTTGCTCGTTGGTGTAGGTCGCACCTAATGCCTTGGAATACGTGGTGCCGAGTTGGAAGATGTGTCCAATTTCAATGCCACGGGCAGTTTGCAAGGTTTGAGCTGGATCATGAATCGCCCGATCGCCTGCGATTGCCTTTCGCACATCCACCACGCGATCGGGCAACTTAAACTCGCTGCCCCAGTTCGCGCCAACGACGTGATAGCCCGCCTCATCGCTACCCGTGGCAAAGTTTTTCAAGTCAACGGCAGTGTTATCCACCAAACGCAGAAACTTCGGTGCCACGCCTCCTGCTACCTTCACTTCAACTGGAGCAGGTTTGGGTGGTTTGATGTAGCTGTCTGCCAGGTCGGGTGCCATGTAACCGAGGGGTAAGGGCTTTGCTGCCCATTTTGCCTGAGCGGTTTCATCCGGAACCGTCAGGGCAATTACCGTGGTAGCGCGATAATCAGCCGCCAATTTCACCAGTTCATTCTGTAACTTCACCTCGTTCACATCCTGATCGCCCCGAATGCTGATGAGAACCAGAACGGTCATGCCGTTGTCGTAGGTTGCCTGATATAGCACATTCTTCACAACACAGGTGGGCGAGCATTTGAGGAACTTGCACATTTTTTCAATGGTTTCTGTTCCCGGTGTTTCTCGTTTTTCATAAGTGGCGAAGGGAGACTCAACCGCCTGTGGTGGCAAAGAAACTGCTTTCTCCACATTGGCAGCATATTTGCCATCGTCTGTATAGAGAATTTCGTCTTCGCCTGCCTCTGCCAGCACCATAAATTCTTGCGAACCAGAACCGCCGATCGCGCCGGAATCTGCGTCTACTGCCCGGAACTTCAGCCCACTCCGCCGCAGAATGTTGTGATACGCCTGGTTCATCTTTTGATAGGTGACTTTCATGCCAGCGTCGTCCAGGTCAAACGAGTAGGCATCCTTCATAATGAATTCCCGACCGCGCATCAAGCCAAAGCGAGGACGAATTTCATCCCGGAACTTGGTTTGAATTTGGTACAAGTTCAGCGGTAACTGGCGGTAAGAGCGAACCATGTCACGGGCGATCGCGGTGATCACTTCTTCGTGAGTGGGACCTAAACCCATCTCGCGCTGCTGGCGATCGGTCAACGAAAACATGATGCCTTCCGCTTTGGTGTAGGTATCCCAGCGTCCCGATTCGCGCCATAACTCAGAAGGTTGCAACTGGGGCAGCAAACATTCCTGCGCTCCGGCAGCATTCATTTCTTCCCGCACAATTTTGGATACTTTTTGCAGCACGCGCCACATCAACGGTAAGTAAGCATACACGCCGCCAGCGATGCGCCGAATGTATCCTGCTCGCAGCAGCAACTTGTGGCTGGGAATTTCCGCCTCTGCTGGATCTTCTCGCAGGGTGACAAATAGCATCTGAGACAGTCGCATTGCCTGTTACCTTATTGACACTTCAATGATTCACATCTCAGTCTACACGCTGGCGATCGTCCCAGGATGACCCATCGCGGCTAAAGTCGCATCCTGCCTCAAGCCAAAGGCAGAAGGAAAAATATCCTCCTGCCTTTGGCGACTGGGTTTGGGGAACGCAGCCTGTTTTGTTTGTGAGAACTGACAATCCGAGACTCTATCCAGACTGCGTAAGTCCTGAATTTTTGCTTTTATTTCAGCAAGTACAGCAAGATAAACAACACAATCCACACGACATCCACAAAGTGCCAGTAGATTTCAGCCGCTTCTACACCAAAATGACTGGTGTTGGAATAATGACTAGGTTTGCGCGATCGCCACAGCACACCCAAAATCAGCACTAGACCGAATAAAACGTGTAGACCGTGGAAACCTGTTAGCACGTAAAAAGTACTGGCGAACAAATTGGACTTTAAGCCAAACTCCAGATGAAAGTATTCGTAAAGCTGTCCCACTAAGAAAACGGCTCCCATCGCGGCAGTGATGCCAAACCAGGTGCGTAAGCCTTTTACGTCATTCTTTTTGATTGCCACATCGGCATTGTGAATGACAAAGCTACTGGCTATCAGAATGATCGTGTTCACACCGGGTAAAAGCAACTCCAGTTCTGGCGTGCCTTCGGGGGGCCAAACCGGAGAAACCGCACGAAAGGTCAGATAAGCCGTAAACAATCCCAGGAAGATCATCGCCTCCGCAACCAGGAAGACGATCACACCCATGACTCGAAAGTCGGGGTGTCCATGATGATCGTGAGCAACTTCTGCCTGGTAGTTCACAACTGAGGGGGAATCGATCGCGGATCCTTGCATCATGCTCTCCTATCTTTTTGCAGGCAATGTGGTGGCTAAAAATGGACCCGCTTTGATGATGTCTTTCGCTTCCTCAGTCCCGTATTCGTAAGGCGCGATCAACAACACAGGGTCGATAGAAAAGTTTTCGTGGGGCGGCGGCGAAAAGGTTTGCCATTCAAAAGTGAGCCCACCCCAGGGATTACTCGGTGCTTTCTCGCCCTTGAAAATACTCCAGACTGCATTAAACAGGAACGGGAAGGTAGAGACAGCCAGGATGTAAGCTCCGATCGACACCACTAAGTTCAGCGTTGCGAATTTTGGGTCATACTCTGCCACTCGGCGGTTCATCCCTTCTAAGCCCAGCTTGTGCATCGGCAAAAAGCAGAGGTTAAAGCCGATCAACGTCAGCACAAAGTGAACCCGTCCCAAGGTTTCGTTCATCATGCGTCCGCTCATCTTGGGGAACCAGTGGTAGATTCCGGCATAAAGACCAAACACACTGCCGCCAAACAGCACGTAGTGCAGGTGTGCCACGATGAAATAGGTATCGTGAACGTGGATGTCAAAAGGCACCGAAGCCACCATCACCCCGCTAATGCCACCAATCACGAACATGGAGATGAAGCCCATCGCAAACAGCATGGCACTGTTGAGCCGGAGTTTGCCACCCCAGATCGTTGCCAGCCAGCTAAACACTTTGATGCCCGTAGGGACGGCGATGATCATGGTGTTGATCATGAAGAACATCCGCAACCAGGGCGGGGTGCCACTGGTGAACATATGGTGTGCCCACACGATCAAGCCCAGGAAGCTAATGGCAAAACTGGAGTAGGCGATCGCCTTATAGCCAAAAATCGGCTTGCGGGAGTGAACGGGCAGAATCTCTGAAACCAACCCAAATACGGGCAGAATCATGATGTAAACCGCCGGGTGGGAGTAGAACCAGAACATATGCTGGTACACCACCGGATCGCCGCCGCCCGTGGGATTGAAGAATGCCGTTCCCACCAATAAATCAAACGACAACAGAATCATCGCGCCTGCCAACACGGGCGTACCCAGCAGCACCAAACAGGAGGCTGCCAGCATTGCCCAGCAAAACAGCGGCATATGATTCAGATCCATCCCCGGTGCCCGCATCATCAACAGCGTCACGATGAAATTCACCGCACCCAAGATCGAAGAAGTTCCCAGGATCAGGACACTCAAAATCCAGATCGCTTCGCCCACCTGGTTGTAGATCAGGCTGAGGGGTGGGTAGGAAGTCCAGCCAGATCCTGGTGCGCCAAAAAAGAAGCTGGACATCAGCAGAACGCCCCCCGGTGGAACCATCCAGAAGGCAACCGCGTTGAGCTTGGGAAACGCCATATCCCGCGCCCCAATCAGCAAGGGAATCAGGTAATTACCAAAAGCTCCCGTAGCAGCCGGAATAATCCACAGGAAGATCATTACCGTGGCGTGAACGGTAAACAGTCCGTTGTACAAATCTGGACTGACAAAATCCGATTGAGGCGTGGCGAGTTCTGTCCGCACTAAGGTCGCCAGAAATCCCCCAATCAAGTAAAAGAAAAAGGATGTAACCAGGTATTGAATCCCGATTACTTTGTGGTCGGTACTAAAGCTGAAGTATTTTCGCCAGTTGCGCTTGCTTTCGGCTGGACTGCCATGAGCAGGGGCGTTGACGACTTCTTCTTGAAATGTTTGGGTCATGAGCAGTTGTCAGTGAAGGGGCAGCTAACTTGCGGAAGCCGGGACACGATCGGGGTGGAGTTGTTGAACAACGGTGCCATCGATCCCCAGGTTTTGCACGAAGGGAGCCAGGAATTGATCCGGGGATTGGTCGGCTGTGGCGATCGCTTGATCCAATTGGTCTGGATTGTTGGCAACCTGTTGTTCTTTCACCCAGGTATCAAAGTCAGCTTGAGTTTGAGCAATCACTTTGGTTTTCATCACCCCGTGGTAAGCGCCACACAGTTCCGCACAGATGACGGAATACTCGCCCAATTTAGATGGCGTAAATCGCAGCTCTGTTTGCTTACCGGGGATCGCATCTTGCTTGAGGCGATATTCTGGCACCCAAAAAGCGTGCAGCACGTCATTGGCGGAGATGTTGAGCAAAATCTCCTTGCCCACGGGAACGTGGAGTTCTCCTGCCACGATGCCCGTATCCGGGTAGGTGAACAACCAGGCAAACTGTAAGCCCGTGGCGTTGATCACGTATTCCGCTGGCTGTCCCGCTTTATCGGGTGTGGAGCCAATGCGGGGAGCGGTAGACCCCATTGCCGACGAGTCATTCCGTTGCGGAATCGATTCATCTCGAACGGCTGCGGTGGCTGGATCTTGGGTCACTTCTGCTGCCACTTCGGGACTGCGAGTTCCAGTAGCATTGGCTGATTTATCCAGATCTGACTCGTTAGACGCATCCGGCAAAGGCGCAGCGATCGCGGCTCCAGGCATCTGCGCCATTTGATGGGTAGAATGCCCGTGGGCAACTGCAGAATGGTTCATGGGATCGAGTCCCCCAATCTGGTTGTAGACATCAAAGCTGTATACCCCAATGATCAGCACAATTACCGCAGGAATGGCTGTCCATAGGATTTCCAGCGGAATGTTGCCTTCAATGTAGGGACCATCAGTATCGTCATCAGGGCGACGACGAAATTTGAACAAGGAATAAATCAATGCCCCCTGCACAAGCAGAAACAGCCCCGTCCCGATCGTCATCATCAAGTTGAACAACTCATCGATCTGAACCGCTTCCTTAGAGGCTTGGGCAGGGAGTAATCCGTGGTTTTGTCCATACCATAAGCTGACGACGGTGAGCAGGATACCGACTAGCAGCGTTGCAATGGAACTGGGAATGTTCACAACAAATCTCCGCCTAGAAGATGGAACAAAAAAATTAATTAATCCTTAAGAAATCGCTGTGGAATTGTTAGCGGGATTCGTGAAGCAGTCGAAATTGATAATGCTCACAAGTAGATACGCTGTCCACAGATCTATAGAGTAGATCAGCTTTCGGATTAAGAGGTTAGAACAGCTACACACTCGCTCAGAATTTATAGAATCAAAGAGGACGTTCGCTAATCATGAGTTGATCTAAAAAGTCAGAACAAACTCCCATGAACTCTAGCATTCTCTGCCTTGTCGTGGGGCGAATTTTCTCCCAAGACCCGCTCTTCTTAAGACAGATTTAAGAAAGACCAGCCCTTGTCCCACTATCAACGATTTCCTTAATGCCCTGCCTGTAAGTAAATTATGGACTAACAAAGAAAGCTCGCTTCCTTCTTTCTTCTGACAGTTGTTGATTGAGAAAATGTGTTTTTCGATACTCAACCGGTGAATTAGATGAGTCTTTAATCGAGCAATCCGAAGAAATTACAAAAGGTTTCGGTACATCAAAAACAATTTCACTAAAGTAGTTAGAAGTCGCAGGTTGAACTCGATCGTGCAAGGAATTTGCAGAGCGAATTTAATCCGCGATCGCTCAAGGTTTTTTTAAGCTTTGGTCTTTTACAAGAAAGGTTATTTGCATGGTTGACATTCCATTTCATCAACCAAAATCAGATGAAACGTCCCGCCCCCGCGAATGGATTACTAAATTTGTTCTGGGCATGGCAATTGAAACCATTTTTCTGATGGCGTTGGGCAGCGCGACACGAGTCATGAATGCGGGGCTTGCCTGTCCCGATTGGCCCCTCTGCTACGGCGTACTGGTGCCCCAGAAACAGATGAATCTTCAAGTATTTCTGGAGTGGTTTCATCGGCTCACTGCCTCTTCGATGGGACTGTTGGCGATCGCGCTAGTGACGATGTGCTGGTGGTATCGCCGAGAGTTGCCCCGGTGGGCACCCTGGACAGCCGCCCTGGCTTTGCTTCTGGTGGTGTTTCAAGGGCTTCTGGGGGGGCTGACGGTGACGGAACTGCTGCGATTTGACATCGTTACTGCCCATCTGGGAACAGCGCTTTTATTCTTTGTCACCCTGCTCTCGATGGGGGTTGCCCTGCGTCCCTATCACGGCACTGGTACGGCGGGAAAACTGCCCTGGATAGGGGCGATCGCGGCAATTCTGGTTTACCTGCAAAGTATCCTGGGGGCACTGGTTGGCTCTCAATGGGCACTGCACCAATGTTTGAGCGACTCTCAACTGTGCGCCGTGATGCACAGCCATATTGTGGGAGTGTTTCCGGCAACCCTGGCAACGGTTGTGCTGGTAGTTTGGGCGTGGCGAACTCCTGCCCTCCACCCCACTCTACGGCGACTGGCTCAGATAGCTGGAGGGTTGGTTGTGCTGCAAATTTTATTAGGCGTTGCCACCTTCAAACTGAGGCTGCAAGTGGAACCGCTCACCGTTTCCCATCAGGCGATCGGGGCGTTGTTGCTGGGTTCGCTTGTGGCGTTTACGGTTCTGGCGTTCCGCGATGTGAGTCATGCTGCTTCCGTCCCAGAAGTGCCCCTTCCAGATTCGAGGGATGAAGTGGTTCCGCCAACCGATGGTCAACCTGCCTGAGTTCCATTTTTGGAAGTCAAGGAAGAGTTGTCAAACCCGCTCCTGCACCCTGTTTGCCGTTTCAGTTAAACGATCGCTACGCTCTTGTGAGGAATCACGTTAATGCAAGAAACTCTCTTATCTGCTCCCTCTCGCCGGCATGAAAACTTACTCCAGGTTGTTCAAAGTTACTACCAACTCACGAAACCTCGGATCATCCTACTTCTGCTCATCACCACGGCAGGCGGAATGTGGGTGGCTGCGAATGGGCAAGTGGATCCCTTTCTGCTGCTGGTGACGCTGGTGAGTGGGGCTTTTGCTGCCGGAGCTGCCAACACCATCAACTGTCTCTACGATCGCGATATTGACTACATCATGGAACGCACCCGCCATCGCCCCTTGCCCTCCGGACGAGTGCAACCGCTCCACGCCCTGATGTTTGCGATCGTCCTGACGCTGGCATCCTTCACCCTCCTCGCCGTATTTGCCAATCTGCTGGCAGCAATGCTGGCGATGTCGGGAATTGTTTGCTATGTCCTGGTTTACACTCACTGGCTCAAACGCCACAGTACCCAAAACATCGTGATTGGGGGAGCCGCGGGGGCAATTCCGCCCTTGGTTGGTTGGGCGGCGGTGACAGGCGATCTGAGTTGGGCAGCCTGGACGCTGTTTGCCATCATCTTTTTCTGGACACCGCCCCACTTTTGGGCACTGGCAATGATGATTCGGGAAGATTACGCCACGGTTGGTGTACCGATGCTGCCCGTGGTGGAAGGGAATGAACCCACTGCCCGCCAAATTTTTTACTACACCCTGGCATTAATTCCCATCACCTTGCTGTTGATTTATCCCCTGCACATCATGGGCGCGGTCTATGGTGCGATCGCGCTTCTGCTGGGTGGGTTATTTGTGCAAAAAGCCTGGAAACTGATGCAGGCACCCGCAGATTTGCAAATGGCGCGATCGGTGTTCAAGTATTCCATTCTTTACCTGATGTTGCTCTGCGCGGGCATGGCGCTGGATAGTTTGCCGATTACCCATCACCTAGTGGCAACGATCGGCGAGAATCTACAAAGTTTGGTCATGCTGATCGTCAGTCATTAGCCATTGACTTAGGGACATGACGTAAATAGCATTCAGGGTTGGTCATGCTGAACAAGCGGAGCGAAGGGAAGCCTCTCTGCGATTCTTCGCTAATCGCTCAGAATGACAACTTCTCGATATTAATCAGGCGATTCCCAGAAAAAAGTATACCTTTCGACTTCGCTCAAAGTCCAAGCTGGCTGAACGGAGTTGAAGACGGTGGGTAGATTATTTGCCAGAAATCTCCTTATTTGTCATCCCTTAGCAAACTTCTGCTGTTAGCCCGCAGTTTACTTGTGGGTAGGGCGTTGTCGTCCCCTTTGAGTAACGGGATTGTTTTTTAAGATCGCGCTGAAGCTGTTTTACGGATTGAGCATTTGATTCAGGGCAATGAGGAGATCTTGAGCTGTGAAGGGTTTCATCAGAAAGTGATGAACATGAATACCCATCTCCATCAGGGTATCGCTGGTGGTTAAGCCACTGGTTGCCACAATTTTGATCTGAGGGTCGATCGCTTGCAGGGTGCGAATCGTCGTGGTGCCATCCATCCCAGGCATCATCATGTCAATCAAAGCGGCTTGAATTTCATGCCGATGGTGAGCGTAGAGACCGATCGCATCAATCCCATTGTTAGCAGTGAAGACCTGGTAGCCGTTAGCCTCCAACATTGCCTTCGTTGCTTCTCGAATCGCCTTTTCATCATCCACGATCAGGATGAGTTGCCCTGAACCCAGAGGAGTTTCTGGCACGAGAGTTTCTGAGTTCTCGTTAGAAATCAGGGCAGGCAAGTAGACCTTAAACTCTGCTCCTTTGCCTATCTCACTTGAAACCGTAATAAAACCATTGTGATTGTTAACAATACTCATTACCGTTGACAGCCCCAACCCAGTTCCCTTTCCTATTTCTTTTGTTGTGAAGAATGGATCAAAAATGCGATCGATGATATCAGGTGCAATCCCTGAACCCGTGTCGGTGACTGTGATTGTGATATAAGAGCCTGCTGGAACTGCATCCCGCAAGCTGAGGACGGCTTCTTCCAAGTGCATATTTTCTGCGGTAATTCGTAAAATTCCACCATTAGGCATGGCATCTCGCCCATTCAGGCACAGGTTCATCAAAATCTGATGCAGTTGCGTGACATCTCCGCGTACCATGTGCAAATCGTTTGGGATCTGAGTTGTGATAGAGATGTCTCTGGAAAAGGTTTCTTCTACAACTTGTTTGATTTCTACAATTAAATGCTTTACGTCTAGCAGCGATCGCTCCCCTTCGGAGCCGCGAGCAAATGCCAGTACTTGTTTAACCAATTTCGCCCCCCGTCTGGCGCTGCCATCAATCATATCCAGCCACTTCTGGCGTTTTTCACTCTCTGGTTGCTGCTCCAGCAAAGAAACCGACATCAAAATCGGTGCCAACACGTTGTTCAAATCATGGGCAATTCCCCCTGCCAGGGTGCCGATGCTTTCAAGGCGCTGAGTCCGCAAAAACTGTCGTTCCAGAATTTTTTCTTGAGTAATGTTCGTATTGACAATTAAAAAAGCTTTTGGTTGCCCCAGTGGGTCTCGAACCAGGCTCCACCGACTGGCAACGATTAGATCCTCTTGATCCTGCGTCCGTTGGGTCAATTCACCCTGCCATTGCCCATTGGTCAGCACGGTTTGAGCAATTTCTTTCAAACTTGCGGCTTGGTTTCGGTACAATAGCTCCGCCGATCGCCCAACCACTTCTGCCGTAGTCCAACCGTATAACCGTTCTGCTCCCTGATTCCAGAAAGTAATTTGGTGATTCAGGCTACTCACAACGATCGCATCCGTGGCAACATCCAACAACATTGCCTGATCTCGAATTTTTGCTTCTGCTTGAACCCGCTCGGCAAGTTCAGCTTGGACTTGTTGATAGAGACAGGATTGTTGGATGGCGATCGCGACTTGATCTGCTAGAAGCTTCAACAGTTGAGTTTCGGTTTCAGTCCACTGGCGCGGTTGGACGCATTGATGCACAATCAACAAACCCCAAAGAGACTCACTCTGGATGATCGGTGCGACCAGGTTTGCTCTCACATCAAACTGCTTAAGAAACTCAGCATGACAGGACTGAATGCTACCATCTTCAATATCTTTAACGGCATGAACGTGCCCTGTCAGGTACTTTTGAAGGCAGAGGGTTTGCAGGCAAGGATCGACTAAATTTTGTCCTAAAATGGGTTTCCAGCTTGAATCTACCGATTCTTGCTCAACAGTGCCAGAGCCGTCAGCCTCTAACTTAAACACCACAACCCGATCTGCCTGTAACACCTGACGTACTTCTGTGACTGTCGTTGTCAAGATCTCTCTTAAATCCAGCGATCGATGAATATGCTCTGTTACGCCTCGAATTAACTGTTCTCGTTGGGCGGTTTGATGCAAGTCTTTGACTAAAGACGATAAGTGACGCTCCCGTTCTTGCAGGGTGGTTAGATTGCGGCGTAACTCCAATTGACCAATGACCTGACGGCTCAGGGCTTGTAAGGCTTCTACTTGGATATCACTCAACTGCCGAGGTACGGTGTCGATTACACACAAAGAGCCGATCGCGTAATTGTCGGGTGTGATCAGCGGCACTCCAGCATAGAACCGAATTGCCGGATCGTCTATCACAAGTGGATTTGTCGCAAATCTCTCATCAGCTAAAGCATCTTCGATAATGAGTGGCTCTGTTTGCAAAATTGTGTATCTGCAAAAGGCAATGTTGCGAGGAGTTTCTGTCACTGTTAACCCCAGTTTGGACTTGAACCACTGCCGATCCTGGGCGAGTAGAACAATTAGCGCGATCGGCATTTGACAAATTTGCGCTGCCAGACGAGTCAAGTCATCGTAAGCAGATTCTGGGGCTGTATCCAGAATTTGATATTGATGGAGTGCCTCTAATCTGGCAATTTCATCACGATCGTCCTGTGAATTCATACCTGCCTCTCGACGCGCACATTCAAAACCTTCTGTGATAGCAGTCATAGGCTTCACGACTCCTGCTCTCGTTGGTCTAAAGTCCAACCCAAGTACCTCGCCATCTCTTCCACCAGGTGAATGGGATCAAATGGTTTAGCAATTGCTCCCACTGCACCAACTGCGGCACAAGCGTTGGGCTCCATAAAATCAACAGCGATCGTCAGCAAAACCACGGGAATCGCAGCCGTTGCTGGATTTGCTTTCAGGTGTTGGAGTACGGCGATTCCGTTCATATCTGGAATGATTACATCCAGGGCGATCGCGTCTGGTTTTTCGCTCACTGCTTTTGCTAATCCTTCTTGCCCAGACCTAGCCAGGATTACCTGCCAACCAGCGACATCCTCAAAGCAGCTTTGCACCACTTCTAGAACAGCCACTTCATCATCAATCACTAAAATGCGTTTGCTGGACATACGGTCTCCTGGTGCAGAGTACGCCCAGCTTAAAAAATAAATTTGAAGGAAATTTGAAGACAGCAATGTTTCTACAATTGCCAACCAAAAACTTCCGCCACTTGCTCTGCCAGCGCGATCGGATCAAACGGCTTTAGGATCATGCCCTCCACCTGTGCCTGGGCAAATTTGGCTCGATCCTCAGGTTGCACTCTAGCGGTGAGCAGTACCACAGGAATCGATCGGGTCTCAGGATTGTCCTGCAAGTATTGGAGCACTTCCAGCCCATCCATTCCCGGCATCGAAACATCCAGCAAAATTCCATCCGGTTGCTCTGCTTGCGCCACTTGCAATCCTTCTTTGCCCGATGCTGCTGTCAACACCTTCATTTCGCCCAACTCTTCCAAACAACCCTGAATCACTTCTAAAATTACAGTTTCATCATCGATCGCCAAAATTTTTTTATTCATAAAAACAGCGTGAAAAATGAAAATAAAGATGAACAAAAATTGTTTTAAACAACAAGAAAACAACGATAAGAACACAATCATGCTAATGGCAGTCATCCACTAAGCTAACTTTACTAAGGAATGAGAATTGAATGCCTCCGAAATCTTCCTGTAAGGGCGAACGACAGTTCACCCCAACCAACACCCAATTTCTCTAAGAAAGTGTTTGTAAATCAATGTTTCGATCCCCCTAAATCCCCCTTCAAAAGGGGGACTTCAGACTTAGGAGTTGGTTCCCTCCTTATGAAGGAGGGTTAGGGAGGATCTCTTCAGGGCTTGCTTTTGAGCCACATTTACCTCTATCTACAAATAGCTTCTAAGGAATGAGAATTGAATAACTCCGAAATCTCCCTACAAGGGCGAACGACAGTTCACCCCAACCAACACCCAACCAACCCTTAGTAAATTTACAAAGATCATCTCCCAAAACCACCTGAGCTTTAGTATTCCCCATTGACTAGCGGCAATGTAAAGTAAAACGTGCTGCCCTGGGGCATCAGGCTTTCTGCCCAGATATGCCCTTTGTGTTGCTGAATGATTTTGCGGCAAATTGCCAGCCCCAAGCCTGTTCCGCCTTTTTCACGAGCATCCGAGGCGTCCACTTGCTGAAATCGTTCAAAAATAGTTTCTAATTTATCGGCAGGAATGCCACGCCCCTCATCCTTAACGCTGAAGAGAACGTGAGGCGCGGGGAGCGGTGGGTGGGTGGATGAGTGTACTTCAGCTTTCAGCCAAATTTTGCTGCCAGGTTCCGAGAACTTGATGGCGTTACTCAGTAAGTTGGTGAGGGTTTGGATGATGGCATCGGGAGCCGCTAAAACTAAACAATTTAGAGGTCTGACGATGAGTTCAACCTGGTGTTCTTCGGCGTAGGTTCGCATGACTTCAGCCGCTTGTTGCAGGAGTGTGGCAACGTCACAGGCTTGTAGAGCCAGTTTCATGCTGCCAGATTCTAACCGTTGCAGGTCGAGAATATCGTTGACCAGGCGCACCAGCCGATCGCTCTGCTCTGAGGCAATTTCAATCATGCGCTGTTTTTTCTCCGGCTTTTTGTCATACACGCCCCGCACGACTAACCCCAGAGAACCCCGTAAAGCTGTCAGGGGAGTCCGCAATTCGTGGCTGACGATCGAAATAAATTCTGTTTTCATGCGATCGAGGGCACGTTTTTCGGTGATGTCTTGCGCGATTTTAGAGGCACCAACGATTTTGCCTGTGGCATCTTTGATCGGGGACAGGGTGATGGTAATGTCTACTAGGGTTCCATCTTTGCGCTGCCGCACGGTTTCGTATTGCTGGATCGATTGTCCCTGCTGAATTCGATCGATTAGATCTCTGCCTTCACTCAATCGGTCTTCAGGGATAATCAGGGTGATGGATTGGTTGATTGCTTCGAGCGCGGTATAGCCAAATAGCTTCTCTGCGCTGGCATTCCAGCTCACAATTGTTCCATCTAAGGTTTTGCTAATGATGGCATCGTCGGAGAATTCCACGATCGCGGCGAGTTTTGCCAGGGCGGATTCTGCCTGTTTGCGATCGCTGATATCCGTACAGGTGCCATACCAACTCACAAGCTGCCCCCGCTCATCATAAATCGGATTTGCTTTTGCTAAATGCCAGACGTAGGTGCCATCGGATGCCCGCCGGAGCCGATACTCTGCTTCGTAATTCTTGCCATTGCTAACAGCTTCTTGCCAGGAAGCTTGCACCTGGGCGATGTCGTCGGGATGCACTACGGTTAGCCATCCGTCTCTGGCAGCCGATTCGGGAGTTTGCCCGGTATAGTCAAACCATCGCTGGCTGTAGCTGTTAGTAATCACGCCGTTGGGATCAGAAATCCAGGTTAGCTGCGGAATCGTTTCGATCAATGTGCGATAGCGAGTTTCGCTTTCCTGTAAAGCCTTTTCTGCGCGTTTGCGATCGGTAATGTCGAAGAGCGTTGAGCGACTGACAAGATAGCGCCCCGACTCGTCATAAATTGCTGTGGTGTTGAGATTGGCGCAAAACGTGGAACCATCTCGACGAACAAATTCAACTTCCAGGTTGTTCGCCTGCCCCGTTTGCAGGAATTTGGGGAAGAATTGGTGGAAGAATTGCTGGCTTTGAGCCGTCAAAAAATCCACAATTGGTCTACCCAAAATTTCTTGGCGCGTGTAACCCAGCCATTGCAGTTCTGTGGCGTTGATTTGAACAAAGCACCCTTCCCGATCAATGGAGTGATAACCACAGGGGGCATGGTGGTAGAGGTCTTCAATTTCCTGGTTGGAGCGTTGCACCTCAGAAAGCAAGTGCAGCAGCCGATCGTTGGCTTCCGAGAGTTCGGCGGTGCGTTCGGCAACTCGTTGTTCTAGCTCGACATTGAGTTGTTTAACTTTGGTCTCTGCTTGCTTGCGATCGTCGATCGCCATAATCGTGCCAGCCATTCGGATGGGTTGCCCCGCTTCGTCATAGAAAGTCTGACCCCTGCCTTCGATCCAATGCACACTGCCATCTGTCCAAACTACGCGATACTCGTGTTTGTAAATGGTGCGATGTTGAATGGCGAATTGCACCGCCTGGGTTAAGGCTTCGCGATCGTCGGGATGTAAGCGAGCATCAAAGGTTTCGTAGCGCCCATCAAATGCGTCAGGAGTTAAGCCCAGTAAGTAGGCGTGCTCTGGCGACCAGGTGATTTTTCCCGTCACCATATCCCAATCCCACAGTCCCATGTGAGCCGCAGTTAGAGCCATGCGTAATTGTTCAAAGTTTTCTGCCTGCAAGCGCTGACTCAGTTGCTCAACTTTGTGTTTACTTTGTTGTAGGTTGTTATTCAACCAGGTAATGACACAGGCAACAATCACAAATACACTCAGTCGAATTAAGCTACTTAGATCAGCCAAGGTGAGTGTGTAAAAGGGTGGCGTAAAGAAGTAATTAATTGCCAGAGTTGAAAGAATGATGGCAACGACTCCAGGGCGTATGCCACTAAACCAGGTGGTAAAGATGATTGCCAGGTAGAAAAAACTCACGATCGTTGTAGTCAACAGTGGCTGTAACCACAGAGTCAACAATAGAGCGATCGCAACTGAACTAACCGCAATCGCGTAAGGCAAAACTCGACGATACATGGTGTAGCCCATAAAACCTCAGAGTCAGGAATTTGAGGAATGCGGTGTATCTTGGACGGGTTGAAACCCAACTCGCATTAAACGATGCAAGATGCGGGTTGCCAGTTCTGCAGGAGGAGTAGATTTGCTCAGGTAGTCGTCGGCTCCTGCGGTAAAGGCGCGATCGATCGTGGCTGTGTCTGTATGGGTGGACAGAAATAAGATGGGTAATTGTTGCCAATTGGGATCACTCCGCACCGCTTGACATAGCTCTAAGCCATTGAAGTTGGGCATTTCCAGATCCAGCACCAACACGTTGGGAGTGGTTGCCGTCAAGACTTGCCAAAACTGTTGGGGGGTATTCAGTTCAGTTACCCTTACTCCAAACGGCTGCAACAAATCTGCCAGATTTTCAGTGATGGCGCTGTCGTCATCCACCACCATCACCCGATTGAAGTGCTGCATCTGAGTTTGCTTCAAAACATCGGTTACGGCGGTGAGAATCTCGTAGGTGGACAGTGGTTTTTGCAAAAAGGTACAGCCTCCCAGCCGCACCACCTCCAGCCGACTTGCCAGGTCTCCCTGCCCGGTAAACGCCAGGATGGGCAGTTTGGGCGATCGCTGCATCAATTCTCGCAACAACACAAACCCAGTTTCCGTGCCAGGGAAGTTCAAATCCAACAAAATTACATTCGGAGGCGATTGAGCAATGACTTTGCGGGCAACTTCCAGATCCGTTGCCAGTTCGACCCGTAGCCCCCAGGCGATCGCCTCTAATCGCACCTGCTCCGCCAGCAGCACATCATCATCAATCACCAGCAGCAGCGGTGCATAGGGCATTGCGACTGGCTTGCTCTCGGTTGTGTGTGCCTGCTCAATCACCTGTCGCAGCAGTTCCGCCCGCTTGGAAATTTGTTGTATCTGTGCCGTAGCCAGCACCATCTCCGATTGCAGCAACTCTTCCAATTCCTGTGCCAGTTGCGAACCTGCCATCACTCCAAAAATGCCCAAGGATCCAGCCAGCTTGTGGGCTGCTTGTTTAGCCTGTTGTTGTTGGTCTGGAGATAGCATTTGATTGAGCAGAGCTTGAGCTGCCGATTCCAGGATCTCGGCTTGTTGGATAAAGGTATCCCGGTACTTTTCCCAAATTTTAGAAGTGTTTGCGAGGGTTCGCTGCTGCGCCGGTTCCGGTTTGGGCGGGTGGGTCGCCTGAGAAGCCGAATTCTCTGAGGATTGAGCCAATGCTTTCAACCGATAGCCCAATCCATACACAGTTTCGATTAAGTCAGACGCTCCTGCCGCCTTTAACTTTTGGCGCAGGCATTTAATGTGAGTGCTGACGGTTTCTTCTCCAGGCGATTCGGCAAAGTCCCAGAGGCGATCAAGAATGGCACTCCGACTAAAAATGCGTTTGGGGTTAAGCAGAAATAGCTCCAATAGGCAATATTCTTTATGGGTCAAGCGAATGGGCTGCCCCCCACAGGTCACTTCATTTCTGTCCGTATCAAGCTGAAGGTTTTCCCAGGACAGGATAGCAGAACTGGAGAATTGTTCCCGCCGCATGAGGGCACGAATTCGCGCCAGGAGTTCTGGTGGGTCAAAGGGTTTCACTACGTAATCATCGGCTCCTGAGTCTAAGCCCAGGATGCGATCGCTGCGGCTGTCCTTCGCGGTTAGCAGCAAAATTGGCTGCTGATAGCCTTCTTCTCGTAGCTGGCGACACACACTGAATCCATCCAGCTTCGGCATCATGACATCCAGCAAAATCACGTCATACTCAAATTCTCTGGCTAAGTCCAGTCCAGTTTGTCCATCTGTCGCCAGGTTGACGGTGTAGTGATGGGCAGTCAAAATCTCAGCCAGTGCAGACCCAGTTGCTTCGTCATCCTCAATCAGTAAAACTTTCATGGGGCGGTCTCTCTCCCATAGAATATCGATTTAATTAATGACAACTTAATCAATGAGAACGGCACATCCCTTGCACCGATCCCCTTCACTCCCCCTTGATAAAGGGAAGCCGCAGGACGTTCGGCGATGCTCAGTCGAGCCGCAGGGGAATCTCAATCTGTAGCGTATCTAAATCAAGGTCGTATAAACACAGCGAAACTGCTGCCCAAATTTTAGCGTCCAGGACAAAACGGAGCATCACCCGATGACCCTTTTTTCCTGGCTCCTTCCTTCCCCAACGCCTTGTTTCCTAGCGCCGCCGGACTTTGCTCACCATTTTGCGAGAGAGGCGCAGGTTTAAGGCTTCCGTGTCTGCCCAATCTTGCAGGAGTTTGAAGAACATCTGACGATCGTCGGCTTTGAGTACAGCGGTTTGGTCGGCAGTTTCGATCACGTAAGGATAGCCGCCGCCGATGATAATTTCCCCCCGCACCCAATCCAGTATGGTGTTGGCGATGCCTGCTTCATACACCCACAGGGGGAATTCCAGGCGCACAGGAAAGCCATCGTGAGCTTTGAGGTAGGTGAACAGTACCTGATCGCGTAAATGAGCCGGATAGTGTTTCAAAATGCCCGATCGCCGACAGCGGAATAAGGGAGTGCGATCGCCCCACTGCATAAATTTATTCACCAAGGGCGCATCGTGCAGGGAGGGGGCTTCGGGCAAATCATCCAACCGTTGCAGCATGACGATCAGATCACGAGCATAGGTGGTGTCGATGTAGCTCACGAGGGGGACGCGATACTGCTGGCTGGCTTTCAACAGTTCCACCACACACTCCACATAAAAATTGCGGGTCGTTTCGTCGAAGGCTTCGGCAAAGGTTACGACCAGAGAACCATCAAAAAACGCCAGACAATTTCCTGTATTGGAATGATCATCCATGTACTGAATGATGCGTTCGGTTTCCATCTGGAAGCGGCGCATATTCACCCGCCGATCGACTGGATCGCCGCTACTGGTGGCTTTGAGTTCCACCGGAGTCATAATATCCACGTCAATGTCTTTCTCGTAGCAGGCATCGGCTCGGTGCAAGTTTTCAAACCAGCCAATTTGCACCAGTGCCACGGGAATAGACAGGTCTTTGCCGGGGTAAATTTGAGAGCCATCGACGGCAAAGGTGGACACATCCGTGAGCCGATCGCGCACCCAACCCAAACTCTCTTCCCGGTTCTGCCACGCTAATCCAGACGGCATAATCCAGTTGGGAAATTCCCCTAACGGTTCGATAGGTTCTGCGCCGCGATCGAGGGTTTCAAACTCTCGCAACCGCTCTAACAAGTCTTTTGCACACTCCTGGGACTCTTCCGCCAGGGCAGCGCGATAGCGAGCCAATGCCTTCAATGCCAACTGATCAAACGCCTCAAACTGCGATCGTTTTGCTTGCAGCAAGTTCCAGATTTGGGAGTGTTTCAGCGGCATCGGATACCAGGACTCTGCAAAACCACTTCAATACTTTAGTACTATTCCGATCAAATGCAATCTTTTTTGCTATTCTGCCCCTGCTGTTTCCGGAACCGTAACCGTGGCGCTGCGTCGTCCTGAGCATGGCAGGCTGATGATGTAGAGCATTAAATCAATTGGGTTGGAGGAGCGTAATCATGAGACGAAAAATGCAGTTGGGGTTTGGGTTAGTGGCTGGTAGTAGCCTGCTGCTGCTGGGATTGCTGGGCTGGATGCGGTTGGCACAAATTGCACCCGCCTGGGCAAAGTCATCGCCTGCAACGACCCAACCTAAACTGGTCAATAGTCAGCCCTCCCAGGTTCACCCTCAATCCCAATCTTCCAAACTCATGGCGCAGCGTTCTTCCGTTAACTCGCAACTGGTCGATGCCAACACCCGCTTTGGCTTCAAGCTATTTTCCTCCATTGCCAACCAGCAACCGAATCAGAATGTGTTTGTGTCGCCATCGAGTGTGGCGATCGCCCTGGCAATGGTTTACAACGGTGCTGATGGCAAGACTCAGCAGGGCATGGCACGGGCGATGGAAATTCAAGGTATGAGTTTGTCAGCGTTGAACCAGGCAAATGCAGACCTGAAAGCGTTATTGGAGAATCCCGATCCTAAAGTGCAATTGGCGATCGCCAATTCCCTCTGGACGCGGCAAGGCGTTCCCTTCAAGCCGGAGTTTATTCAGCGCAATCAACAGTTTTACCAGGCAAAACTCACCGAACTGAACTTTGCCGATCCACGGGCGGTTTCGACTATCAACGCCTGGGTGAGCCAGAATACGCAAGGCAAAATCACCGAAATCATTGACCAACTGCAACAGGATGATGTGATGGTGCTGATCAATGCCATTTACTTCAAAGGTAATTGGAGTCGGCAATTTGACAAGCAACAAACCAGGACTGAACCGTTTTATCTGACGAATGGTAGCTCCAAGATTCATCCCCTCATGGCGCAGCGGGGAGAATATCGTTACCTGGATAATGCCCTCTTTCAAGGGGTGATGTTGCCCTATGGCAATGGGCGACGGATGAGTATGGTGGTGTTGCTGCCGAAGAAAACCTCTAACCTGACTGAACTCCAGCGCAACTTGACCGCCGCAAACTGGGAACAGTGGATGGGTCAGTTTCGGAATCGGCAAGGAGCAATTCAAATTCCCCGCTTCAAGCTGGAGTACAAAGTTGAACTGGCTCCCATCCTGGCGCAACTGGGCATGGCGGAAGCTTTTAGTCGGCAGGCAAACTTTTCCGGCATCAGCCCGGTGCCTACCCAAATTGATGAGGTGAAACACAAAACCTTTGTGGAAGTGAACGAAGAAGGGACGGAAGCGGCGGCTGTCACTTCGATCGGGATTCGTGCCACCGCTGCCATTCCGATGGATGAACCCTTTCAAATGAAAGTCGATCGCCCCTTCTTCTGCGCCATTCGAGACAATCAAACGGGGTCTGTGCTGTTTATGGGGTCGATCGTGAATCCACAGTAAGAGCGATTGGGTGATGGATTAGAAATGTGGGTTTCGACTCCGCTCAACCCACATTCACAGTGTGTTGAGCGAAGCCGAAACACAGAGCTAACACACTACCGAGCGATTGGTTGGGAAGCACTCGGAGTAGATCGTGTCACTCATCATCGCTGGGAAGTTCAGGCGGTTCGGGTCTGGTTTGATCCAGTAATTCCTTCTTCGAATCTTTCAGATCTTTCCACAGTTTCTTAATTTGGTCGTAAGCATCTTTAGAAGAAATTTTTCCGCCTGTTTCCAATCCGCAAATGAGCGACACGCGGCTGGCAAATTCTTGCAGGTTGGCATTGAACGCAAGCTGTTCTGGAGTAAACTCACCCCGGTACTTCCCTGTGGGATGTAAAAAACTGTCCTTATCAAAAGCGTTTGTCATGCCAGGTTGCCTTCTACGAACGTGCAGGATTGTCAAATTTCAAATCAGAAATAGCCTTTCGATCTCTAATGTAAAACTGCTTAATTTGCTGCTATCCCAGGGATGATTTGATAGTGCTGGATCATTTTGAAGATTTTATGAAGTTGAGGTGTAAACTTTTCTTTACTGTGAGTAGTTTAACCGCAGTTGAATCATTGCGATCGCCTGACTCACACTATCAGTCACACTGATTTGCATCTGGGCAAAGTGCTGAAAAAACTGCTGTTCTACCTCTGTCACATTCAACAGCACCACAAATTTGCCACTCTTCAGTGCCAGTGCCACTTCTGATGCTGTGCCCAAACCCATGCCACAGGCAACCACCCCATCGCAGGACAAAACAGTGATCGCATTTCGAGCATTGCCCATGTCCGTAAAGATGGGAATATCAACTGCATCGGATAGCTGAGTGCGATCGCTGCTGGGCAAAATCCCCACGGTTAAGCCGCCTGCATTTTTTGCGCCGCGACTGGCAGCATCCATCACGCCTGCTTTTCTGCCGCCTGTTAGCAAAATCCAGCCCGCCTGGGCAATTGCCGCTCCTAGCTCGTAGGCAAGCTGTACCTGGGCAGGAGTGGCTTGCTCTCCCGGTCCCATCACGCCGATGATCGGTTGTCGCATGAATGGCTCAGGAGGCTGGAGCACTGTCCACCAGGTCGGCGGTTTGCCAGTCCAGGGTATCCCGGATCGCGTTGCCCGTGTGGTAGGCAGCCAGCAGCACTTCGCTAGTTTTGCCCCAAGCGATCGTCCCATCTGCGCTCAAGCCGATGGCTCCCAGGTCTCGCTGGTTGCGCCGCGATTCTTGCAGCGATCGCTCAAAGGCATCGGGTAGCGACAACCCATCCACCGCTCGAATCACAATCCGCGCCGCCAAACATTCATCAATAATGTCTTCTCCAATCCCCGTGCAACTCACTGCTGCGTCAGCCGTCGCATAGGTGCCCGCAGGCATAGCAGAGTCACTCACTCGCCCAATGCGCTCAAACCCTTTGCCGCCCGTGGATGTCCCCACTGCCAGTCGTCCCTGCTGATCCAGTGCTACAACGCCGATCGTGCCCCGTCCCGCAGTCTCTTCCACCAGTTCCTTCTCTGCTACCACCCCTGCCATTTGCTTCTCAAAATTTTCCTGCCGCTCCAGCATCCATTCCTGCAACCGGATTTCTGTCAAGGGATTGTAGGGCGGCAACTCCAACTCTCGTAACAACTCCATTGCGCCCATGTCCGACAAAATATGATCAGGAGAGGCTTGCAGTGCCGCTGCCAGCAAGATAGGATTTTGCACTCGTGATACATTAATCACGCCGCTAAATCGCTGGGCAAATCCATCCATTAACGCTGCACTCATGCGAATCTGCCCATCCGATTGCAACACGGAACCCGTACCCGCATTAAAGCGCGGATCGTCTTCTAGCAGTTGGCAGCCTCGAATCACCGCTTCCTGGGCCGAAGCACCCGCCAGTAATACGGCATACACTTCTTCTACGACCCGATGCAGCGATCGCCGCACAATCTCCACTCCTCCCTTACTTTTAAGCGAACTCCCCGCACCCCCATGAACAATTAGCTTTGGCTGCACCTTCTACTCCTACCTTTCCTTGTTTCGCTTCTCACCATCGGCAGACTCTTGACTCGATTCTGTGGCTTGCGATCGCCGCTTGCGACAACGATCTGAGCAATACTTGACATCATCCCAGCAATCTTCCCATTTTTTTCGCCATGCAAATGAGCGATCGCATACAGGACAGATCTTGGTCGGTAAATTGGATTTTGCAACTCCACGCGGCATTGTTTTTAGGTAGAACGACGTGAAACCAACGTAAAGCACTGTAACCCATCCCCCACCCATCCATCCATCCACCCACTCTTCCCGCCCCCATGCCCCATCCCTCACTCCCCATCCCTATTCGCATTATCCTGGTTGAACCCGCAGGCGCACTCAATGTTGGCTCCGTGGCGCGAGTGATGAAAAATATGGGCTTGTCCCATTTGGTGTTGGTGAATCCTCACTGTGACCATTTGGGGTCTGAAGCCCGCCAAATGGCAGTTCATGCCTTTGAGGTTTTGGAAGCAGCCCAAATTGTCCCCACCTTGCCGCAAGGATTAGGTGGTTGCCAGCGGGCGATCGCTGCCACGGGTAGACCCCACACCCCAGCCTTCACTCTGGAGCATCCCCGCCAAGCCTTGCCCTGGTTGCTGGAGAATTCCTTGCTGGAGAATTCCTTGTCCAGCAGTGCCGCGTTGATTTTCGGTCCGGAAGACCGGGGACTCAACAATGAAGAACTGCACCACGCCCATCGATTCATCTACATTCCCGCCAACCCCGATTACCCCTCGCTCAACCTGGCACAAGCCGTCGCAATTTGCTGCTACGAACTCTATCAACTCAGTCACACTTTCTTTAAGCAGACAACTCACGCAAGCCAGGATATTCCCCCCAACCCCCACCCCCCAACCCCCCTTCTCTCCCCCGCCCCTCTCGATCAACTAGAAGGCTTCTACCAGCAGTTAGAAACCCTTCTGTTGGAAATTGGCTATCTCTTCCCCCACACGGCACCCAGCCGCATGCAGAAATTCCGCCGCCTGTTTCATCGGGCTTTGCCAACCCAGGACGAAGTGACCATGCTCCGAGGCATCTTAAGCCAGGTGAAGTGGGCGATCGAGCAGAGGGCGGAACACCGGAAGGAGTAAGGCAGACCGGAGGACGATAAAAAAATCTAAGATTGCTCGACACTACGCCATAATTCTGTTAACGTTTGCCATGAATTGGTGATGGAGCGCAGTATGGCAGAACTAGGGGGAACATCACGACGGGCACAGAGAGGCGGATTGGGCTTGTTTAAACGCCGTCGCCAACCTGCACGATCGCGGCTTGTTTCTCAACCTGATACTGGAACTGCGATTGCCCGTCGGGGAGATGTTTGCCAGATGGGGGATGCGGCTCCTGCTGCCTCGAAACAGCGTTCTGGTGGATGGGGATGGTTGTTTGGCAAACGAGCAAAGTCTCAGCGGGAAAACTCCCTACGGGAAACCTCTCAGCGGGACAGGAGTCGGCGATCGAGTTCAGTGGCGGAACGTAGACGAGTTACCGGTTTGCCTTCTCCGCACCTTCCCGCCCAACGATCTCACTCGTCGTCTATTCTGCCTTTATCAAGTGTGCCTTTATCGAGTCAGCAGTCGCTTGAGCGTCCCCTTCGTAGTCGCGATCGTCGCCCCTCTTCCATGCGATTGACTCCTCGATCCACACGCCTACAAGCCAATCAGCCGACTCTGATCCAAGCCAGCACTTCCCTACAACAGAACACTCTGCTGCAAGAGCGCGATCCTCGCCTGGAAGCTCGACGGATAGCTCGATCTCGCAAACGAGAAGAGTTCCCCGTGCGTCCTCGCTCTCGCAGTTTAGCGATCGCCTTGTATGCCGCCCGGATGTTGATCCTGAGTGTGGGAGTGGGGGTGCTGGCAGGAACCGTTCTTTCTGCCTGGAACCCTGCTACCAATCCGTTTTTGAGCGATGCCAACTCCTCCATCAAGCAGGCAAGTTCCTTGGGCGGCAAACCCAGCCAACCCATGAGCACAACGACCCAATTGCCGCTATCTCAGGAATTAACGGCAGTCAAAACGGCAGTGCAAGGAGTGGCGCAACAATATCCTGGATTCACACCGGGCGTATTTTTAATTGATCTGGATACCAACAACTTCATGGATTGGAGTGGCAGCAACGCTTTTCCGGCTGCCAGCACCATCAAAGTGCCGATTCTGATCGCGTTTTTCCAGGATGTGGATGCGGGGAAGATTCGCCTGGATGAAAAGCTGACCATGCGAAAAGAGTTGGTTGCTCCAGAGTCGGGCGATATGCAGTTTCTCCCAGTTGGGGCACAGTTCAGCGCCCTGGAAACCGCCACCAAGATGATCACCATTAGCGACAACACTGCCACTAACATGCTGATCGATCGCCTGGGCGGCATTCAAGCACTCAACGAACGGTTCAAATCCTGGGGCTTGTCCGCCACGCAACTGACCAATATGTTGCCCGATTTGAAAGGAACCAATACCACCAGTCCCAAGGAATTGGCAAGTTTGATGGTACGGGTGAGCCAGGGAGAGTTAGTAGGTTTGAGGTCGCGCGATCGCTTGCTGGACATCATGCGCCGCACCATCAATAACAGTCAGCTACCGCAGGGGTTGGGAGAAGGAGCCTCGATCGCCCATAAAACAGGGGATATCGGGATTGTGATTGGGGATGTGGGCTTAATTGATATGCCTACCGGAAAACGCTACGCCGCTGCGGTCTTGATTCGGCGCAGCCCCAATGACGATCGCGCCTACGATTTGGTGGCAAAGATTTCCCGCACCATGTATCAACATTTTGTTAGTGCTGCCTCCCCCAAGCGATCGGCCAATCCTCCCGCTCCAGCGTCAACCACACCCCTCAAGCCAGAACTGGAACCAGATGATGCCAACACGGACGCGCAAAACCCGGCAACGGAGGCACCGAATACCCCAGAACTGAATCCGGTGCAGGCAATTAACCCCTAGCGCAGAGCACGACGGGCGATCGCGCTGAGCCAATCAATCCCAAAGGTCAGCGCCAGAAAACAGGTCAACGTCACAATCAAACCCTGGTAATCAAAGCTGCTCAGTTGTTCATTCATCAAGTAGCCCAGCCCGCCCGCTCCTACGATCCCGACGATCGCCGTTTCTCGCATACACACTTCCCAGCGATACAGGTCATAGGCAAGAAAGCGAGGCAGGGTCAGCGGCAGAACCCCATACAGAAAAATCAGGGCACCGGGAACGCCTTGCGCCTTCAATGCTGTGAGCGGACGTTCATCCAAATTTTCCACCACTTCCGCTTTCAGCCGTCCCAAAATGCCGAAATTGTGGATACCCAGAGCGATCGCGCCGGGAAGAATGCCGGGAAACAACACAAATAACACCACCAATGCCCAAACCGGAGCCGGAACCGCCCGACTCAGTAGCAGCAAAAATCGGGTGAGGAGCAGTACACTCCAGGACAGCACCATCCCCAACCAGCCTCCCGCTGTGGGGTTGAGTAACCCACCAGGCAACACGATGGTGTAGGCAGCCGGAAAAGACAACACCATCCCACCTATTCCTGCTAGAGCGATCGCCAACACCGACATGACGATCGTTTGCAGCGACAACCGCACGAGTTGAGGCAAGATGCTGAGATCGGGCGGCAGCGATGCTTGAACCATTTCGCCTAACAACCGCCAGGTCTTAGTCGCCCACATCTGACTAAAATCGGCATCAACATACCAGAAAGAGAACCCAATCAATACAAGACAAACGATCAGTAACAGATAAGTGCTTACAGCGGTTTTCAAACGAATCAGCCACAGTTCTGTGGATTGGGGTATGGGGTGTGGGGTGTGGGGTGTGGTTAACGCAAATGAAAACGGCTGGAAGTTTTGGAAACGGTTCTTGCAAGAACGTTGGGCGATCGTCAGTTTTCGACCAATGGATTGAGGTAAATTCAAATCCAACCGACTGGCGCAGCCCAATTGCCGTCGTAACCAGGCGCTGGCAAAATCCACTAAGCCATTCAGTAGCAGCAGGGCATAGATGAATGTCCAGACCTGTTCATAGCGTAAGGATTGCAAGCTCAAGAGAATCTGATAACCCAGTCCTCCGGCTCCAATCATGCCCAACACTGCCGCTGAACGAATGGCACACTCAAAGCGGTAAAACCCATAGGACAGCAGATTGAGCCATGCCTGAGGCAGCAGGCTATAGCAAAAAGCACTCAAGGGTGGAGTTCCGCTGTTGAGTAGGGCGTACAGCGGTTGACGGGGAGTTTCATCCAAAATTTCGGCAAAGACTTTGGTGGTAATGGCACCAAAGGGAATGGCGATCGCCAACACTGCCGTAAGCGATTCTGTTCCCCACAGATTCACAAACAACAAGCCCCAAATCAATTCATGGATCGATCTAGGAATCGCCAATAGCGCTCGCACAAATCGGAAAAAGGGGAAGCCTGCCAGTTTGCCGATCGCCGCCCACCACACCTCCGAGCAAAACAGACCCCCTACCGTCCCCAACAGTACACTCAAGCACGTTCCACACACGGCATAGGCGAAGGTGAGCCGTGTCGCATCCCAGGTAATTGCCAGGATTTCCCAACTCATCTCTGGGCGCAGGCTGGCAACAAAGAACCGTCCCAGTTGAGGAATGCCGCCCCAATTCAACAGATCTGGCTGCAAGACTCCTGCTGCCAGGAAAGCCAGGACGATCGCGCTAGCAAAAACTGCTCCCACTCCAAATGGAGCGTTCCACCGTAGACCTCCTTGCAACCTCGCCTGTCCTCCCTTGGGTGTCTTTTTCGCCCTTTTTTCGTCGCTCTACCTAATCCTCCGTTACGTGGGTTAACTGGTACAAGTCCTGCAACTGGGACAGCGTCACCTGACTGGCAGGAGTGTCAAATACAAGCCGACCCTGACGCAAGCCAAGGATGCGATCGCAGGACTGCTGGGCAATGTCGGGAAGGTGCAAACTTACAACCAGGGCGCGATCCCCATCTCGGCATAAGCGGCTCAACAGTTCCATGATTTCTCGACCCCGTTCTGGATCTAGGCTGGCGATCGGTTCATCTGCCAGAATGGCGATCGGGTTTTGTACCAGCACTCGCGCCAATGCCACGCGCTGTTGCTGTCCGCCAGAAAGCTGATCCGTCCGAGCATAGAGCTTTTCGGGAATGCCCACTTGAGCTAGAGCCGCCTGGGCAGTTTCCACCTCTTGCGGCACCATCAGCGACCACAGGGCTTTTGCGAACGACCAGCGCCCCAGATGCCCAGCATTGACATTGTGGATGACTGGCAGCGGATCAACCAGATGCAATTGTTGATAGATTGTCCCAATTTGGCGTTGAACGCGCCGGAGTTGGCGGGCATTGAGTTGTCGCAGGTTGCGCCCAAATGCCCACACTTCTCCCTCCGTTGGTAGCAAAGAGCCATTGAGCAATTGTAAAAGAGTACTTTTTCCGGCTCCACTGGAACCAACGATCGCCACTCGCTCTCCAGCAAACACTTGCAAATTCAGGTCAGCTAAGGCGACAAATTGCCCAAATTTATGAGTCACCTGCTTGAGTTCAAAAATGGGTTCCACTATTTAATCTTGCCAATCTCGCGTCCAATTTGTTCGATTTGGCGATAGTTTTCTGGTTTGGTGGGAATGAATTTGGTTGCTTTGAACAACGCTAAAATCTCTTTTTGATCAGGATTTTGGGGATCGAGCTTAAACAGAGCCGTCTGGACTCGAGCGACAAACTGGGGATCAAAGCGTTCTCGCACGGAAGGGTTAATCACCCAGTGGTAATCGAAGTAAGCCGGAGTGCGCCAAATGACTTGCACCCTGGAGCGATCGACCCTGCCTTCCTCCAAGCGACTCTGCCAAACCTGCTGATTCATCACCCCCGCTTCGTAGGAACCCGCCTGCACCAGTTCCAAGGTCGCATCGTGAGATTTTGAGAAACCGGGATCGCCTTTGAAGTCCTGCAATTTTACTCCTGCTTGCTGCAAAAAGTATTGCGGCATGAGTCGCCCGGAGGTGGAAGACTCGCTGCCGAAGGTAAACGTGCGTCCTTTGAGTTGGGTCAGCCCTTTCAGCGATTGGATCGGTTGCAGCCCACTCCCTGTATTAGCGATAAACACGCTGTGAAAGTTGGCATCGATATCCCGTTGAGCGATCGGCTCTGCCCCCGGCACCTTGAGTCTTGCCTGGGTTCCGGTCAACCCACCAAACCACACCAGATCTAGATCTCCAACCTTAAAGGCGCTCACCGCAGCGGTGTAATCTGTTACAGGTTTATACACCACTGGAACCTTCAACTCTTGCTGTAGGTATTGCGTCAGCTTGCCGTACAACCGCTGCAACTTCTCCGGATCCTGGTCAGGAATTGCACCAACTGTTAAGGTTTGCCTGGATTTCTTGGCACTACTGGCATCAGTAACAGAATCACCCTGTTCTTCGAGAGAGCAAGCAACCAAAGAGAGCACCGAGAGGAGCAAACAGCCTAATACGATCAACCGCTTCATTACACTTCGAACCTGTGCCAATGGGATTATCAAACACTTACCCAGTTGGTTATATCAGGCGAGTTGATGTCATGCAAGGCATGGAGCCAACGAGCCAGCCCCGCATTACATTAGGAGCTTGACCAGGCGATGAATCCCTCCCGATCGGGTCATCTGCTCAAAGCGATCGGTAGTTTTACTACACTCAATCTGATAGCCCCGTCGCTCCAGTAGCTGCTTCATCAACACATTGACATAGGTGACATCGGCACAAATCCGCAAACAATTCTGTGCCTGCGCCTGCGCCTCCGCCCAAGCCAGCAGGTGAGACCCGATACCTCGATTCCGAAACTCCGGTGCTACGCTCAACCCCAAAACATAGTAATCCTCCAGGGCAACATCCTGCTTGATGCGGCTAAAGTCGGCAACGTTCACTAGAATCTTGGGAAGCCTTCGCAGGGGCGTGATCCGTGCCATAACAAAGTGAACCTTCTCATCTGCCTGCTTTTTAACGCTGCCTGGGTAGCTAATGACCAACCCTGCTGCTGCCCCGTCCACTTCAACAATGTGGGTATGCTCGTAACTGAAGGCGTGCTGAGGCATCCCAAAAGCTTGATACAAAACGTGCTGCGCCTCCGTTGGAGATGCGGCAAAGATATAGCTAAAGAGGGCTGGTCCCGCTGCAAAGAGTTGAGGCACCGCCCATTCTGCATCTTCAGCGATCGCTCGGCGCAGAGTTAAGCTTTGACTAGACTGAAAGACCATGACAACCTAATTCCACGCCGCTGACATACTGTTCCAAGTCTAAAAGGTTTTTCTACGTGAGAACTTCATCAATTCAAGAAATCTAAGGAAATTCATCGCTAAAGCTAGATGATATCCTCCCAATTTAAGGCATGATGGGTGAGTAGCGCAGTCGTCATTAACGGGAAATGTCGCCAGACTACACGATTCGAGAAAGTTCGAAAGCCAAACACGTCTCCTTAAAGATGTCGATTACAGGAGATCTTGAGGTCATCGTCCCTAAAGGGTTTGACCAAAAGCGTGTTCCTGAAATTTTACGGAGTAAGCAACGCTGGATTGAGCGGGTTGTGCAACGTATGGCAGCCCAGCAAAGTTTGGCTGGAGCCGAAGTTTCCACAGAGCGACCGAACCAAATTACATTGCAAGCGATCGCCGAAACCTGGGCAGTGGAATATCAACCGACGGCTCAGGCAACCATCCAACTCATCGAGAAACCTCGCCACCGCTTGATTCTGAAAGGGAATACAAACGATATCGAGCATTGCAAAGCTGCTCTTCAGCAGTGGATTGCCCACAAAGCCCGCCTGCATCTTCCTTCCTGGCTGCAATCAGTGAGCAAAGAGGCAAAGCTACCCTTCGAGCAGGTTTCCATCCGGAAACAAAAAACGATTTGGGGCAGTTGTTCCATTCGGAAAACCATCAGTCTCAATTCTAAGCTGCTATTCTTGCCCAGCCCTCTTGTGCGTTACGTCCTCGTGCATGAGCTTTGTCACACCATCCACTTAAACCACTCGCGAGATTTTTGGTCTCTAGTCGGTAAACATGAGCCAGACTATCGCACCTTGGATGCCAGCCTACGGGATGCTCGCTATCTGGTGCCCTGGTGGATGGAGCAGTAGTGGGTGAGCCGAGAATGACTCTTGCCCCGTGGCGATCGCCCCTGGCTCGTGCTTTGCATCGCAATCGATCGCTGCCTTACGCTCGTTACCTGCAATTGGCAACCGTTCGTCCGGATGGTCATCCTGCCAATCGCACCGTTGTCTTCCGGGGGTTTCTGGATGACACCAACCAAATCAAAATCGTCACGGATGCTCGTAGCGAAAAGGCGACACAAATTGAACATAATGCCTGGGGTGAAGCCTGCTGGTACTTCCCCAACACCCGCGAACAATTCCGCTTATCAGGAAAGCTCACTTTAGTTGGGGAAGATTGTACGGATCAAAACTTATCGCAGGCAAGGCAGCGATCGTGGCAAGAACTCTCGGACGCTGCCCGAACTCAATTTGCCTGGGCACATCCTGGCAAATCCAGAGATGAAAATGGCTTCAATCCGGCACCCCCCGACCCTTCCATACCTCTGCCTCACTTCTGCCTACTTCTGCTCAACCCCACTCAGGTTGACCATTTGGAACTGCGCGGAGATCCCCAAAATCGCTACATCTATCAGTTCCAGCCAACCAATAATTGGCAAATGCAAGTCGTCAATCCTTAAACCTGGAGCGATCGACTTAAACTCATCCACTTTCAGCTACACTAGAAAAGCTTGATGACACACCTCATCCGCACGGGCGATTAGCACAGTGGTAGCGCACTTCCTTCACACGGAAGGGGTCACTGGTTCAAATCCAGTATCGCCCATACAAATGGACAGATCTTGTCCCTTAGCGATGCTTCTACATACAGTCATGGGTGGAGCATAACTATTAGCGGTGACATGTAATAGCTTATGGGCACCGATGAGAGGAAAATTATAATGATGTTAGCGATCGGATCTATTTACGTGGAGCGATCGTCTCTTGAAACGGCACGTTCATCACCGCAATTGCTTGGATTATTGAAACTGCAACCGGAGATTAGGAGCAATGCCAAAGTACAGATTTTTTCATGCCCTGGTTACAACTACCGCGATCGCCCTACCGTTTTTGACTCAGGTTCCTGAAGCCAGTGCCCATCACGGCTGGAGTGAATATAACAACCAGCAAACCCTGAATTTAACGGGAGAAATTCAATCTATTCGCTATGGCAATCCCCACACCTCAATTCAACTGAAGTCGGGTAACAAAGTTTGGACGGCGGTATTAGCTCCATCCGCCCGGATGGAACGCCGAGGCTTATCCAATGGAGCCTTAAAAGCAGGGCAAACCGTGCGGGTTGTGGGCTATCCCCATCGCAGCGAGACAAACGAAATGCGGGCAGAACGAATTGTGATTGGCGATCGCACGGTTGAATTGCGCTAGGAATTGGCATGAGTAACTATGGTTGCAACCACAGGCTGGGAATGGCTCGAAAATAGCGCCGTGCCAACCGCCATTCGCCAGTGGAGTTGGGGTTATCCTCTTCTGGAAGTGATACACATTTTAGGGTTGGCAGTGCTGTTTGGCTCAGTCGCCATGTTCGATCTACGTTTGCTGGGAGTTTCGCGCCATTTGCTAGTGACGGATTTAGCCCGCCATTTGCTACCCTGGACGTATTTCAGCTTTGCGATCGTTGCCCTTTCGGGTGGTTTACTGTTTTCTACAGATGCGACTCAGATCGCTGCTAATCCTGCCTTTCAGCTTAAGCTTGGGTTAATCGCTGCGGCTGGAGTCAATGCGACTTTGTTTCATCGGGGCATTTATCGATCGGTGCAGCTTTGGAACCGAGCGGTTCCAGTGCCCGTCTCAGCCCGTATTACCGCAGTTCTATCCCTTCTTCTTTGGGCGGCAGTCATCACCTGTGGACGCTTAATTGCTTATCTCTAAATTGAATGCCAAGTCCTTTTGACTCAAACTCATGAAAAACTATTGGGGAAAAATTTCATTCCCAGCCCATTCTGGCTTGAATTCCCGTCATGATCCACCCTGCGCCAATACGAGTGAGCAACCATCTCACTTTGATCATGCTTGGAGCGATCGCCCATTCAAACAATATCCGCAGCACGTTCTTGTTAGTGTTGGGGTGCTGGTGTTGGGGTTGATTGGGTGTAGCCCTTCCTACGAAGCCACCACAGAGGTTTCTCCCCCGTCTACCCTGGTTCAATCCACCCATTCATCCCAGAATGTCTTATCTCAGAATGCCTCTTCCCAGAATGCAGATGTTGATGCCTTAATCAAACTGGGACCCAGAGTTGCGGGAACGCCAGTTATGGAGCAGGCAAGCCGTTATTTGATGGAAGAATATCGTAAAGCAGGCTATGTGGCAGAGGTTCAAACCTTCACTTACGAGAAATTTGAAGACCAGGGATCAACCTTGCGGGTGAACGGCTCGACTCTCAAGGGATTGGCTTTACGCGGTACGGCAACAGCACAGCCAACAGCGCGGTTAGTCGCAGTTCCCAATGTAGGGCGCACAGCAGACTTTGCCAGCGTGGATGTTAGGGGTGCGATCGCGATCGTGCAGCGGGGTGAAATTCCTTTTTCAGAAAAGGCAAAGAATGCAGCAGCAGCGGGGGCTGTGGGGTTGGTGATTGTGAACAATGCTCCGGATGATTTTATGGGCACCTTAACCCAGGAAACAACTTTACCTGTGCTTGGCATATCTGGAGAGCAAGGTAAACCTCTATTGGAGCGGGCACGTCAGGAATCCTTAAGCGCCAGCCTCACGGTCAACGCGGGACGACGACAAGTAACTGGGCGCAATGTTGTGGCTCATCTGCCAGGAGTCACGCAGCCAAAAGTGTTGTTAGGGGGACATTACGACTCTGTTGTTGATTCTCCCGGTGGCAACGATAATGCGTCTGGTACGGCAACCGTGTTAGCGATCGCCCGTCAGCTATCTCGCACTCCGCAGGCACGAGACGTTTGGTTTGTGGCATTTGATGGCGAAGAGGACGGGCTGCATGGCTCTAGAGCATTTGTCAAAACGGCTCAACCCCAGTTGCTCAAAGGGCTGAAGGGAATGCTGAATTTTGACATGGTGGGAGTCAACGAACAATTACGGGTCAGCGGCACCCCCGCGTTAACACAGCTTGCAAAAGCGGCTGAAACTGATGTCGAAACGGCGGGTAGTGCTGGGGGAAGCAGCGATCATGCCTCCTTTGCTGCCGCTGATGTGCCCATTCTGTTTTTCCATCGCGGCTTAGACCCGAACTATCACAAACCAACGGACACGATCGTGGAGCCGAAACTGGTGAATGAAACTGCTGAAGTGGCGCTGAAAGTGATTGAGCAACTTCTTCAATAAGCAATTATTTATAGCCAGTTGTTCACAATTCTCAACCGACGATTGATTCAGGAGCAGCCTTGGGCATACTGGAGAAAATAATCTGTCAGTAGTAACTGTGATGACTTTTAGCGTAGCTTACTTATCCCAAGGCAAGCTTTACCTCAAAGCGCCCAATGCCTCTGTACGAGAAGTTGAGAGCCAATTTGGACGAGAAATTCAGGAACGCACGCTTCGCATGAAGCAGAACAAATCCTGGAAAGACCGAGGGCTACGCAGCATGATGATGCCACCAGGAATGCTGGATCAATTGGATCAGCAACCAGAATCGACTGTAAACGTGGCGATCGCCAGCCTTTGCCCGTTCGATGACAAGCTACTGTACGCCCTGGAAACACCGGATATGGGCGGCATTTTTGCCTTTGACTCCGCCCAAGACCGAGAGGATCGATTATTTCACAATGCAGAATTTCGGATTAGCCACTTGGACTACGCGCCAAAGCATCAACTCATCGCCTGCGCCACGACTTACCGCACGGGAGTTGCCAACATTGCCACCATGCCGATCGACGGTTCTCGCCCACGGGACATTACCGAAGGCGACTCCCTCGACTTAGCCCCTCGCTGGGTGCCTGGAGCCGGAAAAGCGTTGGTGTTTCAATCCGCCGGGTTAGCACGAAACTCAGAAGGGTTTGTCTGCGATCGATCTCCTTTCGTGATTGAAAAACTCGATTTTGTCCAGCAAGACGTAACCACGATCGCAGAAGATCCAAAATCAGATTTGCTCAGTCCTCAAATGGGTGCAGATGGACGGCTTTACTATATTCGTCGTCCGTTCCAATCTGCTCGGAAACCGTTCAACCTGATGCAAATGCTCAAAGACATTTTGCTGATTCCGGTCCGGTTAGGCAATGCCATTTTTCAATGGTTGAGCTTCTTCTCCTGGAAATATACGGGTAAGCCCTTGATGAGCACTGGCACCGGACAAAAGGTAGAAAGCAAGACGATCAAAGCCTGGGGTGAATGGATTACGCCTGACATGATGCGCGATCGCCGTTTTGGAGAGCCGGATGCTCCTGCTTTAGTGCCGCGTACCTGGCAACTGGTGCGTCAGGCAACTCAAGGCATACCAGAAGTGTTGGCGGAAGGGGTGCTTGGGTATGATCTGGCGGAGGATGGCACCATTATTTACACCAACGGCAGCGCCATTTATGCGATCGCTCCAGACGGACAAAAAACTCGATTGTTGGTGAGCAACTTGATTGAGTCTGTCACCATTCTGTAAACACAGCTTTTTACCCAAAGCGATCGTTTCCGGTGTTCTAGCGCATGATCGAGATTTAGCGCATGATTGAGAGTAGCCCATTCAGCCAGTGGCACTTTGCATGACTGTCGCAAATCCGTCTCCTCCTGATACTGTTGGCTTAAAACCCAGGTTCCTCGATCGCTGGATTGTTAGCCCCCGCTATGATCTGTGCTTTTTCATTGGCAGTTGTAGCCTTACCTTTGCCTTTTGGGGATTGTATCGTCTGACACAGCAAACTTATTCCTGGCACCTCGATTCAATCCTGCTGACTTATTTTGTTTTTACCGCTTTTTTTGATCATCCCCATATTTTTCAAACCTTTTCCCGCACTCATTTTGATGCGATCGAGTTTAAGCAGCGGCGATTGATCCATACCTGGGGATTGCTTGGATTAATCATGTTGGGCTTTGTTGTGATTGGGCTGGGGCGAGAAGCAGAATTGATTGTATTTGCATCTGTTTTGGGTAGCTATCACATCATTCGTCAACACTATGGATTGTTAAAGGCTTATAAGAATTTGAATCGCGATCGTCAGCGAATCGATGACTGGTTAGATTTTGGTTTGTTTCATACGGGAATGTATGCTTGTTTCTTTTATGACTACACGGATATTGAGAATCCGATTGTGATTTATGGTAGCCTACAAAGTGCTTTTCCAGATTTACCGCCAATTGTTGGAGATGTCACCTGGCATTTATTTCAAATTTGTTTGGTTTTATTTATCGTTCGTCAATTTCAGCGGCTCTGGCAAGGTCGATCGTTGAATCTGCCCAAGTTATTATTTCTAGCCGCTGTTCTCTCGACTCACTACTTCATCTTTTTTGCCACTGCAACTCCATTTTTAGTGGCAGAAGCATTAGAAACTGCCTACCACAATGTGCAGTACCAAGGCTGGATCGTGCACTATCAGAATCAACGGTTTGCTGGCATGAAACACATTGCGCTGAAATGGTTCGCCGTTGCCATGCTGTATGGTTTAGGGGTTGGGGCGATCGAACTCTTTGGACTCCTGGATCAAGGGTGGGGACTATGGCTGTTTGTACCCTTCACGATGGTTGTGATTTATCATTACTTGGTTGATGGCTTAATCTGGAAATTTAGCCGCCAACCTGAACTGCACTGTGTTTTCGCGCAGCGATCGCACTCCACATCACCCAACCCCCGTTGAATCTTCCTCTAGGTTATGACTGGCTTCATTCTCAAAGTATTTCTAGCATCTGCTCTGCTGTCTGTTGCGATCAAATATGGTGGTGCCTACGTACCGATTCAAGAAACCACAACCACTGCCCTGATTGCCGTCCTCACACCGAGTATACTAATGGCGATTTTATTTAGCCTGAGGTGGAGGATGGGAATACGGAAAAGAGTAGAAGATGGGAAGTAGGCTGGGCGGGGACGTTTCTTGGAGCTTGCCATGAAATTAGGACAATGGATTGCACTGCTGGTATTGATTGCATCGGCTTACATCCTGTGGCAAATCCGGGATCTGTTGCTGATGGTGTTTGCGGCGGTTGTACTGGCAAACAGTTTGAATTTGTTGGCGCGATGGTTTCAAAAGCGGTTAAGCCTGCATCGATCGCTGGCAGTGTTGCTCTCAGTGTTGTGTTTACTGGGGTTCGCGATCGCCTTTTTCTGGCTAATTGTGCCGCCTTTTGGCAAGCAGCTTCAGGAAATTTTTGTGCTGGTGCCGCAAGGGATCAACGAGGTCGATCGCTGGCTCAGTTCCCTCGATCGTGCCATTCCCACCAGTGCCAGACCGTATGTTCCAGATTTCAACAGCATTGTGCAGCAAGTGATGCCTGTGGTAAATCGCCTGTTGGGTGGGTCATTTGCCTTCTTCTCCAGTTCCCTGGGAACGATGATTAATATCCTGCTGATCTTGATCTTGGGGCTGATGATGCTGATTCACCCCACCCCCTATCGCAGAGGATTTATCCGCTTATTCCCATCTTTTTATCGGCGACGGGTGGATCAAATTTTGCTGGAGTGTGAAACGTCCTTGGGGCAATGGATCGTAGGCGCAATCATGAGTATGGGGGTAATTGCGGTTCTTAGTACTCTGGGGCTGTCCCTGATTGGTGTTCAAGCGGCTTTAGCCAATGGGGTGCTGGCTGGTTTGCTCAACTTCATTCCCAACCTGGGACCAACGATCAGTGTGGTGCCACCGATGGCGATCGCCCTACTCGACTCTCCCTTCAAAGCCTTTCTGGTGTTGGGGCTTTATGTTGGCATTCAGCAATTTGAAAGCAACTTGCTCACGCCTTTCGTGATGGCGCAACAGGTGAATTTGCTGCCCGCCGTTACCCTATTAGCGCAAGTCTTTTTCGCCAGCATCTTTGGTTTTTGGGGATTATTACTGGCGCTGCCCCTGGTGGTTGTGTGCCAAATCTGGTTGCGTCGCGTGTTGATTGAAGATGTGATGGATCGATTAGAGACCCCACCAGCACGGTTGCTGCATCATCCTTTGCAACCAGAAGCAGACCTGGAAGACGGAGAAACCGCGATCGACGAAAGGGCGCAAGACGACAAGGCAGCAGAAGGCTGAATTCGGTCTAGAATGGATGTGAGTGCTGAAGTGTAAAGAATTATGTCTGCCAAAGTTGAAATTTATACCTGGAGTATGTGCCCCTTTTGTATGCGGGCAAAAGCTCTACTGACTAAGAAGGGTGTTGACTTCACCGAGTATTGCATCGATGGAGATGAAGTTGCGCGGGCTGCGATGTCAGTACGGGCAAATGGGGGGCGATCGCTACCGCAAATCTTTATCAATGATCAACACATTGGTGGTTGTGATGACCTGTATGCCTTAAATGCCCAGGGCAAGCTTGATCCGCTACTGGTTTAAGAGGGGGTTAGGGGTTGGGGTAAGGGAGTAGGTTGGAGTTGGTCCACACCCCCATCCATCCTTCCCTCTCCGTCCCATCCACCCGCTCCCCCATCCACCCTTTCCCCTCTTTCCCCTCGCTCCCCAACCCTCAAGGTGCTTCTGTGAAATTTGCATTCATTATTGATCCCATCGATCGCCTGGATCCTGGACACGATACGAGCGTTGCCTTGATGGAAGCGGCGCAGCAGTTGGGGCACGAAGTTTGGATAACGCAAGCCACGCAACTGGGAGTGGTAGATGGCAAAGCCACTGCCCTACTGCAACCTGTCTGGTTGACTCCGGTGGAATTGGTGGATGGCAAGTGGAAAGCTACAGATCCCTGGTTTGAAGTGGGGACAGGCGGTTTGCAGAATCTGGAAGCAATGGATGCGGTGTTCATGCGAACCGATCCGCCTGTAACGGTGCCCTATCTCTATGCCACTTATATTCTGGACTACATCAATCCGGCAAAAACACGGGTGATCAACTCGCCTCAAGGCATCCGGGCGGCGAACGAGAAAATGTATGCGCTGCAATTCACCGAGGCGATCCCTGAGACGATCGTCAGCCAGAATAAAGCCGTTATTCGCGAGTTTTTGGAACGGCAAGGTGCAGCAGTTTTAAAACCATTGGGTGGCAAAGCGGGAGAAGGCATTTTGTTTCTCGATCCGGGCGATCGTAACTTCAATTCTTTAGTGGAAATCAGCACCCAGCAAGGGCAGGTGCCTGTAATGGTGCAAACCTACTTGCCAGAAGCGAAGCTGGGCGACAAACGTATTATTTTATTGGACGGAGAACCGATCGGTGCTGTGAACCGCATCCCCACTGGCAAAGAGTTTCGTGGCAATATGGCGGTAGGTGGAAGGGTTGCTCAAGTGGATATTACCGATCGTGAGCGAGATATCTGCACCCAACTTTCCCCCACCCTGAAACGAGATGGGCTGGTTTTTGTGGGCATTGATGTAATTGGTGGCTACTTGACTGAGGTGAACGTCACTAGCCCAACTGGAATTCGAGAAATCGATCGCTTGAACGGTGTGCGTCTTGGTCAGCAAGTGATTCAGTGGGTTGAACAAACCAAACAATAAATTCAATGCGTCTCAAGTTGCGGTTGCGAAACCCCTGGTGTAGAGCAATGCTCCTGACTCTCCTGCTGTCAGGCATTACCCTGAATGGAATTGCCTGGATGCAAGCTCGATCGATGACTCATTACATCAAAGCGGGAGAGCGAACCGCTAAACCAGAAAAGGTTTCACCTGCCGCAGTTATTCTCGAAAGTCCATTTGATCGATTATTGAGTACTGTTCGTCATCGCTTTGAGGCAATGGGCATTCCATCTTTTCCGGGCGCAGAACTGATTGTGGGCTGGGGTGGAATTCAGCAAGGCATTGACGGATTCGCCCATAACCCGATCGACTATGCCAAAGCAATAAAGTGTCCTGTTTTACTGATGTATGGAACCTCCGATCAGCGTGTAACCTCACAAGAGATTCAGTCTATTTTTGATACGCTTCCAGGTCGAAAACAGTTGGTTGTGTTTTCAGCTATTGGACATGGCTCGTTAGCAAGTGACGCTCCATCCAAATGGAAACAATCAGTGCAGCAATTTCTAACTAAAAGCATTACAAAGTAGAACAATATCGCTTTCTGAGGAGTCAGCCAAGATTAAATTGATGTGAGCAGCTTGCTTGCATTGGGAACTAACGTCATGACTCAAGCAGATTTAATAGTTCAGGCAAAGCAGGGGAATCCAACTGCGATCGCGGCGCTACTGAACCGTGCCTTACAGTCTCGTGGCATTGTGGCAACGGCTCAATTGCAGCAAACCTGCTTAACGATCGAGCTAACTGCTGCCCAACCGATTGATCAATCCGCCGCGATTATTCTAATCCAGCAGGGGATGAACCGTTTGCAACCTCAACGAATTCATACGGTGTTAGTTTCTGCCCAAAGCACAACGGAATCTGACTGGACGTGGATGGAATCTTTTTCGCTGCACGAAGTTGAACCTGAGATTCTTTCAGTAGAACCCCTTGTACCTAGTAAAAAGGACGATCGCCAGGTTAGAAATAGGGCTGAGATTCAAGCTCCAGCAAGCAGTCAACCTCGATCATCCAACGCTGCATCCCGCAAAACTAAATCCAATGCTGCTAAAGGCATCGAAGCCTTATTGATTGGGTTCGGGCTGGCGATCGTGTTGTTCAGTGTGGGTCTGTTCAAAGTTTTGTTTCATGGCGCACTCGTTTTAGTGCATGAAGTGGGTCATGCAGCGACCCATTGGACGTTTGGTCGTCCGGCGATTCCGGCGGTCAACATCCTCTACGGCGGCGGCATAACCATCACGCTGGGACAAGTCTGGCTGCTGAATGTCCTGATCTATGCAGCGATCGCCTACCTGATCTACTGGCTCCGCGCTTATCCGCGTCTTCAAGGCTTCGCCGTTTTGTTGACTATAATCTACACCATTTGCCTCCTGACTCCCATCAATACAATGCTCTCTGTGGCGATGGGGCATGGCATGGAATTAGTGGCGATCGGGGTGTGTCTGTTTCTCTCTGCCACGGGTTACTTCTGCCGCATTCCGGGCGATCGGGCGATTTATGCCATGCTCGGCTTTTTCATCTTCTTCAGTGATGTGGAGTTTTCCTGGAAACTGATGCACGATCCAGACTTCCGCACCTGGTACGAGGGCGGCATCGGCGGCATGATTGATAACGATTTTGTGATTCTGGCAAACGAGTATTTCCGGGTGAATCTATCCATTATTGCCAGCCTGTTTCTGGTCAGTTGTTTTCTAGCATTGGGCAGCAGTTTAGCGATCGCCCTCACTCAACGGAAGTAGCTTCGGCAATTGCTTCAAGTGCAAACGTTAAAAAACTGAAATTCTTCCAAATAAGCCGCAATTGCTGCTTCTATACTTGAGCAGCGAGTTGCTTCCCTGATTTAAGGGCTGCTGACGCTTGTTTCAGGTAAGGACTGGTGGGACGACGAATGAATTTAGCTGACATCCTGAAGGACTCAGATTACAAGCTATCTCAGTTCAAATTGGAAGAGGTGGACTGGTTAGAGGAGTCGATTTTCTTGAAGCAAACCAAGAAAGGAGAGACTCCTTACATTAAGTGTCTGGTCAAGGGAACGGATCGTCAGCTTACCCCGGAAGAGATTGTGCGTCAGCTTTACCTGAAGGTTTTGCTGGATCGCTATGGTTATCCGGCGGATCAGGTGCGGGTAGAGTATGAGGTGGTGTTTGGGCGGGAGAAGAAGCGGGCAGATATTGCCGTCATGGATGCCGATCGCCCCACAGTGCCCTACATCATTGTGGAACTGAAGAAGCCAAAGGAGAAGGACGGCAAGGATCAGCTTAAGTCCTACTGCAATGCGACGGGTGCGCCGATCGGGGTTTGGACAAACGGGGATGCGATTTCTCGCTGGCATCGCAAAGATCCGAATTATTTTGAGCGGATTACTGATATTCCCAGAGTCACGCAAACGCTGGAAGACATTCTGCAAATCAAGTTTACGCTAAATGATTTGATTGCGAATGATCGCCTGGTACAGGAGAAAAAGTCACTGCGATCGCTGATCGAAGAAATGGAGGATGAGGTTTTAGCGAATGCAGGGGTTGATGTGTTTGAGGAGGTGTTTAAGCTGATTTTTACCAAGCTCTATGATGAGTGGCTGTCGGGACAGGGCAACAATCGCCACACGCGCATTCTGGAGTTTCGCAATACAGGACAGACGGAAGGGGCACTCAAGACCAAAATTCAAAAGCTGTTTAATGATGCCAAGGAAAAGTGGGAAGGGGTATTTAGTGAGGATGCCAAAATTACTCTGACTCCTTCGCATCTGGCGGTGTGTGTGAGATCGTTGGAAAACGTCAAACTGTTTAACTCGAATCTGGATGTGATTGATGAAGCCTTTGAATATCTGGTGAACCAGAGCAGCAAGGGCGAAAAGGGGCAATATTTCACCCCTCGCTATGTAATTGATTTGTGTGTCAAGATGCTCAACCCGAAAGAGGATGAGTACATGATTGATACGGCGGGTGGGTCTTCGGGCTTTCCAGTTCACACCATTTTTCATGTGTGGAAGCAGATTTTAGAGGATGAAGGGTTGCAGGCAAGCCATCTGTTTACGATGGAGGATAAGCCGCACCGTTGTTATGACTATGTGCAAAAGCGAGTCTTTGCGATCGACTTTGATGAGAAGTCGGTGCGGGTGGCACGAACGCTGAATTTGATTGCGGGGGATGGTCAAACCAATGTGCTGCACTTGAACACGCTGGATTTTGACCTGTGGGATGAGATTACCAAAGATGAAGACTGGACAGACACGTACAACGATGGCTTTAAGCGGCTCAAGAAACTGCGAGTGGATAAAGGCAGCTACAAAGAGTTTGAGTTTGATGTGTTGATGGCGAATCCGCCCTTTGCTGGAGACATTAAGGAAAGTCGGATTCTGGCGCGGTATGACCTGGGGAAAAAGCCGGATGGCAAATGGCTCACTAAAGTGGGACGCGACATTTTGTTTATTGAACGCAACCTGGATTTTTTGAAACCGGGGGGCAGAATGGCGATCGTGCTACCGCAGGGACGGTTCAATAATTCATCGGATAAGTACATTCGAGATTACATCGCGGAACGATGCCGGATTCTGGCAGTGGTAGGGCTGCATGGCAATACGTTCAAGCCGCACACAGGTACAAAAACCTCGGTGTTGTTTGTGCAGAAGTGGAATGATGAACCGAAGGCAGGCGCGCTCTGTCCTCGCCAGGAGGATTACAACATCTTTTTTGCCACGATGCGGCGATCGGGTAAAGATAATTCGGGGGAGAAGATTTATCGTCGCATTGTGCCCAAGGAGGAGGAGGGGTTATCGGAGCGGGAAAAAGACCGGGAGTTTTTGCTTGACCCGCACGATCACCTGATTGTGGATCATGATTTGTATAACCATGAGGGTCTGACGGAAGACGGGATTGCGGAGGCGTTTATTGAGTTTGCGAAGAAGGAGAAGCTGAGTTTTTTTGAGATCCCCCCGGCTTGCGCCACCCCCCTTAAAAAGGGGGGCATGGGGGGATTTGATGCGGTGCGGTATCAGCGGTTGATGGATGGGTTAGAAGCGGTAGAAGAAAAGTTTAGTTCTATTGATTTGGATACTCTACGGCTAGACTCAGAATATTTTTCTAAGGATAATCAAAGCCTCATGAACGCCTTGGTTGGAACAAGGTGCTTAACTTCTGTTAATGATGTTGCAAAAGTGATCACAGATATGGGCGCTTTTTCACTTTACAGAAGTGAATACTTTGTAGAAGATGGAATTCCATTTTTAAGAGTCGAAAATATAAAAAATAATTACTTGGATTTATCTGACACACTTTTTATAAGTGAAAGCTATCACAATTTACTCAAAAAATCGAACGTTCTACCAAGAGATGTATTACTTACCACAAAAGCAGTGATTGGTATGTCAACTACTGTTCCAGAAAATATAGGTGAGTGCAATATGTCTCAAAACCTTGTGAGAATCCGACTTAAAGAAGAGATTGTCAATCCTTATTTTTTATCAACTTTCTTATCTTCAAAATACGGAAAATTTCAATCTAATCGTCTAGCAACTGGAAATGTCCAACTATATTTAAACTTTCAAAATATCAAAAAAATTTTGCTGCCAAGACTTTCTATCTCATTTCAAGGATATGTTGAGAAGGTTATAAAAGAGAGTGAGACTATAAGATATGCGTCCTCTAAGTTCTACCAACAAGCTGAGGATTTGTTGTTGGCGGAGCTTGGGTTGAAGGACTGGCAACCGACGGAGGAGAATATTGCGGTTAAGAGTTTTGCGGCTTCGTTTGGGATAAGCGATCGGCTTGATGCTGAATACTATCAGCCTAATCAACAAAAAATTATATCTGTGATGAGTCAATCAGGACTTTGTATCAAAGATATTGCCAAATTGATGAAGCGTAAGTTTATACCTGAAAATCAAGGATCATTCCATTACATTGAAATTGGTAATCTCAGTGGTGAGGGTTTTGCAAATAGCGATGTTGTACCAATGGATGAAGCACCAAGCCGCGCCCAGTGGATTGTCAATACCAATGATGTGATTACTTCAACCGTTCGACCCATTAGAAGGCTCACTGCATTAATTGAACCTGAGCAAAATAATTACATTTGCTCCTCTGGCTTCGCTGTCTTGAAACCAATCAACGTTGAGCCTGAAGTTTTACTTGTTTATCTTCGCCTTCCCGTTGTTTGTGAGATTTTAGATTTGCATACAACCGCAAGTATGTATCCAGCTATTAACCCGGCACTAATTGAACTTGCATCTTGTTTGATGCATAAGCAATGAACGGATGGTGGAAATACTTGCAAATTCGCGAGGGTAACTTTTGCAACTTACGTAGATGGGAAATGAGTCGTTGCTTCAGTTGAGCGA
>JANRIN010000067.1:0-9058 GCA_033764965.1 Leptolyngbyaceae cyanobacterium bins.302 | reverse complement strand
TTTTAATCGCTGAGGGTCAATTCCCCGTGGCTTGCCACGCCAGTGACGTAGCGGAAGTGCGTCCCGCAGGGAAAATTCCGTAATGCCTCGTCCGCTTGCGGCGAGGATAGGAATTTTAGCGCTCCGCATCTTTCTTTACTGATAATTTTTTGAATCTTGGCTAGAATTCGTTGACAAGCAGGAAAAGAGTAATATTAAGGTCTGGTTGGCTTCAGAGGGAATTGTTTTAGCTGATTAGTCGAGTCACCTCGATAGGTAGTGAGATCGCGCACTTGATAAACCATGTAAAGCGATCAGATCAAGACACCTTAATATTCTCGTTCCTTGGCTTTGATCAAAAGGAAAAAGCAAATGAAAATTCAAGAACTCAAAGCGCTAATTAAGGAAAGTGTGCGAGAAGTTTTGCGGGAGGAGCGGTTACGATTCTGTCAAGTTCTCGTGCTTTATGTCAGTGATGAGGAGCAGACTGAAATCGAAGCTGAATTTGGTTCTCCGGCTGATTATGGTGATGAGGAAGTAGTCGATATGACAGAATGGGTCAAACATGGCGGTCAACTTTCTCAAATAGGCAATTAGGTTTTTACAGCAGGAGAATCATGAGTGCTCAAGTTTCTACCAACTTCACGATCGAAACCGAACAGGAAGAGGATGGTCGCTGGATTGCTGAAGTGCTAGAAATTCCAGGCGTTTTGGCGTACGGCGAGAATGAGCAGCAGGCAGTTATCCATGCCAAGGCTTTAGCCTTAAGAGTCATTGCTGACAAACTGGAATATGGAGAAATGGCTCCTGTTTACGACTGACAAATGACAGATGACAAATGACTATCTCTCAAGTTATCCAACCCCACTGACTTACCTCTCCCTTTCTTTTAATTTTGCTTTTGCTTGCTGCCAGAGGGTTTCCAGTTCTGCCAGGGTGTAGGTTTCCAGGGGACGATCGGCGACGGCTTCCATCAGTTGCAAGCGTTGAATAAAGCGTTGGTTAGTACCCTGTAGAGCGCTGTTAGGATCGAGGTCATACCAACGAGCAAGATTGACGATCGTAAACAACAGATCGCCTAATTCCGATTCCTGATGGGCTTTATCGTCTCCCGCGATCGCATCCTTAAATTCCGCCAATTCCTCATTAAATTTGTCCCACACACCTGCAACAGTCTCCCATTCAAAACCGGCTGCTGCTGCTTTCTGAGACATTTTCATGCTCGCCATCAAGGGCGGCAGCGATCGCGCATACCGGTTCAATTTTTGGCTCAAGGATTTGGTTGCCGTTGGGTCTTCCCCTTTTTCTATCGCTTTAATCTGCTCCCAGTTCTGGTGCAGTTCGTCGATCGTGGCAACTTTGACATCGCCAAACACATGGGGATGGCGACGAATCAGTTTTTCGCTGATGGTTTGTGCCACATCCTGGAACGTAAATTGCCCTGCTTCACTGGCGATCTGCGCTTGCAGCACGACCTGTAACAATAAATCCCCCAGTTCTTCCCGGATTGCTTTGGGATCTCCTCGCTGAATAGCATCCACCGTTTCGTAGGCTTCTTCAATCACGTAAGGAATCAAGGTTTCGGGAGTTTGCGCCAAATCCCAGGGACAGCCCCCCGTGGGCGATCGCAACTGAGCAACCACCTCAACCAACTGCGCGATCGTGTCGATCATGGTCTGTTGCGGAGATGAATCAGAATTTGTCATGCAAGGACTCACTGAAGGATCACTTTTACTGTAGGTCGTAGCCGTTTGAGCGGCTAGAGGGGAAGAATGGCTTCCAGAGCAGCAGCAATAACCTTAGGAAATTACAAAGCTTTTCTGAGAATCTCTTGATTTTGTTTACAATTAAATACCCTTGAATCAATTCTGTCTGTAGCTGGTTTGGATCGTTAATTTTGCCTGGTTTTGTTGTCCAGGATGCATTTGAAAACGGGGATTCCGGTTAGGCTCTACATAAATTTATGGCGAGTGAAACAGCGGCTACGCAACCTCTACCAATGGGGTCAAAGGATTTCGTCCCTGCGGGAGTTCCTTTAAACTCATAAATGATACAATACTTAACATAGTAAACCTTAGTATAGTGACATCCCAGGTTAACTCCATGACAACTCAAATTTTCTCCCAACTGGATTTGCTGAATGCGGTTGTTCTAGCTGCGATCGTGTTCTCTGCTATCAAGCTACATTCTGCCAGTACCAAACCTGCGATGGTTGCCATTCCTGTGAAGGTGCGCGAGAATCGGTAATCCTTGCTTAGAGTTTTGCCTCTTCAACGCTTTCGCCTGTTAGACTTTGTAGTTGCTGAATACCCCCAAGCACGTTTCCCATTACCCTCCTCCCCTACGAACGTTATGAAGACCTCTGAGACTTCTTCAGATTTAGTTCGCACTTACCTGCGAGAGATTGGTCGTGTTCCCCTGTTGACCCACGAGCAAGAGGTTTTGTTCGGAAAGCAGGTGCAGCGATTGGTCGCTTTGAATGACACTAAAGATAAGTTGGCGAATCAGTTAGGACACTCTCCAACTTTTGATGAGTGGGCGCAAGCTTGTCATCTTTCTAAGACTGAATTAAGGCAGGTGATTGCTGAAGGCGATTACGCCAAGCGCAAGATGGTAGAAGCAAACTTGCGTTTGGTCGTTTCGGTTGCCAAGAAATATACCAAGCGCAATGTCGATCTGCTGGACTTAATCCAGGAAGGCACGATCGGAATGCAACGTGGCGTGGAAAAATTTGATCCAACCAAGGGTTATCGTTTCTCCACCTACGCCTACTGGTGGATTCGGCAGGCAATTACACGGGCGATCGCTGAGAAAGGTCGCACCATTCGCTTACCCATTCACATTACGGAAAAGCTCAACAAAATCAAAAAGGCTCAACGCCAACTCTCACAACGGTTAGGTCGGGCTGCGACTGCCGCAGAATTGGCTCAAGAGTTAGATTTAACTCCCAAGCAAGTACGGGATTACCTGGAGCAAGCTCGTCAGCCTCTGTCCTTGGATCTACGGGTGGGAGACAACCAGGATACTGAACTGGGTGAATTGCTGGAAGACACGGGCACCTCTCCGGAGGAATTCGCCCTTCAGTCTTCCTTGAAGACTGATCTGGAAGTTCTTATGGCAGATTTGACTCCGCAACAGCGGCAAGTGTTGACCTTGCGGTTTGGGTTGGACGATGGTCAGTCCATGACGCTGGCAAGGATCGGGGATCAACTCAACATCAGCCGGGAACGGGTACGCCAGATTGAACGGGAAGCCTTGAGCAAGTTACGCAAGCGGAAATCCTCGATCGGTGAATACGTAGCAAGTTAGGCAAGGTTGTATCCTGCCGCGATCGTACATAGCATGATGATTCTGCCTGTTATGTTTTATCTGCTATCCAATACAGGATAGGGGCTAGTAAAAGAGCAGGCAAGAATGCGGCAACTCGAATCTTTGTCAGGTTAAGCAAATTAATCCCAATGCCGACAATCATCAATCCGCCTATGCCTGTGGCTAGCAGGATGGGCGGAGAGGTAGCAGGGTCGGGAATCAGTTGAGCCAGGAATCCTGCAAGCAAGGATAGTCCGCCTTGATAAATCAGAATCGGCAAGGCAGAGAACCCCACACCAACTCCAAAGCTGCTGGTAAACGCGATCGACACCAGCCCATCCATTGTGGACTTGAGCAGCAGCAGGCGGTTATCTCCGGTCAGCCCATTGTTCAAGCACCCTAACAAGGTCATGGGTCCAACACAAAAAAGTAGAGTGGCAGCTACAAACCCTTCGGTAAAACCACTGCCACCACTAAATCGCTGCTTGAGACGATTGCCTACCTTCGTCAATTTATCTTCAATGCCCCACCACTCGCCCAACAGCCCACCAATGATCAGCGTGATCAACCCCAACACAACTCCGTCCAGAATGCCCGCCTGAACTTTGGTTAAATTACCCCCCATCGTGAAGCCCAGAAACAGGGTAAGCAGCCCCACTCCTTGGGTAATGACCAGCATCATTTGGGAGGGCAATCGTCTCCGCAGGAGGAGTCCGATCGCGGTTCCCAGCAAAACCGCAACGACGTTAACCCAGGTGCCACTGGTTTTCGTCCAAATGTCCAAGGTCAAGCCCTACCTTTCCGCAACAGATTCGGCTTCTGGCAAAGGTCGTCCTTTCGGTTCCGGCAGAGACGGGCGCGGCATATAGGGCATGGGGATGTATTGCACACTGGGTCGGCCGCCCTGGGGTTGGGGATAGAGTTCCATCAGATCGTAGATGATCCGAGGAAGTCCAACCGTCAGCGGCAAGCCTAATTCTGTCGCCTCTTCCACGGTGATGGGGTAGTCGTGCGTCACTTGCCCAGTGGTTAAGGCTTCGATGATGGCATCGATTTTTTCAGGAGGGACTTTTTGCTGCGGGATAGCATCCTGCAACAAAGTACGAACAAATCGCTGCACTTGTTTGATTGCCTTACGAGACAAATCCGCCATGATTAGAGTCTGATCGTCTATTTTGTCGATCGGCTTTTGTTCCACCACGTTGATGATACTGGCGGCAGGGAAGTTGCCAAGTTGGGGATCAACGGGACCCAACACCGCATTGGCATCCATCACAATTTCATCAGCAGCGAGTGCCAGCATGGTGCCGCCGCTCATGGCGTAGTGGGGCACAAACACGGTGACTTTTGCCGGATGGCGGATTAGTGCTCTGGCGATTTGTTCCGTAGCGAGGACGAGTCCACCCGGGGTATGCAAAATCAGGTCGATCGGGGTTTCGGGTGGCGTGAGGCGGATTGCCCGGAGAATTTGCTCCGAATCTTCGATCGTGATGTAGCGCGACAGGGGAATTCCTAACAAGCTCAACGATTCTTGACGATGGATCAGCAGAATCACACGGCTGCGGCGTTGTTGCTCAAAGGCTTTGAGTGCCTGTACTCGCCGAGATGCAACGTTACGCCGCTGCAACACAGGCTGAATCGAGGAGATGATCAGAAAAATCCAGAATAAATCGAAAAGGCTGAAACTCACAGGTTGATGTTCCCAGACGAAAATTTTCCTCTACATTATTTCAATTTGGGAGCGATCGCGAAATCTGCCCGGAGACGAGAAGGAAGAAGAACCAATCAGGGATAATGGTGGCAAAGAGGACGAGTAGATGAACGGTGACATGGGAGTTTAGCATGAGTCTCACGGTTAAAGATCTGGAGAAACTGCAAAAACAGCAGCCCGATTACCGCATGGAGTTGGTGGAAGGAGAGATTGTGGTCATGAGTCCTTCTGGGCTGGAATCGGATGAAGTGGCAGCGGAAATCATTCGCCAGCTAGGAAACTGGGTGCGCCCACGCCGATTGGGACGAATCACCGCGTCCAGTGCCGGATACGTACTACCCAATGCCGATGAAGACGTGCGTGCGCCAGATTGTTCATTTATTCGAGCTGAACGATTACGGCGAACCACTCAAAGCTTTGCTCAGTTCGTTCCCGACTTGATGTTTGAGGTAGCTTCGGCAAACGATTCGAACGATCGCCTGAGAGCTAAAATCCGGGAATTTCTCGCATTAGGGACGGTGGTTGGAGTCCTGGTTGATCCGCGGATTCAAACGGTGGAAGTGCATCAACTTGGACAGGAGCCAATCTTGCTCCGAAATGGCGATGTGTTCACTGTGCCCGATCTCCTGCCGGGTTGGGAGTTGGAGATTTCGAGTATCTGGGCACCAGTGTTTGATGAGGAGTAAGGGGTAAGGAATAAGGGGTAAGAACAAATGGGGTCGTCTACTGTGTTGCAGAATTATGTAAATGGTGAGTGGGTTGCATCCAGCGCGTTGGATTTTTTAGAGGTGATCAATCCAGCCACGATCGAAGTTTTGGGCAAGGTGCCGTTGTCGTCTGCGAGTGAAGTGAATCAGGCAGTAGAAGCCGCACAACAAGCGTTTACCACCTGGCGCAGAGTTCCCGCAGGCGATCGCATTCAGTACTTGTTTAAACTCAAAACATTGCTGGAGGAAAACCTGGACGACTTAGCCACGACAATTACTCAGGAGTGTGGCAAGACTTTTGCCGAATCCAAAGGGGAACTACGTCGCGCCATTGAAAATGTGGAAGTGGCGTGTGGCATTCCGATGTTGATGCAGGGCTACAACTCGGAAGACATTGCTCGGAATATTGATGAGTTTATGATTCGTCAACCGTTGGGCGTGGTGGGTATTATTTGCCCATTTAATTTTCCGGGAATGATTCCTTTTTGGTTTATGCCCTACGCGATCGCCTGTGGCAACACCTGCGTCATCAAGCCCTCGGAAAAAGTGCCGCTTACCTTACAAAAAATCACCCGCCTGATAGAGCAAACTGGGTTGCCTAAAGGAGTGATTAACCTGGTCAATGGGGCAAAAGCAGTCGTGGATGCGTTGCTGGATCATCCGGCGGTGCGAGCAATTAGTTTTGTCGGTTCTACGCCAGTGGCAAAATACGTTTACAGTCGGGCAGCAGCAAATGGCAAACGGGCACAGTGCCAGGGGGGTGCCAAAAATCCGGTGATTGTGCTGCCGGATGCAGATATCAGCATGACGACTCGGATTATGGCAGACAGTGCGTTTGGTTGTGCTGGACAGCGGTGTTTGGCAGCATCCGTAGCGATTACGGTAGGTGGAGCCAGGAAGTCATTTACAGAGGCGATCGCGGATGTGGCGGCAACTCGCCAGGTGGGTTACGGCTTAGATCAGGGTGTGCAAATGGGTCCGGTGATCACGGCTCAGAGTCAAGCCCGGATTGAGCAGTTGATCCAGCAAGGGATAGACGAAGGGGCAACCGCTTTGGTGGATGGTCGTCAGCCGCAAATTCCCAGTTATGAGCATGGTTTTTTTGTGCGTCCCACGATTTTGCAAAATGTTGATCCCTTAGGAGAAATTGCCAAAACGGAAATTTTTGGTCCGGTGTTGAGCTTGATTCATCTAGAGACGATCGACGACGCGATCGCGTTGATCAATCAAGGGCAATACGGCAACATGGCGTGTTTGTTCACCTCCAGCGGTGGGGCGGCGCGTAAGTTTCGCTACGAAGCCGAAGCCGGAAACATCGGCATCAATATTGGGGTTGCGGCTCCGATGGCGTTCTTTCCCTTCAGCGGTTGGAAAGACAGCTTCTTCGGTGATCTACATGGGCAGGGGCAACAGGCAGTCGAGTTTTTCACGCAAACGAAAGTGGTGGTGGAACGCTGGCAAGATTGGACTAGGCAATTTTAGTTATAGCCGTAGCCATGAGAAACGTGGCGTAGGCGAGTCAGAACACCTACCCAGCATTGGCTTTGCAACTTTTCCTTGTCGTAAGTGTTCTGACCAAAGCTATAGTCGCTATGCGGCAATTTCCTGAATTAGTTGTTGTTTGAGCAATAGCACCACTGCCTGTTCCTCGCACCGCAATTGGTGCGGCGATTCCTCAATGGACTGTTGCAGGTGAGTCGCCATCACGTCAAACAGAGAACCCAGCTCAAACGCATCCAAAATTGCTGGGTGAACATAGTACTTGCGGCAAGTGGCAGGACGATTGCCCAGGTGTTGCGCCACGGTTTTGACTGCTTGAACGATCGCCTTTTTCGCTGCCGTTGCCGATTCGCAAGCTCCAATTTCGTGTAATTCCCTGGCTGCTAATACGGTTCCTGCCCAGGTGCGAAAATCTTTTGCTGTAAAATCTTGTCCGGTAATGTCGCGCAGGTAAGTATTGATGTCGCTTGAATCGATCGACTGCCGCTGTCCGTCTGCGTCGATGTATTGAAACAACTCCTGTCCGGGAATATCCTGGCAACGTTTGACAATCCGAGCCAGACGACGATCGTTCAACTCAATTTCGTGCTCTACTCCACTTTTGCCGCGAAACTTGAAGCGAATGGTGGAGCCATCCACTTTCACATGGCGATCGCGCATGGTGGTCAAGCCAAAGGATTTGTTAGTTTTGGCGTATTCTTCGTTGCCAACTCGGATGCGGGTCAATTCCATCAGTTGCACCACCGTTGCCAGCACTTTGTTCCGTGGCAAACCAGACAAGGCTAAGTCATGGGCGATGCGTTCGCGAATTCTGGGAATGGCTTCGCTAAAGGCAATCATACGGGTGAACTTGGTTTGATCCCGGAACGATCGCCACCTGACATGATAACGATATTGCTTGCGTCCTTTGGCATCTCGCCCAGTAGCTTGTAAGTGTCCGTTGGGAGCAGGACAAATCCATACATTTTCCCAGGCGGGTGGAATTCCCAAGCTTTGAATGCGTTTGATTTCGTCTGAGTCTGTAATTACTTCACCATCCAGTCCCATGTAATTAAACTCGTCTCCTTGCTTGATGCGGCGAATTCCGTCCCCTTCGTCAGTCATATACTGCAACCCCATTGCTTCAGCGGATTCAGCCGGATCGGAGGAGGCGATCGCATCCAGGTGCTTTTGAATTTTGCGATCGTGGCGCTTCAATTCCATAACAAGTAGCATTCACATATCCAGTGGCTCAACTGTAGTGTCGATGGGTGCAGGCTTTCGTCATTCCTCAGAGGTAAGACAAAAAATCTGAGGTGTTGTTGTTGGAAATAAATTACTTTGCCGCGATCGTCTCTGTGTGATGTAACACCACAAAATAATTCTGTAGATCTACCTGTCGTTACCAGTGTGTTCAATCGCAAGAAAGAGCATCTATTTTGATAATTTCTGCATGATGCAAACAGGTAACCTAAGGCGAGTTCTATTCACCTCATTTAGATGTGAAAATGCAAGGAGTATAGCGATGACAAAAGTAAATCCAATTCAAATGCAAAAGTTCCTCAAAGGGATGGATTATCCTGCGGGTAAGAAGGAACTGATTGAACATGCAAAACGCAGTGGTGCAGATGATAATGTGTGTTCAACTTTAGAACAGTTACCCGATGATCAATTTGAAACTCCGGCTGAAGTTAGCAAGGCAGTTGGCAAAATTGAATAAGAAATAGTTTGTTGGCACTGGTTCCGCTAAGTGGGGAGACATAAAGCCTTAATATTGTTACATTAGAGCAACTTACAGTGTTTTGAAAACCGCCAATTCATCAGGAGCGGATGATGGATTTATTTTCCCCTAATTGCCCGTACTGTGATAGTG
>JANRIN010000062.1:0-4769 GCA_033764965.1 Leptolyngbyaceae cyanobacterium bins.302 | reverse complement strand
TGTCAGTACCTTCAGCAGCACAAGATGATTCGGATTGGGACAACTCGCCTGGAGAAGATGGTGGCAACGGCTCGCCAACAAGCCCAAGAAGCAATCTATCAAGCATTGCAACCGTTGCTAAAACAGGAACAGTGTCAGGTTTTAGACAACTTGTTGGAAGTCGATGATGAATTAAAGCGAACCCGCTTGTCCTGGTTGCAGCGTACCCCCACGGGTAATAATACCAGGCAAATCCTCGAAACCCTTGAGAAGATTGACTTTCTTCAACAACAAGGAGTGGGAGCTTGGAATCTCAATATGCTCAACCCCAACCGCGTCAACTATTTGGCCAAGATCGGTGCTAGAGCAACCAATCAATACCTGAAACGAGCACCACAATTCAGACGTTATCCTGTTTTGATTGCTTTCCTAAAACAGTCTCTTTACAACTTTATCGATGATCTCATTGAGATGTTTGATCAACGGTTATGGGAATTGCATAACGCGGCAAAGCGAGCATTCGAGGCAGATCGCTTACAAGCAACAAAAACAATCAATGAAAAGTTAACAACTTTGCACAAAATTGGACAGATTTTGTTAGATGCAGAAGTAGATGATCAAAAAGTCAGGACGACTGCGTTTGAATACATCACACCAGCAAAACTAGAAACTGCCTTGGGCGAAACAAAACAATTAATTCGACCTGAAAACGATGCCTATGTCGATTACTTTGGTAAGTTCTACCCACGCATTCGCCGATTCTCCAGTCACTTCCTTTCCACCTTGAAATTTCACAGTCGTAGCAATGATCAAGGGCTGTTGCAAGCCCTCGCCCTGGTTCACGAGATCCATGCTGGAACTCGTCGCAAATTGCCAGATACAGCTCCTACTGAATTTATCCCAGATACCTGGCGTTCGTATGTCATTGACGCAGAAGGTTTCAATCGCCGCTACTACGAGCTTGCTGCCCTATGGATACTACGGCAACAACTGCGTTCAGGCGATGTCTATCTCAGCCATAGCCGCCGCTTCAGCACCCTGGAAAGCTACTTCATGTCTAAGGAAGAATGGCAGGAGCAACGGCAAGAAACGGTCACTTTACTGGGCACTCCGATTGATGCAACGGTTCGTCTGGCAGAGCGAGAGGCTGAACTGCTGCGCCTGATTGGGCAAGTGGAAGCGTTGTTGAATGAGGCAGAAGGGGATCTGCGAGAGGAAAAAGACAAGCTCGTTTTGAGTCCTTTTGAGGCAGAGGCGCGAACTGCCGAACTCAATCAATTGACTTACCTGATGACAAACCGACTACCGAATCTGGACATCACCGACTTGTTAGTCGAGGTTGATTCCTGGACACACTTTTCAGATGCCTTTGAGCATTTGCAGAGTCCCCACCGCCGGGATACCAACCTTTTGCTACACCTCTATAGCTGTCTTCTGGCTCAAGCTTGCAATCTGGATCTACAGCAAATGGCAACCTCTGCCAATTTGGGGTATCGGCAGCTGAGTTGGTGTAATACCTGGTATATCCGGGATGACACCCTTCGAGACGCAAATACCGCCCTGGTTAATTACCACTATCAATTGCCTTTGAGCCGTTTATGGGGTGGCGGGATGCTATCGTCCTCAGACGGGCAACGCTTTCCAGTGCGCGGGTCCGTGCGTCAGGCGAGAGCACTACCCCGCTACTTTGGTTACGGCAAAGGCATCACCTTTTATAGCTGGACCAGCGACCAGTTCTCTCAATACGGTTCCAAGCCAGTTCCAACCACATTGCGAGACGCCACCTATGTCCTCGATGAGATTCTCAATAACGAAACGGAACTGCCCATCTTGGAACACACGACCGATACAGCAGGCTACACCGAACTGATCTTTGCGCTGTTCGACTTGTTGGGGTTACAGTTCTCGCCTCGTATTCGCGATCTGGCTGACCAGGAACTGTATCGCACCAGTCAGTTCCAATTAGATGCCTATCCGAAACTGAAGAGCCATCTGCAAAGCGTCATCAATAAAGAGCGCATCCTGACCCATTGGGATGAGATGTTGCGCTTGGCAGGGTCTCTCAAAACAGGACGGGTCACAGCGTCATTGATTGTACAAAAGCTGCAAGCCTATCCAAGACAGCATCCGTTAACCCGTGCCTTGCAAGAGTATGGCAGGTTGATTAAGACCATTCACATTTTGCGCTGGTATGCCGATGAAACCAACCGTCGCAGAATCAATCGACAACTGAATAAAGGGGAGGCTTTGCATAGTTTGCGATCTCACCTCTATTACGCCAACCAGGGTGAAGTTCGCGGGCAGACCGATGAACAGCTTCGCAATCAGGTGGGCTGTCTCAACCTTGTCACAAACGCGATCATCATTTGGAATGCTGTGTACATGGAAAAAGTTGTGCAGCAGCTTCAGCAGCAGGAACAACGCGTGAAGGACGAACACCTAATGCATTTATGGCCCACCCGTCATGCCCATATCAATGTTTACGGAAAGTACCACTTCGAGATCGAGCACATTGGCAAGGAAAGACCATTCAGAAGTCTACGCTAGTCTGACTTTCAGCCTTAGCGACCAAAATTTCTCCATTGCTATACAAAGGCGTAATGCCTTTGCAGCCGTTTTAGCCGTGATTGGCACCCCTGCCCCTCAACCCAAACCTCGCGGAAAGTCTCCCGGTTGGACTCCCGGTCAAACCCGTTCCCGTCGTACTCGCTATCCAACCGTCAAAAAACGATTCCGAAAACCCAAAGCAGGGGCGAAAAAGTCTGCTTAATTGCTGAATCCTTTGACTTGTTCCAGGTTTCTCACTTCCATCAAGGGGGTGGGTAATTTCAGGCTGTCGTTAGTCTAAACCTGAGAGTTCCAGGAGCGTGGACAATAAAACAAGGTCATGATGTGTGTGAGGAGATTGAGCTTGCAATTAACAGCGCCTTACCAGGAACTCATGTCATGACCCATTTGGAACCTCTAGAAGACCCGCTCTCCTGGGCAGACCAAGAACTCGATCGCACGACCCAAAATTGATTTCAACAAACCTATTGTTGCTACAACTGCTGTCCTAATAAATGTATCTCACTCCTCACTAATGATCGCGTCCTTCGTGGGGATTGCAGTAGCCGACTTCCCTCGTGGGCTGAAAAGAACTAACCAGAATTTGGCGTTCAAACTCTCCCCCCTCTAGCACTTCGTCTGCATCGACAACAAATGTAAATTCCTGTAAGGTGCGGAGCCGCCGACCTGCAATCGTTACAGGATATTTAACCACATAGATAGGTGCCCAGGGACAGCAGTAGAAGTGTCCAAACTGCTTGCCTGATCGATCAGTTGCGTAGGCGATCTCGCCCCGGTTAAAAGCAGCGTTGATCTCTGCTTGAATTGCCAAAGTTCGATTTGGCTCAGGATCATGTTTCCACAGTTCTTCAATCGCTTCGATCGCCTCCGGGTCACGCTTCCATCGCTCACGGCTTGAGGGGTCAGTCAAGCACCAGGGGTCAAATCTGGCTTGTCCGGGTAGTGAGAGATTGCAGTTCATCTGCACGGGTGATGTAGCACTCTGAGCTGGACGACGCGGTGTCTGCATCGCCAACAGTTCAACAAGTTGAGGCATTGCTAAAAGTTGACCAAGGCGATAGTAACCCTCGATCGCGTTTTTGGCGTAGGCTTCAATTTGCTCATGTGGCGTTTCAGAAATGCGATCGCCCCAAAGCTGTTCAGCATAGTCAGCTTTGGTCATCGCTTCTGCCTGCATCTGTCGCAGTCGCGCTACGATCGATTGTTTGTCAGCAGGCAACTCTTCTGACTCAAACACAGCCATCGCCGCTTCGGTATGATTTCGCATCGATCGCGCTGCTGCCCGCATTCCTTCCAGGTGAGGTCGGGGGCAGGGTTCTACATTGCTCCAGTTTGGTAATTCTGCCGGAACCTGTACATCCAACCCGTAATTAGGGTTGCTTTGAGCTTGTCGCGCCCGACTGAGCCAGCCCTCGACCTGAGTATAAAAGGCGAGAATTTGTTCGGCAGTTTTAGGCGGTACATAACCGACTGTGGCTGGATTGGACTGATAGTCTGCTTCTAAAAACTCATTTCCCAAGGTTTGCAGCGCGAACGCATTCCAGGTGCAGAGCAGTTGTGCTTGCAGTGCAGGCGGCACAGTCCAAGGATTTAGCCCTTGAATTTTGCGATCGAGCCGCTGTGCCTCAACCTGATGAAGCAAGTCATGAACGCTGTTGCCTGCACGTCGGTAGGCTTCTAACATTTCAGCCGAAACTTCGCCTTGTGCTAGCGCCAACATTCTGCCCAAAAATCCTGGTTGGTTCGTCATAACAGTTTTGTGGTGAGACCTAGAACATTACTACAGTTCCACAAACAGCATTTTCGCAGAATCTCGATTAGAAACTTTGAAGCTTTTGCTCCGAATCAATTCGTTCCTCGATCATTTTCCAGGAGGCAATTGCGCCCTGGCACTTACATTTTCACTCACCTGGGAGCGTTAGAGTACCCAACTTCATAGGAAGACCAGCAACTCAATCGCGGGTTATTGTATCGTAAAGGCTTTGCTACTTGCCACCCTGCTGTAGCTGTTCAATAGCGTCTTGCATTTGCTGATAACGATCGAGATCGCCCCGTTCTTCAAACAATTTTGCTGCCTGTTGCCAATCGGTTAAAGTTGCCTGTCGATTTCCAGTTTCCAGATGTAATCGTCCTCGATTCAGGTAAGCTTCTGCCAATGTTGGATTGAGGCGAATGGCTTCTGAATAATCGACGATCGCGCCCTCTACATCCTTCAATGCTGT
>JANRIN010000055.1:0-23303 GCA_033764965.1 Leptolyngbyaceae cyanobacterium bins.302 | reverse complement strand
CATACTCTGCATCTGCCCTCATCCCCAGCCCTTCTCCCAACCTTGAGAGAAGGGAGCCAGAAAGGAGTTAAACTCCCTCCTCACCCAGATTTGGGAGAGGAGGGTTGGGGAGGTGAGGGCAAAATAGTCGCACATCGCGTCCGTTAGAAATCTCCAGTGACCAGTGACCAGTGACAAAATTCATTCAGGAACCTGATAGTCCGATTCGCCATCTTAAACCCACAGTTGTTTCATCTCTATGACAGAATAGGGGCGATAACGGCAAGGAATAAAGATGAAGACGTGTTGAGGAGTACAGGGTCATGAGTTGGAATCGTGCATGGACAAATGCCGTTAGACCGATTGGCAAAAAGAATCTCCAAAAGAATCTCCAGCGTTTACCAGCCCTGCTGTTGATTGTGGCTGGATTGGTAGTAGGTAGCCGCTGGTTGCCCGAACACGCAGGAGCCGCAGAAGTCTCACCGCAATTGAAGGAGCAGGTTTTGCAAATCATCCGCGAGAATCCAGAGGTGATTCTAGAAGCGGTGCAGGCTTACCAACAACAGCAACGGCGGCAAGAGCAGCAAGCTCGGCAATCTGTTTTGAACCAGGCAAAAGCCAATCCTACTGCTGTGATTGGTGCCTCTCCAACCAAGGGTGCAAAGAATGGCAAAGTAGTTTTGGTGGAGTTTTCTGATTTTCAGTGTCCCTACTGCGCCAGAGCCAATACCACGCTGAAGCAATTTATGGAGAAGCATGGTAGCTCTGTCACGCTGGTTTACAAGCATTTGCCCTTAACCTCAATTCATCCGGAGGCGCTTCCTGCGGCTAAGGCGGCTTGGGCTGCGAAGCAACAGGGCAAGTTTTGGGAATTTCATGATGCGCTGTTTAACAATCAAAAGCAGTTGGGAGAAACGCTGTATCAAGAAACGGCGAAGTCTTTGGGATTGGATGTGCAGAAATTCGATCGCGATCGTGCCAGTCAAGCTGCGAACACCGAGATTCAACAAGATTTAGCAATGGCGGAAGCGTTGGGAATTGATGGTACGCCCTTCTTTCTGATGAATGGAGAGACATTGGCAGGAGCGGTATCTCTGGCAGAGTTAGAGGCGGCACTGGCAAAGGTGAAGTGATGAGACAAAGGCAGCGATCGTGGGTTGTGGGGGTGTGCGGGTATGTGGGGGTGTGGATGGTGGGGGCTGCGGTGGCGGTGGCTCAAACTCGCGTCTATAGCCCGATCGCCATTACGCCTGGAAAGAGTATTAATGACAAACTGACGCGGAATGACATTCCCACGGGGCAGGGCGGTTTTGCGCGAGATTACACCGTGCAACTCCAGGCAGGCAATCAGGTCACGATGGAGGTTTCCTCTGAAAACTTTGATTCGATCCTTTACTTGATTGCGGCGGATGGCACCACAATCGCCGAGAACGATGATGGACCAGATGGCAGCACCAATTCGCTGCTATTTGCGCGTGTGGCTAAAACGGGAACGTACATTGTGCGGGTGCGATCGTTCGGCGAAGCGTCGGGCGGTAATTTCACGCTGAAAGTGACCCTGCTGAAACCGCAATAAATTGATCCGAACCTACGCACACCTTGGAGGCTTAACCCCAAATTGCAGATCATGATCAAGTAATGAGACTTACACCTCTGAGGTTTTTTTCAAGTTGTGCTGAAGTGTTGCGGCGATCGCGATCGCTGGAGGAAAAATTCGATGTTCCTGGACTTGAATTCGAGCTTGCAACGTTTCCACAGTGTCGTCCGGCAAAATGGGAACCGCTGCCTGCATCAAAATTGGACCGCTATCGACTTCCAGGCGCACCAGATGTACCGTACAACCAGTAATTTTTACACCCGCCTTGAAAGCTTGCTCAATGGCGTGTGCCCCTTTGAAACTGGGCAACAGGCTCGGATGAATATTAATCACCCGATCGGGAAAGGCATCAATCAGCACCGAGGTAACAATTCGCATCCAACCCGCCATGATTACCCAGTCCACATCATGCTGTCGCAGAGTTTCAACGATCGCTCTATCCAGGGCTTCCCGGTTGGCAAAGTCTCGATGGTTGAGTAGCACGGTCGGAATGCCCCATCGCTCGGCACGAGCCGCTACTTTTGCCCCCGGATTGTTGTAAATCACAACTTGAACCTGGGCATGAAGTTGTTGATCCGCAATAGCTTGAGCGATCGCCTCAAAATTGGTGCCACTGCCGGATGCCATGACTCCCAACTTCAGCGGTGTTGGAGGCGGGAAAACGGTTAATTCCGGCGAAATTAAAGAGGCGGACGAATTGGCGGGAGAAGCGGGATAGCTCATGCAGCGGAATCAAAATTTCTTCGGTTTTCATCCTCCCACATCTGCCTTTGAGTCGGGATGGATTTAGCCAGTTTTTCGCAAACTTACACGACTCAGGAGATTTCTGGTAAACAATCTACTCGCTATCTTCGACTCCGCTCAGGCAGCTTGCACCTTGAGCGAAGTCGAAAGGTAAACGCTTTTCTGGAAATCGCCTTATTCCTAAACCCACCCTTGGTTGCAAAACTTACTTCACAACCCTCTTACACCCTCTGGGTTTGTTTCAGCAACGGACGATAATCGACTCGTTCCGCGTGTCCCCAAAAAGCTTCCAGATTATAGAATTCTCGCTCCTGAGGCATCAAAACGTGAACGATCACATCGCCATAGTCTTGCAATACCCAAGTGGATTCCGCCATTCCTTCCGTATGGAGAGGAGCACGGAGACATTCATCCTGTACCTTGTCGGCAACGGCATTGGCGATCGCGCGCACCTGCACCTTCGAGTAACCTGTGACCACGACAAAATAATCTGCCAACAGGGAAACTTCTGTAACCCGCAGTAGGACGATGTCGCCACCTTTGCGATCGTCGGCTGCTTGAATTGCGCTCAGGGCAAGTTCAAGGCTGGTATCTACAGTGGGATTGGGCGCACTAGAAGCAGTGACCGGAGAGGATGAAGTTATTGTCGAGAGATTTTGCATTCAGTAATTTATTCCTTAACGAGTTGATAGAGAGTCCTAAACGAAATGAACAGTGAACTTAGGTTAGGGGATGGGGTGGATTCATCTTTTTCACTCCATATACAGTTCATACGACCAGCAAAAGAAAACTATTTCAAGAGGCTTTAGACACATTCATGACAACTTGCATTGCCCAATTTCGGGTCAACAATGCACGCGGATGAATCAAGCTTTTACTTTCAAACAAATATCTCAAGGTATATTCACTGGTTAACCACACGGCTTGATGCAAATCCTGCCAGCAAACCTGTCGTAAGGCTTGCAATTCCGACGAGTCCCCCCGTCCCGGTTCCAAAGTATCCGCTAGAAAAACCACACAACTGAGGGAACTCATTCCGGCAGAACCGAGGGTGTGATTGCGAATTGCCGCCAAGACTTCCTCATCCTGAATGCCAAACTCGTTGCGTGCCACGATCGCACCCACATCCGCATGCAGCAAGTGAGGATTCGCTTCAAATACTGAGTCGATGGGAATGCTATGCTCCCACGCCAGTTGCAACAGGTGCTTGGGTTTGAAGCATTTGGCTAAATCGTGCATCAATCCCGCTTGAGCTGCACGGCTCACATCCAAACGATGATGGTTCGCCAGGGCTACCGCCATCTCCTCCACTCGCAGAATATGGTGAAGTCGCTTGGGGGGAACGTTTGCTTCCAGCCAGGTTAAAACTCGTGGGCGATCGAAAAACTCTTCATGGTACGGCTCACTCGCTGAGGCAATTGGAAAGGCTTGATTATCTCGTTCGCAGGCAGCTTGGGGATGCTTGGCATCACTCATAGAACTGGAATCCAATTTCATTCGGGATTCACGCATCAAAGGGAAATGCTCCTAAGTTCTACCTGACTTGACATTAAAAAGCTGCATAGAAGGCGAAAAGGGTTCTACAAATTTGACACTTTTATTCTAGCCTAAGCCTGAGGGGATGGTGATTGAAGTTTTTGTGGGGGGTTGGGGCATGGGGCGTGAGGGGTTGGGTTTCGACGGGAGCGCTCAGCCGAACGGGGTTGGGGAGAGAGGGGTTGGGAATACAGGCGGCATAATGAAGAGTGATGTTTTCGAGCAGTGGATACCGTCTTGTGAATTTATTCAAGCAGCCATCTGAGTTTCGGTTTCCCTGGTTTGGTGTGAGCCTGGTGGGAATCTGGTTGTTTGCTCTGGGAATGCGCTTTTGGGGCATTGATCGCTTTAATAGCCTGGTGTTTGATGAGGTGTACTACGCCAAGTTTGCCCACAACTACTTGAGCCAGACTCCTTTTTTTGATGGGCATCCGCCTCTAAGTAAATACATCATCGCGATCGGGATGTGGTTGGGCAACCAGATGCCTTTTGGACAAACTGTAAAAAATGGGTTAACAGGCGGTTTGTATGCGCCCTGGACCTATCGCTGGTTGAATGCTTTGACGGGATCTTTCCTGCCGCTGGTGATTGCTGGCATTGCTTACCAGTTGCTCCGACGACGCAGCTATGCCTTGATCGCCGCCGTCCTGTCAGCCTGGGATGGCATATTTTTGGTGGAATCTCGCTATGCCCTGAATAATGTTTACCTGATTATTTTTGGCTTGCTGGGATGGTGGTTTTTGTTGCTGGCGTTGGATTGTCAGTCTCAAAACGATGCGGTTCAGGAAGCCCCAGCGCTGCAACGATCGGGGTGGTTAGTGTTGGCGGGAATGGGGTTTGGCTTATCGGTGGCAATTAAATGGAATGGGCTGTGGTTTTTGTTGGGTGCCTATGGGATGTGGGCAATTTCGCAAGTTCTGGGCTGGCAACAGCGATTTCAGAATAGGCGACTCCGCCAGATGTCGAGCGAAGATTTGGAGAGTTTTACGCCTGTTTCTACCTCGATCGCAGGACAATACAGCCCATTGCAGCGCATGGTGCAGCGTCGTTGGTGGCAAATGGGCTTGTATCTGGGAGCCATCCCTTTTCTGACCTACGCCCTCACCTGGATTCCCCATCTCAAATTGAACGCCAAACAGGGCTATTGGCTCGACTTTTGGACACTCCAGCAGGAAATTTTGAGCTACCACAACCGGGTTGGGAGTGGTCCCGATGTTCATCCTTATTGCTCAAATTGGTATAGCTGGCTGGTGATGTGGCGACCGGTGGCTTATTTTTATCGGGTGACAGGCAAAGGCGATCCGGTGCCGACTGAGCAAGTTTTGCCACCCACGACGGCGGAAAAGGTGATTTACGATGTGCACGCGATCGGCAATCCTTTTCTCTGGTGGTTCTCAACTATCGCCATTGCGATCGTGCTGCTGCTGCTGGTTGGCTTTGTGGTGCAACTTGTGGGACAGTGGCAGCCGCATCGCGATCGTTCCTTGTCGCTGCAAGAGTTTGCTGCCACTTGGGGGCTGAGTGCCGCCGAGCAATGGCTTGTTCTATTTCTGGGAGTGAATTATCTGGCTAATCTGTTGCCCTGGGTGCGAGTCACGCGCTGTCTTTTTCTCTATCACTACATGGGGGCGTTAGTTTTTGCATCCCTGGCACTTGCCTGGTTGATCGATCGCTGGCTCCGGATCGATCAACCAAACCTGCGCTACATCAGCCTTGCTATTTTTCTATCTGTGGGAATTGCGTTTCTTTACTGGCTTCCGATTTATCTTGGATTACCTGTCTCATCGGAGCAATTCAAACAACTGATGTGGCTACCCTCCTGGGTTTAAGCCATCCGTTTGACATCCATTTAAGGTGTAGTCGCTTGATGAGAAAGCAACTGGTTTTGTACTAAGTTTTGTGACAACGCTATAATTCACGATTGAGTTAGATTTTTTGCACATCAGGGTAGTACGCAGACTTCTAAAATCAAACCGTTTTTCGGCTTTTTTCTACTGCCGATAGTTCTAGAAATTAGGATTTAGTTATGCCAGCCCTACAACCTGCTCAAATCTACAAGAACGTTATGGAACCGCTGGTCGTTGAAGAGGTTGAGCAGCAAGTCAAGCTGTTGCCCACAAAAGTTGCTCAATATATCAACAAAACAGAAGTGACTGCCTACGCTCTGAACCGACTGCCACCGCTGTATGCCACAAGTGAGCGGGGTTGGCAACAGCAGCGAACAAAGGCGAATCGGGATATGGCAAAGCAAATTGGCTTGGCAGTGCGGCAAGCTCTGGCGGCGGTACAGCAAGATCCCATTCGTTCAACAGTACCCCTGGAGCAAGATGGCGATCGCCACGCAAACCAGGCATTGCAAGAATTGAAAGAACTACTTCACGCCAATGATTTATCCTGGCAGAATTTAGTGGATATCGTAGAGCGTGAGTTGATTCGCACGGCACGAGGAGAAATTACCTGGAGTAAGCGAGGTAGTCAGGTGAGCCAAAGTCCAGAATGGCAAGATCGGCGGTATATGTTGTGAAGATTGTTCAACTTAAAGCACATTTATTTCGTTGGGGGCAATGGCTCGTCTTACCAGCAGCGGCGATGATTGCGCTGGCTATAGCGGCTATGACTGAAGCAGGTGAACCACGATCGCCCGTTGTGGCTCAGGGCACAGCCCCTCCAAAAGATTCTAGATTGCCCTTGAAAAATCAGCCTTCTCCCGATTTAAAGGCGCTGTTGGCGGGCAAACCGCTGGTGGGAGTCGTCACATCCCGCACTCCGTCTTCCGTGCGCCTATCTACTCCTAGCCTGTGGTGGATCCGAGATCAACTGGCAGATCTGGATCAATTTGGTGGCAAGTTCATTCAAGAATGGATTGCTTATCCGGGTCAGGGGGGGCAAGCAGGGTTGGTAGACTTGTTGGTGAATCGGCAGGAGTGGAGCCTGTTGGATTATCTCCAGCGCTATGAATTTGTCCGCAAATTTAGCGCGATCGCCCGTGGGTATGGCTACAACACGCGAGTATACGACAGCCCCGATCGTTTACCCGTTGCCTTATATACCTGTGACTTTAGCTCAACAATCTGCCAGCTTGAGATTACGGGGTCGGAAGTTCAACGTCGTCGCCAAGCCAGTCCTTAACTGATCTCTAGCGCCAGTTTTCCCAAAAATCCTCCTGCTTCCAGGGTGCGATGGGCTTGTGCAGCTTGAGCCAAAGGAAACGTGCGATCGCAATGAATTTTCAGCGTTCCCGCATCAATCAAACGGGCGCACTGCTCCAAAATTTTTGCCTGAGCTATTTGTTCCTCCATCAAGCCTTTTAGCATGGGAGTCAGCATCAATTCAAAGCTAATGCGCTGGTTACGAGTCCGAGCGGTTTTCCAGTTGGTGGATGGGGCTGCCTCCAAAATCGTGACCACATCTCCATAAATTTGCACGGCATCGAAGCTTTTGCCCAGGGTTGCGCCACCAACCGTATCAAACGCCACGTCCACGCCTGCGCCCTCAGTCCAATCCAAAATCGCCTCGACAAAATCCGTTTGCTGATAGTTGATGACGAATTCTGCTCCCAACTGGCGCACAAATTCTGCCTTAGTGGGCGAACTGATGGTTGTGGCAACGATCGCTCCTTGTAACTTTGCTAACTGAAGCGCGACGTGCCCAACACCTCCAGCACCCGCATGGATCAAGACTTTTTGCCCTGCTTGCAAGCGTGCTCGATCGTAAAGCGCTTCCCAGGCAGTAATCAACACCAGGGGAGCCGCCGCCGCTTCTGGAAAACTCAAGCTTCGGGGTTTGGGGGCAACCAATCGTTCATCCGCGATCGCCCACTCCGCATAGGTGCCGGGATGATCGCCCAACCCACCGTTACAAAAATACACCTCATCTCCTGGACGAAACCGCTGCACCCCGCGTCCCACCGCGTCCACAATGCCTGCTCCATCGCAGCCTAAGATGGCGGGCATTTTGTCTGGGAAAAAAGTCCCGCGCTGGCGTAACTTGGTATCAATTGGATTAATTCCTGCTGCCTTCAAACGGATCAGTAACTCTCGTTCCTGGTCGATTTTTGGTGGATTGCCCTCTGCATAACTCAAAAGTTCTGGCTCACCGGGCGCAGTCATGAATACTGCCTTCATCTCTTCTCCGCTAAAAACACAGTAATAAATAAGATACAAGCAGATAAGGAATTCTACGCATTTACAACTATCAAAAGATAGAGAGACCTCTAGAATTGTTTCTGTTAAAAAAGTGAAATAGCAGGGTTTACTAAGATAGGTTTACTCTCAACGCCTCTGGAGTATTGATGCTTAACGCTGACAAGGTCATCCAACTTACTGAACTAACTGATGAGAACTTAATAGAAATTTGTCGGGCAGCCCAAGTAATTGCTTGTGAATGCCCTGCCTACATTGCTAGATTGTTGCGTCAGGTTCGGGTTTTCCGAGAATACACGACTAACTGTATTGAACAATTCCCGAACGATGCTGAAACGCATCAATGGTTATCTTCTAGAGCGATCGAAGTCGAAGAAATTTTATTTCGTACGATGGTTGAATTAATGCAAAAAGAGGATCTAATTGACGACAACCAGAATATTTCCCTTGAGAAACTATCCGATCGGGCACGGGCGATCGTACTTAAGCAAATTGGAACAGACTTTACACCATAAAGAGTGGAATAAAGGTAAGTTTTCAGTGAATGTTCAGCACTAATTGATAAAGTTTTCAGTCGGAGATGGAGCCGTAGAAGTACTCGCTAAATTGATGGAGTAGGAGACCAGAACCCAAGCATCAAGCGACTTCTACCCTTTCGTCAATTCAGTGGAACGAAACTGTATTGATACTTTTCAAAAAAAACTTCGCCATTTTTGAGGATCTGTGCAGAATGTAGGGTGCCAAATTAGAACGTTTGGCATTTAGCTACGCAAAGCAGCAGCTAGCGTCTACTCTGTCGTTTCCTCTTGAACTCCCTTGAGCGATTCCTCTTCCCTGACTCAAACGGCTACTCGCCTGTATCTGGCTCTCATTGCAGCGGGTGTATTGGCGACGATCGCAGTTTCGACTCCCAGAACTGCGATCGCCCAGGAGTATTCCACTGCTGCTGCTTCAACCCTCAGCCCAATGGATTCTCGGTACTACCAGGATTACCAATCCGTCGTAGTGCCCACCAAACCCGTATTCACTAATCAAACTCCGGCGCCTGCCACCGCCCAAACCGCCCCCCCCCCCGCCCAACTCCCACCGCCGCCGCCTTCCCCTCAAATTGCCCCGCCGCCCCCCGTTGCCCCTGCATCTCCTGGCGCAACTCCAGTGGTTGTGCCTGCTCCCAGCCGCAGCCCTGCCAGCGAAACCACTCCGCCCCCTCCGGCTTCGTTGAATGAGCCGATTTGGGTGGTGCCCTCGACGCAACCTGCCACCCCGCAGCGGGTGACAGTGCCCCCGCCAACCGCCACTCCAGCCGTCACTCAGCCCCCCCCCCCTGGGCGATCGCCCCGAACAACCGATGTGGCGCTTCAGGTAACGGATGTCCAAATTTTTGGTGTGGATGCCGAAACTCAGGCGTATGGACTGGACATTATCCAAACCAAACCTGGTGGGCAGGCGGATGCAACTCAGTTGCAAAATGATGTTGCCACGCTGAGAAATTCAGGATTTTTCTCCAATGTGACGGTGACAACTCGCACCAATGCTCAAGGCTTGAGTGTGGCTTTTTATGCCAATCCCGTCACCCTTCAGGCATTGCAACTTTCAAACGCCAAAGGACTGAGTTTGTCTGTGGCAAACACCATTTTCAAGGATCAGTTTGGTAAACCCATCACTCCCACGAGTTTAAATCAGGCGGTCAAAGACATTAATGACTGGTATGCCCAGAATGGCTTTACCCTGGCGCGAGTCGTTAGCCTGCAACCCACACCCCAAGGCATTGTGGTAGTTGAAGTGGCAGAGGGAACGATCGCCGATGTCCAGATTCGCTTTGTGAACCGGGAAGGCAGTGCGGTGGATGCCAACGGCAAGCCCATTCGTTACCGCACTCAGGACCCTTTTGTGCGGCGGCAAATTAAGTTGCAACCAGGGCAAGTGTTTCAGGTTCAGGTAGCAAGAGAGGATTTAGCACGGCTGCAAGCTTTGGGCATTTTTGAGCAAACGAATGTCACGTTTGAGGGAGACGCGCGGAATACGATCGTGGTTTACAACTTGCAGGAGCGTCCCCCCCGTGATCTCCGGTTTGGTGGCGGCTACAACGACACCCTGGGACTGTTCGGTACGGTGAGTGTGCAGGATATTAACTTTGGTGGCTTGGGGCAGCAACTTGGCGGGACGGTGCTGCTGGGGACGCGGGACATTCAGTTTGATGGGCGCTTTGTCAGTCCTTACCGGGAAACAGAACCGAATGTGCCTGGTTATAACGCCAACGTGTTTCGGAATCAGGGGTTGTCGAATGTGTTTACGGATGAAGTTACCCTACCAAACGACGATCGCGTGCGGGAACGACGCTGGGGTGGCGGAATTGGGCTGGAGCGACCGATCGCCGATGGTTGGAATGGCAATTGGAGCCTGAACTATACCAACGTCAGCACCCGCGACAGTGCAGGAAAAGTGTTTGCCACCGATCGTCTGGGGAATCCCCTCACTCTGAGCGGCACCGGCACGGATGATCTGTTCAACTTTGCGTTTACGGCACTGCGCGACTTCCGGAATAATCGAGTCAATCCCAGTGATGGCTCTCTGATTCGGGTCAACACGGAGCAATATTTCCCGGTTGGACGGGGCAATGTCCTTGGCACCAAGTTTCAAGCCAACTACAGCCAATTCGTGCCCATCAAGCTGATCACTGCCTCTCACCAAACTCCGCCCAATCCCGCCAACAGTCAGCCCGAAACGCTGGCATTCAACGTGCAAGCGGGCACCTGGTTCGGAGATTTGCCGCCCTACAATGCCTTTGTGTTAGGTGGACCGTTTTCCGTGCGGGGGTGGGATTCAGGGGCGATCGCCTCTTCCCGCAGCTACATCGAAGCCACGGCGGAATATCGGTTTCCCATCTATCGCTTTATTGGTGGGGCGGCGTTTGTCGATTTTGCCTCTGATCTGGGCAGCAGTGACGATGTCCTTGGCAAACCGGGCATTGTGCGGGATAAACCAGGCACGGGCTTGGGCTTCGGGTTTGGAGTCCGGGTAAACTCACCGCTGGGCATTCTGCGGGGCGACTTGGGCATCAGCAACCAGGGAGACGTGCGGTTCCAATTTGGGTTTGGACAAAAGTTCTAAAGGCTTCTAGCGGGAAACATTGCCGTTTGCCAAAGTTCTTCTAGCTGATTGGCAGGCATGGTCATGTAAAGAATGTCGCCCGCGCTTAAGCACACTTCCAGCAAGTTCCAACCGTGGATGGTTTGAGTCTGAGTTTCCAGGTAGAGCGGCACAAAATCGGATGCCATTGCTGTATCCTGCACCCGCCGACCGCAGAAAGGATGGGAAGGCGTGATCATCGTTGCCATTGCGACCCAGAGGCTATCCGCCGTCATGCCATTGCCTAGCACTCGTCCACCCAGGGCAGCCGCCGCAAAGGCGGGCGCAACCAGATCTGCCGGACTCAAGACTGCCTCAAAATCAAACACCAGTTGCGCCATCCAGGCAAATTCTGGGTCTTGATAACGCACAATGACGGGCACTTTGGGATTCAGCCCTTTGGCATTGAGGGCGGTTTCTAGATTCACTGCATCGTTGCTGGTTACGGCTAACACTGCCTGGGCGTGTTCCAGGTTTGCCGCTTTCAAGGAGGTGGGTAAGGTTGTATCGCCTTGCACAACGGGGATTTTTTGCGATCGCACCGTGGTTAAAAATCGACAATTGGGATCTTTTTCAATCACCACCACTTCGTAGCCGCAGCTATGCAGATGTTGCACAATTTGCATCCCAAACCCGCCCAAACCACACACGACAAAATGATTACGGTGCGGAATGCGGGCAACTTCCCAGAAGTGATCAAACCGAGTGCCCAAAATGAAGTCGTTTAACAGCGCGTAGGATAAGCCGATAATCGCGGCTCCCACCAACATGGTAAAAACGGTGAAGACTTTGAGACTATCGGAGGCGGCGTTGACTTTGATCAGACTGTCTCCTGCACCCGTAATCATGCTGACTGAAAAGTACAGGGCATCGATCAGGGATTTGTCCAGCGTGGAGGAGAGGTAGATCAGGGCTGAGAGCAGCACAATAATCAGTAGCAATAGGGTGCTACCGAGTAAGGCTTGGCTATGCTGCCGCAGATATTTAAACCCGCGTGCCAGTTTGGTGAATTGTTGCGCGAGCGATCGCTGGGGGGCAGTTCGTACATTGGGTTTGGTGCCAACAATCAGGCGATCGCCCACTTCTAACGTGCGTTGATTGACTACTGCCGAGATTAGATCCATGCGTCCGTGAGCCGGCAAGTAGTAAATCAACATCCGATCGCGATCGTCCCACAGGTCACTCAGCGATCGTCCCAGCCAGGGATGGGATTCATTGATATGCACCTGATGAATGGGCCAGGTTTGCTTGAATAACTTCAGTTGCCCGATCGCCGCATTTCCCAAAGCCGAGAAGGCAAAAATCGGTGCAGCCAACGCTGCCACACTCATCGTGATGTGATCGGGCAAGGTATGATCCAACCGCTCGCCCAGGCTGGTGTTGAATAGTCGGTTAACAATTCGGATGCGCGGATTTAGGACACGGGCTTGCATCAACACGCCCAAATTCACGCCATCCTCGCTGTCCGTCAACACCAGGGTTTGGGCATCCCGAATTCCAGCTTCCAGGAGGGTTTCTGCGGCTTGCAAATCGCCAATGATTACATCATCCCCTTCACCGGGTAACGGACGATTGTGAATCCCAACCACTCTTGCGCCCTGCTGTTTCAGCAAGCGAAAAATTTTGTAACCAGTGGCATCTAAACCACACACAATAATCCTGGATTTCATGTCAGAGAAGGACATCGATCGTTACCATTTGGCACATCAATCACTCAAATGCAGGATGCTCACCCATGTTGGAGCAATTTCACCTGAAAAGACTATTGTGTGTCAGAGTTAGCTTATGGATTGTAGCGATCGGTACCACTCACCACCCCTATGGCTTACTACGTAATCTACGACGGCAACTGCAACCTGTGTGTCTCTTTGGTCAGATTGTTGGAATCTTTAGATCAAGGCTGCTTGTTTACCTATATCCCCATGCAGGATGAGGCGAACCTGAGCCAGTTGGGAATCACTGCCCAGGATTGCGAAATGGGCATGATTTTAGTAGACGCAAAAACACCCGAAAACCGCTGGCAAGGTAGTGCAGCGGCAGAGGAAATTGGTAATTTGCTGCCCCTGGGAAATATATTTGTCGCCACCTATCGATCGCTGCCAGGAGTAAAATGGAGCGGCGATCGGATTTATGAACAGGTGCGCGATCATCGCTACACCCTCTTCGGCAAGCGCAATTCAACCTATCAATCTGCCTATCCTGCTTGCATTTCGGAGCAGTGCCACTTGTAAACAAAATGACTGCGATCAAACCTTACCGTCAGGTGCCCATTCAAGACTGCGGCGAGCCTTTAGTGCCGATTCCCCAGGACGTATTTTGTTTGATCCAGCCGCATCCCTACGAAGCTCTGGGCGCACCTTATGCCGGTAAGTCTCCTTTTTGGGTGCGGCAGGGAGTGTGCGATCGCTTGTTACTGGCGCAAGCTCATCTGCAACGACAGCATCCAGGATGGAACATTCTGATTTTTGATGCTTTTCGTCCTCTGGCAGTGCAGCAGTTCATGGTGGATTACACCTTTGCTGATACGGTTCAGCAACGAGGGCTGAGTCTGGAAGCCTTAACCGATTGGCAGCGGCAGGACTTGTATGAACAGGTGTATGAGTTTTGGGCACTTCCCGATCCCGATCCCACGCGCCCGCCCCCTCATAGCACCGGAGGAGCCGTGGATGTGACCTTGGTGAATCAACTTGGCGAACAAGTAGACATGGGATCGGCGATCGATGAAATTTCTCCCCGCTCCTATCCCAACCATTACGCCACCAGCACCAGTCAAGCGGAGCAACGCTTTCACCAGCATCGAGCATGGCTCAACCAGGTGATGACTCAAGCTGGATTCAAACGTCATCCCCAGGAATGGTGGCACTTTTGCTATGGCGATCAGCTATGGGCATGGCTCACCCAACAGGAGAAGGGCGATCAGTCAACTGTCGCACTGTACGGTCGAGTTTTGGACGAACGCGATCGCAGCCTGTGATTTTGACCATTCACTCGGCAGTGTTCGTTCCTGCATCTGCTAAAAGTCCAGTGCGATCGTGCAGGATGTATGGCGTTCTGACCAAAGCGATAAATAAGCGATCGCACTGAGGCAGTCCGGAAGCGAAAATAGTTAGTTTGAAGATCCTAAAGGGACTCCTTTAACGTATCAGCACGTCCTTCAAAACTGCCAATGACAGAGCCATTTTTCAACACTATCAAGCAAGAATATCATCAAGATTCCAACCCATTTTCATCCTCTGCTCCAACGATCGGTTGGGGCATTGCTTTACTGCTGCTAGGCATTCTCATTGGGAAACAACTGACTCGCCAGCAACCACCCACTACCGCATCAGACGCAGACTCGACCGATATCGACCATATTGACCAATTAGCTTTTACCCAAGCATTGCAGTGGGTCAGCTATGGTAAAAATCTAGAGCGCAAAGAGCAGTATGAGGCGGCAATTGCAGTCTATGACCGAGGCTTAAGCCAACACCCTAATAACTTTCGCCTGTGGCACGAACGAGGACTGGCTCTCGCTAAACTGCAACAATTTGAGTCTGCGCTGGAGAGCTTTGACCATGCCTATCGACTGCGCCCAAATGATGGAGATTTGGCTCATGAACGGGGTGACACGCTGTTGCAACTGGAGCAGTTTGAGGCGGCGATCGCATCCTTTGACATTTGCTTACGTTATCACCCAGACAACACCCATATTCTGGCAGACAAAGGCTATGCCCTATGCCAATTGGGACAATTTGCCGAAGCATTGCAATGCTTGAATCAAGTTCTCAAGCTTGAACGTGAGAATCGCTCGATACTGTCCTATGCCCACTACTATCAAATTGAAGCACTGCGCCATTTAGAGGAGTTTGACGCTGCTATCCATTCTTCTCATTTAGCCATAGAGCAGTACGGTGATCAAAATTTTACTGCCCAACATCAAGTAATTCAGCAACAAATTACGGAAGCGGCACTGGGAAGTGGAATTGCAGCCAACAACCAGGAAGCCAACCATCCAGCAACCTGAAGCGGTTCACGATACAGTTCCCGCCTTCCCGTCACTTTCCTTTGGCATAGCCAAGATCCGGTTGCAGATCGGGTTGTTTTGCAGCGGCAACTGCCAACTGGTCACACCGTTCGTTTTCAACATTTCCAGCGTGTCCCCGAACCCATTTAAAGGTGACATCATGTTGCTCACACAGGGCTAACAACTGCTCCCACAAATCCGGATTCACAGCTTTTTCAGTTTTGTTCCGCTTCCAGTCGTTGGCTTGCCACTTCTTCGCCCACCCTTTGCTGATGGCATTCACAACATACTGCGAGTCGGTATAAAGCGTGACCGAGCAAGGTTGATTCAGCGATCGCAAACCGACGATCGTTGCCATCATTTCCATGCGGTTGTTGGTTGTCAGACGATAGCCTCCCGACAATTCTTTGCGATGATCGCCAAAAAGTAAGACTACACCGTATCCGCCCGGTCCCGGATTTCCCAGGCAGGCACCATCTGTGTAAATTTCAACTGGTTTCATGGATTCAGTCATTTGTTCTGATATCGCAGGGAAGGGGATGGTTTATTGGGTGACACGTCTCGCCCAATCAGGAGGGGAATACTAAGAAGTCCCAGCACCATGACAATAGCAGTCATGAGCCAGACTACAAACCGATCGGGCTTAAAATCACCCCGTTCAATTTGTTGATACACCTTGTTATAACGCCAAGCGGCAACTGCCATTGACCCAATCCCAAATACCACCAGAATCAGCCCAAGATTTTGTGAATTAAATACGGGATGATGCGGGGAAGACTCATTCATGATGGCAACCTGGAGTTGCTGAGTAAATAACCCAAAACGAGCGATCGCAAATCCAAATGCAATCAATGCCACCGCAGTTCGTAACCAGGCTAAAAAGGTGCGCTCATTGGCTTGATGGTCTCGCTGTCGATTGGGATTGTCATTTCTACTCATAGCCGTTTTATCAATGGGTGATTCCCCTCTTACAAAATGAGCGATCGCAGAAAGCCGATCACTTAAAACTCACCTTTAAAGAACTAACTGGATTTGGTTTCTGTTTGCGAACGAGCACCGCCCTGCAACCAACAACCAAACCCAGCCAATTGCTAATCTTCTAGAACTTAGGAGATTTCTGGTAAATAATCTACCCGCTATCTTCGGCTCCGCTCAACCAGCTTGCACCTTGAGCAAAGTCGAAAGGTAAACTCTTTTCTGGAAATCGCCTTAGAGTTTGAAGCCTGATTTCTACCGACGGCGAGGCACTTTGTTCAAGTAATCCACATCCGATGCTCGCAGTCCTTGAGCATAGTTACCTTTTGCGTTGAGGGCTGCAGCCACCCCAGCAAAGCGCCGAGGATCGCCTTCGGGCAATTGACGCTCCTGGAACTTCTTGGTGTAGAACTTCTCAATCGTGAAGCGCCAATCGTACTTGGTGGTGCCGTAGCTGTCACGATAGGCTTCTTCGCCGTAGCGAGGAGTCACCAGGTTAAAGGGACGACCTTCCATACGCTTGCGCTGATAAGGCACAGTGTTATCACCAAATGCCTGGGTGTATTCGTCGCTGTCTACCAGAGCGTCTACAAAGCCGTAGAAGCCCTTGGTGGCAATCACGATCGACCAGGCGATCTCTTCATCCTGGTTGTAGGAATCACGACCCAGCAACCGCTTGAGGCAAATTTGCACTAAACGATAGTTGGTGTTGACTTCAACAACCGTGCGGTAGAAACGCTCAGTTTTTGTCAATTCCCGAATGAAATCGCGAACAGTAATGGAACCATTCTTCAAACGAGTTTCCAGGGTGATTTGCCGGTTAAATTTCAGCGTCTCATGTTCGCTGAACACTTGCCGGTAAGCTGCAAAGATCAACGACTGAAAATCAGTCTCCGAAGAAAGATCTTCGATCCGATAGATGTAAGGCGTATCTTCGTTCAGATCCGCAGTTCCAAAGCTGCGAACTCGATGATTTTGAGTGGTTGGTTTGTAGTCAAGCAAAGGCAGAGCCATGCCAGAGTCTCCCTAGTATGTAACGAACAAAAAATGACTTGCAAAGTGCGATCGAACAACAAAAGTTAGAGTTTCAAAAGCAGGATTGAAATCTAACGAAATGGCTTGTCAAAAAACGGCTGAAAACTGCCTTGCTCCATTATCCCGTGAAAGGGACGAAACTTGAGCATTTTCAACCTAACCTGCTGCATTTCCCGCCGCAGAAATCGCCAGCAGAATTACGAGCAATCCTGCACCTAGAATAGATAGACCTGCAACCGATGACCAGCGAGATCGCTGCACAAATTTTTCCCAGGTAAACGGTTCAAATTGCTCAAACATAGGGGTGAATTGGGCAACCGGAACGTAGGGACGAGGCTGAGGCAATTTGTCCCGATAATCTGCGCCATAGCGAGGGGTAAAGCTGTAGGGGCGCTCAGTCAAGCGTTTGCGTTGATAAGGCACCGTGTTATCACCAAACCAGCGAGTATATTCCTCACTGGCAATTAGTGTGTCTACAAACTTCTCCCATCCCAACGCTGCAATTTGAACCGACCAGGCAATTTTTTCTTCTTCGCTGTAGGGCGATCGACCCAACAATCGCTTCAGGCTGAGTTCCACTAAACGATAATTGTTATTGGGTTCTACAACCAGTTGATAAAATCGCTTTGATTTTGCCAAGCCTCGAATAAAATCGCGAACGGTGATCACCCGATTTTTAAGTTGAGTTTCCAGAGTGATTTGACGATTAAACTGAAGAATTTCCTGCTCATTAAACACCTGGCGGTAAGCAGCCCAAATCAATTCATCTATCTCGCCAGGAGATTGGGCATCTTCCAGACGATAAGTAAACAAACTATCTTCATTAAGATCTGCTGAACCAAAACTAGCAACTCGTTGATCCTGAGTTGTGGGATTGTATTCAAACAAGGGCAATGCCATGCTAAATCTCTCCTTTAGTAAAGATTAGAAAGCTACCTGCACAAGCCTATGAATCAATCCCTTCCCAATTACTAACAGGCTAGCTTTCAGATATTCAAAAAACCTCTTGTGGTTAGGGCAAGTTTTGCCAAAGTTCCTACTATTAGCTAGTCATTCTTTGCTAAACCTGCCCATACAGGCATGGTCTTCCGTCTAACGCACAGGGAAACTGGAAGCCGTATTGATAGAAACTGGCACTCCAGCAGGAGGTGCGCTCCGAGTCGTATCCGGAATTTTGATATTCTCGGTTCTCACGGTGACGGTTTGAGTGGGCGTAATACTTGCCGATCGTGCCATATCCAGGAAGTTGCGAATATCGCCCCACTTGTAGCGGGATTCTTCCAACTTGTCCCGCCAGTAAGCCCCATAGCGAGGAGTCACCAGGTTAAAAGGGCGATCCTTAAACCGGCGGCGCTGGTAAGGAACGGTATTGTCCCCGAACGCCTGTGTATACTCTTCGCTATCCAGCAACGTATCCACAAACTTATCCCAGCCCAAGGTTGCAATCTTAATGGACCAGGCGAGTTCCTCATCTTTGTTGTAAGGAGCACGACCCAGCAACCGCTTTAGGCTCAACTCCACCACGCGGTAGTTAGAATTCGTTTCGATGACCAACTTGCGGAACGTGTCAGACTTTGCCAAGCCCCGTACAAAATCCCGCACAGTAATCGCCCGATTCCGCAATTGGGATTCTAAATTGGATTGGCGGCTGCTTTTAAGAATGACGTGTTCGCTAAAAACCTGACGGTAAGCCGCCCAAATGAGTTCTTCAATATCACTCAAATCGGCGCAATCTTCCAATCGATAAGTGTAGGGCGTGTCTTCACCGGGGACTTCGTAACCGGAAACACGCTGGTTTTGGGAACTGGGGCTATATGCCAGAAGAGGGATCGACATAGAAGGATTCGGTGAATAGGGTGAACGGATGGAGACGAGGTTAAACTCTGGGATCGCTGGGAATGTAGCGATAGGGCAAAGACACGGCAACAGGTTTCACAGAGGGTTTGGCATCTTGCCGAGTCATGTCGGGAACTTTAATGGCGCTGGAGGTTGAACGAGCCACATGGCGTTGAGAATCCAGTTGAGGGGTTAGGATTCCGCCTGCCATCGACAAAAATTGAGCCGGAATGGCTTGCCGAATCACCTGACGATCGAGGGCACCAGATTGATACGTCCGCACTTGATAGTAGGAGCGGGTCATGCCCAATTGGAACAAACGACCACGCCAGTATTCGCCGTAGCGGGGGTTTACCAGGTTGAAGGGGCGACCTTCCATGCGGCGACGCTGGTAGGGCACAATGTCATCGCCAAAGTTCTGCTGGTATTCATCGCTATCCACAACGGCATCAATGAAACCATGCAGCCCTTTCGTGGCAATCACGATCGATTGAGCAATCTCTTCGTCTCTGCCGTAACTGGCGCGACCCAGAAACCGCTTCAAAATGATATCTACCAGGCGGTAGTTAGAGTTGGTATCGGCAACTTCCCGCCGGAACACATCAGATTTACCCAAACCGCGCACAAACTCCCGCACAGAAATAGCTCGGTTGCGGAGTTGAGATTCCAAAGCAGGTTGACGATAGCTTTCTAGAATCAGATGTTCACTAAAGACTTGACGGTAGGCAGCCCAAATCAAATCACTCACATCAGTATCTGATACCGCATCTCGCAGGCGATAAATTTGAGGATCGTCTTCATCGAGAACATCGTATCCAGCAACGCGCTGGTTCTGAGTTTTAAGGCTGGTTTCGAGGAGAGGAATTGGCATAGTAATCAACTCGGTTAAGAGGACAAAGAGAGATTTTGTTTAACAGCAAACTGTCAACTGGGGATTGGAGTTTTGACTCAGGCGATCGCGTGCTAGCGTTGCCCGTGCCTGGGTTGCCAAATCTGGATCCATTTGGGCAAGGGTATTCAGGCGATCGCGGATGGCTCGTCGAGTTGCGGGTTCAATTGCCGTCTTGCCCAATGCCTGTAACCCGACCACTGCGGCATATCGAATCGCCCAATCTGGATCTTCTGATACCTGCAACAAGACATCAAGGGCTTGAGCTTGAGCCGAGAGTTGTGCTTCTGTAGCAAGCAAGTGCCACCGCAAATGTCCTAACCCTTTCGTGGCTGCCCGCCGAACACTAGGTGCAAAATCAGTTGCGGCAGCGTCCAGCAACACTGCTAAGGCACAGGGAGCGGCGATCGCCGCCAAGGCTCGAATTGCATACGCCCTTGCCCCGTAATTGTAACCATCTAACTGTTCCAGCAATGGCTCTACTGCCCGATCGCCCAACTGCACCAGCCCACCCACCGCCACCACCGCTGCTCCAGGGTTGTTATACCCCAGTGCTTTGATCAAGGTTGGAATTCCCGCTTCCAGCTTTGCCGCTGCCAACGTCCGCACTGCCCCAATCAGTTCAGCGGGTGAAGCTGCCTGGTCGATCGCGGTAATGAGTTGTTGAAGTTGGGAGTCCGGCATTTTAAGGAATTAGGGAATAGGAAGTAGGGGTTAGAGCAGATCAGGGTAGAAACGGCAACTAAGCCCTACTCCCCAATGCCCAACCGCTACAAAAGGGTGTCCATCAAATCCATAATCTCGATCGCACGCGGCGTGAGGGACGGATGCGACGTGGAACGGAGTTGGTGTTCAAGTAAGCCCTTCAGGGCAAACAGTTTGAAGCTGTTTTCGGTGGCAGAGGTGGCGATCGCTTCAGCAGCAGGGGTATAACCAATTGCCCCCAGATCGGAAAGAGCCGTGCGGCGAAGCTGCACGTCATTCCCATTTAGGGCTTGCACCAGGCGATCGCCGTAAACTGCTTCCTGGGTCAATTGGTACATGGCGCGAGTGGCGGCATATTGCACCCGTGCGACGGGATGATCCACAAACGGGCGAATTAGCTCGATCGCTGCTATGGCTCCGAGTGCTCCTAAGGCTTCGATCACGGCTTCATAAGGCTGCGCTAAATGGGGACGACCCGGCACAAACTGCGCCGCCTCAACCCCACCATCCAGCAACCGAATCAGAATGGGAACGCAGGACTTATCGCCCAGCATCCCCAACGATTGCGCCGCCGCCTCTCGGACGTAGAAATCGGCACAGTCCAGGCAGCGAATCAACCCTGGAACTGCACGAACATCCGCCAACTTACCCAAAGCTCTGGCAGCATTGCGTCGCAGCGGATAACCGCCTAACTCAGTGCGATCGGAATCATCCTCCAAGGCTTCGATCAGAGCATCCACAGCGACGGGATCAGAAACCTGATACTTGCCTAACCACCAGGCAGCATAGTAGCGCAAACTCAAATCCTCATGACGCAAATTCGCGATCGCCTGCTCTGCCGTTAGAGGCGTTGCCCCTTCTGGCAATTCTGGCGATCGCTCCAATGATTGTTCGGGATGTGAGTCAAGCATTTCTACCATGCGTCTGCCCAGATGCTCTATTCCGCTGTTAGTGGCTCAATTTTGACAATTTTGCCGCCCATTCTCAAGATCCGCTGCATCTCCTCGTTCATCCGCGAGTAGGGCACCGTAATAAAGGTGCTGCCGCTTTGGCGAATGGGGTAACTGGTCTTGTCGGTTTCAGCATTTTGCCGCAGACCCACCACCTCATAACGGAACATCCGGCTACCGGAGGGAGTATTCGCAGTGCTACCAAGTGCAGTTTGACCAAACATGAGTTCAAAGCCTCCTGGGACGTGAGAGAAATGTAAAAAGTGATAGATGGGGGATAGAGGAGGCGAAGAGGTGAAGCGTTGACTCCCCATCCCCTCACCCCCTCAGTCCCTCATCCAGATGCTATGCCGGGGTTACGCTCACAATGCGACCACCGGTACGTTGAATTTGCTGCATCTTAGCAGACAGTTGCTCGTAGGGCACGAGGAAGGCAGTGCTACTGCGACGCACACTGGGGAATCCAGGCGCACGCACCCCTGCAACTTCTAGACGGTAGATCCGACCACTTTCGCCGTAGGAACCACCCAGCGCTTTGGTAGGCGCAATGTCGTCAGAAGCGCGGAAGTGAGCATAGCCGCCAGCACCGGAAGGACTGGCGATCGAGGAAGGGCGATTTTGTGCCAGGTTACGTGCCAGGTGAGGCAAGTTGCCATCTGCCTGAGAGCGATCGCTGTTGGCGTAGCCCCGATACAGCTTGAACAAGTTGGTAAATCCAACGGTTCTTGCTCCCGTGTAGTACTGGAAGCCCCGATAGTAAGGAACAACACTATCACCAAAGTTTTCCTGGTACTCTGCCGAGTCGATGTAAGAATCGATTTCAGCATCAAACCCTTCGTTCTCATACAGATCCAGATGATAAATCACTTCCGATTCATCATAGGGAGCGCGACCCAACAAGTGTTTGTAATTGAGTTCGATCACTCGCGTTTGGAAGTTGTTGTATAAGAACTTAGTCTTATACAAATCCGACTTCGCAACGGCGCGCACAAACTCACGCACACTCATCTTGCCATCGCGCAAAAGTGATTCAGCACTGGTTAAGCGCTCGGATGCCATCAGGTAATCGTTCCCCAAGACCTGACGGTAAACTGCACGAATCACATTTTCAACGTCTTCTTTGGTGTAGTTTGGACGTAGTTCAACCCGTGTGGGATCGCTGAAAGCGGAGGTTCCCAGGCGGGAAGCTGCTGCGGTAATTGGCATTTGGAATTCTCCTAGAAAGGAACTAGAAAAAACTTAAGCAGGATTGATGCTGGTGACTTTGCCGCCCTGCCGATTAATTTGTTGCAACTTGGTGGAAAGCTGCTCGTAGGAAACCAAATATTCAGTGCTGCTCAAACGCACTTGCGGTGCCAGGTTAGAACCTGCTTGCACGACTCGAATGCGGTAAAGTTGCCCACGGTTACCACCGATGGTTCCGGTAAGAGCAGGTCCAACGCTGACCGTACTAGAGGCAAGCACACCCAAAGGTGGATTGATGGGGACAGCAAGATTTTGTGCCAGTTCTTGAGTTAAGCGGGCGCGATTTCTGCCGTACTGAGCACGATCGCTATTGGCATAGCCCCGGTATAAGCGAAACATCCGGTTAAAGCCGACTGTTTTCTGTCCCCGTTGCGTCTCGAAACCACGGTAATGAGGTACGACAGAATCACCGAAACTCTCCTGATATTCCACAGAATCAATGTAAGAGTTGATTTCTGCTTCGTATCCCTCGGCATTGTAGAGATCGACGTGATAGCTGATCTCTGCTTCATCGTAGGGAGCGCGTCCTAACAAG
>JANRIN010000054.1:0-18442 GCA_033764965.1 Leptolyngbyaceae cyanobacterium bins.302 | reverse complement strand
GCAACTCCTGCCACAGCCCGCCAATCAGGGCATCCTTTTCGGCGTGGCTTAGTCCATTGAGGGGAGGCAGTTCCTTCATGGCAAAAGCTTACCATCTTCTGCCAAAGTCCTACCTCCGTCAACCTAGTTGAGCAATTACAGTATTTAACAAAACCAAGCACACTAACAGAACTGAGAATAAAGAGCGAACCATTTTTTGTAGCATAAGTAACCTTTGCAGAATTAGTACAACTGTTATAGGACTGGAGAAACTGAATTAGTTGAAGTCGCGTCATAGGTAGTTAATGTAATTCTAGCTACTTTAGATAGAGTTTTTGTACTTAGTTTGCAATTAGGGGGTAAAGAATTGCATGATTTTAGCCAAGTTACTTCTGCGTCAACAATGTCTATTCGCGCTCCACGCAACCGTACCCTGCAATTGACGGATGCCGATCGTCAGCGATTGAGCAATCGTATTCTGCATTTGCCGCAACCATGCTTTGGCGAATTTCCTCAGGGGACTTTATGTGGCGATTGTCTGGAGTGGGCAACCCTATTACCAGCCGCCAGTGTGGATTTGCTAATTCTCGATCCGCCCTACAACCTGGACAAAGACTTTCATGGGCACAAATTCACTCGCCAAACGATCGAGGCGTATACCTTCTGGCTAGATGACGCGATCGCGGCTTTGAAACCCGTCCTCAAACCCACGGCATCCATTTACATCTGTGCCGACTGGTTCTCCTCCATCTCCGTATTTGCAGTAGCCGCCAGTCATTTCATTGTGCGAAATCGCATCACCTGGGAACGAGAAAAAGGACGGGGTGCGCGATCGAACTGGAAAAACAGCAGCGAAGATATCTGGTTTTGCACCCTGTCAGACACCTACACCTTCAACGTGGATGCCGTCAAACTGCGGCGTAAGGTGCTTGCTCCCTATCGGCACAACGGCAAACCCAAAGACTGGCAAGAAACCCCCAATGGCAACTTCCGCGACACCCACCCCTCCAACCTTTGGACTGATATCACCATTCCTTTTTGGTCAATGCCCGAAAACACCGATCATCCCACCCAAAAAAGCGAAAAACTAATTGCCCGCCTGATTCTTGCCAGCACGAATCCTGGCGACGTGGTGTTTGATCCGTTCCTGGGCAGTGGTACGAGTTCCGTTGTGGCAAAGAAGCTGGGTAGACGCTATCTCGGTATCGATTTGAATTTGGACTATTGCCTGCTGGCAGAGAAACGCCTGGAACTGGCAGACCAGGAAAAAACAATCCAGGGCTATGCAGATAGCGTATTCTGGGAACGAAACACCCTGGCATTACAGAAAAATATTTGACCAAGGAATGAGAATTTAATAACTCCGAAATCTTTCTGTACGGGCGAACGGCCGTTCGCCCCAACCGACTACCAACTTTATTTAATCCACAATCCCAAGAGACATAAATGGAACGCATTGGCTTTATCGGATTGGGTTTGATGGGAAAACCGATGGCGTTGAATCTGCTCAAGGCGGGTTTTCCCTTAACGGTGCTGAATCGCAGTCGTCCGCCGATGGCAGAGTTAGCAGCGGCAGGCGCGAACCTGGCAGAAAGTCCAATGCAGGTGGCGCAACAGTCGGATGTGGTGATTACCTGCGTGCCGGATTCACCCGATGTCGAGGCGATCGTCCTGGAAGACACCGGCATTCTGGCAGGCTCTCGTCCGGGAATGCTGTTTATCGACAACTCCACGATCGCTCCCGCCACCTCTCGCAAAATTTATCAGGCTTGCAAAGTTAAGGGTGTTGATGCTTTAGATGCGCCCGTTTCAGGCGGCGACATGGGTGCCCAGCAAGGCACATTGTCCATTATGGTGGGGGGCGACAAAGCTGCGTTTCAACGGGCACTGCCAGTTTTGCAAGCAATGGGCAACAACATTGTCTACATTGGGGAAGCCGGAGCCGGACAGGTGACGAAAGCCTGTAATCAAATTGTGGTATCGCTAACTATTCAGGGGGTCGCCGAAGCCCTAACCCTGGCGAAGAAGTCAGGCGTTGATCCAGCAAAAGTGCGCGAGGCGTTACTCGGTGGGTTTGCCCAAAGTCGCGTGTTGGAAGTGCATGGACAACGCATCCTCGATCGCTCCTTCCAACCAGGCTTCAAACTCAACCTGCATCGCAAGGACATAAATATTGTCTTACAAACAGGTAAAGAGTTGAATCTGCCGCTATTTGGGGCGGCTCAAGTTACCGAACTAATGAATTCCCTGTTGGCTCAAGGCAAAGGCGAACTGGATAATTCCGCGATCGTCACCCTGTACGAACTTTTAGCTGGACTTTCAGGAGATTTCTAGAAAACAAAATACCTGTACGGGCAGGTTTAGCAACAGAACGATGCTTTAACTCCGAGGACTTTAGCGAAACCTGCCCCTCCGCAAGGTAATTTTCTCTTGAAAATCGCCCAGATCATGCTGTTTGACCATCAAAAATTCTTGCCACCATTCCCACTCACCCACTCACCCACCTACCCATCCACTCACCCTGCCCCTTAACAACAAAATTCCTGCATCAATCTAGAACTCTGGATGTAACATGGCTTGCCATAGGCGATGTTCAGGAAGGAATTGACGTATGGTCAGCCAGTTGCGAAGTTGTGGTGTCAGGATTGGAACGAGAACTGATTTCAAAAGGGCAACGATCGGGCTGGCAATAGCAGCGATCGCTGCTCCTTTCATGGGGATGTCCGCAGGGCAAGCTCAACAAGCATTGCCACCGCCCCCTTCGATTCCCAACAGCAATGAGCTACCTAGTTTGGCTCCTGTTGCACCTCCCAGTCAGGGGATGTTGATGCCTCCACCTGCGGGATTGCCTGCTCTACCGCAAGAATCGGTCTATCAGGCGACTCCACCGATGCCAGGAGTCATGCCAGGAACGGGAATCGCTCCCCAAGGCGCAATGCCAGAACTCAGAGCCTCGTACTATCAGGTGGTGGTGCCAACTCGCACAGAAGACTTTGCCACGATCGCCAATAAGATGATGGCGATGGGGGTGCGTCCAGATGCAATCCAGGCAAGAAAGGCTCCGATCGGTCCCCACCTCGCGGTTGGGCCCTTTATAAACTTAGGCGAAGCAGAAGGGGTGAGCAGCTATTTACGGGCTGGGGGGATGAATGCCAGAGTCTTTTTTAACAAATGAAACCTTAGTTATGCCGCTAGTCGCTCAGTAGGGACGTAACCGAGAGAGTGTTGATAGAATGCATATTAAATAACCGTTAGCCAAGCGTTAGCATACCATTGAGTAAGTATCAGTGAGGCGAAAGGTTGCAAGGTTTGGAATAGAACTTCGAACATTTGTAGCAAGCAAAGAGTATATGCTGTCATCTATAGATATCCAGCCTTTATCTCAACAAAAACTGTGCGAAGCTCAAAGTCTGGTCGATGAAACTTTTCCTCACTACCCGTGGTTGAATCGAAGACTCTTCTTTTCCGTTTCCAAACCAAAAATTGTTTATCGCTGGGCACTCTTCATCGGCTGGCAAGTAACTTTTTTGAGAGATCTCTTCGCCTCTACACATCTATCGGAAGTGAATGCTCAACCGCTTTACGAGAGGTTTGGTTTTCAGGTTACTAGAAAAGAGTTGTGGAAAGGAACGCCATACGAACGTATCTATCGAGAACTAGAACTGTAATTGAACGGCATAACAATTAAGAACGCATTCAGGTCCATCACTCCCTGAATGCCAAGCGTACTAGCTAGACCTCGTGATTCTCCTAGACTTCATGAGTTTGCGCGAGTTTTTCCGTATTCCGTCTTTTACGCCAAACTGCTACTCCAAATCCAACCAGCCCAGGCAGTAAAGCAGGAGTGGGAATGGGGGTAGGGGTAGTCAGCAAAATCCCTCCGGGACCTGAAATGATGTTGGTAAAAGCACCTGCATCAGTGTCGTTGAATCCAGAAGTCACCAAAAAGTAGGTTACACCTGCATTTAAGGCAACATTAGTAAAGCCAGAAAAGCCAGGGATGGGGAGATCAAACAAGTCGTTGTTCGCAATTCGACCATTGGTAAGGGGATCGGCTGGGTTGAAGCTGTTCTTGTACAAAAACAGATAGTTGTCCCAGGCTGGGGGATCGATCGCTCCACTAATCAGGTCGTATTGACCGCTGGTGTCAACGCTAAAACTTTGAACACTGTAAGGAACTGCCGTAAACGGGGAGAGTTCCATTGGAGCATTCACTCCGTTGGCTTTAGGGCGATGAAAGGTGGGTTGCCCTAAGGTGGTGCCGTTGTAGGTTATGGTGCCAGCGATCGCGGGTATCGCGGACATTGCCGTTCCCACCGAAAGGCAGGCTGTTCCCAGGGCAGTAAACAGGAACTTTGATGTGAGTGATTGAAACATAGAACTTTCTACTCCATTGCATGAGGATTAGCGGTAGGAGTACCCTGAAGTTCGTTCAGAAATCCTGTAACGGATTTCGACCGTATATTCACAGGATTTTTGAAGTTGCATCAATCAATTTGGGACAGAATCCCTATTGTCTATCAGGGCTAACTTGACCGAACCAGAGAGAATTTTTGCAACTCTGCCAAAAAGTTTGCAGCCTCAAACCCTGGCAAGATGGGTTGAGCCTACAATAAAAGGCGGTTGTGCAGGAATTTTCCTTGAAGCAGCGCGTGTTTAACAAGCTTTTGAGCAGTCTCAATTCAGGGGTGTTCCACCTGAAAAATTGGTTTTTCCTGCCGCTGCATTGAGAATGAGGTCTAATGAATACTGGCGATCGAGCAATCAACATTCAGCAATTTGTCGTCACGGCTGACCAGATGCGGCAGATCGAAGGGCGCGTGTTTGCGGCGGGAATGCCTGTGGCGGCGTTGATGGAAAAAGTGGCTGGGCGCATTACTCAGCGGGTGCAAGCCCTTGATTGTTATCAGCCTGCATTGCGCGTTGGGGTTTTGGTTGGTCCGGGACACAATGGCGGGGATGCGCTTGTGGTTGCGCGGGAACTGCACTTCAGCGGGTGTCAGGTCAGGATTTATCAGCCTTTTGAGCGGTTGAAGGATCTGACGGCGACTCATGGGGCTTATTGCCAGAGTTTAGGGATTCCCTTCAGTCAGGACATTGCCACTTTACAGCATTGTGATTTGTTGATTGATGGATTATTTGGCTTTGGGTTGGAACGCTTGCTTGAGGGAACCGTAGCAGAGGCGATCGCTCAACTCAATCAGTGGACAATTCCCATCGTCAGCATTGATTTACCCTCCGGCTTACACACCGATACGGGAGAAGTGTTAGGAACCGCGATTCGAGCGACTCATACCTTGTGTTTGGGTTTATGGAAGCAGGGGCTATTGCAGGATCCGGCGCTGGCATGGAGTGGACAGACAGAACTGGTTGAGTTTGATTTGCCCCTGACAGACATTCAAGCGGTGGTGGGAGAGGGCATGGTGCGGCGGATTACGCCAGCCGTTGCCCTGGCTCATTTGCCGCTGACTCGATCGCCCACCGCCTATAAGTATCGGGTGGGTCATCTCTTGCTGGTTTGCGGTTCTCGCCGTTATGCAGGGGCAGCACTCCTGGCGGGATTGGGGGCACGGGGCAGTGGTGTAGGGATGCTATCGATCGCGGTGCCGGAGTCGGTCAAGCCGTTGTTCAGCGATCGCTTACCGGAAGCATTGATCATCGGTTGTCCTGAAACAGAATCGGGGGCGATCGCCGATCTGCCCATTGAGGTCGAGGGCTATGACGCGATCGGGTGTGGGGCGGGCATGACCTTAGAGGCTTTGCCCGTGATTCAGCAGGTTTTGAGTAGCGATCGTCCCCTAGTTCTAGATGCCGATGGGTTAAATGCCCTGGCACAGTTGGGCACTGTAGCAACGTTGCAGGCGCGGACTGCCACGACTGTCTTAACGCCTCACCTGGGCGAATTCAAGCGCTTGTTTCCAGAATTGAGTGTGCCGATGAATTGTCGAATTACGGCAACCCGCACAGCCGCACAGCAAACCGGAGCGATTGTGTTACTCAAAGGAGCCAGAACGACGATCGCCGATGCCCAAACGGTGTGGATTAATCCCGATAGTTCATCGGCTTTGGCGCGAGGGGGGAGTGGCGATGTGTTGACCGGTTTAACCAGTGGTTTACTGGCACAGGCGATCGCCTCCGAGCAAGCGGTCACAACCCTGGAAGTGGTGAAGTCGGCTGCCTGGTGGCATTCTCAAGCGGGAATTTTAGCCGCTCAGGAGCGCACGGTGCTAGGGGTGGATCCGGCAACCCTGGCAAGTTATTTGATTCCGGCAATTTCCTCACTGGCAGGCTCCTCACCACATAATCTTGCGCCTGCACGCTTCTAAAGTATTTCTGGGTTGCCCATTCTGGTTTTGAATCTGCACGGGAATGTAACCTGTCACGGTGTTGCGTCCGTTGAAGGGGTAAGTGACAAATTGATAAAACCGCCCGTCTGGTGCCCGAATTGAGGGTGAGGTGAGGTCAACGCTGACCCGCGCTCCTCGCGGTAGATAATCGTAGGGTGGGCGCTGTTGTTGTGGCAACGAACTGTAGAAAGGTGCGCCTTGAGAGGGTACTACTTGCCGACACTCAAAGCGTTGGGCAAGCAGAACGGGCGATGTGGGTTGAAAGGTTGCGGTTGTCGGGGCAACTTGCGCGATCGCCCCACAGATTTCACCTGAAACAGCGATCGTCATTCCAGCCGCGATCGCCATCGCTCTAAACCTTCTGGCTACCTGATTAAACCGACCCATACGCTTTCCTCAATCAACCCCGAACATCACCACCCCGATGCTCTAAATTCTAGATGAATCATTCCGTCTAAACGAACATTTGTTCATCTAATTGTGGACAGAGGAAAGCTTTGGTTGAGCCTGAGTCACCCATCCTTGTATCTTCAGAACGACCCAGGTAGCAAGCCCTTCTGCTGCAACCATTCCCGGTTAAACAACTTAGATTGGTAGCGACTGCCGCCATCGCACAGGACAGTAACGATCGTGTGTCCGGGTCCCATTTGTTTTGCCAGGGCTACGGCGGCTCCCACATTGATCCCCACGGAACCACCCATGAACAACCCATCTTTTTCCAGCAATTGATACACCACCCGAACCGCTTCCGGATCTTCGATCTGAATTGCATCATCGGCAGGTGCCCCCTGCATATTGGCAGTCACGCGGCTATTCCCAATGCCTTCCGTGATCGAGGTTCCAGCACTCAAGGTTTCCCCGGTTTTGACGTAGTTATACAAGGCGCTGCCCATTGGATCCGCTACGACACATCGAATTGCAGGGTTCTTTTCTTTCAAGTACAAAGCCACTCCCGCATAAGTGCCACCCGTTCCAGTGGCAGCGACCCAGCCATCTACTTTGCCATTGGTTTGTTGCCAGATTTCTGGTCCAGTTGTTTCGTAATGAGCCAGCCGATTTGCCAAGTTATCAAACTGGTTTGCCCAAATCGCATTCTCCATCTCAGCGGCGATCCTGCCGGATAACTTGACGTAGTTGTTGGGATCTTTGTAGGGCACAGCGGGGACGGTTCGGACTTCCGCACCCAGGGTTCTCAACAAATCAATTTTTTCCTGAGATTGGGTTTCGGGAATCACAATCAAACATTTGTAGCCCTTGGCATTGCAAATGTGAGCCAAGCCAATTCCCGTGTTTCCGGCAGTTCCTTCGACGACGGTGCCACCTGGTTTTAGTAAACCCTTTTGTTCTGCATCCTGAATGATGTAAAGCGCGGCACGGTCTTTCACGGAGCCACCGGGATTCAAAAACTCTGCCTTACCCAAAATTTCGCAGTCAGTTTCGTCGCTAAAGCTGTTGAGGCGAATGAGAGGCGTATTGCCGATCGTGCCAACAAATCCGTGTTTGATATCCATGCTGAAAGCTACCTAAGTCCTTACAACGATTGTGAAGGATTATGGTCATCCTGGATGAGTCGGTCTTCCGCCATTTCCAAGATTTTTTAGCACTCTTTAGCTGGGAGTGCTAAAGTCATTTTTGGAGAATTGCGTAAGTAGGAACATGGCAAAGATCGTTGTATTCGATGAAGAATCGCGGCAAGCGCTGGAACGGGGCGTGAATGCTCTGGCAGATGCAGTCCGAGTTACCCTCGGACCACGCGGACGTAATGTGCTGCTGGAGAAGAAATTTGGTGCGCCTCAAATCGTGAATGATGGCATCACCATTGCGAAGGAAATTGAACTGGAAGATCCACTCGAAAACACTGGAGCAAGACTGATTCAGGAAGTGGCTTCCAAAACAAAGGATCTGGCGGGTGATGGCACCACAACCGCAACCGTTCTGGCACAAGCCATGATCCACGAAGGCTTGAAAAATGTGGCAGCCGGAACGAACCCTGTCGCCCTACGACGGGGGATTGAGAAAGCCGTTGCCAAGCTGCTGGATGAAATTAAAGCAATCTCAAAACCCATTGAAGGTAATGCGATCGCTCAAGTGGCAACGGTTTCTTCTGGCAACGATGAAGAAGTGGGTGCCATGATTTCTCAAGCGATGGATAAAGTGGGTCGCGACGGGGTGATCACCGTCGAAGAGTCTAAATCCCTTGCGACTGAGATGGAAGTGGTGGAAGGGATGCAGATCGATCGCGGCTACCTCTCCCCCTACTTCGTCACCGATGCCGAACGCATGATTGCCGAATACGAGAATATGCTGATTCTGCTGACGGACAAGAAAATTAGCTCGATTCAAGAACTGGTGCCCATCCTGGAGCGGGTCGCACGGGCTGGACAACCGTTGTTGATTATTGCCGAAGATATTGAAGGGGAAGCGTTGGCAACCCTGGTGGTGAACCGGTTGCGGGGTGTGTTGGCGATCGCGGCAATCAAAGCCCCTGGATTTGGCGATCGTCGTAAAGCCATGCTGCAAGACATTGCAGTGTTAACCGGAGGACAGGTTATTTCTGAGGAAATTGGTTTGAGCCTGGATACCGTCAGCCTGGAGATGTTGGGCAATGCTCGCAAAATCACCATTTCCAAGGACAACACAACGATCGTGTCCGGTGGCGAAGATTCCGAAGATGTGAAAAAGCGCGTGGTGCAACTGCGGCAAGAACTGGAGCGCTCTGACTCCGAGTACGACAAAGAAAAGCTGCAAGAGCGCATTGCCAAGCTATCGGGTGGTGTTGCCGTGATCAAAGTCGGTGCGGCGACTGAAACTGAATTGAAAGATCGCAAACTGCGGATTGAAGATGCTTTGAATGCCACGAAAGCGGCTGTGGAAGAAGGGATTGTTCCCGGTGGGGGTGTCACTCTGATCCACTTGGCTCCCAAGGTGAATGAGATTAAGTCTCAATTGACCGTTGAAGAACAAATTGGGGCTGATATCGTCATCAAAGCCCTGGAAGCCCCCCTGCGTCAGATTGCTGATAATGCGGGTGCAGAAGGCTATGTTGTGGTTGAAAAGGTGCGTGAATTAGAGTTCAACTCTGGTTACAACGCTTTGACGGGTCAGTACGAGGACATGATTGCTGCCGGAATTGTTGACCCAGCCAAAGTGGTGCGGTCTGCCCTACAAGATGCAGGCTCGATCGCGGGAATGGTGCTTACCACCGAAGCGCTGATCGTCGAAAAGCCTGAGAAGAAACCTGCAATGCCTGCTGATGGTGGCATGGGCGGGATGGGTGGCATGGGCGGCATGGGTGGCATGGGTGGCATGGGCATGATGTAATCTGCTGCCATTCCAAAAATAAACGGTAGAGATGTACAATCTCTACCGTTTATTTTTGAACTAAAAAACGGACTAACCAAGGGGAGGCTAGCCCGCTAGTTTGGGAACGCGATGGGAAACTACTTTTGAACCACCAACTTGACGTTGGCGTTTTGCAGACCAGGGCGCTTAACTTCAGCCAGAGTCTTGTTCACTGCATACTTCTGGTTGATGGAGTTGATCAATTCGGTTTGGTTGTGGCGCTTGGCAACGCCCCACAGGTCAGCAATCAGGTCGAAAGAACCATCAGCATTGCGAGACCAACCCAAATCGTATTCGCCTTCGAGAACTGCAACCAGGTCGGCACGAACGCGCTGACCATTGTAGCCACGAACATCAGCGTCGGACTTCACAGAGATACCCAGATCGCGCAGGGAAGCTTTCAGAATTTCTGCATCGGTGATCTTGGTACGCAGAGTGCTAAAGTGAGACATTGGGATTTCCTCCTGATAGAGAGTTGAGAACAACGTTTTGCAGTTAAGAGCCAATAACAGCTAGGTTATTAGGCTTCGGGTAAATTGCTAGCCGAAGCTAGCCTTTCATCCTGTTGGGAGCAGGAGAAAGCTTGTTAAAACTCCAATCGCTGGTATTCAGCAACCGAAGCCGCAGCGGGACGTGCCCGTTGACGTGCCCAATCGCGCAGAGCCGTCACCTGTTCACTCATGGTCTTGGACAAAGGCTGAGTTGCCTTGACCGCTGCAATAATGTCGAGTTGGGTAAATTCCCGATCTTGAGCGAAGGCATCGTACATCGCTGCCACCAGTGCTTGCTCAATCTCGGCACCCGAAAAGCCATCACTCACATTCGCAAGCTGATCCAAATCAAATCTAGATGTATCACGCTTGCGCTTGGAGAGGTGGATTCTAAAGATATCCTTCCGTTCTTCTGCATTCGGAAGATCAACAAAGAAGAGTTCATCAAATCGCCCTTTCCGCAGAAATTCGCCTGGAAGCCGTTCTACTCGGTTGGCAGTTGCCATCACAAAGACAGGAGAAGTCTTTTCCTGCATCCAGGTCAGAAAGGAACCAAAAATACGGCTGGATGTACCGCCATCAGAGTCAGCAGAACCGGCGCTACCAGCGAAGGCTTTATCAAGTTCGTCAATAAATAGGATGGCGGGTGAAATTGATTCCGCAGTTTTCAGGGCATTGCGAAGATTAGCTTCCGATCGACCTACCATCGAGCCATCATACACCCGACCCATATCTAACCGCAGGAGAGGAAGCCCCCACAAACGGGAAGTTGTCTTGGCGATGAGGGACTTTCCACATCCTGGCACTCCCAGAATCAACATCCCTTTCGGCTGAGGCAAACCATATTCCCTGGCGCGTTCGGTAAAAGCATTCGATCGCTGATGTAACCAGCGTTTCAACTCTTCCAAACCACCAACCGAATCGATTGTCTCATCTTCTTCAATGTAGTCCAAAATGCCATTGCGTCGAATGAGTTGCTTCTTCTCAGACAACACCACATCTACTTCAGCTTCCGTCAAACGACCGGCTGTGACATTCGCCTTCCGATAGACCTTTTCAGCTTCGTCCTTAGTTAGACCTAGAGCAGCCTTCAACAACTTTTCTCTAGCTTCAGTCGTAATCCGACGATTATTGCGAGTTAGTTCCAACTGTTGAGACAATACCTGATTTAGTTCGGACATATCCGGCATGGGATAGTCCAAAACCGCCACGTCTTTCTCTAACTCGATCGGCACTTGCTGCACCGGTGACATGAGAATCAGAGACCTTTGAGTGCCACGAAAGCTGGCGATCGCATCTCTCAACCAACGAGCCACCGCAGGAGAATCGACAAAGGGATGCAGATCCTTAAAAACAAAGAGGGCTGGATCTCGCTGCCGTGTAACCCATTCGATCGCAGCTTCAGGAGACACTGTGTTGTGCTGAGTCACATTTCGCGGCTGACCGTATTCAACAATGCCGTGAGTTACTGTCCAGATGAACACCCGACGTTGAGGTTTAGACTGTTGGGCGATTGCAGCAATAGTCTGCTCTGCCCGCTCTTCCTCTGAAGTAACCAGATAAACCAGAGGATACTGAGCTTGAATTAATATGTTGAGCTCTTCCTGCATATTACCAACCCAACTAGAAACGACTCAAACGTTCAGGCTCTTCCACGACTTTATGCCAAGAACATCAATATCAAGAAGCTAGAGCTACTACTGCTACGGCTAACAGGGAACTAACTCACCTTCCCCTTGAGAGTCAGCCCCAAAAGGCTGAGACTCCTCGACCGTAATGCCGCTATCCATTAAAACCCCGGAGTCGCCCTGGATAGAGACCATCTCATCTCCACGAAGCACAACAGAAGTAGAACATTCAGGACAACTGTAAACCCGATGACTATGACCGTATCCCTCACTATACTGGTCAACCAGATGTGAATGGGATAGGTAAAACACGATCGCCCTTTGAGCAATGTCTGTCATAGTCTCCGCATCAACCGCCGCCTTAATCTTCAATTGCCGATGCAAATCTTGCGGTAGATAGAGCGTTACCTTTTGCTTTTCTTCCTTCAACTTATCTTGCATATCACTCTCAGTCTTGCTACCCGGGTATGAATGTCAGCATATCTACCCTTCTTAGTGCTGTCAAGACAGACAACCGTCTTGCCGTCAATATCGTTACATTTGTTCATGCTCTTGCTACTCGTCGTCCCATCCGCTTTGAGGAGTTTCTTGCTGGGTGGAGGTTTGCTTTCCTTGAATCAATGCAAAAAAGCCATCATCTAGCTCATAACCCAACATTTGAGTCATGGCTTTGAGGCGGGCAGTTCCCTCCATCCCTTGTTGTTTGAGCCAATCCGCAAGAATAAAAGTCTTGTGCATCACAAAAATCTCTAACGCTTCTGGATTGAATTGCACGCCTTCACGGGGATGAAATTGATGGGGGACTAACATTGCGGCATAGCGAGCCAGTTCTCCAGCTTTCCAATCAAGCAGGAAGGGGAACCAGGGATAGGTGGCATCAAGCCGCACAAACCAGAGTCGCACTTCCGGGATTTCGGATAACTCCCGTGGATCATTCGGATCGCGAGGAATATCAACCACAAACTGAATCTGTTGCTCTTGGGTGGTGATGGTTTCTTGTTTGAGCAACGGTTCTACCACTGCCTGAACAGGGGAGAGGTCAAGATGATGAATGTGTTCGGTGTTGAGTGCGATCGTGGTGGTCATAGTAGCACCTGAAAAACAGCAGTTTTTATTGTTCTATTGTCTGATTGAACTGGGCGAAAATGAGCCGAGTTGAACCGTTAAAGAGTTTTTCAACCATAGAGAAGTGTCTCAAGATTTTCCAGACGGCTGTGAGTAATTACACTGCATCTGTGCTTGATTTAAGTCTCTAAAATAAATAATCTAAATGCAGCTTTTGGCAGTCAGCGATCGCCTCCAGTATGGGCATCAGCCTTGTCTGTATGAATGAAAGTATTTTTTTTGAAAAGATTTTATATGGAACAATGCCCCCTCATTCCCTGCTCAGGCAGCATCGTTTGGTACGGATCTAGAACCAACTAACTTCAACAGTTTATTTCCTGCTACTGCGATCGACCCTATTGAGCCACTCATCGGGCAGCGATCGTCCACCACCCTTGGGTTAACCAATCTGGACGGATTGAATCTGGATGCAACGGATGTTGCCCTCAACGTGCCAGCAACCGATTTAGATTTTGATTTTGACTTGGGTTGACATTAATCCAGATTTAGAATTCCCAATTAAGCGATTAACTTTCAGGCGAGAGCGCATCTAAAACAAAATTTTAAACAGCAGATTGGTTTATTCAGCTTCTCTGAAAAAGAATACAGTTCAGTAACAAAAAACGAATTTACACTTTAGGTTGAGTAGGATAAAGAGGTATCGAGCTTACTCGCTTCATATCAACCCTATTAAAAGCTTCGATTAAAACTCATACCCGGCTTATCGAAGTTTTTGATAGACCGTATGCAAGCAACTTGTCTTTTCAACAAGTCGATTCGGTACGCCTAATTTATTGCTTAAACAGGCAAGGTTTTAGATCATTTTCCTTACTTATCTGATCTAACTCCTACGCCTTAAAAAGTCATTTTGAGGTTGTCTACTCTCGCAAAGTATTGCGATCGTGGATTCAAATCATTTGTGCCGCTCCAATCTAATAATTGGAGGAATTTGCTGTTAGCGAAACTAACTTGCTTTCAATCTCTGGAGGTTTCAAGATATGGTTGTTTCAAATCGGTTAGACTATCAACGGTGTCAGCAATTATTAATCTCACACCCCAGTCACGATCGCGACTGGGGCTTAAGCAAGTTAGGACTCTACAATCTCAATCAGGTCTACCGCAACCTGCCTGTTGCCGAGTTAGTTGAACACGCCCTAATTCGAGGCGAGGGAGTACTGGCAGACAATGGAGCGTTATGTGTAGAAACAGGGAAATATACCGGACGATCGCCCAACGATCGCTTCATTGTGGATGAACCCGGAAGCCATCATGAAATTGACTGGAATCGAGTCAATCGCCCCATTTCTCAAGCACACTTCGAGCAACTTTATCAAAAGGCAAGGAGTTATGTCGAAGGGCGAGATTTATATATCTTTGATGGTTATGTGGGAGCAGATCCGCAGCGGCGATTTGGCGTGCGGGTGGTGAATGAGTTTGCTTGGCAAAACCTGTTTGTGCATCAACTTTTTCGTCGCCCAACGATAGACGAACTCGCCGATCATCACGCTGATTTTTTAGTAATTGCCCTACCTGGATTACTCGGCGATCCAGCACTGGATGGATTAAATAGTGAAGCCTTTATCGTGCTGCATCTGACGCAACGTATCATTTTGATTGGGGGAACACATTATGCCGGAGAAATGAAAAAATCCATTTTTTCCCTGTTGAATTATGCGATGACCAAGCAAAATGTCTTGCCCATGCACGGAGCCGCCAATGTGGATAAAGAGGGCAATACCGCTTTGTTTTTTGGCTTGTCCGGCACCGGAAAAACCAGCCTTTCTGCTGACCCAGAGCGGTTTTTGATTGGGGATGACGAGCATGGCTGGTCTGAGGAGGGAATTTTCAACTTTGAGGGCGGCTGTTACGCCAAAACGATTCGTCTGTCGCAGGAGAACGAGCCGCAAATTTGGTCTGCCATTCGCTTTGGGGCGATCGTTGAAAATGTGACGCTGAATTCCCACACACGAGAGTTGGATTACACCAGCGATCGCCGCACCGAAAACACTCGTGCCGCCTATCCCCTGGAATACATCCCCAACAGCGTTAGCACAGGCATGGGCAATCATCCCAACACGATCATTTTCCTGACTGCGGATGCCTTTGGAGTCTTGCCGCCGATCGCTCGCCTCACCCGTGAGCAAGCCATGTATCACTTCCTCTCTGGCTACACCAGCAAACTGGCTGGTACGGAACGAGGCGTTACCCACCCTGAAAGCACGTTTTCTGCCTGCTTTGGACAGGTGTTTTTCCCGCTGCCGCCGACGGTGTATGCCGAGATGTTGGGCGATCGTCTGCAACAGCATCCCGCAACTCAGGTTTATCTAATTAACACGGGCTGGATTGGTGGAGCGTACGGCATTGGACATCGCATTCCGATTCAATCCACTCGCGTCATGGTTTCCGCTGCACTGAATGGAGAACTTAACTCTGTCAATTATCATCCCCATCCTATTTTTAAGGTGTTGATTCCGGATGCTGTTCCCGGTGTGCCCAGTGAAATGCTTAACCCGAAACAGATGTGGCGGGATGGTGACGCTTACGATCGGCAGGCGCAAAAGCTTGCCCATCAATTCATCGAGAACTTTAAACAGTTCAAAAATATTCGTCCTGACATTATGGCGGCGGCTCCTAATGTATAGCCATTCCTATTTTGAATAAACCACATCTTTTGTAAGGGCGAACGCCGGTTCGCCCCTATCGTGTGGCTAACCATTCTGAGAATTGTTGTAAGTAGCCTTTGATGCAAACTTCGGAACGCAGACGCTAGAATGACGGTTTTAGGCTGCTGTTATGTGCGGACGATATACCCAAACTCAATCAGCACAGGCGATCGCAGGGGCATTTCAATTGTCTACTGCGCCACCTGCACCGCCCCGTTACAACATTGCGCCGACGCAACTGGTGGGAGCCGTGGTGCAAACCCAGCGACAACCAGAACGGCAATTTCGGGTATTGCGCTGGGGGTTGGTGCCGAGTTGGGCAAAAGATCCGGCGGTCGGGAATCGGCTCATCAACGCTCGTTCAGAAACTGTCGCTGAAAAACCGTCCTTTCGATCGGCATTGCGCTATCGGCGCTGCTTGCTTGTGGCAGACGGGTTCTACGAATGGCAGCGGGAAGGACGCAAAAAACAACCCTACTATTTTCAGCTTGAGGATCATCAGCCTTTTGGATTTGCCGGACTGTGGGAGCAGTGGGAGAGCCAAACGACCGGAGAGGTGTTGGAAACCTGCACGATTTTGACGACCGCAGCCAATGAGATGTTGCGCCCAATTCACGATCGGATGCCCGTAATCCTGCATCCCGATGAGTACGATCGCTGGCTTGACCCGGAGCTAAATCAATCCACTCAGATCCTGCCCTTGTTGCAACCCTACCCGGCGGCAGCAATGACATCCTACCCGGTTAGCCCCCTTGTCAACAAAGCCACCAGCGATCGTCCGGAGTGCATCCAACCCTTGGAAAAATCTCTTTAGAAAAATTGCAATCGGATCGAGAAGACTACCCCGCTGTCTTGTAAGGTGTTGCCCTGGCGATCGTAGGGAACCAGCGGAATGCCCCAATCCAGTCGAGCAAAAAGAGTATTACCAATTTGCCACCGCAGCCCCAACCCCGTACTTGCCAGCAATTGAGGACTGGGAATCGTATCCAGGTTATTCCACACCTTCCCCACATCCACAAACGGCGCAAGTTGCACCAAACCAATCCCATCCTCCTGTTGCAGAATTGGGAAGCGAATTTCTAAGTTACCCACAACGCCATTATCTGCAACTCGGTAATTTTGCCGAAAGCCGCGCACTGTATCGACTCCACCCAGACTGAACTGTTCCAGTGCCAGCAAATTATCGGGAGTGACTTGAGCCGCAACTCTGGCAATCAGGGTGATATCTCGATTAAGTGCCTGCACCCATTGAAACTGCCCCAACCAGCTAAAGAAAATGCCGTCTACACCAAACTCATTTTGGGTTGCCCCAAAGATCGGCAGTCCAAAACTGAGTTGAGATCGTGCTGCCAGAACACTGCGAGTGCCACGACTGAGCCAGTCCTGACTAAACCGCAACACCCGCACTTTTGATTCGCCCCGATCGGCACCGAGCGAGAAGGAAAATGGAATATCTCCAAACAGAAACGACTGGCTGCGGCGAAAATCCATTGATAAACCCAGGGCAAATTCGCTGGTGGGAGTCCGAATCAGCGGTTGGCGCACCCCAAAGGAAACCGTTTCGCTATTGCTATTGATGTCTAGGATCGAAAAAGGCTCTTCCACAATCTCGCTACGGGTGCGATCGTAGCGGACATTAAACGTGCCATCTCGCGGATTGATTGGAACAGAGTACCCCAACCGCAAATCCGTAATGCCGGAGGTTAAGCCCAGTTCGGCAGAAAAGCGATCGCCCAATCCCAGCAAGTTATCGTGCCCCACAATCACCGTGCCGCGAATGGAACCGACGCTGGGAGAATCTCGATTTTCCAGCAAAGCGGCTGCCCGAAAGGCTTTGGTTTCCTGTAATGTCACCACTAACACGCTCTGTCCAGGCGTGGTGCCGGCTCGTAACTCTGCCCGCACCGATCCAATCAGGGGGTTTAATTGCAATAGCTGCAAGGCTGATTCGAGTTGGCGCAAGTTGAGTGGGGGTTTTGCTGCCAGTTCGATCCGGCGACGCACATAGCGATCGCGCAGTCGTTGCAAACCCTTGACCTCTAACCGTTCTAACTCTCCTTCCACCACTTGAATTTTGATCGTGCCGCTGGCTAAATCATCCTGGGGCGGCAAAAAGGCTCCAGATGTGACATACCCGCGATCGTTGTAGAGCTTGGTGATAGCCGTGCGAATTTCTAATAACTGCTCAAAGGTCAGGTTCCGCTGTTCAAAGGGTTGCGTCACCATTGCCAGATCCGTCGCCGAAAAAACAGTACTCCCTTGCACTACAATCCGCTGAACGTAGATCGTTCCAGACGAGGGCGGGGTTGATTCGGGCGGGGCAGATTGAGCCGGAACTTGAAGCGGAGAGTCGGGCGGAGGGGCAGGGGTTGGCGCTGGCAAAGGATCCAAGTCAGGGCGGGGCGGCAGTAAGGGATTCGTGGGAGTACGCCGATCTTCAAATAAGGGAGGCTGCGGAACAGTAGGGGTTTGGGCGATCGCCACAGGAGCACTACCCAGAATCAGGAAATTAACCAAAAGCAACTGAGCAGGCTTCATAGTTGAGCAGACGACAGGAACATACAACAACTAACGCAGTAAGCAACCATTCCTAGGATCTTGAACAAAATAATCCATAAAAGTTAGATCTGCTGTAGGGGGCGCACAGCCGTGCGCCCGTACCGAGAAATTCCAGGTTAATTAATCCTCGATCCCTAGTGAGAACCAGTAGTCGACCAATCCAGCTTTGCCGAGAACCAATGACCAACGACGCGATGTGCGACTATTTTGCCCTCACCTCCCCAACCCTCCTCTCCCAAATCTGGGTGAGGAGGGAGTTTAACTCCTTTCTGGCTCCCTTCTCTCAAGGTTGGGAGAAGGGCTGGGGATGAGGGCAGATGCAGAGTATG
>JANRIN010000049.1:0-33139 GCA_033764965.1 Leptolyngbyaceae cyanobacterium bins.302 | reverse complement strand
GCTTCCCAGGCGATCGCTCCCATCGCCAGTAGCAGCAAAACGGCATTGAGAAGTGAAACCAGAATAGAGGAACCGCGTAACCCATAAGTGTAACGATGAGTTGGCTGTTTTTGACCGAGCAAACTAGCGCCCCAAGCCAGTACTAGACTCAGAACATCGCTTAAGTTATGACCAGCATCAGCCAGCAATGCGATTGAGTGAGACAAGATGCCATAAACTGCCTCAACAATGACAAAGATAATGTTGAGAGCAATACCGATCGCGAAGGCTCGATTGTAGTTACCTGTTACGTGATCGTGTTCGTGATGCTCATGACTATGACTATATGCCATGCTTTACCTTCTCCAATCTTGCTTCTGAATCATTGAGGCTAACAATAGAGAGCCTCCGTGAAGTCATGAGTGTATCTCCTCTACCGAAGGGTTTCTTCAATCACAATTAAGAGCAAAAAGCCCACAAAAAATATTGCTGTAGTAAATGGGGTATCTGGTGTCTCGTGGGCTTCAATAAGCAGTTCTTCCGTTACTAAATACAACAGTGCCACAAGACCAAAGGCAAAGAACCCTGCCAGTACGGAAGCTGAGAGCCCTGCCAGCATTACAAAGCCAATCACAGCTCCAACTGGCAGCAGCAGGGCAATAGCTAAAGTTGTTATCAAAACTTTTATCCGAGACACATTGGCTCCACTGAGAGACGCAGCAACGGACAAACTAAGAAATAACAATTCGATCGTGAGAGCAATGGTAAGTAGAATGCCTGCTTTTGCCCCCGCTGAAAAGCCAATACCAACAATGAGTCCATCAATGAAAACATCGACTCCAATTGTAGTAATCAGACTCAGATTGCCTTCTGCCTTTTTTGCCAGTTCTTTCACAACCAACATCAATACAACGCCAAGTCCGCCACCGATCACCAATGCCCAAACGGACTTTTCATGAACAACATCGGGCAACAACTCACCGGCTGCGGCTGCCACGACTACGCCTGCGGCAAAATGCTGAACAGCACTTCTGATTTCCGGTCCCGGTACCTTCCATGCAGCAAATACCCTACCCAAGGCAGCAGCGGTTACTGGAATAAGGGTAAAGGATAAGACATTCAGCAAGGCGTTAAGCAAAGTTGTCTCCTAAACTTTTATTTTCAATTCAACTCGGTTCTGAGAGCTTTTAAGCTTGCTCGAAGTAAAGATAAGGCATTGATGAAAATTAGTAGAGAAACAAATATGCTGGCGATCGCATCAACCCAAAACCAATTCAGTAGAAGAACTGCTAAAGATGCAAATAAAAGGCTGATAGAGTTAACAGCATCAGCGATCGCGTGAAGAAATACACCGCGTATATTTAAGCTGTGATGGCTCTCTTCATATAGCAAAGCGGCATTTACACCTTTCACCACAAATCCTAAAACAGCCATGATTAGGATAGGTAGACCTGCACTAACCTGTGGTTCTGAAATTTGCTTGATTGCTTCCCAGTCGATGAATACAGCAATCCCTAGTAAGATCAGGCTGTTAATTAAAGCTGCCCAAGCTTCCAAATGAATTGAATTAATATTCGTTTTATTTGGGAGATGACGGCTTAACTCAGCAACCACTAAGGCAATGGCGATCGCTAAGACATCAACCATCATGTGCCCTGCAACTGCAAGTAAAGACAGGCTATGAACCCAAAGCCCAACGACTAACTCTGCCAGAAAAAGACCACTCCGCATTCCCAACACTATCCATAGAAGCTTGATGGGCTGTTCTCTTTTTTCACTTGAAAGTGTAGATGCGTACATATCTAGGCAGGGCTATTTGGGAAGGAAATTATCTATTTACTTGAAATTCACGCAAAATAGCTTCAACAGTCTGAACTTGTTCAGGTTTAAACAAGATCGCTCCTTAATCGTTCAATCAACTTCTCTAATTCAACTTAGTCAAGCCAAGTCCCACGACATTGAGGGCAGTAATCAATTTCAACACCTTGCCGCTCTGTCATAGCTAGTTCAATAGTGCAAACAGGACAAATCATCATGTGAATTTCTGCCTATCTTATGTTTCAAGAAAAGGTACTGTGGTAGGTTCTATAAAGTATTACGAAAGTTACGTGATCCTTGATAATTAGACGCTTGTGCTAATTCCTCAAGGGATTTTGTGCCACTTTGCAGTCGCTGACCATTAATTTCCCAAGTCGGATAGCCCTCAATTTTCTGATCCTGACAGATTTGAGTTTGACCGCTGCCATCAGCCGTAGAACACTCAATGTAGGGAAGAGATTGAGCAGCTTCCTTCCCAAAAAGTTGCTTTTGATCATGGCAATGAGGACACCACCAAGCTCCATAGAATTTTGCCCCGGTTTGCGCTAAATGTTTGGCTAGCGCAATCTCCGCTTCGCCAGATGTGGTAGTGATTTCAAGACCAAGCTGCTGAGAATTTGATTCAGCAAGCTGAGGATTATTGACATTGGCATAAACTCCTAATGTCCCCACTAGTACAAGCGTAGCTACAATGATTCCAGGAAAGAGAATTTGTCCTACTTCTTTCCACTCACGTCCGACGATCGTCAAGATAAACAAACTCGCTGAAAAAAAGGCGGATGCCACACAGTAAACACAAACAGCCTTAATGACAAATGCAATTAAGTACATTAAATAGCCACTGAATACGAGCATGGCTGTTGCGCCTAAAAACAGCAGCAACCCCGTCCAGCTCTCTAGCTTTGCCCGCAAGTCTTGCCGTTTTGGTGAACTTATTAAGAGAGGCGCAATGGCAAAAGTCACCATGCTGGCATAGGCAAGAAATCCAAATAGGGCTAGAGGTAAACCAAATACAGTGGCATAGGGACTAGCGAGAACAATATCGCAACCATCCGTTGGACAAGCAGCTTCATTTCCAGTCAGCTTTGTATAGGTCAAGTAAGCAGTTACAACTGCTCCAATCGTGGCAATTCCCGCAATAATCGGGCGTGACCAACGGTGAATCCAAGGGGTAGGACGTTTTCGTGGCATTACAACCTCACACTCTTTAAAGATGAATGACTGAGCTTTATTGATTCATCAACACGATAAGCACTCGATTTTTAACGAGCGCTTTATTTCAGCACACGTCCAGCGTTCAGGATCGCTATCAGCGCCACACCGACATCAGCAAATACAGCTTCCCATAGCGATGCTAGCCCGATCGTTCCAAGCAGAATAAAGACTGCTTTAACTGCCATTGCAAACACTATGTTTTGTACAACAATCTGGCGCGTTCTTTTGGCGATCTGAATTGCTTCCGCTACTTTAGAAGGCGCATCTGTCATTAACACTACATCGGCTGTTTCGATCGCCGCATCTGATCCCAATCCACCCATCGCCATGCCGATATCCGCTCTAGCAATGACAGGCGCATCATTAATTCCATCGCCCACAAAAACAACTTTGCCCTTACCTGCTCGAATCAACAGTTCTTCAATTGCTTCTACTTTGTTTTCAGGCAATAGCTCTGCACGGTAAGCATCTAAACCTAACTGACTTGCGACATGCTTAGCAACTACCTCATTATCGCCAGTCAGCATTACGGTTTGCTCAATTCCAGCCTGCTTTAAACTACGAATTGCCTTAGCAGCGTCATCCTTAATTTCGTCTGCAATCAAGATATATCCAGCGTAGCGTCCATTCACTGCTAGATGAACGACGGTGCCTGCAACATCACACGTATCGTGCTCAATGTTTTCACGATGCAACAGGCGATCATTGCCTGCCAAAACCACTTGATTCTGGACTTTAGTTCGAATCCCATGACCCGCAATCTCTTCGTAGTCGGTCATATCCGCATCATCAATGGGTTGAGCGTACGCTTCCCGAATGGATTGGGCAACCGGATGGGTAGAGTGCGCTTCTGCTTTTGCCGCCAGTGTCAGCAGTTCTGCTTCTGAAAACCCATTTTTTGTCACCACTTGGGTTACTTTGAATGTACCCTTGGTCAGGGTCCCAGTCTTATCAAATACAACGGTTTTAACGGCTGTGAGTGCATCCAAAAACGTAGAGCCTTTGACCAAAATGCCTCGCTTAGCAGCCCCCCCAATGCCACCAAAGTACCCAAGGGGAATGCTGATAACAAGTCCGCAGGGGCAGGAAATGACCAGCAAGATTAAAGCGCGATAGACCCAATCGGCACGATCTGCACCTGGAATTAACAGAGGAGGCAGGATGGCAATTGCTAGCGAGAGAAAGACGACGACAGGAGTGTAATAGCGGGCAAACTGAGTGATAAATTTCTCAGTCGATGCTTTTTTGCTGGAGGCGTTTTCAACTAAATCAAGCACTTTAGCGATCGACGATTCGCCAAACAGTTTTGTGACGTGAACTGTGAGAGCACCTGTCTTGTTGATCATGCCCGCTAAGACGGTATCACCAACCTTGACAGTGCGAGGAACCGATTCACCCGTTAATGCAGAGGTATCTACTTGGGAGTTGCCTTCTAAAATTTCTCCATCTAAAGGCACTTTCTCTCCTGGCTTCACCAGAATTTGATCGCCTACGTTGACTGCTTCGGGCGAAACCTGCTTCACTGCGCCATTCGTTCTCAAGTTAGCGGTATCGGGACGAACTTCAAGTAGTGACTTGATTGAACGACGCGATCGCCCCACTGAATACTCTTGAAATAGCTCTCCCACTCGAAAGAACAACATCACCGCGACGGCTTCAGGCAACTGGTGGATAGCAAGTGCGCCCAGGGTTGCAACGGTCATCAAGAAGTTTTCATCAAAGATTTGCCCTCTCAAAATATTGCGTCCCGCAGTTTTTAGAACTGTCCAGCCGCTCAGGAGGTAAGCAGGAATAATGACAGCAAACTCAGCAATGCTGTAAGGCGTGTTGTGTAAGGGCTGCTCAAACAGAATAGCGATGGCAAACAGCGTCACTGCTATCAGCACAGGAGGCAGTTCTGTCTTTAAGTTAAATTCGCCAGAGCCGTGGCTTTGTCCGTGATCGTGTCCATCATCTTTGTCGTGGTCATCGTGAGTATGACCGTCATCATGGCTGTGTCCTTTCCCGTGATCATGATCATGGTCATGATCATGAGCTTTGGCAGCAGGTCGAGTTACTGGCGATTTCTCTACTCCGATCGTGTAGCCCAGTGCCTTCACGCGTTCTTGGATGGTCGCCTCGCTCACTTGCTCTGGATTATAAGTCACGACTAAGCGTCCAGTTGATACCGTCACAGATGCCTCAGTGACCCCTTTCAATCTCTCTAAGCTGCCCTCAATCTTCATTTTGCAGCCTGTGCAGTCCATACCATTGACTTGCATCTGTTGAGTCTTTAATGAAGGAGTCTGAGTCATAAGAGGCTGCGAGCGCGATATAGTTGTTTGCCATTATAGAGCAAACTCCCAAACATCTGAATATCTATTCATACTTAGAACGATAATCATTCTTTGTTTCTATACTGGATAGAGCAGAGTCCTATAATTTATTAGCCTCAACTCATTCTTTCCACCTATGAGCAAGCGAAACCGCTCGGAACCGCAGCCAATTCAGGAGCCTGATGCACCTCTTTGTGAAACCCGTCTGGTAAATTTGGGTACGGTGCGCCAAGTTCAACCAGAAATTTTGGCAATGCCGGAAGCACAACGAATGGCAGAGTTTTTCGGAGTGCTAGCAGATCCCAATCGCTTACGCCTGCTCTCAGCGTTGGCAAATCAAGAGTTGTGTGTGTGCGATTTAGCGGCTGGGCTGAAGATGGGAGAATCTGCGGTATCGCACCAGCTTCGGGTTCTCCGAACCATGCGGCTAGTGAAGTACCGCAAGGAAGGGCGCAATGTTTACTACAGCCTTGCAGATAGTCATGTAATGAATTTGTACCGGGAAGTGGCAGAGCATTTAAACGAAGCTCATTAAAAATGAACGAGATCCAGCACAGGTTTGGATGCAAACAAAGCTTTTAGCGATGAGGACTGAATAAAATTACAACTGTGCCAAGAAGAGAAAGCACAACACCAATGAAGTCCCATCTATCTGGTTTAATCCCTTCAACCAGCCACAGCCAAACTAGAGATGAAAGAATATAGATACCGCCATAGGCAGCGTAGGCTCTCCCAGCATTTGAAGTATCTATTTTGGTAAGGGCAGTTGCGAAGATGATGAGAGCTAAGAGACCAGGGACAATCCACCAGATGCTCTTTCCTAAGCGTAACCACACCCAGAAAGTGTAGCAGCCAGAAATTTCTCCTAAAGCTGCAATCAGAAAGAAGATAAGCGTTTGCATCACAGGTAAAAGTTAAGGCAGACATCTTAACATGCACCTGTAGAAAATTTCAATTAAGGAAATAGACAAGATGGAAATTTCAGTCGCTTGTACCCTCAGCCAAACAGATCTGAGTAACCGTCAGAAGGAACTCAATGCCCTGCAACAGGCAGTGTGTGAGGTTCGCCAAACATCAGATGGGTTTGCCTTACGATTCGACGGTTCAACGGATAATTTAATGGCGATCGCCCATGTGATTGCTAAGGAACGGTTATGCTGCCGCTTTCTTCAGTTTTCGTTGATTGCAGAGCCAGGCGCAGGACCGCTTTGGCTGAAGGTGTCTGGACCAAACAATACTTCCCAATTTCTGCTGGAGATGTTTGGCTTTAGTGAAACCTTTTCAAAGTTGCCAACAAGTTCTAGCTGCTGTTCATCCTAATGAATATAGTTTCAAATGCAGAACTTATCAGCTCGGTTTTATACACTCCTTTCAATCGCGGCAGCTATTGTGACGATCGCCCTCAAAGCTGGAGCTTATTTCCTCACGGGATCAGTTGGCTTATTATCCGATGCAGCAGAATCCTGTGTAAATTTAGTGGCAGCGATCGTCGCAACCTGGGCAGTCACGTTCGCCGCCAAGCCACCCGATGAAGAGCATGAGTTTGGTCACTACAAGGCAGAATATTTCTCCAGTGGAGTTGAAGGTGCATTAATCCTGGTGGCAGCAGGTAGTATTGCGATCGCGGCTTGGAATCGCTTACTACATCCACAGCCTTTAGAGCAGGTGAGCATCGGGCTGGGACTATCACTCATCGCAACAGCCGTGGATGGGGTATTAGCCTGGGCAATGCTGCGAGCCAGTAAGCGGTTGCGATCGATCACTTTACGGGCAGACGCTCATCATCTTTTTACTGATGTTTGGACATCTGTGGGTGTGGTGCTAGGGTTGATTCTTGTGCCGTTAACTGGATGGATAGTTCTTGACCCTATCATCGCTTTTGTCGTGGCTGCCAATATTATCTGGACTGGCGTGAAATTATTGCGCGAAACAGGGCTTGGCTTGCTTGATACAGCAATGCCTGCTTCTGAACGACGCACTGTGACAGATATCTTGGCTAATTACGATGCTCGAGGGATTCAATTTCATGCGTTGAGAACGCGAGTCGCAGGATCACGGCGATTTGTCTATTTCCATGTGTTAGTACCCGGAAGCTGGACAGTAAAACGAGGGCACGATTTGTGTGAGGAAATTGAGCTTGCCATTAACCAAGCCCTGCCGGGAACACACAGCACAACGCATCTGGAACCGCTGGAAGACCCACTTTCTTGGGAAGATCAGGAACTCGATCGCTCAAGCCAAAAATGACTTCACCAAAGCTACTCTATAGACGTACTCTACTCTCACCAAAAAGATTATTCAGCAACTCTTGCAAATCTGGAAGATCAGTTCCCAACCCCGTCACAAAAAGGAAGCCAACGAATAGACTAAACACTCCAGCCAATGCTCCTACAACAACATAGACATTCCGTCTGGTGCTAGCAGAAACGAACCCCGTAAGTGAAAATGCAGCGACGAGCGAATTGGAACACAAAAGACCGATCGTGAACGTCAGCAGCAGGAGTGAAGCAGTTAGCTTCGTTGTGGCTCCAGCAGCAGTTGCCAGCAGCACAGCCTGCGATCCGGTTTCTGCGCCAACGCCGTGGATGAGACCAATGCCAAAAGCAGTTTTAGGACCATACTGCATAGGATCGTGAGAATGCTCGATTGGTCGTCCTGTAATTTTGCTTCCAATCGTCTCCCAAGTACGACCTACTAGGGAAAATACCAACATCCAACGGCTTCTCAATTGGAACGATCGACCATAGCGCCAGATGGAATAGAAAATCCAGACACCCAAAATGATCAACGTGGCTCCTACCAAGCGTTCCATAATGGGATCGAGCCAATCCGGTAAAATCGCACCCAACCATAAAGCCAATAGACCTAGCACGACAACCAAAAGCGCATGTCCCAAAGCATACATAGTGGCAAGAAAGAACCCCTCACGAAATTCTCGTCGCGCCTTCCGTTGAATAACAGGTTTCGTGAACGTCACTGAGGTAGGAGAACGACTGGAAGAGTGCAGATTCTCGCTGTCCGCTTCATACATCCCTGTTGCTTCGTCTGTGGTGACAACGGAGCCTGTAATGTCGGTGATGGCAGCAATATGATCCCAGTCAATTCCATGCCGTAAGCCAAGGGCAAATCCCAAAAACAATAAGCTAAGCAAACCCAGATTGGACATAACTCCTCACCGCCAGAATAGCTTTCAATATCTGAACAAATATTCAAATGCACAGAATTAGACCATACTTTACAAGGGTTTGCAATCCACTGGGAGGGCATCTCAGGCATTTCTAGAGTTTTTCAGCACTAGCAATAAATCTCACCCTGACTGGTACAAGCGTTTGTTCTGAAGCATCAGCCCCAACAAAAGACCGATCGCCACAATTCCGGTCATGTAACACAAACTGATTAGCCGGACGTGCAATGGAGGAGCTACGCCTTCAACCTCCAATGTCTGAACTACCTGTAAGGGTTGAAACTGTAGGCTTGAACCGGGTTGAGGTACTACTTCCACGTCTATCTGATGCGGCGCTCCATCAAAAAACTGCTCCTGCCACTGTAGTTGTCCAGTCGAGTCGGTTGTACCATCGTAAGCAAACGAGATCCAGCCATTTTCGAGCTGAGTCGCTTTGACCTTGAACATCACATCAGTAATGGGTTGCTGAGTTTTAGCATCAGTGACGCTCACCTGAAAATTTGCCAGCCTTCCGACTACGGCGTTCCGATCGCCCGAAAGCCGCACACTCAATTCATCCCCCTGCTGTTGATTGGAATGAGGTGCAGGTGGTAGCACTTCAGTGGGGTGAGACATCGCCATTGCGTGCTTTGATTGTGCCATTTCAGCACTCACATTGACATAGAGCAGCGCGGCGATCGCCACGACAATTGCCCCACTCAACAACAGCCGCACGGGTTGGGGAGCAATCTCTCCGGGTTGAATGCTCCGTCTTTGACCAATGACCCATCCCCCTGCCAATCCTGCCAAAAGCAGAACGGCAGCCAGAATCGCAAAATTCTGATATTTCACGCCGTTTTCACTCACAGAGATTGGTAGCGTTTGCTCAAATGGCACGAAAGCGTTCGCAACTTGTGGAGCGACGCTCACTTTTAGTGAATAATTTCCTCGTATCGGCATCATCTGTTGAAGTTGCACCTTTCCAGCAGGAGCAAGCGTCTTGATGTCTAACAAGGTTGTGCCTTCAACGATCGGAAAGTCGGTCGTGAACCAAGGTGTTCTCGGAGGCGTTAGCAACTGCAAGTGGACAGTAGCGTTTTTAAGCGGCTGTCCAGATGCATCGATCGCTTGCACAGTGAATTGAGTTGGAAGCTGGTTTGTGCTGGCTTCCGCTTCAAAAGGGTGAATCTTCTCTAGCGGTGGCTCAGTTGATAATCGGATCGTTGGTTGAGGCGCTTGCGAAAATCCGATAGTTTCATAAACAATCAAGCTCATGAGGCACATTGCCCCAATGAGCATCGAACGCTTTATGGTTCTCATTGTGGTTTAGAGTTAATGGCTGTAGGAACGACGCTATTTAGTGACAAGCCACTGCGGCGGTGTGGTGACGCAGCGAGTGAACTCGATCGTGCACAGCCGGGTAAGTCGTAAAATAGACCGTCCAGAGAACCAATGAACACAGCGAAACGTAAAGCGTTGCCTGCACAGGCATGGAAAGGGTAACCCGAATTGCCCGTTGCTGAACTTGATTGAATGTTTGAGCCGTCATCTTATACCTCGAAGATGCGAGAAGGACTTAGCTATTGGCGGGCATCCTGGCTTAGAGAATCACTTTTCTCTTCTACAGTTGCGAGACAGCGGTAGATTTTCACTACGCTTTCCCCCTCACGTTTAACGGCTGCTCCCCGTTAAAACCGATAGCCTCAAAACTATACAACAGTCTGTGGAAGCACATAGGTCTTCAAAGAAAAGCTTTACACCCTGAATAGTGCGTGACGGCGCAAAGTGCACTCGGTCACTTAAATTGAGTTGCTCTGCTCAGGGGTTAACTGAGGAGGAAGAGGGTGATGCAAAACGAGGGAATAGCCCTTTAGAAGCATGAACTTTCTTAAAGGGTTTCTTACTGTAATCGCATAGTGATACGGTTAATTATGAAAGAATTATGAAAGGCTTTTAGCAATGGCACTCTCAGACCCTCCTCCTAGCTTGCCAGAGGTTCACCGCAGCATTGCAATTCCCAATGCCAAAGGCTTTTGGCGCAAGATGCTAGCGTTTGCAGGACCTGGCTACCTTGTTTCGGTGGGTTACATGGACCCTGGCAACTGGGCGACGGACATTGCTGGAGGCTCCCAGTTTGGATACACCCTGTTGAGCGTGATTCTGCTCTCAAACTTAATGGCAATCCTGCTGCAATCGCTGTGTGTGCGATTAGGGGTAGCCACTGGAAAGGATTTAGCGCAAGCTTGCCGGGACTATTTCAGCCCCCGTGTCAGCTTCATGCTCTGGGTGCTGTGTGAAATTGCGATCGCAGCTTGCGATTTGGCAGAGCTACTAGGAAGTGCGATCGCCCTGCAACTGCTGTTTGGAATCCCTCTCTTGTGGGGTGTTTGCATCACGGCACTCGACGTGTTGGCTTTGTTGTTTTTGCAAGGGAAAGGCTTTCGCTATGTGGAAGCTCTGGTCATTATGCTGGTTGCAACGGTGGGTGTATGCTTTGGTGCGGAGATTCTGTTTTCTCGCCCTGACGTAGGAGGAATTCTGCAAGGCTATTTGCCGAATCGAGAGATTTTGCGAAATCCCGAAATGCTCTACATTGCGATCGGGATTTTGGGTGCAACGGTGATGCCACACAACCTATATCTGCACTCATCGATCGTTCAAACTCGCGCTTGGCAACCAACTCCCCAGAAGAAATGGGAGGCGATCAAGTTTTGCACGATTGACTCGACGGTTGCCTTATCGTTTGCGTTGTTCATCAACTCTGCCATTCTGATTGTTGCAGCAGCGACCTTTCATTTCTCTGGCTATCACGAAGTGGCTGAGATTCAGGATGCCTATAAGCTGCTGTCTCCCCTGCTGGGCGTGAGTGCTGCCAGTGCCATTTTTGGAGTGGCTCTGCTTGCGTCAGGTCAAAGTTCCACACTGACGGCAACTTTAGCAGGACAGATTGTGATGGAGGGCTTTTTGAACTTCCGATTGCCACCCTGGTTGCGTCGCTTAGCAACCCGACTGCTGGCAATCATTCCAGCCCTGATCGCTATCATCTTTTTTGGGGAACAGAGTACAGGAAAGCTGCTAGTCTTCAGCCAAGTCGTGTTGAGCCTACAACTGTCGTTTGCCGTGATTCCGTTGATTATGTTTACAAGCGATCGCCGTTTGATGGGCGAGTTTGTGAACCCACGATGGTTAAAGGTTCTGGCTTGGGCAGTTGCGACCATTATTGTTGGATTGAATGGATGGTTATTGCTTCAAACTTTTCTAGGATGGTTAAGCTAGATGGTAGCTCCTGGTTTAGTTTTATGAGTCTCTTCAGCCTGTGATCATATGGCTGTTTTCTGCTCTCTGCTAAATCAATTCATTAATGGAGTGGTTGAGTTTTGGCTGTACCATTCGTGCTTGAATTGTGCCAATTACAATGTAGAGAACAGGAACAACAAATAGACTCAGAAATGTGGTGACAAATGTACCACCAAAGACGGCGGTTCCTAAGGACAGACGGCTAGCAGATCCTGCTCCTGTAGGGAATAACATCGGATAAGCTCCCAATAAAGCTGCGATCGCCGTCATCAAAATAGGACGTAAACGATCTTGAGAGGCTTCAATAATGGCTTTGGTGAGGGATAAACCTTGCGATCGCAACTGGTTGGCAAATTCCACCATGAGAATCGAGTTTTTGCTGGCGAGTCCAACCAGCATCAGCAGCCCGACCTGACAGTAAGTGTTGTTATATAATCCCCGCATCTATTGCACAGATAATGCGCCCAATACGGCTAGGGGCACAGACAGCATGATAATCAGTGGATCAACAAAGTTATTGTATTGAGCCGCGAGAACGAGGAAGACGAAGAGTACACCTAAGCCAAAGATGAAGGGTGCTTTCCCACCAGATTCCAATTCTTCTAATGAAATCCCAGACCATTCAAATCCCATATTGGCAGGAATGATCTCACCTGCCAGTTGCTCCATAAGTTTGATCGCTTGTCCAGAACTATAGCCAGGAGCAGCAGTCCCATTGATTTCAATGGCGCGATGCAAATTATAGTGGTTAATGGTTTGCGGTCCTAATAATCAAAAAAGAATCAGATTTTGAATAAAAAATACAGATTATTTTTCTAAATTGATCTCAAAAAAACTTCAATAAAAATAGCCTATGTGTTGATAAAACATAGGCTCAAAATATTAAGTTTAAATTGTTTTTACGCTCGTTCAATAATCGGACAGATTGTTTCTTCAGGATGTTCAGGAATCGCCTCCCAACCAGATAGAAGCCCATTCAACTCCTGCTTGAGAATCTGTAGTTGTTGAATCTGCTGCTCAATTTGTGAAAGCTTATCTTCTAGTTTCACTTTGATGTGATCACACGGTAAATCACCTTGATCATGCACCTCTAGAAACTCTTTGATCTCTAACAGGCTTAAGCCTAACGCCTGAGCACGTTTGATAAACCGTAAACGACCAAATACATCTGAGTTGAACAGCCGATAATTGCCCTCTGTTCTGCCAAACGTCTTGAGCAACCCCAACTCGTCGTAATAGCGGATTGTCTTGATTGGCAGCCCACTTTCCTTAGCGACTGAACCAATTCGTTGTAACTGTTCCTGGGCTAGCATAGCTACCTCACCAATGCCATATTTCTATCCTAAACTCTCCAGCCTGCTAGAGAGTCAAGAGGATTAACCGCCCTTAAGCTTCATCTATATGTAAGGTTGCTTATGATAGAGAGAATTCTTTTAGGATAGACATAGCTCAGGTTCCTATATGGTTGCCTTCAAAGAGTTTCAGCCATATTTACAGTCAGTCATCAATGCTTTGCAGAGGGATACTCAGCAGGGACGCTATGTCTCAACGCTTGCAGGGTTGCCTTTAAGGGTACAAACCCACGAATCATCCACATCAAAACGTCAAGAGCAACAAGAGGAAAAGCGAGAACAGATTGCGGTACTAGAAGGATTGCGGAAGTATGCTCCAAACCATGTGCTACTGGTTGGTAAGCCTGGTTCAGGAAAAACAACTTCTTTGCGGAAACTACTTTGGGAGGAAGCAGAACGCTGTATACAGGTGATCGTACAAGCTGAGATTGAGATCCCTCAAATTCCTGTTTTGATCGAATTACGAAATCTTCGTAGTTCTGTGTTAGGGGCGATTCAGGAGAAGTTAAGTTGGTGGTTGAATTTAGATGACCAGAGATTAAAATCTTTTTTACGTGATCAACGATTTCTGATACTTCTAGATGGGTTGAATGAGCTACCCAGCGACCAAGCATGGAAAGAAGTAGACCAGTTCAGACAACTTTGCACTGAATTGAATATTCCTTTAATTATCACAACACGGGAATTAGGTTCAGGTTTATTTGATGGGGGCATCACAAAACTGGAGATGCTACCGTTAACTGAAACTCAAATGCGAGAGTTTGTCTGCAAGCATTTGCCAGAAACAGGTGGAGAACTACTCCGTCAAATTCAGGGACGACTACAAGAGCTAGCAGAAACGCCGTTACTGTTGCAAATATTGTGTGAGGTATTTGCAGATAAGGGAGAAATTCCTGAAAACCGAGGTGATCTGTTTCGTAAGGAATTTGCTCGACGGTACGAAAACTTTAAACCTGAGCGTTCCCGAAACGTTTCAGAAGATTCACGCCGTTCCAAGTTTGATTTACTTTGTCGTCTTGCCTTCGCGATGATTCAAGGTGAGCCACATACCGATCCCTGCAAGCCAACTGCTTCCTGGATTACTATCTCCAGAGATAAGGCAGCAAGGATTTTGGCAAGTTGTTTAGCAGGTAACCAGATAGCAAAGCTAGAAGAAATCACAAAAGCTAAAGAGTGGCTAGAAGATCTTGTGGAATGGGATTTACTTCAAGTTGCAAGTGATCCTAACTATATTGAGTTTCACCATCAATTATTTCAGGAGTATTATGCTGCTGAATACCTTCTCCACGACCTCACTAATATAAATGATAAGGAATTTAAGTTCTGCTATTTAAATTATCTAAAGTGGACAGAAGTCATCATGCTGATGCTGTCTTTAATAGATGAACGAGATTTTGGAGGGAATGGTGAAGAGCAAGTAGTCCGAGTAATGAAGCTGGCTTTAGGAATTGATCTACTACCTACCATAGATTTAATATTAGGGGCAACACTGGCAGGGGCATCTCGACAGAACTTCCATGAGAAAACAGTAGGTTTAATTAACGCCCTGGAATTAAAAATATTTGTTGGCGAGGAAATACAAGATAGCAATCAATTTTTCTGTATTGTAGATGGAAGAATATCACCCCAACCAAGTCTTCTTGAGATAGCTTCCAGGATTTCTCCTCACTTTAAAGCTTTTTATGAAGAGGGATGGCTAAAACATAATCTGCCGTATCTAAATCAGGGATTAAGAATCAGACTTCTAAACCAAACTTCTTCTAATGCCATAGTTCCTTATCTTCTGAGGATAATTTCTACAGAAGACATGGAAACTGTTGCTGGCATGGACATTTGTGATAATGCGATTAAGCAGCTAGCTGTGATAAGGACAAGAGAATCGAATGAGGCAATTTTACAGATATTTAATAACAGCGACTCACACTACAAATTTGTTATTACAAAGGAATTAGCAAAAGCTAATAATCCTCAGAATGATCTTATCTTGGAGAAACTTTTATCAATAGAGAAATTGAGTGGGGAAGATAATGTAGCCAAAGGAATTAGAAAAGCAATTCAGGATAAACAAATTCTTCAATCATATCCATTTGAGCAAGAATGGTATCGGCGTTATCTTGAATTTGATGAGATTCGTAATGCTAAGGCAAATGCCTTATTCTGGAACTTATACATGTTATGGATTTTGGGAGATCGTTGGTCTCTTTCAGTCTTGACAAAACTTCTAAATGACAATGATCTAGATAGATACCACTCTAACTTTATGATGCAGTTCTCATTCAGATTTTCTCAGATGAATGAGAATAATTTTCATAAATATTACTTAAAAGCAATGGAAGAGGCAGACACCAAAGCTTTTATCTACTATTTTGGGCTAAAGTCTGAGGAAAATGAGCGAGCAACTTCTACATTAATTAAATGGTTGAGAAATGATCTTTTCGTTGATTATCAATCGGATATTGTTCGGGCATTGTCGAATGCTAAACCTAACTCAGATTTGTTTGATATCTTGTTTGACGTTTTAGAAGAGAACGAGGATTCTGATGGTGTCCGAATGCAAGCAATTTCCACATTGAAGAAAATTGGAACACCTGAATGCTTGTCTCGTCTACTTGACTATTTATTCTCTAGTAAATTGGCAGAGATGCCAGAAACGTATGAAATTGACGAAGTTTTAGGAGCGATCGCTGCCATCCAATCCCGTTGTGGATTTTATAATTATGAGATTGCCCAGCAGGTTGAGGTCAAAGGAAAAGAGCCCGATGGATTTTCTAAAAAAGACGAATATGAAAGAATCCTAGCGATTCTCCAGAATATGGCTTTAGTAATAGAGCGAAATCCTGGAACATTTCACTCTATTGGTGAGGAAGCCCTTCGAGATCATTTTCTAGTTCAACTTAATGGAATCTATGAGGGGCAAGCGACAGGGGAAACCTTTAATCGTCGAGGAAAAACTGACATCATTGTAAGGTTAAGGGGTGAAAATATTTTTATTGGCGAATGTAAGTTTTGGGGTGGAGAAATAAAGCTTCTAGAAACCTTGGATCAGTTGCTTAGCTATTCAACAGTGCGTGATGATCAACTAGGAATGCTGATCTTTAACCGCAATAAAAACATCGCTGCTGTTTTGAGGCAGATACCTAGCATCATCAAAGGTCACTCAAGTTTTCATCAAGAACTAGATCACTCAGAAACTCAGTTTCGTTTTACCTTAAAGCATCCTGATGAACCTAAATACAGTTTGTATTTAGCTGTTTTGGTATTTGATGTTCCCTCCATCTCATAAATTTTAGGAATTGATTGAGGTAAACAGAAGTAAGTTAAAGTCAACCGCGATCGCAGCCGTAAATCACATCCTATGCTTCATTGCCGAAAGAGCAACTTTGTAGGTTCTGAATAGTAACTCTACAATCCAAACTCAGATTTTAGTTGAGCGACCCAAGCTTTAATGCGCTCCTCCGTGAGTTCTGATTGGTTATCTTCATCTAGGGCAAGCCCAACAAACTTATCATCTCGAAGCGCTTTTGAATCACTAAAGTCATATCCTTCAGTAGACCAGTATCCAACCGTTTCACCACCGAGTTCAGAGATTTTTTCCTCCAACATCCCCATTGCATCTTGAAAGGTATCGGGATAGCCAATTTGATCACCTTCACCAAAGTAAGCTACCTTCTTACCACTAAAATCAATGCTGTCTAGCTGGTCGTCGTAGAAGCTTTCCCAATCGCTTTGTAGCTCGCCTACATTCCAGGTTGGGCAACCGATGATAACGTTTTGATATTCATCAAAGTCGGCAGGTTCCGTTCGTGAAATATCTTGTATCGTTACAACATCATCACCGCCAAACTCTTTTTGAATTAACTCTGCTACGGTTTGTGTGTTACTTGTTTGTGTTCCATAGAACAAGCCAGTTTTAGCCATAATTACCTCCAAGCCTAGTTAGAAACGTGAAAGGACAAAATTACTTCTGAGCATGAGCATGATGTTGAGCAGAGCCCTGATTGTGGAGTTGCTTGGGTCGAACTTCAATGACACCACGATTCATCTTCATGCCACACATAAACTCATATTCACCAGGTTGTTCCGGTGTAAATTCAACTGTTGTTGTTTCTGGGTCAAGATCAACGGCGATCGCAAAATCTGGAATTAACAATTGGTTATAGCAACTGCTGGGGTTTTGGCGATTGAACTTTAAACGAACTGGATGCCCTGCTTCAACGATGACTCTTTTAGGTTGATAGCCTTTAGCAACAGTGACCGTAGCTTCTTGAACACCTGATGGGGTCAGCGTCGCTTCAGCGCTGGATATTGAGTCTGTTGAATGTTGAACATGATGAACGGGTTCGGAAATCGAGGTAACTGTAGTCGCTGCTGTTGGTTCTCCAGACTGCACTTCCACCACGCCTCGGAACATATTCATACCGCAGGTGAACTCATATCTTCCAGGTTTGTCAGGTGTGAATTCGATCGGCGTAACTTGATTGAGCGGCAAATCTCGAGCAATGCGGAAATCAGGAAATCTGACTTCTTCTAAACAACTGCTGGGATCTTTGCGATCGAAATTCAATCGTACAGGCTGCCCTGCTTGCACCACAATTTGACTCGGCTCATAGCCACCATCGACCGTAACCGTAACTTCCTGAACACCGCCCTGTGTTGTGGCTTTACGCGATTTTGGCTTACTCAACAGAAACCACCAAAGTTCTAATCCAATTAACCCTAATCCTCCAGCAGTTACGGTTCCTTTCACCCATAGCGGTTGGTCAATGCGTTGAAACTCTCCCGTTTGTTCAGCTTGTCCTGCGTGATGCTCGTCGTGAGGTGTTTGAGCAAGTACTCTACCAGAAGTGACTCCTAACAAAATACTAAATGCTGTGAGACTCCCGATTATTGCAGACTGTTTAAACATTTGCATCCTTCCTATACGACTCTGAGAATAGCTCCTGAAATCACACCGAGTAAGAATCCAATTCCTACTAATGTGCTAAAAAATGTGATGTGAGTGAACATGATGATTTCCTTTAATGGAGTGGGTGAGGTGATGGGTAATGGGCAACAGATAACACACTCATTACCAATTACCAATCACCCATCAGCGGACACTGGAAGGCTTGAAATTCCGTAACCGCAATGCGTTCGTCACCACTGAAACCGAACTAAACGCCATCGCTGCACCTGCAATAATTGGGCTGAGTAACCAGCCAAAGACAGGATAGAGAATGCCTGCGGCGATCGGGATTCCTGCTACGTTGTAAATAAACGCGAAGAACAGATTTTGCTTGATGTTGCGAATCGTGGCACGACTGAGTTGAATCGCAGTCACAATCCCTTGCAAGTCACCAGAGATCAGGGTGATGTCACTGGCTGCGATCGCCACATCCGTTCCCGTTCCGATCGCAATTCCGACATCGGCTTGAGCCAGAGCAGGGGCATCGTTGATGCCATCCCCAACCATTGCTACCACTCTGCTCTTCCCCTGGATCGTTTCAACGGTTGCTGCTTTTTGATCCGGGCGAACTTCTGCAAAGACCCGTTGGATTCCGACTTCACGAGCAATCACATTTGCAGTTCGTTGATTGTCGCCTGTGAGCATCACAACTTCCAAGCCCATCTTTTGCAGGGTGCGAATTGCATTGACAGAGGAGGGTTTGACAGCATCAGCAATGCCCATAATGCCTTCCACTTTTCCATCTATTGCAATCCAAATAACGGTCTTACCTAGATATTCCAGCTTGTCCCACTGTTCTTGCAATGCACTGGTATCAATGCCTAATTCATTCATCCAACGGTGTGTGCCGATTTGGATTTGCTGATCGGAAACATAACCCTGTACTCCGCTTCCAGCGATCGCTTCAAACTCCTGTACGGTTGCTAACTCAGCACCTTGAGATTGAGCATACTGAACAACTGCCTCTGCGAGAGGGTGTTCAGAGTTGCGTTCAACTGATGCGGCTAGACGCAACAGTTTGAGTTCGTTGCTGTTGGCTGTGCCATTGACGGTGACATAATCGGTGACTGTAGGTTTACCTTGAGTGATCGTGCCTGTCTTATCCAGCACGATCGTTTGCAGCTTATGTGCTAACTCCAGGCTTTCTGCACCTTTGATCAGAATGCCATTTTCTGCACCTTTTCCGGTTCCGACCATGATGGAGGTAGGCGTTGCCAAACCCAGCGCACAGGGACAAGCAATAATCAGGACACCAACCGTAGTAATCAGTGCCATCGTCACATTTCCCATGATGTTGAACCACAGAATGAAGGTGAGAATGGCGATCGCAATCACCGCAGGCACAAACCATCCTGTTACTTGGTCAGCAAGTCGTTGAATCGGCGCTTTGGAGCCTTGTGCTTGCTGGACGAGTTTAACGATTTGGGCAAGAAACGTATCTTTCCCAACACGGGTTGCCCGGAACTGGAAGCTCCCTGTTTTATTGATTGTGGCTCCGATCACTTCATCGCCAGGATGCTTTTTCACAGGCAAACTTTCACCCGTCACCATTGCCTCATCAATGGTTGAGGAACCTTCCACGATTTCACCGTCCACCGGAATTTTTTCACCAGGGCGAACGAGGATGACATCTCCCAGAACGACTTGGGCGATCGCAATATCCACCTCTCGACCATTGCGAATGACTCGTGCCGTCTTTGCCTGTAATCCCATCAACTTACGAATCGCTTCTGAGGTTTGTCCTTTGGCGCGATTTTCTAACAATCGTCCCAGTAAAAGTAGAGCAATGATGACCGCAGCTGCTTCAAAGTAAACATCCGGTCGAAGTCCTTGAGCAATGAACCACTGAGGGTTCAAGGTAGGGAAGAGGGAATACAAATAGGCGGTGCCTGTGCCAACGGCGACTAGGGTATCCATTGTGGCAGTGTGACGCTTTAAGGCTTTCCAGGCATTGATAAAGAATCCACTACCTGCCCAAAACAAGACTGGAGCCGTCAGCACAAGCTGAAACCAGGGATCGTGCAACCACATGGGAATGAAGGGAATCGGTAAGCCCGTCATCGCAGGCAGCGAACCAATCACCAGGACTGCACTAATCACACCACTTACCCACACGCGACGGGTTAGCTTTTGGTTTTCAGCTTGGCGTTCTCGTCGTTCGGCATCATCTTCAGGAGCCAGCACATCATCTTGGATAGGGAGAGCCGAATAACCTGCTTCATCCACCGCTTCCTGAATCGCAGCAACGTCTGTTTTACTTGGATCGTAGGAGACTGTCGCTTGTTCCGCCCCAAAATTGACGCTGCACGCTTCCACCCCAGGAACAGAACGAATTACCTCTTCAATACTGTTGGCACAGGAGGCGCAACTCATCCCCCTCAGTTTTAAGGTTGAGTTTTCCATGTAAACCTCCTACGCGACCATATAGCCAGCATCAGTGATGGCTTGTTTGATGACTGTCTCTGCGGCTTGTGTTTCGATGTTGACCTGTTTGGTTTTGGTGTCCGCTTGAACCGTAGCAGCCGGGTCGATCGCCTGAATTGCTTTGGTAATCGTGTCACTGCAAGCTGAGCAAGCCATGTTGGGAACTGTAAGTTGAAGAGTCATGATTGAAATCTCCGAATTCGCTATAACTCTATGTTGGAGTGTCTAGTTCACTGGAGAGTCAAGGGGGAAATTCAAGAATTTTGGTAAACACCCTTAAAGCATGAAATACGTGACTGTGAGACACATCAAAGCCTTACAGAATCACGCATTTCACTCTTCTACTGTTCCTAATTCTGTTTCTCGTTCTGAAGCAAACTGGCAGTATTACAAATCTCAAAAGCTACATTCTGGGGTTAGGCTACTCCTGCAACGCTGACAACTTTGCGATACTCTTCGGCAGCACGCCGACAGGCTTGAGCGCAGCTTTGGCAGTGTTCATTATCATGTTTTTCGCACTCAGTAGCGCACGCTTCGCAAATTTCAATGCAAGAGCGTACAATTTGGGGAATAAACCGTGAGCCACGGCTAATAAAGGCTGCGGAAGTCCAGCAAATCTCTGCACAGTCACGGCAGAGACGGGCACATTCCGGCATACTGCCTAAACAAGCGTCTTCACAGTGTTCGCACTCGTAGGCACAGTGAGCGGCTACATCCACAATCGATTGATATTGTTTGTGAGGCATGATTGTCTTCTCCTAAATAACTTATGCTGCTGCCGTCAATGCGACAGCAAAATTCAGCACGACACGAACCCACCCAAGGTAGTTGTCATGCAATCGCAGCAATTGAATGGCTACTGCCTTAGACTCAAGCTAGAAGGTTGCGCTAATTAATGCGTCTGACTTTTGAAGCAGAAGATGATTCTAAAAACCTCATACTTTTGGTTTGCCCAAATTTCATCCTGATTTTATTTTTGTCTGCCACTATTACAGTTTGTAAGCAATAAAACCTTGGCTTAAAGTATAGAAGCTGTATAAACTGCTATGTTGGCAAAAAAGACACTCACTTCATTTCTACTGGCTGGAATAGTGCCCCTAGCATCGCTCAGCCTTGCTGCTTGTAGTGGCACAACCTCCCGATCCGCTGAGAGCAGTCCCAGTAGCTCCAGCATGGCGCAGATGGATCATGGCTCCATGAGTAGCCCCAGCAACTCTAGCCCTATGCCAATGGATCACGGCTCAATGACGAGCATGGGTCTGGGTCCTGCTGATGAGAGTTTTGACTTGCGGTTTATTGATGGCATGATTCCCCACCATGAGGGTGCTGTTGCAATGGCGCAAGAAGCATTGCAGAAGTCGAACCGTCCTGAAATCAAACAGCTAGCACAAGCCATTATTGATGCTCAGGAAAAAGAAATTTCCGAGTTGAAAGAGTGGCGTACCTCCTGGTATCCCAATGCAGGTGATGAGCCAATGATGTATAGCGCAGAGATGGGTCACATGATGCCCATGACAGAGGAAATGCGCTCTAGCATGATGATGAATGGAGACTTGGGTGCAGCCGATGAGCAATTTGATTTACGCTTCATCAATGCCATGATTCCGCACCACCAGGGGGCGATCGACATGGCACGACAGGCATTGGAGAAGAGTAACCGTCCTGAAATCAAAGAACTGGCTCAGAACATTATTGACAGCCAGCAGCAGGAGATAGACCAGATGCAACAATGGCGAAGGGACTGGTACGGGCAATAGTTCCTGAAATGCTTCTACTAGTCCCGAGTCCGCATCTGTAGATAGTGCGTTATTGAATGAAGCGATCGAGCTGTTGGTCTTCCCAAGCTGTTGGGTCTTCTAATGGCTCTAAGTGAGTAAAAACATAGGTTCCAGGCAGCGATCGCACAATTGCCAGTTCAATCTCCTCACAAAGATCGTGTCCCTGCTTGACCGTCCAAGCTCCGGGGACTAATACATGCAACGAGACAAAGCGGCGTGCCCCTGCTACCCGTGTTCTCAGGGCGTGAAACTGAACACTCTGGGAATCGTAACGAGTCAAAATATCCGTAATAACTTGACGTTCTGGGAGCGGCATGGCGGTATCTAGTAGCCCCAAACCTGTCTCGCGCAACAGTCTCACTCCAGTCCAAACAATATTGGCAGCCACAATGAATGCAATGATGGGGTCAAGAATCAACCAGTGAGTAATCGGCACCAAAATTAATCCCACGACAACCCCTACCGAAGTCCAAACATCGGTGAGGAGATGATGAGCATCTGCCCTCAAAGTGATAGAACGCAAACGCTTACTTGCGCTTAGCATTGCCAGGGCTAGGGCACCGTTGACGGCAGTGGCAACGAGAGATAGCCCCAATCCAATTCCCAATTGCTCTAGAGGTTGTGGGTGCTGCAACCGTTCCCAAGCGGCGATCGCAATGCTAACTGCCGCCACCAAAATCAAGGCACCTTCTACCCCACTGGAGAAATATTCGGCTTTGTAGTGTCCGAAGGCATGTTCTTCATCCGGCGGTTTAGCGGCATAGGTCACAGCCCATGTTGCAATAATTGCCGCTACCAAGTTCACAACAGACTCGGCGGCATCGGATAGTAGCCCAACCGAGCCAGTCAGAAAGTAAGCCCCTGCTTTAAGCGCGATCGTTAGCATTGCAGCCCCGATGGAGAGGAACGTATAGAATCGAGCGGATTTGGTGTTCACTTAAGCCCCTTCTAAAATCGCGACAACGGCGAAAACGAGGAACAGTACTCCACCTATCATCGTAACGGCACGTTCTGATACTCTTCCAGCAATTAAACTGCCCCCTAAGACAGCAATCAAGGCACAGATCGTGTGTCCTAAAATAGCCCCTAATGTCACTCCGACCGCATTGTTAGCAGCCGCCAGAGTAACCGTTGCAATTTGGGTGCGATCGCCCCACTCAGCCAGGAACGTCAAAATAAAGCTTTCTAATAGGATTGCCCAACCATTGGTACGACCCTTGAGATTTTTTTCGCTGACCTCAATGGCATCCTTTGCTTCTCCAAGGACCTCATCTGTTGTGGAAGCAGTCATCCGGCTTGCTTCATAGAGCAGTTTAATTCCAAATAGTAGGAACAATCCAACGGCGGCGTAGTGGGTATAAACCTTGGGAAGAAATGCGATGACCTTTCCAATCGCCACTGACAGAAGCGTCATCGCAGCTAAGGCTCCGACGACTCCAGCCAGTACCAAGTGGCGTGGATGCCGCATGGAAAGAATCACAGCGATAAAAAATGTCTTATCGCCCAATTCTGAAATGGTAATCAGTAGTAAACCTGCGGTAAAAGCGGTTAGCACGGTTAAGGCTCCTCAGAATCGACAGTAGAGCATCTGAGTAAGCCTGGTCAGCGTGCAAACACTTCACCAAGCTCACAACAAATGTGAACTTAGTGAAGGTCTCGCTTCTCAAGCTTGTGCCTAGCTCAAAAATATGAACTAAGCAAAGGTCAAGTCTTGCTACCCAAACCAGGCGATTGCCAGTATGTTGATTTGGGTGACTGGTTGATTTAGAACCAGCAGCTACTCCCCTTCAAGACATTCCTACCTTACAGTAAAACTTGCTAGTTAGCAACTGCTGGATATACTGATATATAAGATTTACAAGGAATTTACTTTCATTTTTGTTTCATCTTTAATTCACTTTGATTTCATAATTGAGTTTAATTTTTTTGATGTTTTCGTGTTAATCAATAACCCCAAAACTTTTTCTATAAGTATTTAATAGGTATTCAATTATTGTTTGTCTAAATAAGCCTCACAAGCATATTTGCTGTTGATTACCGACATGAAATCAACTCAACCCTACCAACCACTCCTGCTTCGCATTCTGCACGGACTCACAGGACTGTTTTTAGTAGCTGCGATTTTAACGGCTTTTTGGACTTACGATACCTATGATGGTCGCTGGGGGAGGATTCCACTGCCGTCTTATAGAGACATTGAAGGAGTGCATGGAACGTTTGGTTTGTGGACGTTGCTGATCTTTCCGGCATTTGTGATCTACGCCTTTCATCGTGGGCAGAAACGGCTGGTTCAACCTGACTCGTTCATAACGTTGACACAGGTTGGGAAACCTATTTGGTGGTACACATTGAACCGTTTCACTAACACATTCGCTCTTCTTGCCTTAACATTTGCACTCTTTAGCGGCAAGATGATGGATGAAACCTGGCTGCCAAAAGGGGAATTGAACCATGCCTGGTACTATGCTCACTTGAATGGTTGGGTCATCATGGTGGCGGCGATCGCCCTTCATCTGTTGATGAATGTAAAAGTTGGGGGAGCGCCGTTGTTGCTATCCATGCTGAATTGGCAGTTTCGCGATAAAGATAGTCCCAAGCTTTGGGCGGTTCATCTCTCTCAATGGTGGACTAGCCTTCGGAAAAGTTTCTGGTCAACTTGGTTTCAATCTCCACGTACTCTACTGGTGCTTGAAATGACTATCTTGCTTAGTATTATTGCTGCCTGGATTATTCCACTATTTAAGTGACAATACTTTCTAGCTAAAGACGAGTGAGATAGCAGTGGCAGTCTGGTTTGGCAATTAATGTTTCCACCAAAGCATTTAGCGTCACTGCGGCTAAAAGTCCTCCACTGAGGCTGCCTTGAATCGTCATGAAAGGAACTGGTGTTGTCATCAGTCGTCGCTTTGCGGCTGGGGCATGGCTAAAGCCAATCGGCATTCCAATGATGAGGGCAGGTTGAATTAGTTGTTGCTCAATCAGCTTACAGGCTGTGAGTAAGACGGAAGGAGCATACCCGATCGCAAGCACGCATCCCTTTGGAATTTGTTGTAATCGCTGTTGCCAGTGATCATGGTTCCAAAAGGCTTGCTCGGCTTCACTAACTCCAGTGATATGAGGGTCATCAATGAGCGTTTCAACAGTGCATCCCAAATGGGCTAATCGGGTTTGATCGAGAGCTGCTGCAACAACCGGAACATCGGTCACGACTGAACATCCAGTTTTCAGTGCATCCCGTGCAGAAGCGATCGCTCCTTTACTCAACCGCACAGCGTTTACCAAACTGACATCGCCACACGCCAACACCAATTGATGCAGCAAATGGACGGTGATTTCAGAATAAGCAGATAAATCAGGCAGCAAGTGTTGCAGGGATTCCTGAAATGCTTCTGGATGGGTGGTCGTTTCGGCATCCAGATTGAGCCACAGTTGGTCTAACTTTCCCAACCCTTCCTGGGCATCCACGTCCAATTGCTTTAATTGTGCCAGGGCTTCAGCTTGGGTAATCTGGCAACCCTGGTCACGTCCTAGTAATCCCTCTAAAGCAGATGCCGTTTGGCGAAGTCGGGTGATTTGTTGAATCACAGAACGATATTGATGCTGCAACTGAACCATCAGCGTTGGATCGACGCTCTCGTCTGAATGGCTGTCTAGCAGTTGTCGAATGTGGGACAACTGAAACCCCTGCTGCTTCAGAGCAATAACCCGCTGTAATCGTTGCACATCCTGTCGAGTGTAAAGGCGGTAATTGCCTTCAGAGCGTTGTACGGGAGGGAGTAGCCCTAGCGTGTGATAGTGCCGCACCATGCGAGGGGTAACGCCGCCTCCCACGGCATCGGTCAATTCTTTGATCGTCAAGTGTTCAGTCTTCATCCTTTCAGTTTACTCAAACCTTGACATTGACACTAATGTTAAGGTTTAGGCTGAGAGGGTAAGAATCTGATTTTGAAACATGGTTGCGGCTACCCCTTCTCCTTCTCGCTTCTCAACTCTTCTCAAAGAGCATCCCGATGCAGTTGCGGCGATCGCTTGTGCAGTGCTGGTCTTTCTGGGCTGGCAGATGCTCAATTTCGGCTGGCTGGGAATTGCCCTTTTCATTCTGACGGCTGCTTATGTGATTGGTGGGTTTGAGAGTGCCCGTGAAGGCTTGACCACTCTATTTGAAGAAAAAGAACTCGATGTAGACCTGCTGATGATTGTGGCAGCGTTAGGAGCCACAGCATTAGGACTCTGGCGACGAGAGTATTTCCTGATTGTGGATGGGGCAATTCTGATTCTAATTTTTGCCATTAGCGGCGCGTTGGAAGGATACGCCATGCAGCGGACAGAGCGGAGCATTCAAGGATTGATGAGCTTAACTGCTGATACGGCACGAGTGCTGCGAAATGGACAGGAGCGAACCATTCCAGTTTCAGACCTCAAGATTGGCGATCAAATTCTGGTGAAACCGGGCGAATTAGTACCGACGGATGGTTTGGTCATAGAAGGATTCAGTACCTTGAACCAGGCTTCGATTACAGGAGAATCTATTCCGGTTGAAAAAACGATCGGAGATGAGGTGTTTGCAGGCACGATTAATGGGAATGGCGCGTTACGCCTCAAAATTCATCAGCCGCCCGAAAGTAGCTTGATTCAGCGCGTAATTCGACTGGTGCAGCAAGCCCAAACCGAAGCACCCCCGTCTCAGCAGTTCATTGAACGATTTGAGCGCGGCTATGCCAAGGTGATTGTAATTGCTGGAATCCTGCTGGGTACGTTACCACCGTTTCTGTTGGGCTGGAATTGGGAAGAGACAATTTACCGAGCATTGATTTTCCTGGTGGTGGCATCCCCCTGTGCATTGATGGCATCGATTATGCCTGCGCTGCTCTCTGGCATTGCCAATGGAGCGCGACATGGCATCTTATTCAAGAACGGGGCACAGTTGGAGCGAATTGGGCGAGTGCGGGCGATCGCCTTTGATAAAACCGGAACGTTAACCACTGGAAACCTTCAAGTCGTGAACGTTTTCTCCACTCAGCCATCCACTGATCAACTTCTGGAAGTGGCGGCAGCACTGGAAAGTTTATCGGAACATCCCATTGGGGAAGCGATCGCTCAATTTGCCCGTCAACAGAACCTGAGATGGACAACAGCCGTTAACGTTCAAGCCCAGGCAGGACAAGGAATCACGGGAGAAATTGAGGGTCAAAGCGCGATCGTGGGTAAAGCCGCGTTTGTCCAGGCGCAGGTGAACGATGCCGCCAAAACCTTAATAGAGCAGAGCCAGCAATGGGAAGCGGATGGCAAAACTGTGGTTTGGGTTGCCTACGCCGGGGAACTCTTAGGCATTATTGCGGTGGCAGATACAGTACGATCCGCAGCAGCAAAGGCGATCGCCCGATTAAAGCGGTTAGGAATTGAGCAGGTTGTGATGCTAACCGGAGATAACCCGCGCACCGCCCACAGCATTGCTCAACAGGTTGGAGTCGATCAGGTTTATGCAGAGCTTTTGCCCGAAGAGAAAGTCGATATGATTCGTAAACTCCAGAAGCAGTATCAGGCAGTGGCAATGGTGGGGGATGGTATCAATGATGCACCTGCCTTAGCTCAAGCATCCGTTGGCATTGCGATGGGAGCCGCAGGGAGTGACGTGGCATTAGAAACGGCAGATATTGTCTTAATGGCGGATCGCTTAGAGCGATTAGAACACGCGATTCGCTTGGGTCGTCGTGCTCAAGGGATAGTCAAACAGAATATTGTGTTTGCCCTCAGTTTCGTGGTGATTCTATTGATCGCAAACTTCGCAGGCAATATCACCCTACCGTTTGGGGTGTTGGGGCATGAAGGCTCGACTGTGATCGTGACGTTGAGTGGATTAAGATTACTCAGGGGCTAATGCTGTTCTGCAGAAGTTTCTGCTGATTTACCTCCCTACACAACAGACCTTGCTACTTTAGAGCGAGTGATTACAGAACTACTTGACAACGCCTGTAAATACACTTCGTCGGGAAAAACCATTACGGTGTCAGCTCATGCCACAACAGATCAGGTTTATTTAAACGTCAGCAATTCTGGAATCGAAATTTCCGCCAGTGAGCGGAGCCGCATTTTTGACCGATTCTACCGCCTTTCTAGCCCTGACCCCTGGCTCTACCCTGAAATCGGTTTAGGACTAGCTCTGGTGAAAAAACTGGTTGAGCGGCTAGGCGGCATGATCGAGGTCAGAAGCGCCAATAATCAAACGACTTTTAGTGTATGCTTACCGCTCTAAAGGAATGTCTCAGTAGAAGATCAGTTGGAAGAATTTGAATGATGTATTGGTGTTTGTGCGAACGGCGAACCCAGTGAGCAAGAGTCTAAATAAAAAGTCACTGTACATTAAGATGAATAGCGGATTAGTATCGCTTAAGGAATTAAACTTTTCTACTTTGAGGATCTCAAAACCTCCCATAGGAAAAAAGCTGGATTTTGCCTAACTTGACTTGATGCATCTATGAAGGGTTTGTATCCTCTTGCTGCGGCAACGGCAGCAGCAATACCCCACTCACCAGTGTGGATAGAAGTGAACAGACTCCCTAAAAGAACTACTGCGTCTAGTAATTGAGTTTTTCTAAATTGTGAGATTTTTTGTTTGATTGCATGGGTTTGAACTTCCACGATTTCATGTAAAGCGTTCTCAGCTTTGAGCTTCAGTTCTTCTGGATCTTTAATCAGTCTTAAATCTTTAAACTGTTTATCCAAATGCAGTCGAAAATTCTGAAACTCTTCACCATAATTCATACGGATATTCATCAATGCTGAAATATCAACATCTTGCAAAAATGGTAACTCTATGTTCAGAAGAACGTTAGTAGTATTTGTTGTTATGTTGTTTTTCGTAGGGAAAAACTGATTGAGTAAATCAAACACAAAGCGTGATTCGCACAAATAAGATGCTCTACATCTACTTGCAACTAAGTTCTTAAAGAATATTTCTTCATATAGGCTTTTACATGATAAATGGAAAGATTGGCTTACCCAGTTTTCAAAATAATCACGTTCTGGTGGTTCATCTGGTATATGCATTGCCATCTGAAACTCGCCAGTTGCTTCATCTAGAATTTGGAAATCTTTTATCTGTTGCAAGACGTATCCATAGCTGGCACTTGTATGATTCTCAAAACTGACCAAAATTTCTCTACAAGGTTTTAGAGTATCTAGTTGAATCAATCCAGCTTTGCCAGGAATACGCCCTAACGATTTTATAACGGCTCTTTGAGCAAAGAACTGAAACAATTCCTCAGAAAGAACATCTGAAAAGAGATTTTCTGAATGGAGAATTGGCAGTTGCTCTGGAGGCTCAAGTGCGTGATCAATGGGTAAGAATTTTACATAGTCAGCCGCAACCATTGGAGTTAACGATTTAACATAGCTTATTATTCGGGCTAAATCAGCTTTATCTATAGGCTGTTTATCTAGTCCCATATAAGAATTCATCTCTTGGCAGATTTCGCTATTTCTATAGCCAAATGAGAAGATAGGATCGTTAATTACATACTGTTCAATATAAAATGCACTCTGCTTCAGCGAAGTTAGAGCAGGCGTTTCAACACCTGAAACCATTTTTAGGCTAGATTCATGCTCTAAAACTTCATTGTCAAATTCTGCTTGCCTAGATAGACAAAACTCTCTATAGCGATTTAACTCATCTACTAGCTCCTGTTCTGAAACCATACTGAAGTTAGCTTGAATCCAGCTATCTCTAAACAAGAAGCTGTCGGTTAAAAAGTCAAAGGCTAGAGATCCCATGTTGCTGCTACGAAAAGTAAGTTGCTAAAGAATTTTCATTCTTGCCTGCTAGTACTGGCTCCCCTCTTAAACCACCCCGGTTTGGAGTACAAATTTTATAGAGAGTGCCACAATCAAAGATTGCTAGGACAGGTTCTTTCCCTGTTTGGTAATAGGTGGGCAATGGTTGACCCACTTCACAACGCATATTCATTCCATTGTGTTTCCACCACAATTTCCAGATTCGATCAGCGTTTACAGGAGCTATAACAAATTGAGCGATCGCCTCATATACTTGTTCGGCTTGAGTATCGTCTGTTGCTGCTGGTACGAAGAACCGCATTACTCTACCCCTATCTATCCCGACTTCAGATTTACCCCAATCCTAATTCAAGTCTTGCCCAACAGCTTTATCTAGTGGTGGAGTCGTCATCCCTCTCCACTACTAGCTCTTCCTAAATACACGCTCTTCAAGCCCATTGATCCCTTCTTCGTTACTCCCCAGTAGCGCAGATAGCGGTAAGGTCCATAAGTCTTACCTGTCTTAGAGTCTGGAATCATCTTCAGCTCAATATGCCCTCGTCCCCCGTGCTTCCCCAACGGTGCGCCATCCTCACGAGTTTCTTGGTTCTCCTCCTCTGCCTGCTCCCGCCGTGACTCCAATAGCCCCTGAATCATTTCAGCCAGGTCCCCTAACTCTTCATCACTCCAATCCTGGAGTTCCTGAATCAACCGCGCTGCTTTGCTCCGCTTTGGCATCTCCCACCCCTGACTCCGCAAAATTTGCTTAGGGAATACTCAGGGATCTTTAGCTTGTTTTTATTCCCTAAGTCTAGATTCACCTGTACTGCTTTTGCTTAGGGAAAACTTGGCTCGTCATGAAGGCAAAACTATTCCCTAAGCCTCATCGCCACCCCAACTAGCTGAAACTTTGATGTCCACGACCACTGGGATTGGATGCAGAAACTTCCGAGCTGCTGCAACCATGCAGCGATGTAAGAGATAGCTGACGTGCTTCGCATCACCAACAGAACACTCCAGCAGAATTTCATCATGAACTGTGCAAATCAGCTTTGCTCCTGTCTCTACCAGTACGTTGTTGAGTTTCACTAACGCCAATTTCGTGATGTCGGCATTCAATCCCTGGACGGGATGATTTAGCAATTCCGCTAACCTAGGTTTATCTGCCCACCTGCGCCGCCGTCCTGCTAAAGTATGGCTCTCCTTTGTTCCCCGGATGTAACTGCGCTTGATCATCTCATGCCACTCTGCTACTCCAGCGTAGGCTTCAAAGAAGCGTTTTCGGAATGCTTTTGCCTGCTCCATAGATAAAGTGACCCTATATTTTGTCTCAGCGTAGCTTTGAAGTTTGGCGGCACCCATGCCGTAAATCAACCCAAAGTTGATGGCTTTGGCAAGCCGTCGATCTTCCTCGCTTACATCAGCGATCGCTTTCCCCGTCACAAGAGCTGCTGTTAACCGGTGCAAATCCTCACCTTTACGGTAGGCTCGTTGCATCCGGGCATCGCCACTCAATCGGGCAACAATTCGCAGTTCAATTTGCGAATAGTCCGCTCGCACTATCCGACAGCCTGGTGCAGCGACAAAGCAGGTTCGGGAAGCCGCATCACGAGGAATGGTTTGCAAAGGTGGATTGCGGCAAGAGAATCGCCCTGACCTGGCTCCAAGCTGATAGTACGTTGGATGAATCCTTCCTGTCACCGGATGGACGTGCTTGGGCAAGCTATCGGCAAACGTAGCCGTGATTTTGGAGAGATGCCGATAATTCAGCAACGCTTGAATTACAGGGTACTGCTTTGCCAGTGGCACCAGTTCCTTCTGGCTAGTCGAATTCACTGGAACTCCAGCCGTTTTCAGTGCTGCAAGTACCTGTTGCGGAGAGTTGGGATTAATTGCATCTGTCATCTCGGGCAGCAAGGACATTTGAGCGTTACCCACAACCCGGAGTTGTCTGATCTGATGAAGTGCAGCGTCGCGATCGCTCTCCAGCTTTGCCCCTAACGTTTGCCAGCGAGAAAGGTCAAGCAACATGCCATTTAGTTCCATCTGAGCCACCGCAGGCATACAGTGAAACTCAAGTTGGGCAATTTTGAGAAGCTGCGATCGCTCCAGCTTCTTAACCAAGATCGGATACAGCTCCAGCAAAATGGCTGCATCCACTGCTGCATACTGTAACTGCTGTGATGTCAGCGGCTTGCTCCAGTCACTCACCTGCTGGGTTTTATCCAATTCTATATTCAGGAGCTTTTGAGCAAGGGTTTGCAATGAGAGACTCGTTTTTAATCCTGCCGTCAGCACTCGATAGGCAAGTTGTGTGTCGAAGAAAGGAGCACTGGGTTGGAGTCCGGCCTGAGCAAGGAACTGCCAGTCAAATTTACCATTGTGAGTAATTTTGATCGCAGGACTGGAGAGGAATTGGTGGAGCGGGTTGCAATCGCAAGGGCCAATCTGAGGTAAATCGATCAGAATTACCGCTTGGTCGGGGGCTGCAATCTGAATCAGCCGAATGGCGTGAATGTGAGGATCTAACCCAGTTGTCTCGCAGTCCAAGCCAAGAATTGGAGACTGTTCTAGGGATCGCAGTGCAGTTTCAAGTTCTTTACTTGATGTAATCAGGTGATAAGGAACATTTTTCAAATTAGAGTAAGTTTTGGAAACAGGCATGTCTAGAAATAGATGGAGGACTATCCTGAAGGGGCGATAGCACCACTCATTCCAGTAGCTCTCATGATTCAAAACAAACTGACCTGCTCTGGCTGATCCGTTGTTTGAACTGAGTCAATCGCGATCGCTTCTCCTTTTGCCCGGTTACGTCGTTTCCCCCACCCTTGTTGAGCTGCATGTTTCACTACGCTTTGACGAATCGATCGACTCAAATTATGGAATTCAGTTTTGACAGTCTTGAATTCAATCACATGACCACCAATCAATTCATAAAAATTGTCAGCCCCTTCTGGTAATTTATTGTGCTTCCGCATCACCTCATTGCCTGCCCAAATGTAAAGGTCAGAATAGTCACGGTGCATGGGTGCTTCAAAACTCGCAGGCATCATGTAAGCCAATACCTCAGTTGGTGTAGCGTA
>JANRIN010000045.1:0-4578 GCA_033764965.1 Leptolyngbyaceae cyanobacterium bins.302 | reverse complement strand
TCAAACCAGCAGCGTGCCCAAGTGCCTTCGTATTCCACATCGCTCATGTTGTGCATCAGCGCTAATAGACTGTCCCCTGCAACATCGGAGTCATAGTCCATGTAGCTAATGTCCAGCCCTACGTCTTGCACCTGGAGATTTTCTGCATTAAATCCGCCCAATTTACCCAGGAAGAACCAGGAACTAAAGACTTCTTCCAGATATTGTTTTTCCATCTCTGAGGGAACAGTAATGAATTCAATCCAAATCCATAGATTGAAGGGATCAAATTCACGAAAGGAAATGTTCATAGCTTATCGACCTGCTTGTCCGAGTCGTTCCCGTGTTTTTCTTAAAGCACGTTCCATCTCACGTACCAAGCCTACAGGAAGCTGGTCTTTTTTGGCGATCGCTTTTTCCAGGTAAGGAATACTTTCCTGGTCTTTGCCTTGCTTTGCCAGAATGCGAGATTTGAGATACCAGAGGTCGGGGTTTTCAGGCGCACTGGCAAGGGCACTATCCACTGCCGCCATTGCTTTGTCGTATTCCTTCATTTCCAGATAGCCCATTGCCAAACCACGATCGGCAACATAGCGAGGACTGGCACATTTTTGCAACCGCTCAATTCCCTTATCCGGGCTGGAGAAAGGCAGGTAAATGCCAGAGTAAATGTCAATGTAGCCCCGCAGTAAATTCAACTCTGGGTCGTTGGGAGCTTTGGCCTCTGCCTCGTTTAAATATCGAATAATTTGTTGAAGTTCGCCGAGTACTTTGGCTGTTCCTTTGACGGTGCCCTCTTTGGTGAAGGCATACACGCCATCAAAAAAGTGGCTGACGGCGAGGTACAGGTTGCCCCGGAGAGGATCATTGCCCATTAAACGTTCCGCAGCGCCACGAGTTTGGGCAGCATAGGACTGGAACTCTTCCAGCATGGTGGATTTTTTGCCCTGATCCCGTTCGCCCAACATATCGCTGTAGGTCAGAGATGCTTTCATGGACAGGGAAAGGGGATCGTTTGGATCAAGCTGCTTCAAATAGTTGGAGGCTGCTTTGTAATCTCCTTTTTTGAAAAAAGCTTCAAAGGCTGCCTGGGTATTGTCGTTGATGGGTCGAGGGTTGGTGGTGCGGAAGGGATCTTTGGCGAGGACGGAGCCTGTCCATAATCCCATCGCGACGATCGCAGCGCTAGTCAATCGCGTCACTGTTTGCAAAGCAGAAAGGGAAACAGGTTTTGGCATTTTCTTCAGGTTGCTCATGATTGCAGTGGGATAATCGGTTTCTATCGTAGCCTCAAGTTCATAGCAATAGAGGCAACAGGTTGGGCATAATGGGGAGACGCAGATCCTTTCCAAACCTCTGACGAGATAGTTTTGCGTTAGTTCCGAACTGCGGCGATCGCCCTCTTACCGTGCTTCAATGCTGTACCTGCAAAATCTTAGCTATCATCCTGCTGCCTGTCCTACTCCCATTTTGAAAGATATCAATCTGCAAGTGGCAACCGAGCAGCTAACCCTGATCGTCGGTCCCAGTGGATCGGGCAAAAGCACCTTGTTAGAAATCCTGGCAGGGTTAGCTGAAAAAACGCAGGGAGACATTCGCTGGCGCGAGCAAGAACTGACTCCCCTGCATTTACAGCAATTGAGTGGGTTGGTTTTCCAGTTTCCTGAACGCCACTTTTGCGGCGGGACGATTCTGGAAGAATTACGTCTGGGGCATCCGGAACTGATGAGCGATCGCATTCACGAAGCCTTGAGTGAAGTTGGCTTAGAGCATCTTTCCTTAAGCACCCCCCCTCAAGCCTTGAGTGGTGGGCAGCAGCGTCGCCTTGCCCTGGCAGTCCAACTGATCCGCCAACCTCATTTGCTGCTCCTCGATGAACCGACTGCTGGTTTAGATTGGTCGATGCGCCGCCAACTTGCAGCCCTGCTTGCCAAGCTGAAAACCCACTGGAGCCTGCTGGTGGTTTCTCACGATGCCAGCGAACTGTTGGACATTGCGGATCAGTGCTGGACGCTGCACCACGGGGAACTGACTCACGTGGCACCAGAAAGTTTAAGGGCTGGCAGTGGTAATTCCCTCCTGTCCTCCACTCGTTAGAGCATGGATTTAGCGATGACCTCAGCCGAAGCATCATCCTTGCCGCCAACCTTACCGGATTGGGCTTCTATTTGGGAAAGTACATTAGGCTGGATGCCGACTTCCTCCCAACAGCAACAATTTCAAGCCCTCTATGCTCAAATCCTGGAGGGCAATCGCCAACTTAACCTGACTCGCATCACGGAGCCAGTAGAGTTCTCTGAAAAGCACCTCTGGGACTCGCTCCGGGGCATTCAAGACTTGCTATCTCCTCCCCTTGCTGCTCCATCTCCTGCTCCCGAATCTCCCAAGTCCTCTTCCCCCTTTTCAGCGATCGACATTGGCACCGGGGCTGGATTTCCCGGCATCCCAATCGCGATCGTTCAGCCAGAGTGGACTGTCACCCTGCTGGATTCAACCCGCAAAAAAATCACCTTTCTAGAGCAGATGCTCAAAACCCTGGAACTTCCTAATGTGAAAACCTTAGTGGGGCGAGTGGAGGAAGTTGGACAGCAGCGCTACTACCGGGCACAATACGACCTGGCACTCATTCGAGCCGTTTCGGGAGCGTCTGTAGGTGCTGAATATACCCTGCCCTTGCTACGGGTCGGCGGATTAGCGGTGTTGTATCGAGGACAGTGGACAGAGGCAGAAGCAGAGGCTTTAGAGCGTGCGACCGATCTTTTGGGTGGCAAAATTGAGGCGATCGCTGCCTTCAAAACGCCAATTTCCCAGAGCGATCGGCACTGCATTTATCTCCGCAAGGTCAAACAGACTCCTGCTCCATATCCCCGTCTAATCGGGATTCCAGAGCAAAAGCCCTTAGGAATAGCCAAAATAGAAACCGATTGACTAAAGTAGGTGAAACTCTCACTTGTCCTTTGCAAATGACCAATGCCGAATGCCGAATGACCAGTGACCAATGACAATCAGTATCATTTTTCAGACTCAATCTTGATTTCTTCAGGAGATTGCTTCACAACTACTCTAGACAGTAGATAAGACACCTTATCTTTCCCTTTCCAAATATTCAAAAACAGCGTCTTATTGTCTTTCACAATTTTGAACACTTTCCGGTTCGGTTCATCATTCACCAAGCTGGCTATAAAGTCCTTGGCTTTTAACTCTTGCTTGAAAAACTCTGCCACTTGTCCAATTTCTTGAGTTTCAACAACTCGGCAATTGTCGCCAAAGCCTAACCCATAGCAGTCGGCTTCCGATGGTTGGTAGTGGGGAAAGTCTGTGAATGGGCTTGTTGCCGTGTTGCCCCTTGTCCCATTGGTTGCAACGGTGGCAGTGGTGGACGAACTTGTTTCTGCGGGCGCGTCTGAGTTGGAACTCTCTGAACCTGTTGGCGTGTCGGATGGGTCTGAACTGGAAGCGCTGTCACTCGCATCGGATGCGGAAGCCGTTGAGCGGGTTGTAGATTTTGTGGAGGTGGAGGTGCTTTGAGCGATCGCGCTGGAAGGTACCTCGCTATTGGATGAGTCGGTGCTGGCAGTTGAGGTACCGGTAGAGGTATCACTCGCTGAGGCGGAGTTGCTGGCTGTGGGACTTGCCATTGCTGGAACGTCAACGGTTCCAGTTGAGGTTTCTCTTGTGGTGTTGGCAGGTTGTTCCGTTGGAATTTGGTTGACGGTAATCGGACTTTTTTTATCGTCAGCTTCTTTCAGCGCCTCGGTTGAGGGAATGGGCATGGCAAGCAGGGCTGCATGAAATCCTGCGGCTAAAATCAGCATCGGTATCAACAACGATCGCCCAGGAGCAAACAGTCTTTTGGGCAAATTTTTCAAGCGATCTATCATGATTTTTGCCAGCCCACCAACACTAAAATTGGAGATAACAATTAACGATTCCGACGCAGATTTTATGGGTTGATCTGGCACGATCGCAATAGCTGCTGATACATTTATTTTCTGAGTTGCATGGCATAAAAGCCGCACTCAAGCTACACCACGCGCGCCCCAATTGCCAAAAGCACTGCTTCTTTGCTTTCTCTGATCCTAGAATATTTCTTTAACGTGTTGTTAATAGAGTATTTGTTTGGACTTAACCGTCTAAACGGTAATGTTAGAGCAGGGTTTTGGTTCATTGTTAAGCTCCTTCTATTGTGTCTGCCTCGACTTTCTCAATGTGGAGTGCTGTCTTGTAAGAACCCCATTTAGCAAGCAGCGTTTAACGTAGACCGTCATAAGCCAATTGGATGTGAGGAATTCAAAATGTTTCGAGTTGTTTGGAACTCTCTGTGGCTAAGTCCGATGTTAGTCGGAGCAGCAGTACTTTCCGCCAATGCCCAGGTTGCCAGTCAATCTGCCAGTGCTGAAGGTTCCGTATTGAATCAAGTTAGCTCCTATGGAGCAGAAGGACGCAGCAACCAGCTAGACCAGGTGACTTCTGTCTCCCAGTTCAGCGATGTCCGCCCCACCGACTGGGCATTCCAGGCATTGCAATCGTTGGTCGAGCGCTACGGTTGTATCGTAGGCTATCCCGACAAAACCTACCGCGGCAACCGCGCCTTGAGCC
>JANRIN010000044.1:0-6962 GCA_033764965.1 Leptolyngbyaceae cyanobacterium bins.302 | reverse complement strand
GGCTCAAGGCGCGGTTGCCGCGGTAGGTTTTGTCGGGATAGCCTACGATACAACCGTAGCGCTCGACCAACGATTGCAATGCCTGGAATGCCCAGTCGGTGGGGCGGACATCGCTGAACTGGGAGACAGAAGTCACCTGGTTGAGTTCTTCACCCCGTCCTTCTGCTCCGTAGGAGCTAACTTGTTGCAGTGTATTTGTTTGTGCGATCGTAGAATTATCAACCGTTTGAGCATTTACGGAGGACGTAAATACTGTTCCTAGCAAGGCAGGAGAAGCTAACAGTAGCTTCAGAAAAAACTTAGACATATACACTCACACCTGACTTCACACTAACCATCAGTATGACCCTAATCCTCCAGGTTTCACCTAGAAAAATTAGGAAATCACTAATCAACGTTAAAGTGTAGTACACAACTCCCCTTTTAGAAAACAGTCTTCTGAGGATGGTTCAGCAAGATAGCAACGAGGAGACCAGGTTGAATTCAAGGTGGAAATTCTTTAGCCCAAGCCCTCACAGTGGATATCACTGGGATGGAGGGCAGCGACGCTTTTTCGAGGGATGGTATGTTCGGGTGACTTTGCCCCACTGTCGTCAATCCTTCGCCTTCATGTACTCGATCGATGATCCCATTGGCAACAAACCTTGTAGTGGTGGGTGCGTTCAAATTCTAGGAAAAAACGAGGAGTATCTCTGCCGCACGTTTCCTGATGTAAAAACCTTTTGGGCATGGCAGCAGGATTGGGGATTAGGACATTACAAGCTGCGATCGCAACCTGAGCACGGCAAGGTTTTGCAAGGGCTGGCACCCGATCCGTTCGACCAACTGGTGAAAGAAGGCTATCAGATGACTCCAACCTGGCATCAGGGGAAGCTTGATGACCCCACCGGAAAACAAGTTGCTTGGGCTTATGCCGTGGAACCCGTTTATCACTGGGGCAACTCAAGGGCAATGCAACAAGCCACGGCTGGCTGGCTATCGTTTCTGCCAATTTTTGAACCTGGTTGGCAAGTTTTGGTGGCGCATGGTTGGGCAACAGGCTGGATTGATTGGCAAGGGCAACGCTACGAGTTTGAGCAGGCACCCCTATATGCTGAGAAGAACTGGGGCGGAGCCTTTCCCCAGAAGTGGTTCTGGATACAATGCAATGCGTTTACTGCTATGCCCGATCTAACTCTGACGGCAGTAGGGGGGCGACGTAAGGTGTTGGGCTGGACGGAATCCGTCGGGATGATTGGACTCCATTCTCAGGGACAGTTTTATGAATTTGTGCCCTGGAACTCGACGATAGGCTGGCACGTTACCCCCTGGGGTTACTGGCACATCTGGGCAGAAAACGATCGCTATGTAGTTGATGTCATTGGCACCGTAGCCCACGCTCCAGCCCAGGTTCGAGTTCCAACGGAACAGGGCTTGGTGTTTGCCTGTCGAGATACCACCCACGGAGATCTACACGTCAAACTTAAAGAAAAGAACACTCATAAACTGGTGCTGGAAGCTGACAGTCAATGGGCTGGGTTGGAAACTGGTGGTGAATGGGATGGGATCTGGATCGCTAATTAACCACAACCTGTTTAAACGAAAACTTGAGGAGTTCATCGAGTTGTGGCTCGGCAAAATCCGCCACAACGAGTTCTGCGCCAACGGCATACAATTCATCTGGGGCATGGGTGGAGGCGATCCCGACAGTTAAAATTCCCGCCCCAACCGCAGAGCGAATTCCTGAGGGTGAATCTTCAAAGGCAACCGCCGACTTCGCAGAAACTCCTAAGTGCTCCAATGCCGTTTGGTAGGGGAGTGGATCGGGTTTGCCCCGCTCTAACTGCTCTGCAATCACAACATCGTCAAAATGGGATTGTAAGCCTAGCACTTGTAGCATGAACTCGGCATTTTCGATCGGCGCATTGGTGACAATGGACTGTTTAAGTTGCTGAGAATCTGCCCATTGCAACAAGTTCATCAAACCTGCTAAGGGCTGAAGTTCATCCTTAGCCCGTCTGCGAAACTCCGCTTCCTTATTCCAACTGAGTTCTTCCCCTGCTTCGGTCGATAGATGCGGTAACAGATGTGCGACGATCGCGGCATTTAACCGTCCACTAAAATTCTTGTCGTAAAACTCTCGGTCAATCTCTAGCCCATAGCCCTGCAGGACATCTTTCCAGGTGGCGAAGTGAATCGGGTCAGTATTGGCGAGGGTGCCATCCAGGTCAAACAACAACGCTTGTAGCATGGGATGTTTTGAGGTTAGGGTTGCGCCCAGTGTAACAGAATATGAAGATCAGGGGCATGAGGCAGGAAGCATAGGTGCCCTGAGCTACCCCTTCACCCCGCTTCCTGCTTCACTGGGAACGATGTAGCGTTGCATCACAACAAAAAACAGCAGAATCGGCAGGATGGAGATCACAGAGCCCGCTGCAATTAACCGCCAGTCTAAAGAGAACGTTCCAGCCAGAGCCGCGACTCCCAGGGGAAGGGTGTAGTACTCTGGACGATCAAGCACAATCAGGGGCCAGAGAAAATCACTCCAAGCACCAATAAAGACAAAAATCGCCAGGGTGAGGAGGGCAGGACGAATCGAGGGAATCATCACGTACCACCAGATGCCCAATTCGGAGCAGCCATCCATCCGAGCAGCTTCTTCCAACTCCTTGGGCACTCCTTGAAATGCTTGACGCAGTAAGAAAATCCCAAAGGCGGAAGCGATCGCCGGAAAAATCACCCCTAAATATGTGTTGCGTAAGCCCAACTTGACCGCCAGCACATACAGCGGGATCATCACGATTTGGAACGGAATCATAATGGTGGCGACGATCGCTGTGAAGATGATCTCTCGTCCCCGAAACTCCAGTCTTGCCAAGGGATAAGCCGCCAGCGAACAAAACAGTAGATTGAGGATTACCGTCAGCACAGAGACGATTGTGCTGTTAACGAGATAGCGCCCAAAAGGATGACTCGCCCAAACCGTAGCAAAGTTTTGAAAAGTCAATTGTTCCGGCAAAAGTCGGGGCGGAAACTGAAAAATGTCTTCTGTCGGCGACTTTAGGGAAGTGCCCACCAACCATACCAACGGAATCAGCATGATCAGGGCGATCGCTCCTAGCAGAGCATACATCCCTACATTGCGCCAGAGGCTGGAACGACTCTTATCCATCTCAGGCTTAAGCCAACAAAGGTCTAAAACCGTGCTTAACCGACACTTTCCCAATTTGCTCCATTTTTTCTACGGTGATACGATTGCGTCCCCAGGAGAAATTGGTATACCACTTCTCAAATTCTAGAAGCATCGATTCGGCAAAGCAGGCAAAGAGTTGGCGGGCAGGAACATCCATGTTGACGATATTCATAATTTTCCAGTCAATATCTAATGAGTGCTCCACAATTCCCCCATTCAAGACATGGACTCCTGGAGTCTGGATTTTAGTCGAAAGATTCTTGGGATAGCCGCCGTCAATCAGCAAGCAAGGAGCCTTCAAGCTGGTTGGATCAATTTCGACTCCTTTGGGCATACTGGCAACCCAAACGATCACATCCGCCAAGGGCAACGCTTCAGGCAAGTCCATGATTTTGCCCCGCCCTAACTCTGCCTGGAGATCCACCAAACGATCCTGATTGCGGGCGATGAGTAAAAGTTCAGCTACATCAGTACGAGCGTTGAGCCAGCGACACACCGCGCTACCGATATCCCCCGTTGCACCGCAGACGGCGATCGTCGCCTTGGATAGATCAATCCCAAACTTGGGAGCGGCTTGCTCCACCTGTTGAGCAATGATGTAAGCCGTATGGGTGTTCCCTGTGGTGAAACGCTCAAACTCTAGAGTGACGTTTCGCACTTGCTGAATTTGACTCAGATTAAAGTTCTCAAAAATGATGGAGGAAAATCCACCCAGTGCAGTAATGTTGATGCCATTTTTTTGAGCGTGTGCCATCGCGTTGATCACCTTGCGCGTGGCGGCTTTAATCCGGCGAGTTGCCAGCATTTCCGGCAAAAAGCAAGACTCGACGTATTTACCCTGAATTTTTTGTCCAGTGACGCTAGTTACAGTGATATCATCCACAATTTGGGGTGGCGCACTGCACCAAAAATCAAGCCCCTGATCGGCATATTCTGGATAACCTAAATCTCTAGCAACGAGTTGAGCGTGTTCTAAACTGGTGAGATGACCGATAAGACCAAACATGGATGATTCGCTTAGACCTGCAAATTGTCAATTACAAGAAAGGGCAAGACGGTAGAGAAGCTCAGGCAGCAGCCAGACCCATTGCGGACAACCGCATTACGTCACGGGTCGTAAACCCAATATTACTGAGCGCTTCACCGTACTGGATCATAAAGTCTTCCACTAGCGCATCTTTTTCCATGCCCAGCACATGAGCATCTGCTTCAACCTGGTTCAACATCTGCCAAACCAGCGGCAAGTTTTCGCGATTGGCGGTTTCCAGTTCAGCTTTTGATGCTTCAAAGTGAGCCTTCAGCCATGCTTCACCATAATTAAGGTGGCTATACTCGTCTTTTACAACGCCCTCAGTAATCTTACGGGCAAAGTCGTCGGCGACTGGGATGTAAATGTTGTAAGCCGCGATCGCGAAACACTCAATGATCAAGGACTGAATCAAGAGGCACGTCACCACCCTCCCTTCAGCAGCGGCTTTTTGAAAGTTGCCGTGGAGAGTTGCAAAGAATTCATGGGCAAACACCATATCGGGAGCCACCTCAAGATTGCGTCCACAGGCTTCAAAGCCTTTTTTGTGGCGATTTTCCATTTTTGCCAGCGTTGTCAACTGCTCCTTGCTGTCGGGGAGTAACTCAGCCAATTTCAGGTAGTTCTCATTCGCTTCCTGCTCGCCTTCAATCACAATGGCATTAATCCGGCTGTAAGCGTCTTTGTAGACATCACTACGAAAGTCGATTGCTACACTGGCTTCAAGCTGCGGCATAGATTACTCTCTCCTCGAAAATAAGCCGACCAAAACTCGGCGTTGGAACAGTTACAGATAAGGTCAGGAAAGGAAACGTTACGCAACAAAATCTTTACATTTCCACTTGTATCACTTTACCGCTTTCCTGCAAGAATTCGATAAATCCCCGCAGAATTCAGTGCAATCTTCTCAAAGTTCGAGCAAAGGTAGGCGAAATGCCCAGTTTGCCGCTCTCCTGAAAACATCGATCGGCACTGTTGCGTAGATTACCCAAAAAACAACCCGATTCTACCGAACTCTTTGAATCCGCTATACATTTAACTTCATGATGTTTTCTATAAAATCTACTTGATGGTAGGTTCTGCTTAACATCAAGCTGAAAGGAATAGATCGCAATCCAGGGTTGAATTAGGTCACAATAGAAAGCTGACCATTTGTGTTCAATTCAGGCGATCGGTGCTGCATGGCTAGGGATTCTCGTCGTTATCACATTACTACCTTCGGTTGCCAGATGAATAAAGCCGACTCTGAGCGGATGGCTGGCATTTTGGAAAAAATGGGCTTTGAGTGGGCAGAAGCGCCCGACGATGCCAACCTCATTCTCTATAACACCTGCACCATTCGTGATAATGCCGAGCAGAAGGTATATTCCTACCTGGGACGGCAGGCAAAGCGGAAGCAAGATCAGCCCGATTTAACCTTAGTTGTGGCAGGCTGTGTGGCGCAGCAGGAAGGAGAGCAGTTGTTGCGACGGGTGCCTGAACTTGACTTGGTGATGGGTCCGCAGCACGCGAATCGCTTGGAAGATTTGCTGGAGCAGGTTTTCAGCGGCAGTCAGGTAGTGGCGACGGAACCCGTTCACATCATGGAGGATATTACGAAGCCGCGCCGGGATAGCGAAGTGACTGCCTGGGTCAACATCATTTATGGCTGTAATGAACGGTGTACCTACTGTGTGGTGCCCAATGTGCGGGGAATAGAGCAATCTCGCACGCCGGAAGCAATTCGAGCCGAAATGGAACTGCTAGGGCAACAGGGATTTAAAGAAGTGACGCTGCTGGGACAAAATATTGATGCCTATGGGCGCGATTTACCCGGTGTCACTGCCGAAGGGCGACATCAACATACCCTGACTGACTTACTTTATTTTGTGCATGACGTGCCTGGAGTTGAACGGATTCGGTTTGCCACCAGCCATCCTCGTTACTTTACCGATCGCTTGATTCGCGCTTGTGCTGAATTGCCGAAAGTCTGCGAACATTTTCACATCCCCTTTCAGTCTGGTGACAACGATCTCCTCAAGGCAATGAGCCGAGGGTATACCCAGGAACGCTACCGCCGGATTATTGATTCGATTCGTTCCCTTATGCCCGATGCTGCCATCAGTGCCGATGCGATCGTGGGTTTTCCTGGCGAAACCGAAGCTCAGTTTGAAAATACCCTCAAGCTGGTAGATGACATTGGCTTTGACCAGTTGAATACAGCCGCCTACTCTCCCCGCCCCGGCACCCCAGCCGCCTTGTGGGAAAACCAACTGAGTGAGACAGTTAAGAGCGATCGCTTGCAACGCCTGAATCATCTGGTTGCCACCAAAGCCGCCGAGCGATCGCAGCGCTACTTTGGACGAATAGAAGAGGTGCTAGTGGAGGCTGCCAATGAAAAAGACCCAACTCAGGTCATGGGACGCACTCGCAGCAATCGCTTAACTTTTTTCCCAGGTAGCATTCAACACCTCAAAGGGCAGCTAGTGAAAGTCAAAATCACGCAAGTTCGAGCCTTTAGCCTAACTGGAGAACCTTAGCCTAACTGGAGAACCATTGATGTCATCTCCAGTGGTTTAGCTGAGGTTTTGCACCCGTTTCAGGAAGAGCCTTGAAATAAATTTCAGGCTCAAAGCTAAAACCCAGTAAAGAAAGATGCGGAGCGCTAAAATTCCTATCCTCGCCGCAAGCGGACGAGGCATTACGGAATTTTCCCTGCGGGACGCACTTCCGCTACGTCACTGGCGTGGCAAGCCACGGGGAATTGACCCTCAGCGATTAAAA
>JANRIN010000018.1:0-3025 GCA_033764965.1 Leptolyngbyaceae cyanobacterium bins.302 | reverse complement strand
ACAGCCAGGTCGAAAGCTGGCTCAATCGGGCACATCAGGCGCAACATAATCCGGCTTATCAGGTAGATGAAGATCTTCCGGCAGATTTGCCCCCCTGGGAAGAATCAGAATCCTGTCCAAACACTCATCTGGATGGAATGGTGGCAGCGACTCGTCTGATTCGGACTCATGCGGAAGCCGCGATCGCCACCTTTGAAGCCGAAACCATTCCCGCCGAGAAGCAGTCCATCATTCATCAGATTCGTCAACTGTTGGCGAGTGCCAGTAGTGAAGCAGACTATGCCGAACAACTCTGGAAACCAAATGTGCCTCAGGTGGTTCACCCCAATATTGAACGACATGCTAAGGCTGCCCTTGAATCTTACTATCAACTGGGGCAAATTCTGGCGATGCCACAACTGCTGGAGCATAATCCATCGGCTACTACTCAGCCTGTCTCGGCTGCCAACCAACTTCAACGCCTTTTCCCCGGTGAGGTAGGGTTTGATCCCTGGTGCCTGACTGATCCAGCCGCACGAGATGCGTTTCGGCGGAACTCTGAAGCCAAAGTCGCGATCGCCGCGCTTTGGAAACACGATACCGACCCAGAACACACATTGGCAATTCAGTCCGAGATCGATACAGCTTTAGCACAAGGGGCGATCTCCTACGCAACAGATCGGTGGGGAACCCGTTTGGGTCATTACTATTGCTGTCCTTGGGCACCGATCTATGTCGTGAAACGTGGTGTCACGATTGATCATCAGCCACTAAAACCCGGACAGGAATTTACCTTCGATGTTTCAGCCATGACTGTAGCTCAGGGTGGAACATTCAAGCGAAACCTTTTGATCGGATCTTTTCAACCAACCGAGGAAACTTGCATTTCTCATTCTACGCACCGCGATCGCCCATCCCACCATCGAGGTTGTTAAGCATAGTACTTCTAATCGATCACTACACCTGAGAGGAAGTTAAATGTTTCAAAGAATCTTAGTAGCTATCACTCCTTCCAAAACTGCCAGATATCAGTTTGAGACTGCACTTAATCTAGCGACGTGCAAAACGAGCTTGATGCTGCTTCATGTTCTATTTTCTGAGACGGAAAATGACTTAGAAATACCTGAATTATTAAGCGTTCACCGCTTTTTGAAAAGAAGTGGAAAATTGGGAAATAATCCCAGGGGAGAGCAGGATATTGCCAATGCTGGGTTAGAACTTTTGCAGTTGCAGACAGAAATTGCCAACGCTGTAGGTATATCTACAGAATACGCTCAAGTCCCAGGGATTCCCAGTCTAGCCATTTGCGATTTTGCCATCATTTGGGAAGCGGACTTGATAATCATTGGAAAAGAGAAACATTCTGACTCACAAGAGTGTTTCCCGACAAATACAAGCAATTATGTTACTCGATATGCCCCATGTTCTGTGCTAACGGTGCAATCGCCGCTTGAAGGACACGTTCCAACTATCTACGCTCAACAGCATAATTATGCTGCCAGGAGCCGCTTCAATTGACCTGATTACATTGCAAATCTTATTGTCACATGCTTTGCTATTACACCAATTTTACGAACCAAATTCAGATCATCCAAATCAGAAATATGCCGAATTTGTTTTTTGAACGATTAATATTTCCAGGACAACGACTCCTATTTAATGCATCACCAGAAGGTCAATTAGAAGTTTATACAGCGAAAGCAGCGGGTGCAGTCTTATCAGACCGAATTTCCTGTCAATCTCTACGGGTTAATGAGATAGATTTTCGGATTCAAACATCCAGTTAAGCAAATTACCCTGCTCCTCTTCTCTGTGCTATCCAGATTCGTCTAAAAGGTTTATTTGACATGACAACAACCATTAGCTCTGAACAAATGTCCTCTTTGACCCCTGAAGAACTACAAAAAATTCATGCTTACTGGCGTGCTGCAAACTATCTATCTGTTGGGCAAATCTATCTGATGGACAATCCGCTGTTGCAGGAACCCCTGAAGCTAGAACACATCAAGCCCAGACTTTTAGGGCATTGGGGCACTACTCCAGGACTGAACTTTATCTACGTTCATTTCAATCGCTTGATTAATAAGTATGACCTGAATGTGATTTACATTGCGGGACCAGGGCATGGAGGTCCTGGATTGGTTGCAAATACTTATTTGGAAGGCACGTATAGCGAGTTTTACCCAAATATTTCTCAGGATGCAGCAGGAATGCAGCGATTATTCAAACAGTTCTCCTTTCCTGGAGGAATTCCCAGCCATGTTGCTCCTGAAACTCCAGGTTCGATTCACGAAGGAGGAGAACTGGGGTACGCACTTGCCCATGCCTACGGCGCTGCATTTGATAATCCTGACCTGCTGGTTTGTTGTGTTGTAGGAGATGGAGAAGCAGAAACCGGCGCATTAGCAACAAGCTGGCATTCTAATAAGTTTTTGAATCCAGTTCACGATGGTGCTGTTCTGCCAATTTTGCATCTGAATGGATACAAAATTGCCAATCCAACAGTGCTAGCGCGGTTGAGCCATCGAGAACTAGAAAGCTTGTTTATTGGCTATGGCTACAAGCCCTACTTTGTTGAGGGAAACGATCTCGAAACAATGCATCAATTAATGGCAAAAACTCTAGATGCCATCATTACCGAGATTAGAGCTATCCAAAACGATGCTCGGACTCATGGTTTTTCCCAACGACCACAGTGGCCCATGTTAATTTTGAAAACGCCAAAGGGTTGGACGGGACCCAAAGAGGTTGACGGCAAGCAAGTCGAAGGCTCCTGGCGATCGCACCAGGTTCCACTGGCAGAATTGGCAAGCAAGCCTGAACACGTGAAAATGCTAGAAGTCTGGATGAGGAGTTATCAGCCAGAGGAACTCTTTGATCATAACGGTACGCTGATTTCAGAGTTGGCAGATCTGGCTCCTAAAGGCGATCGCCGTATGGGTGCCAATCCTCATGCCAACGGTGGTCTCTTGCTCAAAGACTTGAATTTGCCGAACTTCCGAGACTATGCCGTAGTGGTCTCTAAACCGGGTATGGTTGAAGCCGA
>JANRIN010000007.1:0-9651 GCA_033764965.1 Leptolyngbyaceae cyanobacterium bins.302 | reverse complement strand
GACGTGATGACTCGTGACCCGATTACGGCACGACCAGAAACTCCGTTGAATCAAGTGATAGCACTCCTGGCGGAGAAGCATATTAGTGGTTTGCCTGTGGTTGACGAGGCTGGCAAACTCATTGGTGTTATTTCAGAAACCGATCTGATGTGGCGGGAGAGCGGTGTCACTCCACCCCCCTACATCATGCTGTTGGATAGTGTGATTTATTTGGAGAATCCTGCCCGTTATGAACGGGAACTGCACAAAGCGCTAGGTGCAACCGTCCAAGAAGTGATGACCGATCACCATGTCATCACAATAACGTCAGACAAACCCCTCCGAGATGCCGCCCAATTGATGCACGAGCGCAATGTTCATCGTTTACCTGTGGTTGACAGTAGTGGTCATGTTGTCGGCATTTTGACCCGGGGCGACATCGTCCGAGCAATGGCAGCAGAGCAAGGTTAGGAACACAACAATGAGCATTACTCCCGAATCAGTAGAAGCGTTACTCAATTCTGGGGATCTGGGCGATCGCTTGCGGGCTGTGAACCAAATGCGAACCCTGGAACCAGCGATCGCCTATCCTCTACTTCAGCAGGCAACCGATGATGTCAATCCACGAGTACGGTACGCGGCAGTCAGCCAACTCGCCAGTGTGGGTGGTCAAGATCGCGAGAAGACCTTGACCACTCTGCGCGATCGTCTCCGCGATTCCGATCCAGATGTGCAAGCCGCCGCCGCAGACTCGATCGGGGCGTTGCAACTAACAGACGCTTTTGGCGATTTACAATCGTTGTACCAGCACACCTCTGAGTGGTTGGTGAAATTTAGTATTGTGGCGGCGTTAGGCGAATTGGGTGATCCGCGTGGGTTTGACTTGCTGCAAGATGCTATCCATTCTTCTAATGAATTAATGCAAATGGCAGCGATCGGGTCTTTCGGCGAATTGGGCGATCCACGAGCCGTAGAATTGCTATCTCCCCATGCCCAAAACTCAGACTGGCAAGTACGCTATCGGCTGGCACAGGCGCTTTCCCGCTTGAAGTCGCCAGAATCAACTCCAATTTTAGAGACGCTGGCTCAAGATAGTGTGGAGCAGGTGGCAGCAGAGGCACAAGCAGGCTTGGCAGCAGGTGCTTAAAGGTTATCCAGAATCTTATATCGTGTGGGCAATGCCCACCTCAATTTAAGCAATGTCAAAAGTTCTCAGCCCGTTCAACGTATGTTGTAAGTGCTCCGTGTGCAACCATCCGACAAAGCCACTGTAAAGGCAGGTTCCTTCGGCGCACGCAACAAAAACATGATCGATGCCCATCAAATTTTTCCACGTGCGGATGCTGATGCCATTGGCAAAGCTGTGAAATACTTCCGCTCTGGCAAAGTCCCGCTCATGTCCATCGGTCATGCCATCCACCGCCTGCAACTTTTTGATGAGGGCATAACTAAACGGATCTGGCTGCTTGTTGGACTGATCGAGATCGCTGGTCGCTGCCCAGAACTGCTGAATGGTTTCTGCAACGAGGGGATGATTTTTTAAGGCAACGTGATCCAGCCCTGGCAACCGCACAAATTCGGCTCCAAAGATTTTGGTGCACTGAATCACAACTGTGCCATCACTGCCATTATCAACATCCCCTGCAATTACCAGGGTTGGAACTTTAGCCGCGATCGCTTCGGCAATTTCCCGCCGATTGGTGCCCAAATCTCGCGCAATTCCCAATCCCAAACTCAGTGGATCAAAGGCTCTTGCTAGATCAGCACCCCCCACAGGTGAACCAACCAACACTAAAGACTCCATCTGTTCCCACCATTCTGGATGACGAGCTAACACTTCCAGCCAAATTAAGCCACCCATCGAATGTCCAATCGCTCGAATAGGAACAGCGGGATATTGAGCGATCATGTTTGCCACCGAGGCTTCCACCGCTTGAATCAATGGCTCGATGCGAATCCAGGTTTTGAGGTAGCCCAAGTTTGGTGTGATGACGAGTGTCTCCGGTGTTGCCAAACTTGCTGCCAGCGCGGCGATCGCTTGATGCTCATCTGCCCAGCCGTGCTGGGCATACAAAATAAAGTCGGGGGCGTGCATGGACATGGCTCAAATAGGGGCTACTGCTAAAACACCACATCCTGATCATGCAAAAAAATATTCGATTGCCCCAAATATTTATGCCAGTTTAACGAGCTTCTTTGCCATCGGGCATTTTGGCACCTTTGAGCATCGCGCCTTCTAGCTTAGTGCCGCGCATTTTTGCCTTCAACAAATTCGCCTTTTGCAAGTTGGCGTTGGTCAAATCGGCACCCCGCAAATTTGCCCCTTCTAAGGTTGCGCCTTGCAAATTTGCACCCGCTAAATTCGCACCCTCCAGGTTTGCCCCAAACAAGTTGGCTCCAGCTAAATTTGCCCCTTGCAAATCGGCAAACTGTAATTGAGTTAAGCCTAAATTTGCCTTCTCCAACACGCTATTGGAAAGGTTGGCATAGTTCATCACCGACCCTTGAAACGCTGCTGCAATTAAGCTGGCTCCTTTCAAGTTTGCTCCTTCCAGGTCATAGTTGTAGAGATTCACGCCATCAAGTTTGCACCCTTCACACTGCCGCTTGTTAATCAGTTGCTGAAGTAAAACAGGATTTGCGGCTAGAGGAGTTGCAGCCAAAGCAATGCCGATCGCGGTGATGGAAAAGGCAAGGATGGAACGGTTCATGGGGAGAAGCTCCTCAATTGAGAGAGAAATTTTAAGAGAGAAATTTTCTAAGAAAGGGCAAGACCCCATTCATAAATTCATCGGGATATTCTTCGTGCAGTCCTAAAGAACCAGGCATTCGATACACCTGAACCCCTGTGAAATGCACCACAAACTCCATTTCTTCGCGGGACTTGGGAGGGGTTTGTTCGCCAATCACGATCGCCGTCGGAATGGGCAAGGGTTGGAAATAATCCATGAATTCCTTCCGACTTTTCACTGGATCAAGGGCACCCGTGACAAAAGCCACCGATGCAAAACGGGCACCTTTTTGTTGCGTGGTGCGCCATTTTTGGGAGATGAGTTGGCGGGTGATGTGTTTGCGATCGCCAAAAACGTGTCGCCCATACATCCACCGCAAAAACCAGGGTAAGGTGTTGAGCCAATAAAGAATTTGTCCCAGGATGGGCACGTCAATCACTTGCCGCACCAGCTTGAAGAACCAGCGTTGGTCGCCCATCATCGTGGGCAAGGGTCCGCGCCAAGTTGGAGCCGCTAATGCCACGTAGGTAAAGGCTTCAGGTTGCTGATGCACAAGTTGCATCAGGTAGCTAGACGTATGCCCCGCCGCGATCGCCACCACTGGTTCAGTAAACACGCCCCCCACAAAATCTCGTAAAAAACCGTGATACAACGCTGGGCGATAGTCAATCGTGGGACGGCTAGAATCTCCAAACCCCGGCAAATCCACCGCCACAACTTGAAATCGTTCTGCCAAATGTTCTGCCAAACCTTGCATTTCCATCCGACTGGACACGGAACTCAGGGCGTGCAGTAGCAAAACCGGTTTTCCTTCACCCAATACTTCATACACAACACTCAGGGGTTTTCCCTTCCAATTCCAGCGAAACTCTTTCACTTCACCGCCAAACCCTGAGCCATTGAGCGATCGTGAGATCATGGATTGAGTAGCAGACACACAACAACATTAATAACTGCGATTCTAATGTACCGTTGTTAGGGAAGGAAATATAGCCCTAAACCCAGGGTTCCTCTTCATCAGAAATGGGTTGCTGGGGAGAAACAGCTTCAGATGGGGAAGAAACAGCATCGTCTGCATCAGGAATGGCATCTAGCACGGGCGCGATCGCAGTTTCCACAGTTGGCGGTTCTGTAATGTCCCACGGATCATCGTCAATGTCCCAAGCTTCATCAATGGTAAAAGGAACTTTATCCTGAGCTGTAGGACGTTGCAGCGTCAAGTCCTCCGTAATCACCCAAAAATCTTCGACTTCATTTTCTTCGTTATTTTTCTGAGGTGGAGTGGCAGTCGTAGCTTGAGGGACAGCGGATTTTACACCCGTTTTGATATCCACCGATCGAGCGTCAGCATTTAAACTGACAGGCGGCTGAGGCGAAGCAGACTTTGGCGGGGAGGGTTCTTCGTCGTCAAACAAAAAATCTTCGTCCCACTCTAGATCCTCGTCCAGATCATTTTCCAGGTCATCATCCAGGTCGGGCACTTCTCGCGCAGGTACGGTGACGGTTTGAATCTCTTTGAGTTGCTCTCCCCATTCCTGGGTTGTATCCTGCACCCGTTCGACAAAAGTTTCACTGGTTTCTCTGGCTTTTTCCGCCAGGGTTTGGGCATTTTCTAGCCACTGCTCGTTTAGTTCCTGGGCACGTTCTCTGGCTTGCTCTGCCAACAGTTGCGCCCGTTCTTTAGCCTGCTCTGCCAGGGTTTTAATCTGCCCGGTGGTTTGCTGAGTGGTTTCCTGGGCACGCTTTGCCAGCGATCGCAACTCGTCCGTCACATCTTCGTATTCTTCCTTGAGCGTGGTGCTGACTTTGGCAATTTTTTGTTGCAGCCCTTCTCGATAAGCCGTCAAATTTTGCAGGGAGGTTTCAGCAACTAACACTCGTTCCCGTCCCAGGCTAACAATTTTGCTGGGTGGCAAGCGGTAAATGCTACCAGTCAGGGTGCTGAGGCGATCGCCAACCACTAAATAATCTGCAATCACTCCAGTCCGCAAATCAAACACGCAATCAATGATTTTGCCAAGTTTGTGCCCTGCATTGCTCCAAACCTCCGTTTGGATGAGGGATTCCAGTTGGCGCACCCGTTCGGCATCGGTTTCATCGGGTTGGGAATGGGTAATTACGCCACTAACCCCGATCGCCTCGACCTGGGATAGCTTAAACGCAAGTCTTTTACCGCCCCAAAAACCAGTCTTACAAACAAAGCCAAGCACTCGATGGGCAGGGGGATACATCCACATCACTTCGATCCGTCCCAACTCTTCCATCGTGCTGCGGTTGAGAACGAGTTGATTCAGCAATTCACTTTGTCTGACGGCATCCGGAAGCGACATAGTCTAAAACAACAGAGTTCAAAAAAAATAGATAGCAGAACAGCCATTCCGACTGGATCTACTATCTATTATTCATCCGATTTGAATCAGTTGGGTGACGAAGCCGTGATGATTGAAGTCGTGATGATTGAAGCCGTGGCTATTGAGGTTGGGCGGGAACAGGCTGCGGGCGAATTTGGGAACGACGCTGCTGCCAATTCTGGCGCTGTTGTTGCATAAGTGCTCGTTGCTCGGCAGTGAGGATCGCCTCCATCTTTTGCTGGGAGCTTTCCCGAATTTGACGAATCTGCTGCTTTTGGGCTTCGGAAAGGTTGAGGCTTTGTAAACCACCCGCCTTTTTCCCGCCGCTTTGCTTCAGGGCTTGCATCTGAGTGCGCTGCTCTGGAGTCAGCACCTGCTCAATCTGAGCCTTGGTTTCTTCCCGCACTTGCTTCATTTGAGTTTTTTGAGCTTCAGTCAAGTTAAGTTGGTTCATGCCGCGCTTCATCTGGGCAGGCGCGGGAGCACCTTCAAGCTGAGCCAAAACTGGCGACATCATGAAACAAGAAACAGACAGAGCGATCGCGCCGGGTACAAACAAAAGGGTTTTGATGTTCATAAGTCAAACCGAAATGGTCTAGATTGGAATGCAACTAACAAATGCGTCAGTCGTACCCCTTTAGACAGGCTTCGTTCTAGAAAAGTTCATTCCCGTCCGCGATCGTTTCGTAGACATGAAACTGCTGAAATGCGCCAACGCTCTCCACGCGGTAGTCAGGCAGGAAAGACGCAACCGAAACATCAGTTGTGTAAACACTAAAAAGAATAAAATTCTGACGTTGGGTATTGTTCGCGATAAATTCTTTGATTTGGGAGCGATTAGCGGTCAGGTAGGACTTACAATCTTTCCGTAGATCAAAAGATTTTGGAGCTTCTGCACAAACATTGCGATCTAATAAATTAACGACCTTTTGAGTAGCATAGCTTTCGTAAGCGGCTTGGCTGGGATTTGTCACTGCCATAAAGGTTCCTAAACTCGTGACGGAAGCCAGCCCTAACCCGATTAGAGCGCTTTTTGTACTAATCCGCAGTCGCTGCGATCGTCCCCAACTCGATTCCATACCGCATCTTTCCTCTCACCAACAGACACTCTTGAGCTAGATTTAAGCACGAATTTTCACGGATAGTACACATTTCTCAAATAATTTATAGAGAATTTTCACAGTGGTTTTGATAAATTTAAGGGTGCTATAATATGAAACGCATACGGCGAGCGTAGCCAAGTGGTTAAGGCAGCGGATTGTGGTTCCGCCATTCGTGGGTTCGAGTCCCATCGTTCGCCCTTCTTTAATATTCATTATTTGAATGAACAAACAATTTTAAGGGGCGGATTTCCACCCCTTTATGCTGTTCATAGGATTTCTACGCACGGGAAGGTTCAAGATCAGCCAATTTCTACAAGTTGAATGTCGAAGGTGAGGTCTTCTCCAGCCAGGGGGTGATTTGCATCCAGCGTGATGGTTCCTTGAGAAATGTCCGTAATGATGACGGGAATTATCCCTCCCGTTGGGTGCTGAAGCTGAAGTTGTTGCCCTACTTCGGGTTCAATTTCCAAAGGCATTTGTTGCCGATCGATGGTGAGAACCATTTCTTCTTGATAGGGTCCGTAGGCATGATCCGTTGGAATGATTTCTGTTTTCGATTCTCCTGGAGCCATGCCAATCACTGCTTGCTCAAAGCCGGGGATAATAGCTCCTGAACCGATGGTGAATTCTAGTGGGTCACGATCAATGGAGGAGTCAAACACAGTACCATCATCCAGTTTGCCTGTGTAATGAACTTTGACGTTATCTCCTTGCTTTGCCTGTGACATACTCAATCTCCTGCAATGACATTTTCTGCTATGGTGCGATCGCTGATTCCGTCTTTGCCCATTTCACCCAAGAAATTTAACAAATGTTTTTCTTCCTCATCACTTATCGAGGGGAACTCGCTGCACTCAGTGCTTCCATGATTTGGGCAGTTGCATCCATTGTGTACACAGGGGTAGGAAAAACCCTATCTCCCCTGGTGCTGAACCTGGTAAAAGGGCTGATTGCGATCGTGCTCCTCGTTGTCACCTTGCTCCTGACCGGGCAACTCTTTCCTTCAGTCCACCCCAACCAGGTTGGATTGTTGCTCTTCAGTGGTGCGCTGGGGATTGGTTTGGGTGATACTGCCTATTTCGAAGCCTTAAACTGCCTTGGTCCGCGTCGATCGCTGGTGATGGAATCCTTAGCTCCACCGATCGCTGCATTGTTGGCATTCATTTTTTTAGGGGAAAAGCTACTTCCACAAGCCTGGTTTGGCATCGTCTTGACAGTGTTGGGGGTTACGTGGGTGGTGCTGGAACGAACCTCCACCATCCCTGACTTTCATCCCCATCCTCGACGCGGAATGCTATGTGGGCTGTTTGCTGCGATCGCTCAAGCAGGAGGATCTGTACTTTCGCGTGCTGCCCTGGCTGGAACCGATGTTAGCCCGCTTTGGAGTACATTTATTCGGCTTGGGGCTGGGTTCCTGCTGTTATTCGTCTGGTTGTTGCTCCAGCCCGATCGCCAACAAGGACTGAAACCGCTTCAATCCTGGCGTTTTTTGGCGGTGATTGCAGGAACAGCCTTTGCCAGCACTTACCTGGGCATCTGGCTCCAGCAAGTATCTCTCAAATACGCCGCTACTGGCATTGCTCAAGCATTGGGGGCAACCAGTCCCATCTTTGTGATTCCGATCGCCGCGATCGCCTTGAAAGAGCGCGTCGGGTTTCAAGCCATTCTGGGGGCACTCGTTGCCTTGGGAGGAGTTGGGCTGCTTTTTTATCGTTAAAGTCAACCTTTTTCGAAAAAGCAAACCTTTGTCGAGTGCAAAGAATAGCAATCAAGCAGGGTTTTGATAATCACGATGAGCCTGCCAACTGGCGCACCGGGCGCTTCATTTGAGCTTCAGTTACTCGCTTGGGTTGAATCACCATCGTCGCCAGACCACCCCCCGCCAGCATAAAAATTGGGTTGACCATCGCGTTCAAAACACAATCCAGCATATAGAGCACAATACAAATTGCTATGGCTGCCGCTGGAGCAACATTAGGATTTTTCCAGAATTTCGCAGGGTAGCGAATGAGAAACACGATGGGAGGCAACAGAATTGCCGCAGTCATACTGGCTAAACCAAACACGCCGTTGATGCCGAAGGCAATAATCCACAAACTATCCGTCACCGTTACATCTTCGCCCATCTCATTAAAAATGCGGTTGCGTCCAAATCCACCCCAACCAAACAACATTCGTTGCCGCGCTTTTGCTCCCAAAATTTCTTCATTATCAAATCTGAATTGGAGAGAAGCAACTCGATCGGCATTAAACACTTGAGAGAGGGTAGCGATTAAGGGCTTGTTGGGGAAAGTCCCAGAAGCCCCCAGGTAGAGGTAATAACAGATCCCCAAAATGAGCACCCATAAAAGTAAGGTATTGCGAAATTGCCAACCTACAAAAAGAATGACCACTCCCATCAAAAATAAGCCGTAAGCACCTGTGGAACGGGAGATGATAAAGGTGAGCAATAGAATTGCCATGAGTGTTCCCATGGGTAAGTTCCACATTTTTTTGATGATGCCCGTTCGCCATAGAACAATTCCCATCATGCAACCCGTCATTAGCCAAACCCCCAGCATCAAGCCGTGTTCCATAAATACCTGGGGTCTGTAACCACCGTAGCGAATCGATTGCGCGGCTTCACGTCCTGTGTTGATGCCGTATACCAAAACGTGCAGGCTGGAAAAAGTGCGGGCTTCGTACCAGCAAAAAGGAACATAGATTAAGCTCCAGGCAAAGATGCCGATCGCAAGTTGCTTCAACCCCTCCAGGCTACCGAGATATAAACGTCCTAAAAAGTAGGGTGCACCCCAAGTCACTGATTGAGTAAGCGCGGTAGAAAAGCCATCATAGGGACCAAGATCATTAGTAATGGATGACATGAACGGCGACACTGTGATCCACAAAATCATTGGAGTATCGATCCAACTGAGCTTGAACTGACTGAAGCGATTGGAGTCATAGATGGCTGTGGCAAGCAGGACTCCGTAACTGGTCGCCGTCATCTTGGTGTAGTCAGGAAGCCCTGGTAAAACAATGGCGGCAACTGGAAGAAATAAAGTTGCCACTATGAAGCAGATAATAACTGCCCGCTGCGCTGGATACTTTAAGTAGATGTAAAGAACAAAGGGAATCCACGCATACATTGCAATCAGAACGAGGGCATTTCCCGCAGGCATCATAAGCTTTTCTCAGTGTGGAACATACTTCTTGTCAAGGTCTTCACGCAGGGCAGTAGGCATTTCCCGATCGCGCTAGATCAAGATTCCCCACTGTCTGAAACAACCATAACTTAAAGAAAAATATTGCTCTAGAACAGTTCCTAACTATTATGGAGAGCGATCGTGGAGTTTGGGGCAAGCATCAAGAACAATTCATCAACAATGCACCTGAAGCGAGATCAAACTACTGCTCTTCATAATCGCTCATCCAGCTTTTTCAATTACTTTATCTATGCTGCTGAGGAAGGCATTTCGTCATGGTAGATATAAAACTTGAGTAAAG
>JANRIN010000003.1:0-7262 GCA_033764965.1 Leptolyngbyaceae cyanobacterium bins.302 | reverse complement strand
CGGTGACCAGTTCTTTCGGATTACCGAGGTAGGAGAAGCCTTTATACCACCGTTGCACTACCATTGCTGTGACCCTCAGCTTAACTAACTGGTTGATTAACAGGTTCGATCAAACTTCCACAAACTTGCCAAGAGCCGATTACAGTTTTCTCTCTTAAAACGGGCACTTGAATAGGCAATTCTTCCCAATCAATAATTCTGATTAATCTTTCCGATACATCTCCTCCACTGCTGGCTTCAATCAGATATTCTCCTGGTTTACTCCAATTAATCGACAACTTCTTGTTAGCTTCGACTGACTGATCTAATACCTGACGATCTGTGGAGAGCCGTGTGATTTTTATATTTGCTTTTGGATGAAAACTAGAAATAGTTACCTTCGGACCCTGTTCCACAAGCCATCCTCCTAGACCAGGCACCCGTAACCCACTAGAAATATTGATTGAAAGAGACGTGGTAGGACTCAACGCTTCATAAAGTTCACGATTTTGAATGAAAACACCTGACCAGGAAGCAGAAACAACCATACACTGATGAAGCTCTATCCAGTTTGGGTTGCCTTCGACAGGGCACGGTTCTCCATACCATTCCAATAATTTTTCGTCCCGAAGCAGTTGCAGGTCTTTTAGAAGAGATTTCTGACAAAGAAGAATAAATTTATCTCCAAGAGATGGCGATCCCCAGGATGCAAAGACTGATGTATCTACGTCTTCTGGATCAGGCACAAGCAGCCAAAATTCCCGTTGGGGAAGAATCAAATTTTTAACTTCGTGAGAAGCAACGATCGTATATCTGATACCAGCCTCTATCTCTTGAACATCAGTAGGTAGAGAAGGGGTGTACCAACCTGGGCGATCGCTATGAAGAGTCTGGACTTGGTTCTGATACTGAACCTGAAGGTGCTCCAGATTCAAACCACGGATTTGCTTAGGATAAAGATAATACTCAACATTGCCAAGAAAAGGATCTTCGACACGGTAGAGACCTGAAAAAATATTGCGTGCAGAAGTGCTTGGGGAAATTTGTCCTTTGTATTCCTCTATCCCCTGCTCTTGGAAATTCTCATAAACATAATGTATCGCCTCTGCAAGAGCAGAATGGCGTTGTCGGTTTCCCTCTAAAAGCCTTTTCAAATGTCTGGTCAATCTAGGAGCTTCATGCCGTACTCTTGAAAACAAAGCTTCTGAATCCCACTTAGCCTTCCAATTCCTATCTTGGAAAAGATTTCTCAATCGCTCCTTGTCAGCAACTCGCAGCAAGGATTGCGATATTGGATATTGAATGTAAGTTGTTGGTCCCTCTCCTCTAGATGCAGAAGACAGAAATCCCTGGCTATTCAACCATCGCTTCCAGCAAAGCCAAAACTCTTCTTCAATACCAACATCTAACCCAAACGGACGACCTTCCTCTGAAGTTGGCAACTCCAAAATTTCTCGGAAACGGCGGAAATAATTATTCTGATCAATGGCTTCTCCCTCAGCCATACTGTAGGCAGCTAAAACCATTGCTCCCAAAAAAGCAACACATTTTGGTAAACCAGCAGAATCAAATCCCCATAGGCTACTCGGATCAAGAGTTGTGCCTCTGACAACTTGCTGTCGAACTGCTTTGCGAAAATCTTGACTCCAAGAATCTCCTTCTAGGGCTAGGGAGTAGAATCGACCGATGTAATTTAGAGCTTCGTCATCCACGCCTAAGTAAACTCGACTACCACGAGGCACCCCGCTCACAAAATATGATGCGATCGCTGTGTTCCAACTCGTATAGTCAGCCATGACAGAGGTGCTCCCGACCCAATGGAGGAATTCTGGGTTGAGAGCCAGCTTCAGCTTCTTTTGAAGAACCAACCAGGCTACTGCAATGTCGCATAATCTCAAAGCGAGTTAGAGGTTGCCTAATATCAAGAGTTCCCGTCCTGGGAGCTAGATCAGCATATGTACTCAACAATTCTTAGAATCTTTATATTCCTTCTGTTGAGTTCAGATTTATCCGCTACAGATTGTCCTCATAAACGCCTTTTAATTGCGGGTCAACGTGGGCGTGACAGGAGATTGTTGAAAGAAACTTGGCTTTGTGTCCCTACTTCGATTTTGTATTTTTTACTACAAAACGCTCGAACCTTCCAGCCAGTGTTTATGAAGTCTTCAAGGACAGAGTGTTGTCGAATCAAACTTTGCTACAAGAAGGAGCAATCAAATAAACCTCAGTGAGGTGAGTAAAGCATTGAATTTATCAAGTAGTTTTCACTCCTCTATACAACTCACTAGCAAATCTACAGAGCTAGCGTAGTTATAGCCAGAATTGGCGATCGCCCTCTAAAATGCTTGGATAAATGCCATTGAGTTTCAGGTATGCCATCCGATCTGCACCATGTAAAGGCATTGGCAAGCGAGGAGTCTTCAATGCTCCGTGGTGCAACAGGGTCAATTTCAGCGTGGTTTCAATAACTTGTTCAATGGGGGCTATATGTCCCTCTTCGTGAACGCGCAGGCGTAGGGGTCGGGCAAGCCCAACGTTAGGGGAAACTTTGGTCGTCACTAGAATGGCTTCTCCAGGAGATAGACGAAGTGCTAGACCTAGTTCTGGTGCGGCTAACATCTTGTGGCTGGAGTTGTAGAGGCGCGGAACACCAGACTTCGTGCATTCAACCAAAATAAACTTGGCGTTGATAGCTCTTTCCCACTCCAGTAGATGAGCCACTTCCTTGCCACAAAACCGCCCATCTCGATAAATGAGAACTGTTTTCCCTTCTAGTTCTGCTGATGGCAGCAATCGTTCCAGGAGGCGTTGAGGAATTTCTTCTCCTTCCAAGAGGGCATCTTCCAGGCGATAGCGGATAAACTCACCCTGTTTACCGTACAGGCGAATACTGGCACAGGCATTCATCGTGCCCGACAACTTCGCCTTTGGCGATCGCGAAATGTCTAGTCCAACGAAGTAATCAGCAATTTCCAATGGCTCAGCCAAAATGAATGGTAAATTCCCAAGTTTTGCCAGAATCCCAGGAACGACTTGATTGAGGATTTGCCCAGACTGCACTCGTTTAAGGGTGTCTGCATAAATGAATTGGCTAGCAATCTGACGACGCAGGAGATGGGAGTAAGCAAACTGATAGAGGCTCCCACCATCGTTGTTGTCTGCACCGCGATCGCTTTCGGGTAAACAGATCAGAACTACATCAGGGGATAGAACAGTAAGCTCGTTCAATGCTTTTTCTAGCTCCACCCTGGCAGATGCACCGCTGTCATTGATTGAAAGAGGTTTTTTATGAACGATATTGCTTGAAAAGCCGTACTGCTCCAGGCAATACTTCATACTGTCCAGGAATGGGTTGACACTGAAATCACACAATTTGAGAGCAGCAATCTGAATTGCTCTAGATTCAAATTCTGGATGACGGCGGTACACTCCACCATTCCTTACCTTTAGCCCATTGAGAATCTGTCCCTGTTGTCCGACAAATCCATTACCAAAAAGTAATGGTGTTTGAGCGATCGGAACCGGGGGTTGCCAGAATAATGATCCGTGACGACGGCTATTGATACTGTTACCGACCTGGAAACCATAATTAGTAAGCACTTGAGTTGCTTCTTCTTTGTAGGTCGTTAACAACCGCGTGCGTTCCGTAAAGGGAATCTTGGTAGCTCGTAGTAACTGTCCATACTTGACACCAAACCGATCCTCCGTGTCATCAGTCACACGAGGTTTCAGTGCAGCCATCGCATACTCATAGACCTTTGTTTTTTTACCAAACTGAACTGCAACGACAGGTTGATCATCTGGTGCTTCTCGAAGGGCTTGTTTACTGGTTGCCCCGGTTGCCCACTCGATTAAATCCTCTCGCTTTTCTCCAACCGTTCCGACAATTCCTGTAATGACTCCGTGCCCGCCAGACTCAATACTTTGAACGTGTAAACCAATCAGCAATTTAGCAGGATTGTGACGCGCAGGATGACTTTGAAAAAACTCAGCGAGATTCCCTTTAAATAAAATACTGCTACGAACAGACACACTAATTGCTGGCGTTGTCACACCTTCTAAATCAACTGTCTCTGACCAGAATTCGGCTTCCCGACGGACAATGACTCGCTCTGCATCATCACGACTAGGAAGTAGAACTGGCGTATAGGAGAAGCGGCAATCAATTTGTAGAATTTGGCAGGCGAGTTGCGCTAATACCGTAGGGTTCACGTCAGGATGCCGCACCCACTGTATACTCCAAGGGCGATCGCTCAAATCTTTCACTTCTGCCCGAATATTTTCTAACGCTGCACGCCATTCGGATGGATCAGGCATGGCATGTTCTGGTTTTACCAATGCCAGAAAATCGCCTCGATACCAGGTAACAGTCACATCAGGGAAAGTTCGACTGAGATGGAAACTTAACCGATTGCCCAACTCTCTGGTTTCATCGTTAACATTGGGCGAGAGTCGGAAGCCTAAGATATTGGGCTGTGAGATTGTCAATGGAAAAATTTCGGGCGTTGCATAATGAGAATATGAAATCAGGGTGAGAGCAATGCATTGTCCCGAGTGTGGTTCAACCAATATCAGTAAGAACGGCAAGCAAAGAGGTAAACAAAATTACTTGTGTAAGGACTGTCGGCGACAGTTCATCGAAACCTATGATCCCTCTTCTGACTATGACGATGAGTTCAAGCGTGAATGTCTCAAAATGTATGTCAACGGCATGGGATTTCGCGGCATTGAACGAGTCAAAGGCGTTCACCATACTACCGTCATTAGTTGGGTCAAACAAATCGGTAAATTGTTACCCGATGCGTATGATCCAGAGGTTTTGCCCGAAGTTGGTGAATTGGATGAACTGGAGACATTTGTTGGCTCCAAAAAAACAAAATCTGGCTGTGGACTGCGGTTGACCACTTTAGACAAGGGATCTTAGGGTGGGTTCTGGGCGACCATAGTGCGGACACATTTCGACCGTTATGGGCGATCGTTGCGACTTGGCAGTGCTATTTTTATGTCACTGATGGCTGGTCTGTCTATCCTGGTTTTATCCCAGACGGAGACCAAATTGTGAGCAAGACCTACATGACGCGAGTTGAGGGAGAAAACACGCGATTGCGGCATTATCTTGCTCGGTTGCATCGCAAGACTTTGTGCTATTCCAAATCCGTAGAGATGCTGAAGCACTCGATTCGATTGTTACTGCACTATCTCAAATTTGGTGATGTACCTGTCCCGCAGTGAATCATATTCCTATTCAGCAACGCCAAATTTCGCTGACAAAGACGGGGGGTTGTGGAGACGGTAATACAGCCGCAGTCATGCAAACACCTCCTTAGGTGCAAAGAAACAAATAGGTTGGAATTGGCAATGATGGCAACGCTTTCCATCTGGATTAGCCGGGAAAATTTGCGCGAACTCATCCGGGTTCGCTCGATATTGCTTCTTTTCAAGTTCATGCTTCTGAGCAATTCTTGCCAAATTTGCTTGAATTGCATCTAACTGAGAAGACGTGGCTGAAATGGGTTCAGACCATTTGCAGGATTCAAGGTTGTAGAACGAAGCAACTACCTTCTGTTGAGGAAAGCGATGACGGGCAACAAGCAAATAAATGTATCCCTGTCGTAAGTCAAAATCTGCTTTGCCTGTTTTGAAATCCAGAATGTGAAGCGATCCATCCGACTCAACGAAGATACAATCGATCGCTGCATAGAGGTTGAACAAGGTTTCCCCTACCTGAATTTCTATTGGGCTGGGAATTCCTTCATCTCCTCGGCTTAACGTGTGAATCTTCTTGCCCCGTAGGATCGCTTGACGCTGATAGTTTGCCAGAGTTTGTAGAACCCGGTCTCGCACTGAAGGAAGTTCGTGCTCCAATTGCAAAGTCTCCGCAACCTGCCTGGCACCGTCGAGGCTATCAAGCAACTTTGGGTTCTGGTGGAACTCGTAAACACCTTGTTGAGCTAGCAGCCCAATCCTCTGAGAGGTTGTGTCTTGAGCCAGGATTTCAGCGATCGCAGGCTCTTTCTTACGAACCCGTTGAAATCCCCGTTTCATATCACAGTGCCAATATTCCTGCCCAACAGCAGGAGAGAACTCTGAAAGGAGAGAAAAACTAGCAAATGGCTTCCAGCCAGACCTTGTTGCCATATATAGTGTCGTCGGCTATGTTGATTTTTAATTCAACCCTACTGCGCCCATACTAGATCCATGTTGATTTTTTCGTCAAGTCTTTTGTTGATTTTTTCGCCAACGCCTCCTAAGATGGTTCTGTAAGAAGGGAGGATGTTGTGGCACAAAGTTTCGGTCAGCTTATCCGTGATGCTCGAAAGGAAAAGGGGTACAGTCAGCGGGAACTAGCAAAGCTGGTAGACCTTGACTTCACCTACCTGTCTAAACTGGAGAACGACCGGGCTGACTACCCGCCAAAGGAAAGCGCAATTCGCTCACTCGCAGAGCATCTAGACTTAAATGCTGAAGAATTGATTTTTCTGGCTGGGCGTATTACTGCACGGGATGAGGAATTCCTTAAACAGAACCCGAAGGAAATGCTTGTACTATTTCGGCGTTTGCAGGAGAATCCAGAGTTTGCAAATAAAGTCTTTCGGGAAGCACAAAAATTAGACGAGGAGGAACAAGGTTGAGTGTTATCAAATATCGTTGGTATCCCAATAAGGAGGATATCGAGCGCGAAGCTGAAAAGTTGCTGGAAAGAATGCAGGCAACCCCCAAATATGCTCCTAAGGTTCCCCTTGACCCCAGCCGTGTCGCTGAGTTTCTTGGGCTAGATATTGTGTGGGATACGATTCAGCCTGATGCAGAAGGGCAAATCGCTGCCAGAATTTTGCCACTGGAACGTTTGATTGAGATTAATGATTCGATTCCCGAACTCCGAGGTGGCTTTGGCAATTCCACAATTGCTCATGAGGTCGGGCACTGGGTATTGCACATAAATCATGATGAGGTAGATGGTCGAGTGAAACAACAAACCTTGGATTTAGGACTGGAAGAAATTCAGCCGTTTCTATGTCGCTCTGTTAGTGTTCAACAGGGAATTGAATGGCAGGCGCAATACTTTGCAGGTTGTCTGTTAATGCCACGCTATGTCTTGGAAGATGCGGCACGTGGTCGTAAACTGACCAATTGGCAGCATCTTTATCCCTCTTTGGTCACATTAATGAGAGGAATTTAGAATAGGGATAGACCATTTGAGAGGGTGCCAGGAATCCTATGCCTGCGTCAAGAGAGGCTCGACCAACGATTCGCTTTGTCGATGAGTATTGCCAACTGTATGC
>JANRIN010000336.1:0-66708 GCA_033764965.1 Leptolyngbyaceae cyanobacterium bins.302 | reverse complement strand
CTGCATATCTTGCACTCTTGAATAAAAATCGTTGATTGTAATATGTCCCTCACCATTTTGGTGCAGTCGTTGAACACCGTTAATTCTGACATCAATCACTTGGCTGCTTGAACGATCATCCACTTTCACAGAAGCAGGTTGTGTCAATGCCTGTTGAAGTGCTTCAACCTGTTCTGGTGGTAATTGCTCAAGTTGACTTCGCAATCCCTCTGGCAATAGCGCAATGATGTAGGTGCCGCCAATTTGAAGCTGTACATCCGCTTGTGTTCCAGGCTCTAAAAACCGTGGTGGTTGCGTTGCTTTGAGTGAAGGGTGATCTCGCCCCTCTAACAAATCTAAATCACGCCCTGTCAGCAGATTTTGTTCCTCAATCACCTCTACATCGATGACCACCCCGGGATCTTCCTGCTCTAACTCTGCCCGCATCTGCACAGGAGGCAACGGTTTCTCAGCAGGTGGAATTTCAATCTTGGAGAGTAAACGGGCGATCGCCTCCAAAATGGTATTGATGTCGTGCCGTACTTTATCGGCACTGTGATCAGACACACCAAACATAGATCATGCAGAAGATTTAGTATGTTTACCGTAGGCGATCGATATGACTGTGCTGTAGAAATCTTGAGCGAATGCTGTGACAAGGGGCGATCGAGTTAATTAGCAGCGAACAGCTAAAATGGGAGAAACACGGTTTCAGCATTGACTATGGCAAAGATTACTCTGGAAATTCCAGACCATCTGGCAGAACAATTAGCCCAACGGGGTGAAAATCCCTCTGACTGGCTGCAACAACGGCTACCTGCCCTACTTGAGGAGAATACTCAACCATCAATTCTGCCTGCCCACGTCTACCGCTACATTCTCGATTTCATTGCCAGCAATCCCACACCTCAGCAAATTGCTGACTTTAGGCCCACTCCAGATATGCAAGAGCGACTACGATCGCTCCTTAGCCGCAACAAATCAGGTGATCTGACTCCAGATGAAGAGGCTGAACTCGATGAGTACGAGCGGATTGAGCATATTGTCATTATGCTGAAAGCTGGCAACCTGCGGTCTTTGGCACTTCAGCAGTGAGCAAGACCTACATTTCTACAAGTCTTCGTCGTTTAGTCGAAGAACGAGCAGGCGATCGGTGCGAATATTGCTTAATTCCAGCAGGACTTACTTTCTTCCCTCATGAAGTGGATCACATTATTGCCGAGAAGCATGAGGGAGAAACGGCTGCCGAGAATCTCGCCTTGACTTGCTGGCGTTGTAACCGACACAAAGGTACTGATTTGGGTTCATTTGACCCTCAAACGGGTGATTTTTGCTTCCTGTTTAATCCTCGAACTCAAATGTGGGAAGAGCATTTCAAACAGGAAAATCTTGAAATCATTGGACTCACACCTGAAGGAAGAACAACGGTTCGTCTACTGCAACTTAATGCCGAAGAACGGTTAGCAGAACGACAACGGCTGCAAACACCGCAGTGAGTTCAAAATACAGACTTGAGTTGCCGAATCATCTTCTGATCTTGCAGCTTACTGCCATTGCTAGGCACTGTAGATACCTGCTTTTGAGCATCCATAGGCAATGGCAAAATCTGTTCTGCCTCTGCAAAGCGTTCCCGTAGCATGGCTTCGGTGTAAGTTCTTAACTCTTCACGGGTTAACTTGGGTTGAGGGCTGCGATCGCCCAACCTCGGACGCACCTTCTCATTCCACTTAATCTTGCTCCAATCTTGCAGTTTGCGAACTTGCTCAGGAATTTTGATTCGTTGCAGAACAGGGATGCCCACTTCATCTCGACTGATGTAGCCAGGGTTGATCAAGATACACTTTCCGGTTCCCAGACGCAAGAACTGATCGGGACTGAAGAGTTTGCGGGTGCGATCGTTATCAGAGACATTCATGCTGGCTTTGCCGCCGCTGTGTCCTCTTGATTTCTGCTTCTGACGAATCTCTTCTTCACCCAGGTAATTGCTTGACCACTCTGCTGATTTTAATTCCTGCGGGTTAAACCAGGCTTTGGTTGCACAGTTAGAAAGAATTGTGCGGGCAGTGGCATCACCGTAGCGTTCCTCAAGCTGCCCGTAGTCTTGGTAGCCCATCACAGTGATAGCTCCCGCCGATCGCTGAGTGGCAAAAGCAGTTGCCAGATCAATTCTGACTGTAGGAGCTTCATCCAGAATGAAAACAAATGGTTCGGTGCGGGGAATGGCAACATTGCGATCGAGCGTCATTTGCATAATGCCCGTGAGAAAGGGGGCAAGTGCTTTTTTCACAGACTTATCCATGCCAATCACGACCAGTTGTTTGCCTTTTAGATAGAGGGGCAGGGTAGTTTTACCGCAAAAGGCATTAGCAACGCCGGGTGTTGTAAAGGGAACAAACAGATTCTGAGCGGTTCCCCGAATGCTATCTGCCGTCTTTTCGGAACCTGATACCGAGAGATATTGAGAAAAGGTGGATTTGGTGAGATAGCTCAAATCGGACGATTGAATGCGTTGAGGCAGATTAGACAAACTCAGAATCACCTGGCACATCATCATGTCCGGGTATTTCGTCCGCTTTGCCAACAGCAAAACAGCTTGAATTAGCAAATCACCTGCAATGCTGAAGAATGGGTCACTGGCAGAATCTTTGTGGTAGGAGCGCATACAATCATGCATGACAGAAGCAAGCTGTCGTGCTGCCAACCCATCCAGGTCATCCTCAATAAAATCGAGGGGGTTACAAATCTCAGATTCCGGCATTCCGGGGGCGAAGATGTGGACCTGATAGCCTGCTTTGAGGGCAATGGGGGCGATCGCAGACACCAGGCTATCATTTGGCTCCAGATACTTAAAATCGTAGGTGTAGAGAGGGAATCCCTGCTCGATGGCAGAGTACGCGATCGGTAGAATCATACTGGCGGTCTTACCAGATCCAGCTCCTCCTGACACCGCAATACCTCGTTCAGCATTGGGTAAATCAAGAGATTTGTAGATTTTGAAGGCAACTTCGTTGTGTTTTCGCGCCTTTATTAATCCCATTGCTTTGCGTTTAGCGGCTCGTTTCTCTGCAACTCCTGCAAAGCGGGCAGTCGCCAAACGGTTTTTCTTGTGATGATTGCCAAACCGTGCCAGTAGAAACCAACCTACCAGAACAATCAGCAACATCAACCCATTGCCTCCCTTAAAGGCATTCAATAGCCCCCCAACTTGATGGGTGAAACTGCTTGTTGGGCTAATGGAAGGTTGAGTTTGAATTGGTGTCGGTGACATCATTCGGCAGAACTGGAGGTTGTTATGGGATAGCCTATTTCTGCAAGACGGGTGAGCAGTGTCAGAGGCACTCCCGCCTGCTGAGAGGCTTGCTCCAGGGGAGTTCCATTTCGGACATGAGTGAGAAAGGTTTGCACTCGCATAACAACTGGGCTATCGCGTGTAATGATTTGTTGGGCGATCGCTCGTTGCAGCCCTCGCTCGATATCATTCCAGTTGGCGGTGCGATCGCCGTTAATCCTGACTCCGTCCAATATGTGGGAATCTGGGGTAATTGCCAGAGCCGCATACTGAGGTGCGCCAGACCCATACGTCACCTGAAATAGATATTGCCTGGGAGCAGAATTTTGAGGAGAGCGAGTAATGACGGTTAGCAGTGTCGAAGGGGTTTGCGGCAGGTTAGGGAAATGAATTCCTGTAACGCGACGCAGATGGATAAAGCTGGCTCCCCCAGTACAATTGCCACCTCCATCACTACATAGGGGAGCATCAAAATCCACAACAACCCGGCTTGGATCATCAACCCACGCCCGCTGAATCCGTTCGCCTGTACGAGTAAAGTCAATATTAGTGCCAGATCCTGCCCATACTGTTACCTGTGCCCCGTTTCCCGCTAATCCCTGTGCTTGAGATTGGGAGAGTTGGCGAACTACTGGAGCAGCGATCACTCCCTGTCCCAGTAGCAGCAGACTTGAGAGAGTGAGCGGAATCAATTGAAACAATGATTTCATAGTGATACTTGAAATGATGAGTTAACAAAGACCTGAACGGGTTGACCTGCGGGAACAAACCAAATGCGTGGACGCTGAAGAATCGTCTGGATTTCCTGTTGCTGGCGTTGCTGTGTCTGTCCCAACAGGGCATTGAAACCCCCTTGAAGTAATCCACCCAAAATATTGCTCCTGCCATTGGTAATCGAGGTAGAAGACAGATAGGGAGACGTTGTTGTACTTTCGTTTTCAGGACGGTTAAGCAATGCCCCAACCTGACCCAGTGCGCCCATTAAAGCGATCTGGGCATCCATCCTGGCAATGCGATGGCGATCAGGGTTATAGTTCTCTGCCATCAATGGCTTACCATCTTCTCCTGCAATCAAAATGCTTCCTGTGGGAATATGAATCAACTCACTACCCTGAGTGTCTGGAGCAACGGCAGCAACAATTTCTAATTGCACCATGCCGCTTTCAGCGATCGTATTTACCCTGGCAATCATCTGGGTTCCAGCAGGAAAAGCAACCGTGCCACCAGCCGCGAGGAGCGGTTCAGCCAGTTGTAACCCAAATCGCTGAGGCTGTTCATCGTCTTCTAAATCTTGTGCCCACATGATGGGTGTGCTGAGAGTTGCAGTTGTCGTTGTGCCAGGACGGATGCTCAGTGTATGGCTGGGAACACCCGATAGAATGGCTGTAACATCTGTGTCAAACCGAGTTTGTTCGTTACTGATGAGTTGCGTTGCTTCAGAGGATGAAGCGATCGCGGTTTGATCCGGTTCGGCTGGAGGGGTTACTACTGTTTCAGCAGCTTGAGGGATGGAGCTATTATTGACTTGCCCGTAGCTTCCGGCAGCTAAAGCTTGTTGCCATGCCTGGGTTGGCTCAACAGGTGCTTGAGGGACCGTAGGCGTGCTTTGAGCTAAGGCTACAGGTGGGCTAACTGGACGTACAACGGGAGTGTAGGATCGAGGTGGCGTGTAAGCGATTGATGGAGAGGGAGCCTCGGTTCTTGCAGCAGAGGTGGGTCTGGCTGAACGGTCGGGTTGTGCTGTGGGCATTACGTCAGGAGATGTCGGAACCGGAACAGTATCCTGTTGCATCGTCTGCGCCTGGGTACTCAAAGCCGCAACAGTTTTGAGCCGACCGATTTCTGCTTGTTCGGGGTCTACGACAGGGGTTGCTTCTGGCTCGGGTACGCTAACCTGCGAACTTTGAGTGGGAGGCTTCCAGTTACCGTTGATACTCCAGAGCAGCAAACCAACAGAACCCACTGCGATCGCCATTAGCATTGAGACGAAAGCCCCTTTTGCAAAGGGATCACTCCAGAGGGGTGTCTTAGTTTTTGCGGCTGTTTCCTCACTTTCGCGCAGGTCTTCGTCGTCCAGCAAAGATACTTTGTCAGGTTCTTCGGTCGTATCGATAATTGCCTCAAATTGAGGCTCAGAAGTAGGTGATGTGATTAGAGAACGTGCTTTTACTTTTCCGGGAGGGGGTTCTGGCACAAAACCTGTCATGGCTGCCAGTTCTCCCCATTCATCGAGATGATTGTTCTGGATATCTTCCGATTGTGTTTCGTTGGAAGACAGTTTTGTAGAAGGATTGCGTAACATGAGTGAACTTATCCGTTGAGTTGTTGGATGTCGAGATCCTGAATTTCGATGATTTCTAGACCGTCCTGCCGCATTTGATAGATTGCTTTTTGGATCGGAGTTGAGTTTTCCGGTAAAGGGTCGATCGCAGGTTCAATTGCCCGAATAAAAATGCTTTTGTTGAACGGAATGGAACGACCCGCAGGATGGGCAGAATCGTAAATCATTAGATGGGCAACCAGATCAATCTTCCATTTGCCTGCGGCAATGGGTTGAGGGTCAGAGATGGAGGTGATGTTTAATAGCCCCTGTGTGCTACCCCCAAAAACCCCCTGTGGCGTTAGCTTTGCGATCTCTTCTAGAAAAGGAGTTCGGAAGTCTTCGCTAAACACGGCACTGGCTTGCCAACTGGCAGTGGTAATCCGTTTACCTCCGATCGCAACTCCTGGATCTCTCAGGGTTGAATTTGATCCAGTTTCTTCGTTGGCTGGAAGAGCTGTACTCCATTTGAACATCAACCCCATTGAGCTTTTGACAAATTGCCGAATCAGTTCTGGAGAGCGGGCATTGTGATCAATCGGTTCCATTGCAACAGAGTGACCGTCCAGAAGTTGCACCATTGCTGGAGCAGGTTTGTGAGCCAGTGTCCACACTCCTACTGTGCTGCCGCTATTGAGAAACAGATTAATGACTTGAAGGAAAAGGGTGCCAACGGCAAATAAAGGAAGAATGTCTGACGAGTCTAATCGTCGTTTATGGTTGAGCAATTTCATGGTTTCAAGTGCTGAAGAGATTATCCAAAAAGGTGCTTATCGCGCCACAGGGCAAGTCTGGGAGAACCACCTACCAGTGTGGTTGCGATGCCAGCTACACCACTGCTGATTACATGGAACACTGCCATCCCACCCCCTGCGGCGAGAGCCAGGGCAAGAGCAGGAGCCAGAATAGAGATAATGACGAGAAAACCCAGCGTATCAGTGACATCTGCATTGACTACGACCACTGCTGCCAGCCCAACAATAATGTTGTAGGAAATTTGTGCCATGCCAAGGGCAAAGAACCCTGTAAGCCATGCCCACAAGGATTTCCCTTCAAAGGCAATTGCTCCAGCGATCGCAAACGGACCCATTAAGCCACTGAGCAGCATTGCGATTTCGAGAATATTGGCAAAAGCCCACTGCATCGCCAGTAGAACCGTTTTGACCAGGGATTCAGAGAGTGCTCCCATCATGCCACCTGCAAAACCCAGAATGCCAAATGCACCTGCGGATGGAAGAGACTGGATTGCACCAGGAATCCCTTGAGACGTGTCGATTTGTCCACCGCCCGTTTCGATCGCTCCTGTAATACCCTGTCCTAAAACTCCTTGTTTCATGCTGGTCAGAAAATCAGCAAAGGCATTGGAAACCGGATGTGTAGATTGATAATCCTGCACGATCGCCTCTGCCTGCTCATTTGCGGATTTGAAGCACGCCTGTTGTCTTTCACCGACCATCCCCTGACATTGGCTTAGCAAAGCATTGATCTGACTGGAAACTGCACCTTTATCAACCGACGCTTGAACGGCATCTTGCAATTTCACTTCCATCAGCGTCATCGACATAATCTGATTGGAAAGCCCATGAATAACACTACGCATTGCTAGAGTACCGCGAGATAGCATATAGCCGTTATTTGCAAGCAAACACACAATGATGAGGGGAAGAATTAGACTTTGCAATCCGGTTGCAAAATCTTCTTCCATCACCATGCGCCGGATAAACTGAATCATGAAAAACAATAATGCACCAGCGGCAAATAGCCCTGCGGTAGAGACGATCGCGTGGTACAGTTCACTTTGAAAGATGTTGAGCCACTGTAGATTCCAGGTTTCAGCAATTCCTTGGGCAGTTGTTAACCCATTTTGAAGAATGCCACTGGCTCCGGTGACTGCAAGGAGAGATGAAGAAATTGAATTGACCATAGTATTGGATGAAGTGATGACATCACTGTAAAGACCGAGTATGACTGTGATGTAGGAATCATCTGTGAATGGTGTGCTTATTCTGTATCAGAGCCAGGAAGATAAACATTGGCAGACCCTCTCATCACGCTGATTGCACCTGCCATTGATTCTGCATGGTGCATCCGATTCACCTCATCGACACCTTCAGAAATGTTCGATGTGACGAGACTGTTGGCAGCTTCCTGTTGACGCAAAGCCATAATATTGGCGTAGGTTCCAGCTTGCAACGTGGCTTGCTGGCTAGTCATTGCAGTCAAATTTTTCATCACATCCTGAGTCACATCCATTCCTTGAGCTTCTTCTGCTTTGGTTTGAATCGCTTGCAGGGTGAGAGTTGCTGCTTCTGCTTCCTGTCGCATTGCTTCTTGTCCTTCCTTGCCCACAACTGAAGCAGCAAAGCCTCGGTTCTCCGCGCGATCCTGCTCTGCTTTCATCGACTGTGCTAGTGGGACAGGGTTGAGGTTAAACAGGTCAGACTGCTGAAGGTGAGAAGGTGCGAATCCATTTCGTGCCCCTCCAATAACCTGTTGATCGATCGCGGCATGATTGGCTTCAAAGTCAGGAATTCCCATTGCACCGACTTCGATTGAAATGGGTTCACCGATATCCGAAGATTGTCCCGGTTGCGAGGAATCTGAACCAGGATTGGATGACGAGTCAGAACCTGACTGCCCTCTACCAAAAATGCTGCCAAGAATGCGTTGAAACTCTCGTTGAAAGAAGGCATTAAACGCCTGAATATATCGCTGTAGCTGTTGCTCGAAAGGTCTGAGGAATGAGTTGATTGCATCGTTGATTCCACCAACAATGTCGTCAATTGGATTGGTCACTTGATCAACCACGTTGCCAATGGTGTCTTCAACCTGTCGAATACCACCCTCAATTGTGTTTTCTACTTGATTGATTGGGTTAAGAGCAGAGTTGGTGACGTTGCTAATTGTGCGGTTCAACGTTCCACTCAGTTCATCTAAGGGTGCAGCTTTTGCCAAGAATGGAAATAGACTGAGGATGAGCGCAGCAAGGGTTAGCGTGAAGACTTTGCGTTTGAATGCTAGTTGAGAAAAGGGTTTAGTTTGATCACTGTCATGCAACATGGGTAAGTTCCTTCAAACGTTGTGGGGAGATGGAAGGTGTGCCAATCGCTTCTAGATTGCTTCCACTGCGAATCGCGGTCACATACTGCTCTGCAAACTTTGCCATGCCCAATAGTTTGTTGTTGGGATATTCTGCCAAAATGCGGGCGCGGGCAAATTGCTCGTCCATGTTGTTGGCAACGGCTGCAATCTGCACTGCGCTGGGGTAATAACGGCAGTAGGTGTAGTTGCCATCAATATCCAGTAGCCAGTTGGAATAGAGTTCTGAGCGTTTGGGGAAGAAGAACTCGCTGGCGTTACGAGCAATGATGCTGCGATCGTAGGAGAGATATTTGACAAAGGAGTCGATGGCGATCGGTTGAATCCGTCCGATCAACCGGGTGTTCATATTTTGCATAATCTGCGATCCAGCGACCGAATTCACGATGGTATCTGGGTCTTGAGCAGATAAGGCAACTCGAATTCCCGCCTTAGCTCCGTTGGCGCACTGACGACCAATGAGTTGAGCGATCGTTGGAAATTTAAACAGAATGGGAGATTCATCGATAAAGAACAATGACTTTGGAAATGCTAACGCTCGACGTAGAGAGGCAGAATAAGCACTAAGTGACAGCACAGCCGCTTCATTTTCATTCGACAATCCCCGAAGTGCAAATACCAGCAATTGCACATCGGTTGGAAATGAACTGGGACGACCGATCGCCCGACCAATGCTGGAGTTAAGCCAGTAATCCAATTGCAGATGAATTTGTGCCTGGGCATTGCGAATTAAACCAATTTCATCATCAACATTCAGCTTCTCCGAGGTGCAGAAGTGCAAAAAGTCTTCCAGGGTTGGCATTTGCTTCCATGCAGTCGATCCAAACCCACCTTCTAATGCTGAGTCATAGCGATGTTTGATGGAGTCATCCTTGAAAAAATTAGTGAGTGCCCGACCGATGAGCGATCGCACGGTTTGCTCCAGCAGCACATCTTGCTGAGTGGTCGGCAGCACCATCGTCACCAGTGCCCCTTCTAGAAACGATCGGTAGTCCTCAAAACGTTCCTGCTGCTGCTCTTCCGATAAGTGTTGCAGATCCGGCATTTCCATCAAGTTGTTGCTTTCTTTGCGAATATCGAAGTAAGCCGCATTGGGTTTGAGGAAGTCAGCATAGTCGGTGAAAGTTGAAGTGCCATCCTGCCGGGGATAATCCAGGCAAACGATCGGATAGCCCTCTGACAAAAACTGCGTCATCATCCCAGACACCAGCACTGATTTACCAGAACGGGTTGTACCAAATACCGCAATATTGCGATGCTCTTTGACAAAATCAACGCGGATCGGCGAACCCCCTTCATCTGCAATCAGTTCAAAGCCGTTAGATGTACCTGGATTGGTCAGCGTCAGAGGAATCAACCCAGGAGCTTCATTAGTCAGGTATGTGAGTTGACGCTTGAAGGGTGCGCCGAGCAGTTTCTCCCACGAAATGGGCAACGTTTGCAGCCAGATACGCCATGCTAACTCGGTTTCACGGATTACCTTGGCAGGAAGCTGGAAACACTCAGATAGAGCATCACAAGCTTCATCTAACTGAGCTTTGCTGTCACGGTAAACCAGAAAAACTGTAGCAATGTTGATTGGAATGTATCCTTCATAGAGCTTTGCCTGTGCCTCTACCGATCGCCTCACCTTAATCTGGGCTGCCACATCGATGCTGCGGCTCTGTTCTGCCATCTGCGCTGCTACGTTGGATTGTTTAAGAACTCGTTGCACATTGGTTTTGACCAGTGTGGTGTTACGAGCCGTGATTTGACAGAAGATCTCGGTATCCACCACATGAGGACGACAGATCACATCCCAGAGGTAGCGCAACTGTGCCCTGGTATTGACAAAACCTCCTGGCTTGGCATTGAACGTGAGTGCCCCAACATATTTACCTTTGACTTTAAGCCAACGGCGATCCGCAATTGGGATGTTAGATCGACCATGTTCCCCCTGCACCAATGTGGTAAGTGGATGAACATCGCTACGAATATTCTCCTGGAGTCCCTTTTCCGTCAGGTGCAGGTATTGAGGCACAGACGGGGCATCCAACCAGTTAAAGCGATACCAGGTTTGCTGCCAGAGTTGCTCCACACTCATGGGTTTAATGTCTAGCCCCATCTTGATGTTGAGTAGTTGTTCCCAGCGCAAATAGCCTTCAGTAAAGGCTCGATGCAGCATGGTTTCATACCGTTCTTGCACCAGTGTGTCACCCTTGCCTTTGAACAGTTCCCAAACTTCTACCCCCTTTGCCAGTGCCTTCTCAATCCAATCCGCATCTGCACTGGCTTTCTGGTTCGGTTCAATTGTGTAAGTGACGTAGAGATATAGTGATTTGGGTTTGCGTGTTCCAGAAGCTTTGAGTTCCTGCGCCCTTGCCTTCTCAGACATCAGTAGCAGCCGCAGTTCTGGGGAATCGGCTTTTTGCATCAGGCGATCGAGTTCTAATTGGCGATCGCCATCTTCCGTAAAACTGGATAGATGAATGGTCAATCGTTCGCCAGATGGCAACTCCTTGAGTGCAGACTCAAAGCTTCTGAGCGTTGGAGGCAGTTGATCGGGACGCAGCGTATCATGAATACCTGTCGTTTTGAAGCCAAAGACGAAACAGAAACGGTGCTTACTTTTCTGAAGAAGCGCGGCTCCGACACTTCTACCCTTCAAATCAATCTGAGCAAATCCTGCTAGAGAATTGAAATCTTCAAAAGCACTCTGGGTAACGGTCTGCTTTTTGTTGTTCTCAATGATCGCTACCCGTTGCTTCCCAATTTTGGGTTTCATCGTCGATGTCGTCTCCTATTTTTTGAAGTGCGTTTGTGTTTTGGGGAAGTATTTCCCTTCATCCCAGTTGTGAGCAGGCTGATATAGGGTAAATGCCCCCGAGTCCAGGTTGGTACGCCCTGAAATTTGCTCAAAAATCGCCAACTCTCGTTTCCAGTCAACGCCCACCAGGAGCCAATCCCCCAAGCACTGATAAGGCAGGTTGCAATCCAGGAAAGCCCCAGAATGCCTTGGCAAATTAGGTACGAGATAATGACGATTCCAATCCAGGGAATGACCTGCTCACCGGGAATCGGACCTAACTGAGGCTTGGTGTTAAGAACCTGATTAACTGGAATAAAGTCTTCAGATCGTTTGTCGTGTTCAGTAGACATGAATGTGTTGTTCAAGGTTCATTGAAATAGGAACAGGAAATGTTTCTGTTGATGGGTGTGAAAGCTCTTTCACACCCATCAAAATCAAGCGAGAAACAATAAAAGAACTTGAATTAAGCCTGCACAATGAGTGAACTCAAAGCATCTCCAATCACGATGCAAAGCACGACAATCAAGGGAATGCGGGCTGCGGTTGTCCAGTCTTCATCGTTTCTAAAGGCATTAATGACTCGAACCAGAGCAATGCCAATGTAGATGATGAAAATAATCCTCAACGTTCCAAAAATCAGGGGAATGAAAGCTGTGACATTGGTGCCACCCGCTCCCTGTATCTGGAAGAGTTGCTGGACATATTGTTCTGCTGCTTGAAAAAACAGAGCGTGACTGGGTAGAGCTGAGGCTAACCATGCACCACCGCCAAAGCCTAACGTCATCCAGGGAATCTGCTTACCCTTCAACCCCGCTTTGTCAAGAAGGTATTGCCAGATTCGCTGACAGAGAGGATTACTGCGAATGATCGCTTTGAGAACACGAACAGTCAGAGCGGCGATCGCTGCACCAACTACAAACGTCGGCGCGTGAATGACCAAATCTAGTCCCAAAATTCCGCCAGAAATAAGCCAGGGAGCTATCCTGCGAAGACGTTGGCGTACTTCTTGAGAAAATAAGCGGGAGAACAGTGCCCGCAGGCTCCAGCGATTATTCTGAGTTAGTTGAAGTTGAGGGGTTGAAACTGCCAGCGGTGCAGCTTCAGGAGCGAGAGGAAGGGATAGAGACAGTTCAAGGGGGCGAGTTGCTTCAGCAAAGTCAGCTTCAAATGCCTCAAGTGTGGATGTTGAAGAAGTGTAAGACATAAATTCTCTCAATGGAGTTAACCAGTTCTTGGCTTCCCGGTTCTTGAGAAGCTTTTAGTTGCGAACTTGATTGAGAGATTAGGGAGCCAATATGACTGTGCTGTAGAAATCTCTAACAAATCGTATGACTAAATCAAATTGGGTCAAATTTGATCAAATTGGAAGAAAAGATTAAACCTAGTACATTTGCTCCACAAAATAATCTGCACTATTCAAAATAGTCAGAACAGGGTGCAGATACCACTTTAGACATACAGAGGTTTCCTACAAAGAGAGTTTTCCAATGAATATCCTGATTGTTGAGGATGAGCGTAATGTTGCCTCAATGGTACGGTCGTGCATTGAGTCTGAAGGTTACACCTGCTCAGTTGCTTATGATGGCGAAACTGGATTGCAACTGTTTCAACAACATCAGCCTGATGTTGTCATCCTTGATTTGAAACTACCGGGAATGGATGGGCTTGATGTTTGTACCCACATCCGTCAGTCAAAAGCTCAGAAAGATCCGTTTATTTTGATGCTTACAGCGAGAGCAGCAGAGATCGATCGCATTATTGGCTACTCCACGGGAGCTGATGACTATATTCCGAAACCCTTCAGTCCCAAAGAGTTAGTAGTGCGGATAAGATCGCTGTTGCGGCGAAAAATGCGGCATCAGCAAGACCAACCCCATAACATTGAAACCCCCCATTTCCTGATCGACACTGAAAGACGTGAAGTATTGGTACAGAAGTCGCTTGATGGAGAGATTGAGGAAGTGTCTCTCACTACCGTTGAATTTGACCTGTTGGTTCTGATGGCAACTCGACAGGGACGAGTCTGGACACGAACCGAGTTGCTGGATACCGTTCGAGGAATTGACTATATGGGGGATGACCGAGCGATCGACACCTACATTAAACGTTTGCGAGATAAAATCAGCCCTGCAAAACAGCGAGAGCGGTTTATCAAAACGCATATCGGCATCGGGTACAGCTTTGAAGACAGCAAGGATGCTGTTTAATCGCCTGCTTCGTCTGCATCGGTCGCTGAATTTGCGCCTGAGGCTGCTTCTGGTCAACCTGTTGGTGATTGGAATCAGCTTGGGGTCGTTTGCTGCAATAGTTTATCTCTGTCAGGCTCACATTTTTGTTCGACGACTTGCTCAGGCAGCAGCAGACTCACAAGGAACGCTCCTGCCTGAGGTTATCATGCAGGTTTTTGAGAAGGTGAATCTTGAGAGTATAGCGATCGCCCTTACTGTTAGTACGGGCATTGTTGTGCTGTTGAGTACCCTGTTAGCCTGCTCGATTATTCATCCTTTACGAGTAATTGAAAGAGCCGTCAAGCAGTTCAATTCTGGCGATCTGAATGCCAGAGTTCCACCCGATTCTATTCCTGAGCTAAACCAACTAGGGTTGACTCTCAACAGCGTTGCCAATCGTTTACAAGACATCGAAGAACGGCGACAGGAGATGATTGGTGATCTATCCCATGAGCTGGGAACACCTTTAACAGTGATTCGGGGATATCTGGAAATGCTGAGGGAGAACACCATCTCTCTAACCCCTGAAATTACGGAGCAGCTATACGAGGAAGCGGAACGAATGAACCGCCTCCTTGGAGACTTGAATACGCTCTCTCGAATTGAGGCTGGAAGCTTATCGCTAAGATTAAAGGCATTCCAGCCTCAACTCATTATTCAGGAGGTTGTCACTGCTCTAACCGCAAGTAATTCCAACTTAAACTGCCGAGTTGAATTGGAGTGCCCTGCAAACCTGCCTCAAATCTTCGCTGACCCCGATCGCCTGCGACAAATCCTTTTTAATTTGGTTGGGAATGCGATTCGTTATACCCCAGAGGGAAATGTGACCATTTGCGCCTGGGCGAACGGCAATCATCTGTGGATCACAGTCAGTGACACTGGAATTGGAATTGCACCAGAGGATTTACCCCATATTTTTGAGCGGTTCTGGCGATCGCCAACGTCACAAGCGATAACTGCCGAGGGCAGCGGAATCGGATTGGCAGTCACGAAACGGCTGGTAGAGGTACAGGGTGGATCGATTGAAGTAGAGAGCCTCTTAGGGCAAGGAAGTACATTCCGGGTTACTTTTCCCCTAGCCTGCTCCGCCATTTGAAATCGCGTCGATTCTAGAAGACTTGAAGGTGTTGAAGTGGCGTAAATCGAAATATAGTACGCCCAATGATATTTTGACGAGGCAGAAAGCCCCAGAAATGGGAGTCGTAGCTGTGAGTTCGATTATCCCCCAGAACGAAATATTGGTCTGATGGAATCGTAACAGGACCATAGCTGTAGTTTGCAGGAGTGTGTACGTAAGGTTCAGTAATTGCTTCTCCATTTACATAGACCCTTCCCTGTTCTACAGCAACAACATCTCCTGGAATTCCTACTATGCGTTTGATCAACGTGCCATGAAAATGCTGCGCTTCCAGTTTTGGAGGTGCTTTGAATACGACGATATCTCTCCGTTGTGGTGCATAGATACGGTAGCTCAATTTCTCAATGATCAGGCGATCGCCTACCTGAAGCGTTGGAGTCATTGATTCGGAGGGAATATACCGTACCTCAGCAACGAAAGTGTGCAATCCAAGCGCCAGGGCAAGACCACAACCAGCAGTTTTTACTGCTTCCAGCCATTGATTCTTCTGAAATTTATGAGTTGATGATTGAAGTGTTGTCATAATTTGGGTGCGATGCAAAATAAGGATTGCTAGATTTTTCAGGTTGCAAGACCGAGGGTTCTGGATAGATCATTTCATCGCAGCCAATTGTTAATGAAGTCAAATTCATGTAGCAGCAAGGATTTGATGTAATTTAGCCAGTGAGGGTGGTGGGAAAGCCTTTTGCCTTTAACCTGTTGTTCTAATGCCTGACGTAGATCGCTGACGTACAGCGACACGGCAACGAGTTGCAACTCAACTCGACGAATTGTGTCTAGCTCCTGTTTACCAATTGGACGTTGACCCAGAATTTCAACTACATCTGAGGCAGCATCAACATGATCATCCAACAGGTTAATCAGAGTCGTATCAGAATGCTGGCTGAGCAGTGCATCTACAAGATTGTCCTGTGGTACACTCTCATCTACTTCAATCCCAAGTTCTGAAATTAACGCATCAATGTCAGTGGCAACTGAACGGTCAGTTTCAGAATGAGCAATTGAAGGGGCATCTGAACGTCTTGGTGATACTGGAATTGTTAGCTGGGAGATTCCATCCATTAGCTCTCCGACCAAAGTTTTCATTGCCTCCTGTTCTTCGGAGGAAAGGTCTTGAGTGAGTGCAGCATTGCTAAACAGAGAGTTCAGAATGGTATTTAGGGATTGAGGCTGGTTCATATTTGATTCCTTGAATGTGCTTACCAATTGGCAATCAATACTGATGAGCTTAAAAAGTTGATATGACTGGAATGTAGAAGCGAACTGGTAAACGTGTGATTTGGGTCATTACTGTTCAAAGCCGTAATCTACCTCTTGAGTCGTTGCTCCAGAATTGGAAGCTCTCTGTGAAGATTGTGCAGTAAGTGCTGTGTGGCGTTGTTCTGAGACGGGTTGCTGCCAATCTTGCCATTGCTTTACCCAGTCACGCTCCTGAGTTCGGGACGAGGCAGCGATCGAGGAACGATTCATGTAAATGTGGCTGCCCTGCAACTGTTCGCCCGGTTCTCGCCCTGAGCGTTTATCCTTGACATCCAGCCATGCACTTAGCTCTGCAAAACGCTGAGCATCCTGATCGGTGATTTGTTCAATATGCTCCAGCCCTTCTGCTTGCCAGCGTTGGCTTTGGCGATCATAGTGATGTAAATAGTCAATTGCAGCAACAATAATGTCTTCTCCTCGCTGAACCCAGAAGGTATCGGTCATTGGAGCGTAGCCCACTTCGTACTCTCCAGCTTTACCTCTCGCCACATAGCTCTGTCGCTCAGCGTCGTAGCTGACTACTCCTCTAGCTTCTTGATAGGCGAAGATCCGTTCTGCTATCGGAAGAATTTGGTTTGCCTTTGCTTCCTGCTGGCTCCAGTAGGTATCTGTCCAACTAGAAGACTGTTGTGCCTCAGCGATGAGCCGTTCACGTTCTGTCAACCACTCTCCGATCGCAGCCCAAATCTGGACATCCGTTTCGGTTACTCCCTCCCGGTTGCGAAGATTCATCGGCGAACCTTGACGACCGACATTGTAAGCACCAGTCGCATCATCGCGACTGACCAGATAAACGCGATCGTCCATCACAAATTTGTAAATGTGTTCTGTGCTTTCTGGAGTGAGTTTGTAAGCGGCTTCTCCCTGACTGGCATAGTATTCAAACAGCCGCTCTGCAACCGCCGCTACTGCGCTCACCTTGCCATTTTGGACATTGGGCTGATCGTTCGATTGCAGAGATTGTTTCTCTTGCCATTGCTGCGTAGCTTGCAAACAGGTCTGAGCCAGGTCAACTTCCTGGGGCACGTTCTGGCTATCCAGCCATTCCTTGAGTTGCTGAAATTCAATAAATTGCTCAGTCGTGATTTCAGAGTTAATGTCTGAAATGGGTTGCTGCCCCTGCCAGTTCACTCGCCATTCACCATCATTGGAGGCTATCCAGAAGACATCCGTTTCAGGCGCATACACCAGAGTTTGATCTTTGGATTGGTAGCCCCACAGTTCAGATTGTTCATCCAGGGGTTGAATTAATCCTCGTACCTGGGCTGCGGCAAAGGTACGTTCTAGAATGGAGCGGAGTGCCTCAGCGCGTTGCTCCTGTTCCTGCCAGTACAGGGTATCAAGGGTTTGTGTCATGGCTGTTTGGCTCCTGCAAGGCGTTCAAGTTTGATGAGAAGGTTATTGACTCCGGTATTGATGTGATTTAGACCGATGGGGTTGTATTGAACCAGGAGCCAGGTCACAAGGGCGATCGCAGCTCCTTCAATGACTCGGACTCCAACCGTCTTCCAGGTCTTGTGAGGTTTCGATGGTGAATTCGTATTGAGGGCTTCCAGAATTTGGCTCTTCGTCTGCTCGGCGAGCGCCTGCTGCTGTTTCAAGCTGATCTCGATCTGGCGTAGTGAAATTGTCGGTAGACTGGTATCGCTCGTCTGATTCTCCTGAAAATACTCGTTCAAGCTCTGCAAACTCATCAGCGAGTTGGTGCAGGAGGTATCGATGCGATCGGTTTTCTTCGCTGCCAGATCCAGCATCTGTTTGAGGGTAATCAAACTGCGGGGAAGGGGCTTGAGAATTGCAAGCAGTTGATCTACCTGTTCTGCTGTCGCAGGTGCGGGTTGCATCCACTCCTGCCATTCGTTGGTTAACTGTAGAGAAGGCGATCGCCGTTCCGGTTGCTGAGGTGTCGTTGGAACTTGAGATGGAACTCTCGATGTCGCTGGAGATGGTTTCGTCTGAGTTGGCGGTGTCGTCGCCTTCGGCTTCGGATAGGTCACGATCGCATTCGGATCGGGCTTCACTGGAGTTGGCGGTTGAATGGTGGCGGACTGTTTGACTTGCTTCAAGTCCTCGATCAAGTTCATAGTGAGTCAGTTCTCCTTCATCGTTTTCGCTTAGAGATGCAGGCTTTGCCAGATCTAGTACCTGTTGGCTGGTGTACTGTTGCTGCTCTTTTTCGTCGGTTACGGTAATCAGGTTTGATGCAGCGCTAATCGCCCTTTGGAGTTCTTCAAAGCTGATTTGTCCGATGTGCGTGAGAACATGCCGTTCAAGGTCTTCCTGACGAAACAGAACATGCCGTTCAACACACCAGGCAATACTCTCTTGAACGAGAGATTGAGCAACATCAGGCGATCGCTGAATGGAATGACAGGATTCAATAGAGCAAATTCCTGTTACTTCTGCCTCAGCCTGCCAACGAGAAACTAACTCCTCACGGGGTATGACCTTCTTTTTGGCACGTTGAGAGTGACTGGCAATCCAGGCTTTATGCTGACTGCTGACTTCTTCACTGGCAACTTCTCGAATATGCTGGGCACGTTTACTAAATTGCTTCAGCAACCGTTGCTCGTAGCCTTTCAATTCCCAGAAGCCGTGTTTAGGATTTGCAATCTCAATCTCGTAACCAATCTGTTGCACGACGACCGCCAGTTCATTCCGATAAATCAAACCCAGCAACATCTTGGCGCGATAAATCGCTGTATTATCGAGGATTTGCCACTTACCGTCCGGTCGCTGTTGGAGGTTGAGCAGAACGTTGTGAGTGTGTAATTGAGGGTCTAATGCTCTAGAGGTGTCGTGATGGAATTGCGCGATCGCCAGTTTGCCCGTTGTGATTCGTAGCCGCTTTTTATCCTGGGTAATTCGAGTGATGGCATAGCGCGATTCAACAACCTGCAACATCACCTCTGTTGCCTGTCGATGGGCATTCTCTAAACGGCTGTCACCAAATACCAAAGCTTGAATACTGATCGATTTAGGGGCACTGCTGGTCAGATCAATACCTGCACGCTCAGTTGGGACTGATCGACTCTGGCTCCTGGCATTGCTCTGCTGTTGATGCAATCTCGACTTGTCAATCAACACCTCACCTGACAGGTCTTTGCTTTGCAGTAACAGGGCAAACGCTTGAGCATCGACATGACCGCTGACACCTAATATCCTTGCGAGTTTGCCAGTCCATTGAGAGTGCGATCGCTGTTCATCTTGAGACAAGTAGCCCTCACGGGTGTAGTAGCTACTGCCCTGACTGGGCGAAATATTGCTGAGGGAAACGACCATTGCTATTTCCTGGTACTAGTCTCGTCAAACTGGCTTAGACGCTCGTTAATTTTGTCGATCAACGCCTGACGATTGCCTTTAAGGGATTCAGGTGCCGTATCCAGGGCAATGCATTCCAGCAGCAGTTGTTGAGCATCGAGTTGCACTTCAACTTTTTGAATCCGGGCTTTCAATTGCTTCTGGTCTTCCCACTCGCGCAATCGATTTCGGATCAGTTGAGTCGGATTAATGCCTTGAGCCTGGGCGCTGGCTTCGATAGTTCTGGCTTCGTCAGCAGGTAAGGAGACGTGAAATGAGCTTGCCATGCAGAATTGGAGATTTGAGTGTCGGGAGAGTTGTCGATAAAACCATCACGTTGCTGCTCATGTTGATTGGTGGCTTAAAATCCCTGCTCTGCACTGGTTGATCAGTGTCAACTGTCAGTTGAGTTGTCAGCAGGATTGACAGATATTGCCTCAAATTTAGGGCGTCAGGTGTGAGCGACGGTGAGGGGGCAACAAAGAGTCCTCCATGAAGGGGCGGGAGCAACCGTGATGTGCCCAAGAATAATCAGGGAGTATGACTGAGATGTAGAAATCGTGTCGGAAATCGATGACGCTTTATCCTTTCAAGCAGTCACATCTTTAGCAGACTCTTTCTACACGACAGTCATATCAGCGCCTTAGTTTGACGATGTGGTGACTCGCTGCTTCCGCCAAAATCCGTCAACAGACGCCAGGTTTGATGCGATCGCCCACTTCTCGCAAAAATTAACCCTATTTGAGTGGAAACGTCCGCCAATCAACGCCAAATCACGCCAGGAAGAAATGATATGACGAAGTATCAAATTTATGTCGATCTGGGAATGTCTGGAACTAAAGCTGCCTTTTGCAATGGAGTGACATTTCAGAGCTATCTATGTCCTCCACGAGTGGCTGACCTTCCCCCTTCAGAACTGCAAATTCTACAAGACCAGGGCACTCAGTTTGGAGGTGGTTTAGAGTCTGGGGCGTATCTCCAATTGGATTCCACAGCTTATGCTTTGGCTGAAGATGCAGAGGGACGCTCTAACAAAACGACTGCCATGCTCCGCAAAAGTACTCTGGCTCACCTGCGAATTCTGGGAGCGATTGGGGAAATGGCACATCGCTTCAATACGACTCAATTCGCGATCGACATTGGTGTTGCTCTGCCATTCGATGAATACTTGTCTGATCAGCATGAAGTTGCAAGTGTTCTATCCCAGACCAAATCATTCATCTACCGGGGAACATCCATAGAACTGGAACCCCAGGTCATCAAGGTATTACCAGAAGGGGCAGGTCTTGTGCAGTGGCGCAAGTTCCAAGCACTGCGGCAGAAAGATAGCCCCAACCGGACGTATGTTGTGGTTATGGTAGGCTACCGGGATTTGACCTTTCTCGTGTTTCGTCAGGGAAAACCACCCACCGGAGAACCCAGCGGAACTGTCAAGCTTGGTTATTTGGAGTTTTTGCAATCGATCGCCCAGGGAATTTGTAAACCTGATAATCCCTACCTGTTTGATGCGCTGCTACGCCAAGCTGAAACCGTTGCCTTTCCCGATCAACCCGGAAAAACCTTTCCTCTCACAGAACGAAGGCAAAAGGCAGAAGCGTTTTATTGGGAGCAGGTTCGCCACCATCTCAGTGACAAATTTGCGGCGCTCGACATTCCCAGCTATGAGGTGCTGGTTGGTGGAGGAACAGCCCTATCGACTCTGCGACCTCGGCTAGAAACTTTTCTAAGCACTTTACCGGGAGCAACAGTGAACTGGATGCCGGAACTGATACGGGAAGTTTCAACCGTCTTAAAGGTGCCGACTGAGTCAGAGCAGGCTAGATTTGCTGACTGCTTTGGTGGAGCAAAGTGGATGGGATTGCGGTTTGCAGAAAGACCTGAGGTTGCATGAGATGGCGAAACGAGAACGGATCGCTCTACGGCGATTTGAGGCAGGAGCCGATTCAATTGAAGGTAAGCTGTTTCACTACTTGAATTATGACCCGAATCTTGTTCCTCGTGAGGCAGTTTTGCGGGCACTGAAGGCGTTTTATTTGCCCTGGATGATGGAATCTCAGGGGAATGAGTTGGAACTGCAAGCGATCGCCAAAACATCAATTCAAGAGTTGCAGTACCGGATCTTTCAAATTCAACAACGGTTTCTGCCAGCAGAGTCTATCCTGATTCCTTCAGTCGTCTCTTCTGCGGTCGCGCAAGCTGCCATATCGCCCAATCATAAACAGGTCGAGGAAGAACCCACTTTCTCAATGACATTAGCCCAAATGCGAGGAGAGGTTGACCCAGCAGATTTAGACCAAGTTCTAGATGATTTTTAGGGCGATCGCTATGACAGTAGCATCATGGGAGCAGATGTGGGAGCTTTTGGTTAGGATGCAGGAGCCGGGAGTCAGAGGACAGAATAATCTGAATAGAGGGGGAGTCAGAAGCCGGAATAAGGAATTGTTCATGCCTACTGACTCCTGTCTCTTAACATAGCTTCTAAGGGTTGGAATCTTTGATTTTTCGTGAAATTTCCAGAAAATTTATAGACAAGCCCAGAGTAATCCTCCTCTTCCTTCTGACTCCTGACTCCTGTCTCCTGTCTCCTATTCCCAGATATAGTGCTACATAGTCCATGGGGGAACACACACGACACGAAACCCAATGACATTGAGTCGATCGGTAGCTGTGTACCGATAGCGCAAAGCGGAGCAACAGTCTCCAGGGTAGTTGTACCAAGAACCACCCCGCAGCATTCTATAACTAGAATCCCCGTCTGTTACCCATGCACTCCCATCTATTGGTGCTCCCTCATAAGAAGGATGCCAATGATCTAAACACCATTCCCAAACATTGCCATGCATATCTGATAGACCAAAGGCATTCACAATACCAAAACTACCGACCTCAGTGGTTTTCTGACGATAGATACCCTTGGCTCCGGTTCCATAAGTATGATTGCCAGCATAGTTGACAAAATCGGTAGAGAGCGTATCTCCTAAATGAAATGGTTGGGTGGTTCCAGCGCGACAGGCGTATTCCCACTCAGATTCAGAGGGCAAGCGATATGTTTTGCCAGTCTGCTTTGACAGACGGGCACAAAATTCCATCGCGTTATTCCAGGACACAAGTTCTACCGGATGGCGATCACCTTTAAAGTTGGCTGGGTCAAGATCCAGATCCCGGTTAATAATAGGTAATTGTGCAACAAACCTCCATTGCTCCTGGTTAATCGGATACTGGCTCATGAAGAAAGGTGATATGGTAACAAGGTGCTGAGCTTCAACATCCAAACCTTCAGTTTCAGGGTAGAAAGACTCATACCAATTTCGCCCTTCCTCATCAGGGGGTGATCCCATGAGAAACTCTCCTCCTGGAATTGCTACGAGATCGAGAGTCAGTTCTTCCTTTAATATTTCTCGCCAGACGGGAATGGATTTGACCTGAGTAATTACCTCTTCCTGCATCAACTCCACAATTAGCATGGGCACTGGCTCTCCACTGGGGGCACCAATCAGTCCTAAGGCTCTTGCCGCTCCCTGGCGAACGGGTAACGGTTGGTCATCACTCTCCAACAGTTGACGCAGTTCCGTCTGTCCTGCCTTCATCGTGCCCAGAGCTTCAGCCACACTGCGACGAAGTGCCAATTCATCGGTAGTGTCAATTAGTAAGGCAAGCAGGTTTTCGTCACCGATGCCTAGCTTGCCCAGAGCTTGAGCGGCTGCCTGTCGTGCTTCCAGGGTTTGATTGCGGTTTTCCATCATCCCAATCAAGTTGGGTCTAGCACAGTGGGCGATCGCTCCCTTTTGACCCAACTTATGAGCCGCATCAATCCGATAGTCCAGTTCGGGTGCCGATAGTTCAGAAATCAGCAGGCGAATTCGCCGTTTCTCCTCCTCTCGGCGCAACTCCTCCGGGTCTAATCCGGCTCGACGGGCTAATTCCTCTGTGACGCCTGCTGGAATACGGGCTTCCTTTTGCTTCACCAGACAGCAATCACGCACTGCCAGCAAAAAGCCCTGAATGGCTTCGGGCGGGTCATTACTCTGCTCCAGAATGGCATCGATTGAATCCAAAAACTCCTGCCAGAATGCCTCTGGATTCTCTTCAGTGCAACTGCGATTGACCAAGCAAATAGCAGCCAAATATTCTGCTAGGGGGTCAAGCACAATGCGAATTTTGTCTCCCGGTTCTTTGGTTTGTAGCAGCCGTAGCCGGGTTTCCAGATACTCCAGGACTGCATCTGGGTCTGATGATTGGATGGACTGTAATGCCTGAATGACGGCTTCTCGTTGAGCATCGGCAGGGCGGTAGGTCTGTCTCAGACACTCCCAAGCAATCACCTGTGCCTCTCGCTGCACTTGCAGGCGATCGCGTTGATTGGCAGGTTCAATCGTGCGGTTCAACTGGTTGAGATAACTGAGCATCAATTCTGGTACAGAGGCAGGTAACATTCCTCCTGCTCCCTGCTGTTGCTCAATCATCTGTTCGGCATAGAGTCGTGCCAGCAATACCGTAATATTGCGTTGCCCCACCATCCGACGCAGGCGATCGCAGGCAAGTGAGTATTCATCGTCCACAAATGGATCATCTTGTTTACTCAATCGCCAGCGCACATACGCCTGCATAAATCCCAGCAGGCGATCGGCTTCAATTCGCAGTGGTTTGAGGATCGTTTTGGGTACTCCTCCCAATGATTCCTCCAAGCGAGAGGTAATCACCAGAGCTTTTGCTGGAAAGTCGGGCAGGTCGGGTGTGATTTGCTGACGGGTTGTCTCACTCATTTCCGACAGGTGATCCACAATTACCAGAATCCGCTGATGTTGGAGCAGTTTCTCCAGAAGGGTTGGCGGAACACCATCAGTCTCATTGATCAGGGTGTTGAGTTGTCCGCGAATGGCTTCTGTCAGTGTTTTTCTCTCATCCAACTCTATTTCAATCAACACAGGCAGCAGGCGATAAACGGCAAGCTGTTTGTTGAGTCCCCATTGAGCAATCTGACACGCCAAGCTAGTTTTTCCCGCCCCTCCCTCTCCCGCAATCAATAATACGGAAAGCCGTTTTTGAAAGGTTCTTGCTAGATGATGCCCCGTCAGTTCATTGATGAAGGTCTGATCCAGGTAAACGGGCAGAATAATGTGAATCTGACGATCGCGCACAGTAGGCAATTCCAGAAACGCTTGCTGAACCTGCTGCCAGTGCTGCTCAACCCAGGCATCCAGCACACGGGGATGGTACTTCAGTGGCATCAGAGTTTTCAGTACACCACTTAGGATAGTGCCGACCTGGGGAAGTTTAGCGATCGCCTCAATGACCCCATCTCCCAACTTCAGCAACCACAAGGGGCGCAACCAAAACATGGCTCCATAGGCAGTGGTGAGAGCGATCGCCCCTGCGCCCATTAAAACTATCCAGGGATTGGCTTGCCCCCAGGACAGGATTTGATAGGTGGGTTGCTCCGTTAACGGACTCAGGCGATCCTCCAGAAAACGACTCAATAGCTCCAGTTTGTTGAGATCGTCAGCTTTGGTTGTCCAATCATCCTCAGCCAGGGCAGTCTGCACCTCATCCAGACGTTGTTTGAGGACAGTTAGCGGCTGAATGTTCTGAATTTGCCAGCCCTGCAACGCTTTAAAATCGGATTCACCATCGCGCACAATCCGATCCAGGGCAACCACCGCATCAGGGCGAATTTGAGTATCAGCATCGTCCTGAATCACTGCCAGTAGATTGGGCACCGCAGCTTCCGCATCCCAGCCCATCTGCCCTAAGGTCTGAACCGCATACAGGCGCATATTAACATCTGGATTGCTGAGCGATTCCGCCAATGGTGCAGCAGATGCCTCACCACATTGAACTAAGGTTTGTTGAGCCGTTGGACGTTTCTGATTATCCAGAAGCTCCTCAACTGTCTGCTGGAGGGCATCCGGCGTACAGTTTTGCCCATAACTGGCAGTTGCGATGAGGGGGGCGATCGCCAGAATAGTTAACGTCGGCAATACCCGTCGAACTATGACCATGCTGTTTACTCTGAATGGACCTGGCATCTATCAACCCATCGCAGCCAACTATTATTTCTTCATTCAAAGTTTAAGTCATCACTTCCGGACAGCCTAGCCTCCACCTACCGCAAAAACCTGTTCTGCGATCAGGTTTAACTCTGGAAACGTTGGAGAAATAATGCGATCGCTTCCCCGAAATTGCTGTCCCTGATATTCTCCATCCACCAACTGGTACACAGAGAAGGTGGGTTGCTTCGGAGAGCCGATGTAACGCCGACCCCCCAACCCTAAATAATCCACCACCCAATATTCAGCTATCTGCAACGCCTCATAATCGATGAACTTGTGTCCATAGTCATCCCGCCAGTTCGTACTCACCACTTCAATGATGATCTGGACAGATGCTTCCTGTGTAATTGTCGATCGCGTCTTCCAAAGTGGCTCATTCTCCAAAGCCGTCTGATCCAGAACAATGACATCTGGGTTGTAGCCTGACTTGTCAGTTTCAGCGGGTTTCACAATTGCCTGCCGGGGAATGAAATAGGGTAATTGTAATCGCCGGATTTCTAAAAACAATTCACCTGCTAGAAACCCACTCACTTGTTCATGGGGTCCGGTTGGTTGCATTTCAAGCACTACCCCATTCCAAAGTTCATAACGACCATAGCCATCTGGATACCAATCCAGAAACTCCTCCAAAGTCATCGGTTGAGGAACGGCTTGAACCATTACCCTGAAGCTCCACCGTGCGATCGCTGTTCCTCCCAGTGTAGCAAGGATGCTCTATTATCTTTCGTCAGGGTAATGAGGACTGAGCATCTGCTGAAGTTCAACCATTAAGTTACCAATGGCGATCGCATGATCAGCGATTCGAGCATTGGGGATGCGTTCCAAATAATCATAAAGCAGCTGTAAGTAGAGGTCTGCTACTTGTTGGATCACACAACAGTAACCTGCATAATCCAGCTTTGTCTTCTTGCCTTGAAAGAACAAAATTCCTGCTTTCAACTCGATATCTGAGTAGTTTTCCATGCTTCCCCTTGAATTGTTTTTATAGTTGTAAACGCCTCAAACCCGAAATCTCAACTCATCTAATAATTCCTGAAGTACCTGATCTAGATGAGGAGATTTCCAAACCAACTGTTGAATTAATTGATTGGCGATCGTTGGAATTTCATCAGAACAAATTGGTGTTTGTTCTGAATCAACTGTGTGCTGCCTGATGTAGACAATTAATCGGTTCACTTCGCTTAGGTTATAGAGAATTGTTGTGTCACTTAAGTTTTGATTCATGGCAACCTTCCAGAGATGAAGCCCAGAATGATCCGGGCAAAGCGGTCATAGGGTGTTGTTTTGAACGATGATGCCTTCCTTTTCAGTGATGTGCAGGAATCCAGCATCGTTACCTTCAGCATCTGCCTGAACGAAAATGTAGAAGATGCGCTGTTCCTCATTCTTAGAAACAATCAGGTAAGGATAGCCATCTCTCGACACTCCAGCATGGCGAATTTCTCCACCAATCAATTGGCTGAGGTCCTGTTGATATGGGTTCATAACAGTCACTCCAAATGAAAAAGGGGAACCAATTTGGCTCCCCTAACGGTTAATAGTTGTGTAGTTCAACAATGGCTGAGCGATCGCACTAACAGCCTGTCATCAAGCCATATTCACTGCGATCATTCATTGATCCGCTGTGCGTCATCTCTACGGATTAGTGCTGGGTCAAAGATAATCTCATAGATGGTACTGGGAACCATACGTCGCAGCGTTTTGAGATGTGCCTCTGCATCACTCCGTCGCCGAAATCGTGCCACGGTTAGTCGTTGTAGATTAGGTAATGCCCGAATGATGCACCACGGAGATAATCGGTCTGCATAGGTCATGGGAGATGCCTCTGTAAAGGTTGAATAGGAAGCCAATGCATCTTGAATTACATTGGAGAGATGTTGATAGGTAGGAGTTTGCTCAAACGGGTGAAGCACCCAGACTCGATCAGGCACAGACTGAAATGTGAGCTGATAGCATTGATTTGGTTTGATCTGAATTGTCCAGATCGGTTGCTTGGGTTGCTTTCGAGTTGAGTATCCTTGTGCTTTGAGGGCAGCACGAATCACGACAATCTCCTGTGCAACCTGTTGCCCACTGGTTCCACTTCGTTGTGTCATGCCCTTGAACTCCTGAAGGTCACTTATCTGCAAGTGCCAACCTATCGAGAAGAAATTGGCAAAAACAGATCCAGTGGATCTTGAAATTTTTGGCTTTATATGTCTTCGCTGGTTTCTGATGAATCGATTGAATGGGGAGGACAAAGGGTATCAAAAAGTTCTACTGGAATTTCTTGATGGTGTTGCAGTAAAAAATCCACCAGTGCCAGATGGTAAAGATCTGAAGAACTGGGGGCGCGGTAATGGCTTCCTCGACTGAACCAGCGCCGTACTGTTGTTGACGATCGCCCACAAATAGCTGCGATCGCTTCATAGCTGATATCCCACCGGGCGTAGAATTGGCGGGGTGAAAGTTTGAGGTTGCAATGGATATACTGCTGAATCAGCCTTAACTCCTGTTCTTGCAGGGGACGTGGCTCCGTCATGATTTGACTTCTCCAGTCCAGACTTCCAGATCGGTTTCCCAAGCAGTGTCAGTAGTGACTTGTCCCACAGGTTCTTTCAGCCATACCAGATATTTCCAAGTCCATGTCTTCAGATGACGAGCATAGGCATAGAAGTGTCCAAGGACAATGCCCGTTTGAATGTCGGCGTATTGTGGAAACGGAATCCAGCGAACCACATCCCCATCTGCCAATTTAGGAGTGGGGGATTCTTTAGGAAACCATTCGGGTAGGGTTGTGCAAGATTGGAATGGCTTAAGTTCAAATGTTGGCAGGTCAGCGATCGTCTGTCTATTGTCATTGAGAATCCAGAGGGACTGATCCATACCCTGGTTTTGAAGCGTGAGGATGAGTTGTTGAATTACCAGGACAGCGAGATCCTCCACGTCAGGCTCATCGAGATAGACCCATTCAACTCGGGTGCTTGTGGTGGAAAGAGTTTTAATGGTGTCAATTAATTCAGTGATTTTGAAATTCTGGAGCGCTTCACGATAGCCGTGACAGCGATCGCTGCAAGGGTAGAGGGTTGGTTGGACGAACATAACAGGTTAGCTCCAAACGAGAACCCGGATGAGGTTAGACATCCGGGTATGTAAGCATTTCAACCATTTGCTACGAGAGATTAGAAATCTTCGTCGTAGTCGTAAACAGGTTCAGAATCATTGACTGATTCAGTGACAGGTTGGGGTTGTTGCTGTGATGCAATTTCCTGATCCGGTAAGCCAAACCCTTCCCATGCCTCAAAATCTGCCAATATCTTCTCTTTGAGCAATTCGTTGTAGCCGACAAAGTATGACTTCCAGTTATCAGCAGTGGGGGAACCAAAGCTTTCAATGGAACACGCCCAAGATTTCTTTTTCTCTCCCTTCAATTCAGGCTTAACGCGAACTGCCAGAATTGAAAGTGCCATGAAGCGATCGCCTCGTGGTTTCTTCGCACCTGTGGCAATACCATATGCCTTACTCATTTCACTTTGAAACTTTCTGACCACTTCACCAAAGCAGCCATTAAAGGAACCTTTGGCAGTCAGTAGCAGCGGAGAAGTATGGAGCAGTTGCTTGCTTTTGCTCAGCAAATAAACAAGGTAGCGTGTTTTGAGAACGATCGCGTTTCGGTCATAGTGAGATTTCTGAAACACTCCCAAAAACTCGCCACTGTCGCGATCGAACATCATCAGCTTTGATTTCCGCAGAATCAAAAAGCGAGCGGTCAGAGAACGATAGCCTTCTGCGGTTTCCCCACTCTGAAATGTTTCCGTATGAAATGACCATTCCTCATTCGGTGTAAAATCAACTGCTTCCATATTCTCAGTTGTAATGAAAAAGCCAGACTCATCAGGGCTTTGGTGATTGAGCATCTGGATATAGGGCAATGATTCGCGCCCTCCTTCAAATGCTGCTGAATTAAATTCGTCGTGATTAGCAATATAAGAGTGATGCCCACCCTGTTGAATGGTTGTGGTTGCAGTAACGTCTGTCATGATGAAAAATTTGATGGTTCGTGAAGTGACCGTGAATAGGGGCAAGGCTTTTAGCCTTACCCCTTGAAAACCTGATGCTGTGCTTAAAATTCGTCCTGAAAGCGGGATTGGGATTGGTAGAAGCATGGATCAGGGGTGTCTACAAAGCCAAAAGCGAAGTGTTGACAGGGAGTGTAATGCTGAACCTTCCTAGTAGTAGGGTCAGCGGGAAGTTCCTTAATTCCCGCCACATACCCTTCCAGGTAGGTTGGATCGTTGTACTCTGGCATTCGACCGAAGGTAGCATCTGTCTTGCCGTCCAGGAAGCGATCGTAGAGTTCCTGCCGAATGCGTTCTTCACGCTCATCACGTTCTTCTGCTAAGCAATCGTCAATAAAAGCCATAATGAATTTATCCTTTTACGAGGGTAAGGGGAGCGTCACGACTGCCAATCAAGCCGCTCTCCTTTTGATTTCTGAGGTAAAGGTTTAGTGAATGGCGCTACGCTCTGGGCTTCACGCTTCGGTACGGTTCCGTTGCCGGGAGTCTTTATGGCGCTCCATTTCCTATCCCTTACTTTTAAGTATAACTCAAAATCCGTTATATATAACGGATTAAGCTGTAATTCGCAGAAAAGTGTCACACGGTTTTACAAGAAAGTGTCACACTGAGAGCCGATATATATAGCGGTGTTAAGATCTAGGCGAAGACTAATCGGTTCTTGTAGCGATGGCTGAACAACCTCGTGATCCACAAACTCATCGATTTCAAGAAAAAACAGAGGCTTATGCTCGTAAGCCTGTTTCAGTGTTACTTCCTAAAGATGTAGATGCGGTTGTTCGTGCTTTACCCAATCGAACAGAATGGCTACGGCGAGTAATCTCAGAAGCCGCTAAGCGAGAGGGGTTATTAACACCCGACCCAGAACAAGCTGATTAGACTTTAATGTGATGCTAATCATGGAGGATTCAAAGGACTGTAGGAAATCCCAATGCGTAAAACTCAAAACAAGCTAATCCGCGATCGCATCCCTGAAATTATTCAGTCAGCCGGGCAGGAATACTCTGTAGAGGTCATGGCTGAAACTGAGTTTCAACAAGCATTACGGAAAAAGCTAATTGAAGAAGCTCAGGAGGCAGCAGCAGATTCCGAGAATTTAGTTCAAGAATTAGCAGATTTGTACGAGGTTATTGATACTCTGATGGCGACACAGCAGATCAGTCGTGAGGCTGTGTTAATAGAGCAAGAGCGACGGCACTCTGAACGGGGTGGCTTTACCAAGCGACTCAAATTAATCTGGAGTGGGGCAAACTAGACTCAGAGCAATTCTGTTCGGAGCCTACTCTGGTGAGCCTTAAAGACCTTGCCTTACGAAACCAGTATCGGAGCGATCGCCACGATTTATTGAACGATTTCTATGTCCCCTGCCTTAAACAGGCAGAGGCTTATGATCGCGCGGTAGGCTTTTTTTCCAGCACGTCCTTAGCACTGGCAGCCCAAGGGTTAGCAGCTTTTGTAAAAACGGGTGGAAAAATGCGCCTGATCGCTTCCCCTCATTTATCTGATGAAGATATTCAGGCAATTGAGCAGGGGCTAAAACAACGGCAGGAAGCGGTTACTGAAGCTCTTTTACGAGAGTTAGAGCAAGAGCTAGAACAGGTCATGCAAAATCGTCTCGCTTGCCTTGCTTGGCTGCTCAGTAAAGGGGTACTAGAAATTAAATTAGCCGTCCCTCGTAATATCCGGCGGCGTGGAATTTATCACGAGAAACTGGGAATTTTCACTGACGGTGCGGGCAATCAGATTGTTTTTACGGGGTCTGCCAATGAGAGTGCCAACGCCTTGAGCGACAATTTTGAGTGCATTGATGTCTTCCGCTCTTGGCGAATTGGCGATGATGAACGCATTGCAGAAAAAATTGAGGATTTTCAGAGGCTCTGGAATAACGAGACTCCCAACTTAGAGGTGTTGGAATTTCCCGAAGCGGCTCAACGATCGCTCCTCAAACGTTGTCCAGCCGAGCCTCCACTGCGAGAGGTAAAAGTTGCATCGTCTGACGGCAACTATGATTTTCTGGAAGTAGATTTTCCAGAGCCGCCAGCAGGTGTGCCGATCTTACCGTTCTGGCTCAAGCTCCGTCCCTACCAACAACAGGCAATTAATAACTGGTTTGAGAATAAGGGACGCGGCACCTTAAAAATGGCAACAGGTAGCGGTAAAACGATTACGGCTCTGGCGATTGCGGCAGAACTGTACCAAAAAATTAAACTTCAGGCATTAATTGTGGTTTGCCCATTTCGGCATCTTGTCAATCAATGGGCGAGAGAGTGCCGTAAATTTGGTCTGGAGCCGATTCTAGCTTATGAAAATGTCCGAAGCTGGCAAGGATTTCTTTCGACGCAACTCTACAATCTGAAGCCGGGAAACCAACCTTTTTTGGCTGTGATTACGACAAACGCAACGCTGATGAGTCAAGGGTTTCAGTCCCAGCTTCCTTATTTTCCTGACAAAACCCTGATTATTGGAGATGAGGCACACAATCTAGGAGCCAAGCGTTTGGAGAGAAGCTTGCCTCGGCGGGTCGGGTTACGGCTGGCACTTTCAGCCACACCAGAACGATATTTTGACGAACGAGGGACAGAGGCTTTATTTGACTACTTTGGCACGGTGCTAGAGCCAGAGTTTACCCTGAAGGACGCGATCGAGCAAAAGGCATTGGTTCACTACCTCTACTACCCGATTTTAGTGGAGTTAACTGAGCCAGAAATTGAAATTTATGCGGATTTGAGTACCCGAATTGGGCGACTAATCGCGATCGGCGGTGAGAGTGAGGATAATGAGGCTCTCACCGCCTTATTGATGCAGCGAGCCAGATTAATTGGGGCAGCAAGCAACAAGCTGGAGGCATTACGAGAATTAATGCGATCGCGTCTAAACTCAACCCATACGCTGTTTTACTGCGGGGACGGATCAGTTGAGGATAATGTAACCGACGAGAGCCAGCGACAGTTGGAGGCGGTTGCCCGCATTTTAGGGAATGAGTTGAACTACCAAGTGAACACCTATACTGCCGAAACTACCTTAGAGGAGCGGGAAGATTTACGCCACCAATTTGAAACGGGCGAGTTGCAGGGGCTAGTTGCCATTCGCTGCTTAGATGAAGGGGTTGATATTCCAGCGACTCAGACAGCGGTTATTCTGGCAAGCAGCGGCAACCCTCGGCAATTTATTCAGCGACGGGGGCGGATTCTTCGCCCCCATCCTAATAAACAGCGAGCCGAAATTTTTGACATGATAGTGTTGCCTCCTGATTTAGGACGGGAAACCTTAGAGGTAGAGCGCAATTTACTGCGGAAGGAACTTCAGCGGTTTATTGAGTTTGCCGATCTGGCTGACAACGCAGGTGAAGCAAGGCTTAAGCTTTTGCAGCTACAAAGCCGATATGGGTTATTAGATATGTAATATCCCCCAACCAAAAACTAGGACCCCCGTACCCATGACCAAAGAATTGAGCATGGCAGATGTGCAGGAGCCAATTACGAGCGCCCCCCCGGAAGTTCGTCGAATTATTCTGCGGGTGCTTCAGGCTGAGAAAGATAAGCTTTATATGAAAAATCCTCGCCATATCAACGATGACCTGCTGAAAATCGTAAAAGAAGAGGTTCAATGAAGCTGTCCTCCATCCGACTCTGCAATTTCCGCCAATTTTATGGTCAGACCCCAGAACTTACGTTGGCAACGGGGGATAAGCGGAAGGTCACTGTCATTCACGGAAATAATGGGGCGGGGAAAACAACGCTACTCAATGCCTTCACCTGGGTGCTGTACGAGAAATTTACGGCAGCATTTGCGTCTCCAGAGCAATTGGTCAATAAGCGGGCGATCGCGGAAGCTAGGACAGGAGAAACGATTGAGTGTTGGGTAGAGGTGGCATTTGAACATGGGGGAACCCGTTATCGGATGCGGCGGGATTGCAAAGCCTACAAAACCGATACGGGAGTAAGTGAGGGCAAAAGTGAATTAAGACTACGGGTTGCTGGGGATGACGGACGCTGGATCATCGCCCAACAGCATCCAGAGGATGTAATTGGTCGCATTTTACCCGCCAGCTTGCACCAGTATTTCTTCTTTGATGGGGAGCGGATTGAACAAATTGTTCGATCCAATAAGAAAGCAGAAATTGCTGAGGCGACCAAAATTTTATTGGGTGTCGAGGTGCTGAGCCGATCCATTCGGCATTTAGGCGACGTGCGGAAGCTGCTGGAGAAGGAATTGGAGGCGATCGGAAATCCAGAAACCCAGAAGCTATTGCGCCAGAAGGAAGGTCTGGAGCGGGAAATTGAGCAGACGAACCAAGAGCAAAACCGCATTGAGCAAGAACTTGAGAATTACCAGGTAATTAAGCAAGAGACGAGCCAGCGCCTACGAGAACTGGATGCTGTGCGAGAAATCCAGAAACGGCGGGATGACCTGGAAGCGCAGGAGAAGGTTGAACGGGAAAAACTGCGCCAAAGTAAGGCGAATCTGAAGTTAGCGGTATCGACACGGGGATATACCGTGCTGTTAACCGAGGCGACGGCTAAATTTCGGACGCTAGTGGATGGACTGCGGCAGCGGGGTGAGCTACCCGCTGATATTAAGCAGCAATTTGTAGTGGATTTATTATCCCGGCGGCGGTGCATTTGCGGCACAGAGTTGGCAGAAGGAAGTAGCCCCCACGAGCATGTCAAGGCATACCTAGATAAAGCAGGTTTGGCGGATGTGGAGGAAACGGTGATCCGGATGGGTGCCCAGGTCGAGGCGATCGACAAGCAGGTGCCAAAATTTTGGGAGGAAGTTGACCGGGAGCAGGCAAATATCAATCAACTCAAAAATTCCCTATCCCGTATAGAGACAGCGTTAGACGATATTCGTGACAAATTAAAAAATAGCCCTAGCGAAGATATTCGGAAGTTGGAAATTCGGCTGGAGGAGGTAGAAGCCAAAATCCGCGAGTTGACGCTGCAACAGGGTGAGAATAACCAGAAAATTACTGATCGCGAAGCTGAAATTGATAAGCTGAGTCGGCAGATTGAAAAACTTCAGATGAGTGAGGAGCGACAGGCGAAAACTCAGCGGCAGATTACGGCAGCGGAAGATGCACTGGCTCGACTCAAGCTAGTACAGGCAAACCTGGATCGGGTATTTCGTGCCCAATTAGAGAAACGGGTCCAGGAGATTTTTAGCCGAATTGTGGTCGTGCCCTATGTACCGAAACTGACCGAGAAATATGAGCTAACCCTGGTGGAAACAACGACGGGGCAAGAGTCTCCTGTCGCTGCTTCAACGGGTGAGAATCAGGTTCTCAGTCTGTCGTTTATTGGCGCGATTATTGATCGGGTACGTAAATGGAGTAAAGACAAGTCGGGAATGCTGATGGGACCTGATAGCGGTACGTTTCCGATCGTGATGGATTCACCCTTTGGTAGCTTAGATGAGCTTTATCGTAGACAGGTATCGCGATCGCTGCCTATGTTGGCAAACCAGTTGGTGGTGTTGGCGAGTAAGACGCAATGGAGGGGCGAAGTTGCGGAAGAGATGGCGGAATATATCGGTAAGGAGTATGTGCTGGTCTACAACTCACCTAAGCCCGAGGCTGAATCGGATGCGATTACACTCGGTGGAGAGCATTATCCCTTGGTGCGGTTGAGTTCAAGTGAATTTGAGTACACCGAGATTTTAGTAGTTGGTCACGAGTGAAGCTTTAAAGGCTGGGGTTAAGGCAATGGCAGATACGCGGATCAAAGTGGCAAAGGATAAAGCTCAGTTAGTAAAAGCTTTAAGGGCTTCTGAGGAGACTACAGGACCATTTCAAACTTATGTAGATGTTTTGGTGTTTGCCGCAGCAGTGGGAGTAAAGCAGGGAAGGCGAGAACCAATCAAAGAATATTCCAAGGAGATTGATCCGATTCGACAGGATATTTTCTATGGCAAAGGTTACGACCAAGTAATTAATTTGCTGGCAATCGCAACAAGTAGTGATCCTAAAACTTTAGCTGCTAATGAAAAGTCCGAGGAAGAGAGGATCAAGATATTTGAAGAGTATGCCAATGCAGGATTAGAAATATTAGAGGGCGTTCTAAAAGGTTCAATAGAATACTCTGAGCAAATCCTACTATTTTTAGCCTCTGAAAAGACGACTCCTCCTAGTGAAGAAGAGTTTGATCTAACCAATTTTCTTTAAGTCTTTCCCAATCAGGAGATGTTATGTCTGAAGATTCTAACTTTGAACCACTTTCAATCAACCCTGATCGTGTTTGTGAGGGTATATCCAAAATAGGGTATAAACCTTCATCAGCTTTAATGGATATAATTGACAACTCCGTAACAGCAGGGGCAACTAAAATCTATATTGATTTGACCTTAAAGGAAGGAGTAACACTTGCAACGAAAGGAGGTATTGCTAAATTTCGTATTGTAGATAATGGCTGTGGGATGGACAAGCCCAAAATCAAAACAGCATTAGATTTAGGCTCTGTAGTTAGCTATCCTCCCGATAGCTTATCCAAGTTCGGCTTAGGTTTGAAGTCAGCCGGATTTTCGTTGGGAGAGAGAATTCAGATAGTTTCAAAAGTTAGTGGTAATATTGGCGACTGCTTTTATTTAGATAGAGAAGTAATACGTAGCAGAGGCTATGGCTTATGCTCAAATACAGCAAGTAACGAACATGAGGATTTATTGAGAGAGTTTGAAAGCGGAACTATTGTTGAAATCTCTAAAACAATTGGAAATCAAGATTCTGCTGGAAAAATAAGACGAGAGTTGCTTGAAAGTCTTGGAGTCGTTTATTACTATTTCTTGACTGATCGAGAAAAACCAATTCAAATTACGCTGAGATATAGAGATAAACAAGAAGAAGTTTTGCCAAAAGACATTCTTTTCTGGGATAAAGCACATCCGTCTTTCGATCCTGATAATTATGATGGCAAATTACCTTGTAAAGTTTTGGATGAGGAGCTTGAGCATCCTTATGATTCTCAGGCGAAGCCTGTCAAACTACAAATTTGTATTTTCCCAAAATCAGAGATGAGTAGATTTGGGGGGTTCTCCGATGAAGAGCGTGATTTGATCTCAAGCTTTCAAGTAGGTCGAAAAAACTCAGGCTTTTTTATATTCCGCAATAGAAGACTTATACGGTGGGGCGACAATTTAGAATTTGAAGGAAAGGGGATTGTAGGTAAAGATGATTTTGGATTTCGAGCCAGGGTTTTATTAACAACGGAGCATGATGAGCTTTTTCATGTAGACGTTTCAAAACAAGATTTGATGGTTCCTGAAGAAATTATTTCTACTTTACAAAACAAAATTCGTATCCCTCGAAGAGCCTCAAATGAGTTATTTGAGGTTTGTGATCGTATTATGGCTCAGCCAGGGGGAGCGGAAGGCGAAGAGAGCAGTAGACGAGTTGAGAATTTTGAAGAAGAAGATTTTGATGAAGTAGTTTCTCCACCACCACCTGCTGAAAAATCTAAAAGGCGTAGTCGGATTATTCAGAGGAGTCAGGAAAGTGAAGTGAATGATGCGGAGAGTGCGCCCAATGAAAATCAAACACAGTCAGATGGGGGAAACACAAATTCATCTCCTAATGAACCAGAAGATTTTAGGAAAATTAGATATACAGACAGGATGCAGAGTTTAGATCTTTGGTCCTCCGGTCAGGATATTAATTTTGGAACTTACGTAAGAATTAACAAACTCCATCCCTTCTATCAGTTGGTTCTTAGTGAATTAGACTCTGCTGATCCAACTAGAATTGCAATCGAGGGTTTATTGTTTTGTAGTGGAGTGGCTGAGAACAAAACACTTGAAAATCTTAGCAATTTATCTTATGAGGATATTGAAAAGGTTCTAACTAAGCTTAGAAGAGTGTTTTCACAAACCCTAAACTCTTGGACTAATCAAAACCAGGACTTGTACGAATGATTACCAATTGTGGAAAATTGTTCGCTCCAATTGAAGGTCCAATCATTTATTTCATAGTTGCCTACGACGTTCTGTACATAGGTGAAACTCAACATCATCCTGTAGAGCGGTGGAATGCCCACCTTTCACCAAAAGGCTCTTTTCGTACGAATTTATTGAAGAAAGGTGACCCTGAAATTGATTATTTTGGAGATTTGCGGCTTTTTGCTTACTATTGTCAAACCATCACTCAAAACTTTCCAAAAGTTCAATGGAAAACTGTAACTCAGGCTGTTGAACATGAGGCACATGGTTATGTATTGCAATACCCATCCAGAATAGGCAAATACTACAATGTAATATCTGACACAGAAAAAACAGCGCCGTCCAGGTTTAAGCATTGGGATCTGGCTAAGAGGATAGCTGGGGAGATCCTTCAAGATTTAGCTATAGCAATGAATTCCAATTCGTGACATCTGTATGTTGAATTTGCCATACAAGTGAGTTCTTTCGGGCATTTGTATGTTACTCTCTAGACATTCATCCTTGAGGGTAATAATATTTATGGCTCTCCCGTTTGAATATGTCTTTCCAGCAATCAGAGGTATTCAGGCAGGGCGTGAGTACTATGCCTCCATGTGCCCTATCCGCTTAATTCCTAAGCTATTCTCTTTTGATGATGAAGAAATCCCAGCAGAGATGAGGGCACAGCGAACGCTGAATCGCGCTAGAGTACCCGAAATTGCTCAGTATATTTTAGATAATCCCACGAACTACGTTTTCTCGGCAATCACCGCCTCCGTTAACGCTAACATTACCTTTGAAGCAACAGGCTCAGATGATATTGGGATGCTCAAAATTCCAATGGATGCCAGGTTTGTTATAAATGACGGACAGCACCGACGTGCAGCATTTGAGTTAGCTCTAAAAGAGAATCCGGAGTTGGGTGATGAAACCATTTCAGTCGTGTTTTTCCTGGATATTGGGTTGAAGCGTTCTCAGCAAATGTTTACCGACCTTAATCGCTACTCTGCTCGTCCTGATCAATCCCTAAATATTCTCTACGACCATCGGGATCGCAAGGCAGTTCTATCTAAAACTGTTATGAAAGCGGTTAGCGTGTTTGAAAAACTTACTGATGTAGAGCGTAGTACTTTGCCTATTCGTTCAAGTAAGCTATTTACCCTCAGTGGAATATATACTGCGACGAATTTACTATTGACAAACTACAAAGAAGAAAATCTAGAGAACCAGATTCAATTAGCTGCTAACTATTGGAATGCAGTTAGTAGTCAAATTCCAGATTGGCAGCAGGTTTTAGATAAAAAGGTTACGGCTGGTGAAATGCGTCAAGACTATATCCATAGTCACGCTGTTACATTAGCTGGGTTAGGAGGAGCCGGAGCATCTCTACTATCCCTCTACCCTGATGACTGGGCGACTAAACTTAAGCCTTTACGGAAAATTAATTGGAAACGAACAAACCCAGACTGGCAAGACAGGGTTGTTTCCAATGGCAGTGTGACCAACAACCGCAATTCCAGAAGTTTTATGATTGCTTATCTTAAAAAGAGAATAGGCTTACCTTTAACGTCTGACGAGGAGAGCCTGTAGGATGCTTAAATATGCTGAGGAGGTCTAAACATGGCTGCAAAAGGATCTAAAGCCAAAGCAGCTGTCCTCGCAGAGCTAGTCAGGCAAGATGTTGAACAATTAACTGCTGAAATTCAGAGCTTATACTGCTCAGACTCAATTCCTTGGATTGTTGGATATTCTGGTGGCAAGGATAGTACAGCGGTTCTCCAACTAGTCTGGAATGCAATCTCAGGCTTACCTAGCAATCAACGCATAAAACCTATCTATGTAATCTCAACGGATACTCTGGTTGAAAACCCTATTATCTCTGCTTGGGTTCGTCAGTCATTAGAACACATGAAGCTTGCATCTCAAGCAGGAGATTTGCCATTTCAGCCCAATCCTTTAAATCCAAAACTTGAAGATACCTTCTGGGTCAATTTAATTGGCAAAGGCTACCCTGCGCCTCGTCAGAAATTTAGGTGGTGTACCGAGCGGCTCAAAATTCATCCGGCTAACAGATTTATTAGGGATGTTGTCAGAGATAGTGGTGAGACTATTCTGGTTTTAGGCACTCGCAAAGCTGAAAGCCAAAAGCGTGCAGCTACGATGGCAAAACATGCATTAGGTCGAGTTAGAGATAAACTCAGCCCTAACGCCAGTATGCCAAATTCACTCATCTACACTCCTATTGAAGACTGGAGTAATGATGCTGTATGGCTCTATCTCAACCAATGGAAAAATCCTTGGGGACACAGCAATAAGGACCTATTTCAGATATACCGAGGGGCAACAGCCGACAATGAATGTCCCTTAGTTGTTGATACATCAACGCCTAGCTGTGGTAGCTCTCGATTTGGCTGCTGGGTATGTACCCTTGTCGATCGAGACAAGTCGATGGAGGCAATGATCCTCAATGACGACTCAAAAGGTTGGATGCAATCCCTACTCGATTTTCGAGACGAATTGGATTTTCGCACTGACGAGAAACTAGAGCGAGAGAGAGAAAACCGTGACTTTAGACGCATTACCGGGAATGTTCAGCTATTTGAGCGTACCTTAGATGACTCCAAAGAGAAGGAGGTTACAAATGTTCCTGGTCCCTACGTCAAGCGGTGGCGAGAGTATTTATTAAGGCGATTACTGGAGACGCAAGAAGAAGTTCGTCAAAAGGCTCCATCTGAGATGGCTGATCTTGAATTGATTTCAGCCCAAGAACTCAGTGAAATTCGGCGCATTTGGTTAGAAGAAAAACATGAATTTGATGATGCATTGCCACGAATCTACCGCGAAGTTACAGGTGACATCTTCCGCGATCCCCGCCGTAATGCTGGCAATGCCTATCTAGGTGCTGATGAGTGGAGCATCCTGAATGAAATTTGTGACGACTCCATTCATTTTCAACTCATGAATCGACTTCTGGATACTGAACGCCAGTATCAAACCATGTCCCGTCGTACTGGGTTATATAAAGAACTGGAGACCTGTTGCCAAATTAATTTCGCTACCAAAGATGAAGCCATTGATCAGGCTCACGACAATCGCAATCTCAAGCAGGCAGCAGCAATCGGCAATGTAGCAGACGTTAAAAAAATTGTAGAAAAACGGGAGTCAGCTAAAACCAAGGACAGTCAAAAGTCCGAAAATGGGACAGTAGAGAACGGCGGTCGCCCAAGCCCACTCTCATGGGCAACCCTGAAATTTGGTAATACCCAATTTGCCCCTCCATCCCCTTCAAAGGTCGAGCAGGAGCCTGCAATTGTAGAATCTTCTCAAGACCAAACTCCTAAGTTCAAACCCACCGGGATTCCCCATATCACCCTGACAGAACTGATTCTGGAGAACTTTGGTCCTTATCGTGGTCAACACATCATTGATTTGACCCCAACCAGCAGCAACCAACCCATTATTCTCTTCGGAGGCATGAATGGTGGTGGCAAAACAACCTTGATGGATGCCATTCGGCTTGCCTTCTACGGTCATCGTGCTCCCTGTTCTACCCGTAGCACCCTGTCCTATGGTGACTTCCTCAACCAGTGTGTGAATCGTCAAGCGAATGGCGAACCAACCTCAATTGAACTTGCTTTTCAGCAAACCCTCAATAACGCCCCTCAACCCACTGAATTTCGAGTGCGTCGAACCTGGAGCCAACAACTCAAGAACGGACGGGATCGATTAGAGGTTCTCAAAGACGGTTTCCCGGATACAGCCCTTGCCAAAGCTTGGGATGAGCGAATTGAAGATTTACTCCCTCTAGGAATCTCCAGTCTATTTTTGTTTGATGGTGAGCAAGTTAAGGAACTGGCTGAACAGGATGACCTACCACCTCTTGTAACCAGCGCAATGCGATCGCTCCTTGGACTCGAACTCCCCGATCGTCTCTCCGCTGACCTCGATGTGTTGATTGGTCGCAAACGGAAGGAAATGGCTAACCAGAGCGATCGTCAAAAGCTGGAGGATATTGAGACTCATTTGAAGGAACTACAAGACAAAAAACGTGCAATTAAACAGCAGCTTGCAGCCCTTCAAAACGATGTCGATTTAGCCCAGAAAAAGCTAAACGATGCGGAGCACGCTTTCCTAACTCAAGGCGGCAAAATTGCGGCTGAACAAACTCATTTAGAATCCCAACTCCAGGATCTACAGAAGCAAGCAGAAACGCATCGAGCAGCATTGCGAGAAATAGCGGCTGGGATTCTTCCCCTAGCGATGATTCAACCTTTACTAAACCAAGCACAGGAACAGGTGAAGGAGGAAATCAAATACCAACAATCTCAAGCCGCTCAAGACCTCTTGCGTGAGCATTACAGTAGGCTGCAAGAATTTCTACCTGCGCTCAAGCTCAAACCAACTCAAAAATCTCAGTTCGAGGCATTTCTCAGTCAGGAGCAAAGCCACTTCACTGAACCCTCAGTTGAGCAATGGTTAGGTGCAACGGTTGAACATAGCCATCAACTAGCAGGCTTGCTCTCTCATGGGTTACCCGAACAAATTCGTCAGGCACAAAAGCATCTTCAAGATTTGCAAGACTGCCAGACAGAGATTGATGCAGCAGAACGCTATTTGGCGACCGCAGCGGCTCCAGAGGTTTATGCAAAACTCAAGCAGAAATTCCAGCAAGCTCAAGCAGAAGTCGTGCGGGCGTTGACTGAACATACCCAAGTTGAGAAACAGTTAGAGCAGGTCAAACAAGCGATCGCCAAGGTCAATCAGGAACTTGTAGACTATACTACCCAGACGATTGAAGAGCAAACAACTGAGAATATTTTGAATGCTGCAATCCGGGCACAAGGAACACTTAAGGAGTTCAAAAATCGTCTAAAGCTCCGTAAGCTGAATCAGCTTGAGATCCTTGTTACTGAGTGTTTTCTTTACCTGCTGCACAAATCCAACTTGGTTCATCGCATTCAAATCGACACAGAAACCTTTCGCCTTTCCCTATTTGATTTAGAGGGACAAGCGATTCCCAAACATCGTCTCTCTGCTGGAGAAAAGCAACTCTTGGCGATCGCCCTTCTTTGGGGTCTCGCTCGCGCCTCCGGACGGCAACTTCCTATCGCGATTGATACGCCGCTAGGTCGCCTCGATTCTGAGCATCGCCATAATCTCATCGAGCGTTATTTCCCCCAAGCCAGCCACCAGGTGCTGCTCCTATCTACAGATACCGAAATCCGAGCAGAAGACGTAAAGCAGTTAAGAGAAGCCGGAGCGATCGCTCGTGAGTATCTATTGGAGTATGATTCAACCAAACAACAAACCCAGTTAAAAGCAGGCTACTTTACCTTTAAGCCAAGAAGAAGCAGTAAGAATCTCTAAACCCCTGATTTATGGAACCACCTCTCGATCGCATTAAGCTTTCGCAAGCGGCTAAAGACCAACTCATCAAGCTCAAGCGCGTTACCAAGATTGAGCAATGGAACATTCTTTGCCGTTGGGCGCTTTGTCGCTCCTTATCAGAACCCACTCCTCCATCCCTAGTTCCGATCCCAGCCGATAGCAATCTCGAAATGAATTGGCAGGTTTTTGGTGGAAATATGGCTGACTTGATCCTCATTGCCCTTAAGCAACGTTGTCACAATGATGGCTTACCCACAGATAAAGAAACCCTAGCTACTCAGTTCCGGTTACATCTTCATCGCGGAATCGGTTACTTAGCAGGCGATCCCAACCTTAAAAAAGTCGAAAATTTAGTCCAACTCCTTCGAGATTGAGAATTACAAACAACTGTATAAAATTTTAGATTCTTCAAGCCAATTTTTCCACTTCTTTTCGTTGAGCGAAAGAGAGCGTAGATATGTATTCCTACCTAATTACTATTTATTTGAACACTGTTCTACCTGACTCAACTGCGCTAGTTGAATCGATCGATCCTAAACTTGTACAGATACCATCTCAACAATCTTTTATCACTTCTTCTCAGGCTACCACCTCTACAACAAACCAACCACAATCTCCTAATACCAATCAACCTGCTACTCCTACAACAAATCAGTCACAATCTCCCGCCACTAATCAACCTATTGCCCCTACAAATCAATCACAACCTGTTAATAATCAACCTGCCACTTCTACAACGAATCAATCCTCTAACACACCTCAGTCACAAACCGCTACAAATCAGTCTCCATATTTAGCTATTTATTCAACACTTATAACAAGCGGTGTCGTTTTCCTTGTAGGATTATTAACTTTTCTATACAACAGGGCTAATTTGGCAGAAAGTAAGCGGAAAGAAAGGAGGGAATCAATAACTAAAAAGCTTAATGAGTTTTATGGTCCGCTAAACTCATATTTGAAGACTATTTATGAGTTTAATCTTTTTCTTAAAGAAGGAAAGCCAAGCGATTTTCGCACTTTAACTCATCTCCTTAATCCCAGTAAAATTTATAATAGTGGTGAGCAAGTTCATCTATCAGATGCTGACAAGAAAATTATCGCAGAAATCATTGACCTAGAGAGTAAAGTTGAAGAGTTAGTCACCTCTAAAGGCGGATTAATTGATGATTCTAATCAAGCTGATCTTTTAGCTAAGGCAATTGCTCACTTTCGCGCTCTTCGCTTAGCATTTAGCGAGGAAATTAGCGGAGAAGATAAGCGTTTTGATGCCCTTGTTTATCCACGTTCTCTTGATGAAGCTGTGCAAAGTAGAATTAATGCTTTGCAAGACGAGTTGCAAAAGATATCTACACCTGGCTGGATAGACAACCTATTGAAATTATGAGGTGTTACCAGGTTTCTGTGAAGATATTTACCTCTCCATCTTTGTCATTTTGAGATCTAATCGCTTCCTTCTTGTTCCAAATGCAAATAAGTTGTTTAATATGGCAATTTGACCTTTACTTAACGGTTTGTTATAATGTTAGAATTTATTAGCTTGAAGCAAGTGATTTAGCTGCAAGTCCTAACATGCATGACTCCGTAGACTACTATAATCGCAATGCTCTTGTTTATTGCAAGAGAACATTAACGATTGATATGCATGATTTGTACAAACCCTTCTTGAGATGCTTGCCTAAAGGAGCGCATATTCTTGATGCTGGTTGTGGAGTAGGACGTGATGCAAGACACTTTTTAGATCTTGGATACAATGTCACAGCTATTGATGCTTCCCAAGAGATGGTAAGTATTAGCTCCAAGCTTACGAAGCAAAGAACTTTTCTGATACCTTTTCAAGATCTTAGTTTTGAAAATTGCTTTGATGGAATATGGGCTTCAGCCTCGCTTTTACATGTACCACGTCAAGAGATGAGTTTGGTATTTGAAAAGTTTATTGCCGCTATGAAGGATAGAGGAATTTGGTACTTATCTTTCAAGGTTGGTAATGGAGAAAGAATAGATAAAGATGGTCGTTTTTTTAATGACTATGACGAGGATGCATTTCAGAGTTTCTTGAGTTCCTACAGTCAGATTCTGAGTATTGATAAAATTAGTTCAACTATCACTGATAAAGACAACTGCTTGCCTGAAAAGTGGCTAAATATTTTTCTACGTGTAGATAAGTCTAAAGCCCCACTTTTTTGGGTAGGTAAGGGAATAAGTGGGCAAGATTATTATGATCGAGAAGTGCTTATAACAAGTAGACGCAGTTCAAGAATAAGTAGACGCAGTTTAAGCCGTTACTATGTGAAAAAATATCGACGAGCTACCACAACGCGTTGAGTCTACTGTGGCTGTTGTAGTATCTTATGATTGTCTTTTTAGAGCTTGCCACTTAGCTTAGACGCTAGTATTGCCTTCTCATTTGTTCCTTGAAGGCTACTGCGACGTAACTTCTATTAGCGTGTACTTTCCATCTGATATCTTCTTAAAGTAAGGAGGATTTATAGAGTCCTTCCGGTTTAGTCCCTCACAACGCCGCTCAATCGCTCCTCGAACAATACTTTTAGGATCTTTGGCACTAAAATCATACAGTTTCTTATCCAGCATTATCTGGGTGATTTCAGCCGCAGACATAGGTTGTTTAGCCGCTTTCAACACTTCAACTACAGCTTGTGCGATTGTCAGTTTTTCCATAGTTTTTACTGAATGAAATAAGTATTAGTAATCACTGAACAAGAGATGTTGTACGCTTCCATCTGGGAAAATCTCAGGTAGCATGACATCTCCTGTTGGCTCTGTACCATCCCATTTTTCGGGATAAGTATTTGCATCGATTAGCTCTTTAATTCGAGCTAATTCTTCATTGTTGATCAAGCTAATAGTAGGACGGTTTTGAACAACCGCTACCTGATTGACCTCTTCTTGAATTGCTAAAACTTCTGCTAGCATCCAGCGCCGAGTATCGAGAGTTAAGGGACCAAGCCTCCCCTGTTTTACTGTTAAGCGCCCGTCTTTGTTGCGCTCCTCATGCTTTCGATGACGATACTGGGGCTTCTTGACCTCCCAATATAAAGGTCTGAGCTTCTGTAGAGGTGCTAGATAAGCCCATTCTGGTTGGGATACAACGCGATCGAGGGCAGCATCCTTCTGTACCAGAGGACACCCGATACAGCCAGTCCTAGCATTTAGGGGTTCCTCTCCATCGCTAACGTCTTGCCCATAGACCTTTGCAATTTCAAAGGTCGGGAAGCCAAGCTCTAGATCTGCCTGAAGCAACCAGTCCCAAACATGGCAGACACGCCAGTGGACGATCGGAGCCAGAGTATCCGCGATCGCCCCTGAAGAACTTTGCTGGAACCAGCCCTGACCACATTCACCACCATCCTTCGTGCAGCTAATGGCAATCCGTTGGTCACGAGCAGCACTCTCGCCAATGCGAATACCTGTGATCATGAGAAACTTTTCGCCTCGTTCTTCCCGAAGTTTCTCCAGTTCCCGCTCCATACTCATGACCTTGAGCTTGGGAGTACACCAGCGAAAGGTGTTCGATGGTGGCGGCACTCCCCGACCCAACATATACACAAAGTAGCGGTAGTCCAGATCCGGTAAGACTACACGAGTATCGAACCCTCGCTGCTCCAGTTCCTTCAAAATGCCCATTGCTGCCAGGTGAAGCGGGGGTAGTTCTTGGCGGGTATCTGCGTATAGGATTGTTAGGCTCTCTGGTCTAGGAATCTGACCTGTCTCAATCAGGTTGGCGATCAGGGTGACGGTTGCGGAGGAGTCTTTGCCGCCAGAGAAGGCGATCGCCCAATGCTTGTAGAATGAGCCGTAGTGTTGTAGCGATTCAATCGACAGCGCGATCGCTTTGGGCAGTGACAGCCGCTCTTCGTCAAATAGACTTAGTGTTCTCATCACTTCCTATCCCCACCCAATAAACGAAACGAAAGCTTTGCGCTACCGAAGCCCTCATCTCCAACACACGTTTTGCTCACTGAATCGGATACCACTATATCTAGTGGAATAACCCTCAGAATGAGAATTCTAGCTCTAAATTGATTTTATTGCATTAGGTAGTATAAGCGAACTATAATTCCCAAATGGCTCATCCAGCAAATGTTGGAGCTAATACTTTGGGTAAGTAGGCTGAATTGTGCGCCAACATTGCGGTAGGGGGCAGTTCAGCTACTCGAATGCAGGAACAATATACCTGTCTTTACTCCTCGCCGTAACTGGGGTCTTCAAGCAATTTCTGGCAAGTCAGAAACATTTGATGAAGAATTTCCCCATCCGAAGAAAGGTTCATCTTGGCGACGATTTGGTGAGCTTTGAGTACCCTCTGCACAAGCTCATCATCCCGCTCATCAGCTTCTTCCTGATTCTCAGCGTAAGCAAGGACGACTCCCATCTCATCAGCAAGTTTTTGAAGCTGCTTCGGTGAATAGTGTGTTACCCCAAAGCCGTAGCACTCAACAAGCTCTTGGGGAGTACCAACGTTATACTCCCATTCCTCAATACCAGGATCTTCAGCTTCAACAGCTTCCATGAATTGCTGAGCTTCCGCCTCAGTTTTCGCTACAATCTGAAACTGGAATATAGGCATTCCGTTGATCTCTGCTAGGAATTTGGTTGTCTGCTTGAGGTGTTGGCAGTTTTTGAGCTTTCAAGCAATACATTCTTGTAGCCCAGGATAGTACAGGCTTACCTTAAGAACAACTATTTACGATGAGTTCTTCAAGCTGGTTAGGGGTTAAGTGTAGCCAAATGGCTTGCCTGTCCTTCAGCAAGATTCTAGGTTCTGAGCCAGTTTGTGGAATGACGTAGATAGCTGGGATCGCTAAAGAATGCTTTAACTGGCGATGTTGGTATCAAATAGGCTCAGGACATGGGCTAGATGGCGATGCCAGTTTAAGTCGCCTGAATGCAGCGTCAGGAGCAGAAGCGTCAGTGGGAGCTTGCTGGCAATATGGTCAACGCCTGGATTGCACCGCTCCATGTACTGCACCCATGCATCAAAAGCCCACTGCTGGATCTGGGTATCGTTCTCTTGCAGGTAAGTCGCCCAATCAGGGTGAAGGACGATCGCCTGCTGGTCATCAGTAAAGGTGTAGATTGGCTTGCGGGTTTCAAACTCGTCTTGGGACAACACCAGAATCTTTTGATTGACCTGGGCATCCTTAGCTCCCCGCAGTTCCTCCTCAAAAAAGGGGCGAATCAGGCGGAAGGGAACGTAGCGCAGGAGTTCAATGGTTGAGTCAGCAACCCGTCCCTGGATCATGCCCTTGAGATCGGTTGGGCTGACATCCCTGACACGGAACAGGGATTTTGGCAGGGCATCGTCCAACTCTTTCAGCTTCTCTGCAATCTGGTCTTGTGCCCCAAACTTAAGTTGGTGAGTGTGGTATACCCTCCAAGCTCTCGCCAGCATCTCCACCACCACGTCTTTGAGCGGGATCGATGTAGCTGCGTCAAACTGCCGCTGCCGTAGTTCATCCATCAACCCCAGGAAGAACAGATATTTGTAGGAGTTTGTCGTGCGATCGAACAATCGACTCAACGCCTCAATATCGAGGGTTGGGGAAGGAGGCAGCATCATAGTGGTATTTTCTTGCGTGAGCTTTTATCCTGAATTCTATGCGACCCTGGGGGAAACGCATGGACACGACACGGCTGGGATCAAAGGGCGAGGTCTGCACCACGTCGCAGGCTCATGTTTTCGTGACTAATTTTGATCAGTTGATTGCCTGTTGCGATCGCAGTCAAACTGGCAAACGCCTCCCTGGTGCTCTTTACGTTCATGTCTCTGCTCTCCCTGCCCTGGAGCGATCGCTGCAAGATTACGAGAACTTGGCTCGCCAACAGCTGAAGAAACTGGAGGGGGCTACCCTCGTCAAGTTCAGCACGGACCAGCCCAGAGTTTCCTACCTGTCCTACCCTGATTTTGATACCGATGCCCACCCTGCGTTGCAATGGAGTGTTCAGGTTGACCTGGTAACCTCGCAGGTCGGTGTGCGGAATTACAACAGTACAGATAATCCGCCTGTTCTGCACCGCAAGGAAACCTTTGTCACTTCAGACTACCCCCTGTACCAACCCTTTGCAGAACTGACGCGACAGGAAGAAGCTTTGGGATTACTGAATCAATCGCGGGAGATCGGAACTCGTGAGGGTTGGGCAAAGCGGCTAACCGATTGTGGGATCGAAATTCAAGGTCACGTCCTGGCTTGCCCGACTTCCCGAACTGCGGTTATCAGTCAGCCCAAAATCGATCGCCACAAAGCCGCCCTCATCCGTAACGAGCTTTCTAAGCCTGTAAGGGTTGCGTTGGAAGCAGGATTATTTACCCCTGAAACTACCTTCTTCGACTACGGCTGTGGACATGGGGGAGATGTGGAGCGGATCGGCGATCGCGGCTATATCAGTGCTGGTTGGGACCCCTACTATCGTCCTGATGCTCCCTGTGGATCGGCTGATATTGTCAACCTGGGTTACATCATTAACGTCATCGAAGATCCGGCAGAGCGACGAGAGGCATTGCTCAAAGCCTGGGGGTTGGCGGGGAAGGTCTTGATTGTCGCGGCGCAAGTGCTAATTGAAGACCGAATGCGCGGCATGATGGCGTACAGCGATGGGGTGATTACTCGCCGCAACACGTTCCAGAAGAATTACAGCCAGGAGGAACTCAAGAGCTACATCGACCAGGTGCTTGGCGTTGATGCCATTCCGGTTGCGTTGGGCATCTACTTGGTCTTTCGGGATGAGGCACAGGCACAAACCTTCCGAGCCTCCCGCTTTCGATCGCGTGCCACGACTCCCAGAGTCAAAGCCAGTGTCAAGCGGTTTGAGCAATATAAGGAAATGCTGGCTCCCCTGATGGCATTTTTCACCGACCGGGGACGGTTGCCCATTGAGGAGGAACTTCAGGAGTTTGGGGCACTGCAATCAGAGTTTGGAACGCTACGAAGAGCCTTCCAGGTGGTTCTCCAGGCAACGGAGGTTCAGGAATGGGATGTCATCAGCGAGAAACGCCGTCAGGATTTGCTCGTCTACCTTGCCCTCAGTCATTTTGGGACTCGCCCAAAACTGCGACATCTCGCCCCCATCGTTCAGCATGACATCAAGGCATTATTCGGTAACTATCAGCAAGCTTGTACCGCAGCCGATTTGATGCTGTTGAGCCTGGGGAATTTGGAGGTGATGGCGGAGCGGAGTAAGTCCAGTGAGATCGGCAAGAAGCTGTCGAACTCTCTCTGGGTTCATGTCTCTGCCCTGGATGCCCTTGATCCCCTGCTCCGGCTCTACGAAGGTTGTGCTTCTCGCACGATCGGTCGCCCTGAAGAAGCAACTGTGGTCAAGTTCCACACCAGCAAACCCAAAATCACCTACCTTTTCTACCCGGACTTCGATCGTGACCCGCACCCCTGTCTCCGCACCAGTATGCAGATTGACCTACAAGATCTGCACGTCAGCTACCGAGACTATGACCCAGAGGACAACCTGCCTGTGTTGCACCAGAAGGAGTTGCTGGTGCAGTCAGACTATCCGCTCTATGAGAGGTTTGCCAAGCTGAGTCGGCAGGAGGCGGATTGGGGGTTATTGGATGATTTGGGAAAGATTCGCGATCGGCGAGGTTGGCAGAAGTGTTTGGAAGACCACTGTGCGGAGTTGAAGGGACATCGGGTGGTGTGGCGGAAGGATGCTGATCCTTACAAAGTTAAAGTTTTAAGATCCACTCAACGCCGAAGGGCGGCAGCAACATCAATGTCTTTCATCAAACCAGATCAAGGAACATCTTCATTCTAATTCAGAGGTAATACGATCAAGTTCAGGCAGTAAACTTTCATTAGAAATTGCAATAGCCTTAAGCTTCTCGAAGTATTGCTTATAACCGGTAATCAACTCCTCATGCCAAACATTAATTGCACTGACATTTCCCTGAAGAATCAGCAATTTGCTATCAAATACGTCAAAACTTACTTGTGGGGGTTCAACATCTAAGACTAGATAGTTCAATCGAAATGGCAGTATACTTACTCGAATGTTAGGTTGATTTGAAAAAGCTTTAATACTCTCAATTTGTTCAATCATTTGTTCACGAGAACAAATCCTTGATCGAAAAGCATTTTCATGAATAATAAAGTCGAATTGTTTACTGGAGTCCCTCAATTTTTGTCCCTGCCTGACACGTTCATCTATGGCTGTAGCCATATCTTGTTCTGCATTGCTTTGTTCTAACAGAGAGAATATGTCTGCACGGAATATTCCTCTAATGTACCCTAAGCTTTGTAACGGACCGGGGATGTAGCTTATCTGAAACATCCTTAGTTCTTGGTAATCGATGAATGAAAATCGGCTTTGAATTTGCGTTGCTTTAGAATCCTCAGTGATCCGAACTCGACGGAGGTCAGCAGATACAACTTCAAATGAGTTAAATAGCTGCATACAGAATTCCTAAACTCAAAGCAGTTAAATTTTTAATAACTGGTTAGCAATGATCCCAAGTCTTAAATTAGAAAAATATTGGCTATGTGGTACTTCGATCCAATCTATATATGCATGAATGCATTCTTAAAGCATAAACTTAGTTATGAGGAAAAGATTACCTTACTTTAATAGAGAAGGAATATATACTCCTAAATATTCTTAAAATAGGCATAATTACTTATGAAAAAAGAGTTGGTTTTAGGTTAAGTATTCAAAGAACTTATTGAATGGTAAACAAAAAGATTTTATATAGATGAAAATACTTTGCAGAAGGAGGATATCTTCAACATTAGTAACTTTCCAACCTCCTTGAATCAACCCATTAGTATCGTAATTATGTATGAAGCCTACTGAACTATCAAAAACCATGAAATCTTTAGTTGCAATGTTGTCATATACAATCCCTATTTCGGACCTTGAGCAACAGAAAATTCTTTCGGCTTTCTCAGCAGAAAACTTGTAAGTTTCAAACTCCCACTTTAAATATTGGCTAAATGGGTAAATGACAGGTCTGCATCGTATGAAATCCACTCCCTTAGTACTTAAAGTTTCATACAACTCCGCATCACCTGCTTTAACCTCAGGTATAAGTTTTATTGCTGCATCAAAATCGCCAGCAGCCATCAGTTCAAAGCTTGGATTACCAGGCTCAAGGTACTCTTGACGGGTTTCAAGCTTAAGAACCTGATACTTGAGTCGATTCCAAGCATCGGGGAAATTGGAGAAAAACTTCTCTGGAGAGTCAAAGTACTCAAGGTTTTTGATGACTTCATCCAGAGAAGTAAAGGTTTTATTCGAAGGGAATGTCATGCTTTATACCAATTAGCAGATCTCTAGGAATAACAATGATACTTTCGTCCGGTCCACAACTTGCTGTTTCAGGTAATAAACCAACCAGATCCTTAGTTTTCTCAAGACCAATGACAGCAAAGGTTCCATCCTCTAACTCCCAAACATCTGGACAACCATTAGCATTCGAAGTATTCCTACCATCCGCGTGAGGATCAGGACCTAGGCGCTTCTTAAATATAGACATCTACTTTTTCTCTCCGTATGCCAAATGATAGTTGTTTTTTAACACAAGTCTCGGTGAGCGTGCCACTGTAATTCTGCGATGATACAAAAAATCATAAAAGCATATGAGTTCGACCAACCTAAAATTTACACTTCACACATTGACAAAACATCGCCTCTATGGATTCCGAAGCTGTAGCCTAAATCTCTTTTCTATACGTGGCTTTTGTTTTACCTACTTGAAGAATTAGGATTATCTTAATGGGCAGCAGCCATTCTCAATTGCGAACTAGTAGGTCGTTTGAACTTAAGACCCTTAAATCTTTATTTGAGGCAGCTTTGAGAGTGAAATGTTTGAGTGTGACACTTAAAGGGTGGAGCGTGGGCTTTAAACTATAGCGCCTCTATCTGCTTTGTGAGAAGGGGTGAAGTAAACCCCTTCTCACAAAGCGATCCAATTTTACAAATCACTTAATATAGAACGGTTATATGTCGTACTAACATTGTTTAATGTGGAAGGTACTAGATCTGGCACTGGACTGCTAATGAAGATGAAACTTCCAAAGCTCTTGTGAGCAAACATCTCGAAGGATTAAGCCTAAATCTTCTGACGAGTGCTTCAGACATTTATCCTTCTTTTAGAAACTGGTGCTGCTAGGTCTCGGAACGAGCACATACCAGGGCAAAAGTAACAAACCTAGTTATCAACTGCTTAATTTGGAACATGGGAAGTTCGTTTTCAAAAAAGAAAGAGATATATACCTATATGCTGGAACTTCTCCATCTCACCCACCTCTACATACTAGGGGTACACGCTACACGAAAACCAACAAAGAAATATTTCCCGTTAGGGTGATCCCTATGGCGATAGGCTGAACGGCATTCTATTGGAAGTTCATTCCAGGAACCACCACGTAATATGTGTAAGGAGTCACGTCCCTCAATTGTCCATGCTCCACTGTAGTTTGGAGCTTTTTCATAATTATCATGCCAATAGTCTAAACACCATTCAAATACATTCCCATGCATATCGTACAAACCAAAAGAATTAGCAAAATTGAAGTAACCAACAGGTGTTGTTTCTCCTCTATATAATCTTTTGGAGTTATTTCCGTAACTTACAAGGTCTCTATAGTTGGCGAACTCCGAAGATATTGCATCACCAAAATGAAAGGCAGTTGTAGTTCCAGCACGACAAGCATATTCCCATTCAGATTCACTGGGAAGGCGATAATTTCTACCAGTTTTAAGGGTTAGGCGTTCACAGAATTCAACTGCATCATGCCAAGAAATACATTCGACAGGAAGGTTTCCACCCTTAAAAGTCGAAGGATTTTTCATAAGATCACGCTTAGCTTTGGGTAGTTCCGCTACAGCTTCCCACTGAGCTTGCGTAACAGGAAACTTCCCAAGAAAAAAACTTGCTACTTTTACCTTATGTTGTGGTTTTTCTCTATCTAAACTTCCTTCTTCCACTCTAGGAGAACCCATGATAAATTCACCATCAGAAATTTCTACCATTTCTAAGGTGATGCCATTACCAAGCTTCTCTTCAAAATACTTCGCATTGTACTGGTGTTCGGAAATCTTTTGCCCATTCTTATCCAGCACAACACTGGTAAACCCGAAAGTTTTAATCTGAAGCGATGCACTTTGCGGATAAGCAATTATTGGCAATAATTTAGGTAGGAAATCTCTTAGTGGTACTGATAAAGTCTCAACTAGTAAATTTATCCGTCTCCTCTCTGTATAATCATCTAGCTTAAGTTGTTTGATTTTTATTTGAATTTCCTCTGCAACACGCCCTGGCTTAATATAAGCGAGTGCTATCCAGTATTGACTTTCTGCATAATCTCTTAAGTCTATATCGGTACTGTCTAAGTCCCTCGAAACTTGCACCGCTAAAAATTCTGCTAACTCATGAATGCGTGATGCACCAAAACGATTGTTTTGTTTCAATTCCTGCAACAGTGCATTACGTATTTCTAACGGCATCTCATATAACTCGTGTCCAACCTCTTCACATAAACTGGAAAGCAATAAATCTGCTACAGCCATCCATTGTATGTTTAGTGGTTCTCCATAGCTGTCCGTTTGAAAGTTTGCCCAAAGGCGGTAGAGCAAATCTGGTGTCAGTGCTAATGGGAACGCTGCATGACAGGCAAAGTAAAAATGTGCTTCGCCAAAACGACCTTTGAAGGCAAAAATGCGTCTAATAGCAGCGTCCTGATTCATGGGCTAAGTTTGTTGGAAAGAAATAGTAGAACCAATACCCTGTAACTAACAACAGTAAAATTCTATTTTCATCCATCCTTAAGTTTTAATTTGACATTTGAGCAGTGTTTAATGGCTTTGTTGTAAAGTTTTTAAAGAATTTTGATTAAGTAGAAATTCTTGGGTTCCAAATTCTTATCTCAACTTGATATGACTTCTTCCACGAAGAACATCAATCGCTCTTTCCATGCCTTCTCGACTCATTTCAAACATTGGCACTCTTTGAGCAATTTCCCCAGCTGTAGTTGTTACCCAGCGATTCTCTGCCATTGGATTTAGCCAAGCTATATAACGTACCTGCTCCTTAAGATTATTCAGAAATTGCTTAGTTAATTCTAATCTTTCTGGATTGAAACTACCTCGTGCTGCCCCAGCATCACTAAAAATCAACACAACTGATCTATCTGGACGAAACTCTTTTAATAAGTTTGATACTGGTTCGGCTTCCCGACGATTTGGATCATGGTAAAGGTATTGGATAGGACAATTATGAAAATAGAAAACCTTTACCTCTCTTAGCCTGCCACCTAGTTTGGCACTCTGTATTAAACGCTGAGATAAGATGTGAAATGGAACCATTGAACCTTTTTGATCAATCAATAAGATCAGTTCTGTTCGGTTGATTCGCGTTGGTATTAGTACTGGATTTAAGGGCATTTCATGCCGACTAAATTTTTCGATGGTTGCTTCAATATCAATTTCTACTGGTGCTCCCTCTCGTACCATCCGGCGCAGATTTCGCCAGCTCTGCTTCATTTGCCGCCGTGTCAAAGGAAAATACTCATCGCTTTGCATAAAACGATGAGTATTTTCCTCTCCATTTAAGTTTAAACAGGTTGTAATCCTTACAGCTTGTGCTACCTGTATCTCATCTTGTACCTCTACTATCTCTTGTAAAGTTGTATTGTAGAGTGCAGGCAGATCTCCAGATTTTAGATTTTCATCTTGTTTCCCTTGATCTAAAGTTGGTTCAAGAGAATCTGATAAGACTTCTCCTTCTGTTTTATTGGAGGATGAGGTTGAAATTCCAGGATTAGGTTTCATCACCTGTTTGAAGTGATAGTTAAACAAAGGTTCTTCATCTCGCGATTTAACCCAGAGCGTGCGACATAATTCAGCAAGAGCCTCGTGATTAACAAGTCCAAATCCCTTCTGCAAGGCTTTAAGAAGTAGAAAATATTCTTCAAGACCTAAGGGAAATCCTGCTTCTTGAAGGCGTGTAAAGAGATGGATCAATGGTAATTCTTCCTCATTAGAATCATCCTTCACTGGGTGCGAGCAAACATAAAATCCAAGATTGGAAGGATGTTCTAGTAGTCCTTCGTCTACTAATCTGCTATAGGTTTCCGTAATTATCGTATGATCTAGATTCAGTTGCAGAGCAAGTTGGCGAGTACTGGGTAACTTTTGTCCAGACTTTAATTGCCCAGCAATAATTGAAGAGCGAATGTGATTGTATAGCTGAGTTTCAGCAGAAATTTTGCTATCAAATTGAATTTGAAACTGTAGCATAGCCACAAAATATAATTATCAGAGTTTCCAGTAACAATTAAATTTGTTCTCCATAACGTCGGTAATCATCCCAACTCTTCAGTAATACTCCTGGGTATAAAAGTTCTGACTTCAGCTTGGAGAGTATTTGATCTTTTTGATAGTGACTCAATACTCGTACCCAATCCATAAGCTCACTTGTACTGACCTTTTTTCCAGCATCCCCCTTATCTTTTCGCATTTCTTCTCGGAGCTCCAGAAAGCGGTCTATAATAGCTTCTACAGCTTCCTCTGGCGAAGTAGGGAAGTGAGCCTTAACAATTGCATATAGATGTGTTCTTTTCGGAAATTTGACATAGTGAAATAAGCAACGTCGCAGAAAAGCATCAGGTAAATCCTTTTCGTCATTGCTAGTAATAAATACGATTGGTGATGTCTTAGCTCTTATTTCCCTGATAGGACTTTCCGCTCTTACCTCGGCTACTGTAAATCTTTGTTCGTCCAATTCAAGCAGTAAATCATTTGGAAAATCAATATCAGCTTTATCGATCTCATCAATCAAAACTACTGTGGAGTAATCGTTGCGAAATGCCCTTCCTAAGGGTCCCCACTCTACGTAAGAATCTGGAATTTTTGCCCGTCTAGCTGCGTCTTCATCTACGTTAGAATTTGCAAGCTGAGCATCGCGTAAACGTCCCACTGCATCATAAGTATATAGTCCATCCCGTGCTCTGCTTGTAGACTTTACGTACCATGCTTCATAAGGTAATCCTAATTCATATGCTACCGCTCGGGCTAATCTAGTTTTGCCGCATCCTGGTTCACCTTTGAGCAGCAGAGGACGCTCTAATGCGATTGCTAAATTCACTGCCTCTACCAATTTTTCATCAGGTAAGTAAGGGTAGAGATGCCGCCCGGTGCTAGGATCAATCTCTCCTATTTTGGGTTGCTTAGTGCCTGTGTACTTTATTGGTTTGTTCTCTAAAGTGTTAGCCATTTCTTTGACTCCTCATACCAGTCGTATCCACATTGTTCGCAAATAGCATCAAAGGCTAACTCTGGTATGCCTCCGTAGCTCTGGTCCAAAATCGCTTTTACAGTGGTAGACGGTTTTTGGGTCAAATCGTTCGGAAGTTCAGGATAGGCATCTTGGATCCAGTCCTTAAGATCGCGATCACAAAAGCTAGCTAATTTAGGTGATCGAATAGGAATGTGAGCATCCCAGAGGTCGTCTATTCTTTCAGCAAATGGTAGGTCCCACGTTTCCGCATTTCCCTCATAATCCACCATAAACAGTAGTAGCTTATGAGAGTTCTCTTGACATTGCAATTCTTTTGCTTGCTTTGCCAGCGGTAGCCAAAATTGCTGCACTGCTGCCTGAAAGTCGTCCTCTGGCAAACAGTTAATTTCGTGAAAAATAAGCAAGACATGTTGAGTCTGCCACCAGCGACAAACTCCTGCAACAATCACTTCCGGCAGCAACTCATCGTTTCGCAGCCCCAATTCTCGACCCAACTCACTCCACAGGGCTGTAATGCCCGTTCTCCTTGCTCTTCGGTTTAGATGGATTTTGACTATCTGCCCTGCAAGCGAATTAGGTATGTATTGAGCCACTAAACGATTGAGCAACCACCGCTGCCCATAATCAGGCGTTCCATGAATCAGGAAGCCTGCGATCGATGCTCGTTCTAGCAACTCTAGAAACAGGGATGCGTGATTCTTGTAACCTAACCCCCACAGCGTTCTCTGCAGCTGTTTACTATCAATCACCTTCCACAGAACGTACAATGCTTCAATGGAAATTGCTAGACCACTACGTCCTTCTCCTTGTCGATGGCTAACAATTCCCAAAACACAGCCGCTTCTTAAGTCAAGAATCGGGGAACCACTATATCCTGGTTGCAGAGAATAATCATCACTAATTTTCAGATCCCACGCCCAAATCCGCTGACCCAATAATCTGGATTGCAACCCAACTTGCTCCCCTAAACTCCCCTGTAGCGGTCGAATCAGATGAGTACTACTTTGTAGTTGTTGAAATCCTGCTGTTCTAAAAGATTTGCCCTTTTCTCCCAACGCACTCAAGGAAAGCGGAACCTTGCCTCCCAATCCTTCCACTTTGACAACTGCTAAATCAATTCCCTCACTTTCACCTGACACCACAACCTTGGCAGGAATGCCCTCCACTCTAATTTGCTCAGTGCCACCTACGTCTTTAATTACATGAGCACAGGTCACAACATAAGCTGAGCTTCTGCACCGACGTACCACAAAACCCGTACCAAAGCGATTAGTGGCAAGATCGCTGCTGGTAATTAGTACAACTGAATTTTGCAAATCTAACGACATTACGACACAGGTACTAGGTTTTGGGCTTAAGCACAAGTTTAACGGTTAAATTTGATGAAGCCTTGGATTTGGCAATATAGACGTTCCCTTCTGCTTCAAAACTTAATCCCACCTGAACTTCTGCTGTTTCAATATCCATGTCTTGGTTAAGGTCGCCCCAAACCTCTTTGATAGGACGACAAACCTTAAGTAGAAGGGGTTTTACCTTGTCTAGAGTCTCATCCACTGTTGCCCTAATTCGGTCAGCCGCACCGCCTGATATTGGTTGTACCTGATCAGGGAGAACTTCTACCTCTACCAGTGTTCCGTCGTTGAACTGAATTAATTTGGTAGCCATTTATACAAAGTACTTAAGAGCACTTACTGTCGTTTAAACCGATTTTAATCGGAATGCTGGCAATCAAATAGTTAAAGAATTCAGGCGAGCATTTGACTACTAGCTTCTGGCAGGTCTTACCACGCTTCACCTCTCAACCTTGCTGGAACACCATTTGAGCTAAATTTCCAAATGCACCTCTTATGCTGAAGTCCGTAACTGATATGGATAGGGCGATCGCACCCGTAGTAGTACAGCGAATCAAACGGTAACTGCTCTTCTAGAACCCACTTTATAAGGCGATCGCTCTCTAACCCCACAATCCGAAAATCACAGGCAGCACCGAGGCGATCGCAGTAATACTTGCCATTTCGGTTCTTCTCATATGTCATGTGCTGGTCACGACTGGGATCAACCCGACCATTCTTGATTCCCGTCTCTGGGTCTTTCTGAGCGAGAAACCGCTTCAAATCCTTTGAGCAGAAGCCGTAGGTCAACTGAAACTTTTCCCTGCCAAAGTGATCGATTACAGGATCGAGGATGTATTGACACAATGCCTGCATTGCCGGAACCGTCTCCTCTAGGTTCTCAGGATACGGGTCGATTTGGTCAGCGTACTTTCGATACGTCTGCGTACAAGTGCAAAATTCCTGCAAAGTTAGGTACTTTCCCAACAATTTCTCATGCATCTAAGAGCTAACCTCCTGAATCGGGCACTCTAACTTTGAACAGAGGTTAAAAGTGACTCAATATCGAGTATGGCTCCCTTCCTGACAAAATCCAACTTTATGAGTGGGCTGCAATGCCATAAGCAGCTTTGGCTGGAGGTGAAAGAGCCACACCGAGCGACTCCGTTAAATTTGGCTCAACAGCGTATTATCGACCAGGGTGAACTCGTGGGGCAATTCGCCCGCGATCGCTTTCCCAATGGACAACTGATCGAAGGAAGTAGGATTGAAGCGATTCGAGCCACCCAAGCGGCGATTGCGTCTGGAGTATCCTGCTTGTTTAAAGCCGCGTTCAGTTTTGAGGATGTATTCATTCGCTGTGATATTCTCCATCAAACCTCGGCAGATACTTGGGAACTGATTGAAGTCAAATCCTCCAGCACTGCGAAAGAGGAACATCCTTGGGATGCCGCACTTCAAAAATATGTTTTGACCGAAGTAGGGCTGTGTATCAGTTCCGTTAGCCTGATGCACATTAACACTCAAACCTGCTTCTTCCCCAATCTAGACAACCTCTTCACGATTGCAGACGTTACAGCAGAAGTCGATCGCCTGTTGCCAGAGATACCCACAAAAATCCGCCAGTTTAGAACGCTTTTGGCTGAGGCTTTGGAACCAACCTTGGCGATCGGCAAACATTGCGATCATCCTAATCCCTGCTCCTTTAAAGCTGACTGCTGGCAACACATTCCAGATCTATCCATCTTCACAATTCCCAGGCTGGATTGGAGGAAGAAGGATGCTCTCATTGCTCAAGGGATTTTGAAAATCTCAGATCTGCCACTGGGCTATCCTCTTTCAGATAATCAGCGGAGCTACGTCGATAGCGTCCTTGCTAATCAACCGTTAATTGACAGAGAAGCGATCGCCGATAGCCTTGCCCAACTTGAGTATCCCATTCACTTCTTTGACTTTGAGGCACAAAACCCGGCAATACCGCGATTTGATGGGCTAAAACCTTACGAGCAGTTCCCGTTTCAATATAGCTGTCATATTCTTCAGGCTGATGGCTCGGTTGAACATTGCGAGTATCTGCATACTGACCAGTCTGATCCTAGACCTTCGTTGGTCGCAGCCCTGACGACAGACATTTCCCCTACAGGCTCCGTCATTGTTTACCACAAATCCTTGGAAGCAAGCCTGCTTCGGAAACTGGCTCAAGATTTTCCTCAGTATGCACCGAAGTTGGAAGCGATCGCTAACCGCCTTTGGGATCTTGAAGATATCTTTAAGTATCATTACAAGCATCCTGATTTTCGAGGCTCAACCTCCATCAAAAAGGTTCTGCCAGTTCTTGTGCCCTCTCTCAGTTACAAAACGTTGGCGGTTCAACGTGGGGATCAGGCGCAAACCATTTGGGAAACGATGATTGCTTGCACTGATTTAGCAGAGAGACAAAAGCTGATTCGTGATTTGCAGGCTTATTGCCAGCTAGATACGTTGGCGATGGTAGAAATTTACCGAGCACTGGTTGCCCTTCTTGGCGCTTGATTCCTCAAAAGGTATGCTTCTCTGTAATACTGTTTGAGGTAGATATAAACCGATCTTTATACGGTTAGAGACTAACTTCTGCACCTGACTATGAATTGACTATGATGCAAACTCTTAGTAATCTACAGTTCTTAATCTGCAAGAGTTTCGGCATTTTCTTAACTTCCTTCACACGGAAGGGGTCACTGGTTCGAATCCAGTATCGCCCATCCTCAAAGCTTTGACGGGCTAATCAACGACCTGCGCTATTAGCTTTTTGCTCACATGCTACACAATCCAAGTTGTGCGGCCATGATCCTGTACGAATCAAAAATGGGGAAAGTTCAGGCTCTGACCAGCGAAATGGCAATACGCCACTGACAAATCGCACTTCTTGTATTGTGAATCGAACAAGGCGTTCAGCCCCTTCAAACACAGCGACTTCATCCTCTTCCCAAATAATCTCTGCAATCACAGCTAGATAAAGCAAATCGCCAGTAGCAAAGTCAATAAACAAGAGACCTGCTTGAGGATAGTTGAGCAGATTGCCAAGTGTATTGAAGAAGTTGTTGCCGCTAAAGTCGGGAATTGTGAGTGTATCGGCATTAACGCATACAAAACCAGGACGACCCCCACGATGGGAGACATCTACTCCTCTGAGATGCGCCTCGGCATTCCAATTGGCACTTGCAATGAAAAACGTGTCGGCTCGCCCAATCAGGTTGCGATCGCTCGCTGTGAGCTGCTGCCCAATGCGAATGGGAGAGGTTTCTGGGTGTGTATCGACAAATGTGGGTTTGCGCTTCTGGATGTACTGGTTGCAATTACCAAAACTTTGAATGACATCCACCGCAAAGCTCATATTGTCATAGTTAGAAATTACGCCATTCATGCGGTTGCGGCGTCGGGTTGGCAATTCGATCCCTAACAAGCCAATGGGGACTCCTACACCCAACATATCTGTCAGGGGATCACCCAGCAACAAACTGGACTGGATCTGCAAGGATTTGGAGTTGGGTGAGGAGATGAAGCCGGGCTGTCCCACTAAGATAGAAGCCCAAGGCTGACCGTGTTTATCAACCGCTCCCAGTAGGATAAAGGGAATTTGGGCAAAGAACTCACGATGCTGATCGGGCATATAGTCGCGGATAAATTTTTGCCCGATTTCCTGCATTTTGACGTCTACCCCCAACCGCTGTTGAATCGCAACTTCTTCAGCATGGAACGGAGATGAGGAATCTGAGGTCATGGTGATCTAGTTTTGGATGAGTTGTGGTTTTCTCTTGATTTAGGATTGGACTATTGGCATTGAAAGCTAGGCAAGATCGCGGGGAAATTGAAATTCGGTTTGGAGTTTGGTTTCGGCTGCGAGAAACGCTGTGGTGTAAGCGAGGCGATCGCTCGAAGCTTGATTAGCCCGAAAGATATCAGTCACCCCAATTGAATTACCGCGTACACCCCAGGCACCCTCGTCAATCTCATGGATAACAATCCAGTTGCTCAAGGCATCAGGGGGAGTATCTTCTCCCAACACGACCCGCACGAGAGCGTTGTTAAGGGCGCGGTGCAGTTGACGTTTGGCACTAGGCGGCGCGGCAGCATGGGGATAGAACACATCGAGAAAGAAGTGGGGTGGTGCGCCTTGGGGTTCGAGTCCACGAGGATGACCCCCAACAAACCAATCGGTCAATGTATCCAATTCTTGAAAGAGGATATGAACAAATTTGCGAGCTTCCGGTGCAGTAGTTCCAACTTCGCCAATCAACAGCAGGTCGGTGAATGCTTCGGAAAGGCTTTTTTTCTGGGCAAAATTCAGTGCTCCTTGAGGAGCCGTGACGCGCATCATGGGCATGGAAAAGTTCTCCTGGATGAGGGTGAAATGATTGCCATTACTGATCGATCGTGCGGATCAGAATTTCGTTAACGTTGACATGGGGCTTCTGCGTGACGGCATAAAGGATGGCGTCTGCAATGTCTTCGCTTTGCAATGCTTGAATCGTTTGCAGTCGGGTCTGTTCGCGTTCTTTAATGTCTGCGGTAGTGATATGAGTGGTTAATTCGGTCGCCACGATGCCCGGTTCGATGATGGTGACGCGAATCTTATGACGCGATACTTCTTGTCTTAAGGCATCCGAAAATCCATTTACACCAAATTTGGTCGCGTTATACATCGCGCAGTTGGTGAATGCAAAGCGTCCGGCAACAGACGAGAGATTGACGATATGTCCATCTCCTTGGGCTTTCATCGTTGGCAATACGGCATGGGTGGCGATCGCTAATCCCATCAGGTTTACGTTGACCATCTCGTGCCATTCGCGAGTATTGGCACCCTCCACAGGAGCCAGCAACATGACACCCGCATTGTTGACGAGAATATCGATGCGCTCAAATGCCAGCAGTGTCTTTTCGACCATGCCCCGTGCTTGTAATTCATCACCTATATCAGCTGCGATCGCCAGTGCCTTGCCACCATTGTCAGTGATCGTTTGGACGAGAGCATTAAGGCGATCGATACGACGGGCAGCCACCACCACCCTAGCCCCTTCCTTTGCAAGGGCTAACGCCGTCGCTTTTCCAATACCTGAGGAGGCACCCGTTATGAGTGCAACTTTTCCGTAAAGCTTTTGGTTCATTGCTGTTTTGATTTTCATGATTGTGAGCATGAGAGAGGCGATCGCACCTTTGAAACCGCTGGTTAGTATGCGATCGCCCTACAGTTACTTGCCTCGACCCGGAGCGTCTGCCGGATAGCCGTAGGTGTCAAACATCTGCTTTTGAGCCGTCAAGAGCGAGTCAAAATAGGGAATGCGTTCTACGGAACCTTTTGTTGCGTTATAAATGTCGTGGATGCCCACTGTGGCACCACTCACGCCCCAGTTTCCTTCTGTAATTTCGTTGATGAGAACCCAGTCACCAGCCCGATTAGGGAACGTGCCATCCACACCCAAAACCTCTGCCACAACATCATTAATGTCTTTGTGAAGTTGAGTTTTGGCGGCTTGAGGGGCGGCACCAAACGGATAAACCACATCAAAAATAAAGTAGCCCCCTATTGGTGCACTTTCTTGTAATTTGCCCCCTACAAACCAGGAGGTTTTGGCATCGATCTCCTGAAAAATGATGTGTTCGAGGGAACGGGCAGTGGGATTATCGTTACCGATTTCAGCAATTAATAAAACGCTAGCGAGTTCGGCTGCCAGTTGTTCTTTCTGAGCCTGGGTGAAGGCTCCAGCTTGATGGGTAATTCGCAGTAAAGGCATAGGAGTTCTCCTGAGAAAACGTTGGATTGATGTGCTTCAACATGATGTGCTTTAGCAGTACGAATGCTTATCACGATCGTTATAAAATTAACGTAATATAGAGATCGTTATCTAGTCAAGGGATTTCTTGCGAAGAAAAGATTAAGGCACGCCATTGACTTGTAGGAGTTGGGTGAATTGCAATACATTAAATGTCGAGTTTCATATCTGCCAGTTCCTTGCTAGAAAAGCATTTGAGCCTTGAGTAGAGTCGATGCATTTTATAAATTATTCTGACTTCCTACTCAGTTAGGACTTTTCAAACAAAACGCTGTTTAGGCATTACATGATAGGATGGATTTAGTAATATAGTGTATTACTAAAAATGAGCAAGCCCACCTCCACCCTCTCGACAGCAATCAGTATTCGTCTGCCGAATGACCTACTTCAATCCATTAGTGAACTGGCGTTAGAACGAGGATTTGTCAACATTTCGGGGCGATCGGATAAACGCGGACATCCTAACCTTAGTGCTGTTATCACCGACTTACTTCGTCAGGCCGTAGAAGAGGCAGCTGAGCGATCGCCCACTCAACCGTCAGATAGTGTCATTGACAAGCTTGATTCCCCAGAAGATCGCTTCGCAGATCGCTTGACGCAACGAGTCAAAGAAGCGATCGCTGAGCAACTGGATGCGTTTCTAACTGATTTCACAGAACGAGCCACAGACGAGATGTATCGATCGCCTGCTACCAAATCGCTCCCCACTGCAACAACGGTCAATGTTGAGCTTACCAATGCCCCTGAAGATACCAAAACCCGCATCATGAAGGCCATCAATCGGGGCTTCCGATCGCGGGGCTATAATGGCGTCGGAGTAGACGCACTGGCCAAAGAAGCGGGCGTCACGTCTGGGGCATTTTATGGCTATTTCCGCTCCAAAGAAGAGGCATTTTTAGCCGCAGTCATTGCAGGACTGGATGAATATCGAACAGGTGTAGAAACATTTCGCAGGCAGACTGGAGAGCAGTGGGTGACTGCCTTGGCCGATTATTACGTGGGTTCTCAACATCGCCAAAATATTGCCTGTGGCTGCGCCCTGCCGACGCTCTCGCCAGAGGTCATTCGTGCTAGCGATCGCGTTCGCAGTGCCTACCAAAACGAATTGGTCAAATTGCATGGGGCGATCGCAGCGGGACTTAAAGCCGATAACGAGACCCAAACGCGCCATTTGGCATGGGCGATTTTATCGTTGTTGGCTGGGGGGCTAACGTTGGCTCGTGCGGTGATCCATGAAGATTTAGCAGAACAAATTTCTGACGCTGTACATCAAACAACCGTGGCGATCGCAAAAGATGTCTCATCATGTAAACAAGCCGCAATCATCATTGGGATGCAATGAGATATATCCTTGAACACTGATCCGATAACCCTTTGGCAGTTGGTGTACGTGGAGTTGTTAGGGGGCGATCGCCTACTGAGAAAGATGAGTAAATCCGTCAGGCAGCTCTGATAAAAGTAGGAATTATTTTACTCACGTCTTTTGATAAATTTCATCTCTCCTTTGAAATCTCCATCAGGTTCAATACCCACCGGAATCCAATCCAAATGGATATAGAAACCATAGGCTCTCAAGCCAGGGTCATTGCCTGTGACTAACCAAATCTCATTCACCCCCTTTGACCACAACCAATTTTCAGCAGCTTGCATTAGGGCACGGCCAGCCCCTCGGCACTCAAAAGAAGGGAGGACAAAGATGCCAAATATCGTTTTTTCTGTGGCATTTGCAATTGAGAATCCAATCGGTTGATCATCAATCTCAGCAATCCATGCACAACAATCTGTTCCTAGCATTTGGGCAACTGACTCTGGAGTAATGCCAAGTTCAGCAATCTCTTCGCGGGACTGATGATTTTCGATGACGCTAGTTCTAATCTCAAAAAGAGTGTCGATATCGTCTTGTTGAGCAATTCGGATATTCATGTCTTTCTCTCTAGCTTCCACCCTCATCGAAGTTCAGCAGTTGTGTAATATTAGGCGACTTAACATCAAACGCCAACAGATAACTTGGCTGTATTGCCTCCCCACGGGAATAGCGCAATATAACCCTTCGTGCTCACCGGACGCAGATCAATTTTGCATCTCACCGACGCTCTAACTTCGTTCCGGTGCGTCAGAGCTGTTAGCTTGCGGCTAGAGATACAAAACCATTCGCAAACCCTCATCTACCTCCTCTTGCAAAGAGTCTGGTAATGAACCAATACGTTCAGTTAGAAACGTTTTATCGATGGTCAAGATCTGAGATACATTAACGACAGAATCTCTAGATAAGCCTGATACTTCACGAGGCAAAAGCACATTTCCCGGTGCTTCTGCCAACTGTGTATTTGAGGTGATGATTACGATAATAACTGTATTGATAAGTAGCTAGGTGTAATTAAATATAAAACGCTCCAGTGCATAACTACCTGCTTGGCTACGAGCTTCCATTCCATTCATGACAGCAATTGCTAAATCGTACTCGTTATCAAACATCTGTCCTGCGATCTCATGACTTTT
>JANRIN010000335.1:0-10987 GCA_033764965.1 Leptolyngbyaceae cyanobacterium bins.302 | reverse complement strand
CCGCTTGCGGATTACATAACTTCCGGCTCACTCATCGTCAACTTAAGGTGCAAAAGAAAGCAGCTTAATCAACCAATTCTTAGAGGAAGCTATTCATTTTCTAGTACATTCTTATTTCCAATAAAGTCTATTGGGCTACTCCTAACATTGGCGGCATAGTCTCGGTACAAAGTTCGGACATCATGCCCTGTGACTTCTGAAACAGCAACAGGATTCATCCCTGCATCTAAGGCATGACTAATCGCTGTATGTCGAGTGTTGTATGGTTTTCGATAGGGAATGCCGAGATTCTCCAGCATTGGCTTCCATGCGCGGTTTCTGAAATTATGGTCATCAAGCCGATTGCCTCTGGGAGTTGTGAACACTAAATCATCTGGTTCCGCATCAGTAGACTTTTTCGCTTTGAGCATTGATTGTAGGCGTGAATTTAACCGAATGGTTCGAGCTTTGTTCGTCTTAGTCGCTTTACGCACGCCTCGCGATAGGGTTTCACCGAACCATACATTAGAGAAATCATCAGAAAGATGCTTCCACCGTAACCCGATCGCTTCAGCGGTTCTACATCCAGTGCCCAGCAAAAACTCTACATAGTCAGCGTAATAGTAATAGTTGCTGTCATTGCGGAATGCTTGAGCGATCGCGGTGATTTCCTCCCGATTGAATGGTTTAGGCTTTTGCTTGGGAGCCACCTTCACGCGCTTGACCAACTGTTCCCAGGGATTTGCTTCCCCTTCCCACAACCGCTCACTCATTCCCCATTCCCAACATGCAGTCAGCAGCCCTAATGCTTCTTTAAAGGTGCGATCTGCCTGTTGCTTCTCCAGGTAGCCATAAAACTGTTCAGCCAGATTTTGATCAAGTAGCACAACAGCAGTATCTGCAAAGGAAATTTTTTCTTTACCATCCTTAATTTGAAAATTTCTCAGATGGTTGAGCAATGCCTTATATTTCTCCAGAGTGCGGACGTACACAAACTTAGATTTGTGCTTGATGAAACGTTCCATGACCTCCTTAATTGATATGGACTTAGATTTAGAGGTCGTCTGATGGATCTGAGGCTTGTACTTCGCCAACGTTTCATCAAAATTTTCACTTAAGATGTCTAGTTCAATTCTTCTAGCTTTGTCTGCGGCAACCTCTCGATTTAGCTTGCTGTCAATCAACCCTAACCCAATCGTGTGCCGCTTACCTCGATAGCTAAATCGCAACCGAAGCCATCCCTTGTCTACCTCGATCTTAACTGTGCCTTTCGCTGCTTTCTTCCGTCTACCAGTGTCTACCAATTCTGAGTTGGAGACTTGGGAAGCTTTCATATCGGCACTCCTGATAGTTGGCTGTCTACCAATTATCTACCAACATTATGCCTAAAGATACCTAGAAGCACCCATTTTAGAGGGTCTTATTGAGAATGAGATAGGTTTCAGACTTACCAACAAAACCCTGAAAACCCTACTCTACAAAGCTTTTAGAGAATGGACACAACTGGACTCGAACCAGTGACCCCCACGATGTCAACGTGGTGCTCTAACCAACTGAGCTATGCGTCCGTGACGATTTACTAGAATACCATAGCTTTGATCGTTTCGCGATCACATTCTGAATGGATCTACCCCCAATGGGTAGTATTTAGGGCTAAATCGGGAACGTTTTTCTATTGACGTGAAGTATTCACCATTCGCGCGTTCCAATCTGCCGTGGGTGACTCGCCATGACGATCGAAGAAGCTCTATCTGTTCTGGATAACGTTTTGGGTCAGGTTACACTCAACGATGTGCAAGAACTGGTGTTTCGTCATGCCTGGGAGGATTGGACCTACGAGCAGATTGCCGCCCAATTTGGCTACACCACTGATTATGTCAGGAATGTGGGTTCTCAACTATGGACAGCTTTGTCGGAAATGTTGGGAGTCAAAGTTGGGAAAAAGAATCTACAATCCGCAGTTCGGCGCTGGGCACAGCAGCATAGGACGCAATTGGCACCAACTCGATCGCTGCCAGAAGTTCTGAGTACCCGTCAAGATTTGGCAGAAGCACCCGACGGTACCAATTTCACTGGGCGCACTCAGGAACTAATCCAGCTTGAACAGTGGATTGGGCAAGATCGTTGCCGTTTGATTGCCCTGCTTGGCATGGGAGGCATGGGCAAAACATCCTTGGCAGCCAGGTTAGTTCAGCAGGTTGCCCCTCAGTTTGAGGCGATCGTGTGGCGTTCTCTCCGCAATGCGCCCCCGGTGGAAGAGTTACTGGCAGGTTTGCTGCAATTTTTGACTCAATCCGATGAAACTAGCCCAGCCTTATCCCTTGATCGCTCCAGTCAAATTGCTCACTTAATCGAACAACTACGCCAACAACGGTGCCTGATCGTTCTGGACAATCTAGAATCAGTGCTGCCCTGCTCTGCCACAAGTGCCGTAGCAGACAACGGTTATGTTGAGCTGCTGGAAGTGTTGAGTGATTTTTCCCACCAAAGCTGTGTGGTGTTGACCAGCCGCGAAAAGCCCGACGAGATTGCCTGGAAGGAAGGTATCGCATTGCCCGTGCGATCGCTGCAACTGAGCGGAATGTCTGATGCAGATGTAAAGAAAATTTTTGCGACTAAGGGATCGTTTACTGGAGCGGATGCCGATTGGCACCAGTTGGTTGAGCATTACGCTGGCAATCCTCTGGCGCTGAAAATGGTGGCGGCGGCGGTTCAAGAGTTGTTCAATCAGGATATTTCCGAGTTTTTGAGTATTCTGGGCAGCTTAGTATTTGACGATATTCGGGATTTGCTGGATCGCCAATTTAACCGCCTCTCCTACGCTGAAAAAGATGTGATGTTTTGGCTGGCAATTAACCGAGAAGTCACTTCTTTTACGGAACTTCGAGACGATATCCTCTGCCCCATTGTGCGGCAATCGCTTCCCAGTACGCTGCGATCGCTCAAACACCGTTTCCTGATTGAAACCACCCCCAACGGGTTCACTCAGCAGCCTGTCGTCATGGAATATGTCACGCATCAACTCATCGTGCAAGCGAGTCGAGAAATTGCAGGTATTCCCCCTCATGCCCTCGCGCCCTCACTCCCAACCCCTCACCCCGTTCGGTTGAGCGTTCCTGTCGAAGCCCAACCCTCAAGCTCCAACTTCCCTGCTCCCAACCCCCAGCCCCCCGTTCCTCTGCTCCAAACCCATGCCCTCTACAAAGCCACTGCCAAAGACTATATCCGCGACAGTCAAGCTCGGTTGATCCTGGCACCCCTGGTAGAGCGATTGCTGGCGATCGTGCGATCGCCGCTGCTGGTTGAAGAATATTGCCGTCGGTTACTGGCTGACCTCTGGTTTACACCCCAAGCCGTACCAGGGTATGGGGCTGGAAATTTGATCAACCTGTTGCAGTATCTAGAAGCTGATTTGACTGGGCTAGAACTCTCCAACCTCACCATTCGGCAGGCACAGTTTCAGGAAGCAACCTTGCATCAGGTCAATTTAGCTAATGCAACCCTGGAGCGTTGTGTGTTTTTAGAATCTTTGGGAACAGTATGGTCGGTGGCTTTCAGTCCCAATGGCGCTTTGCTGGCAGCCAGTGATGCAACGGGAGATATTCACATTTGGCGCGTGACAGACCATCAAAAGGTGATGACGTGTCAGGAGCATACCCATTGGGTTTGTGCGATCGCCTTCAGTCCCGATAGCAAACGGTTAGCCAGTGGCAGTGCAGGCAATGTGGTGAAACTGTGGAACGTGGCGACGGGGCAGTGCTTGCGGACTTTGTGCGGACATACCGAATGGGTGCTGGCTCTGGCTTTTAATCGGGATGGCACCCTGCTTGCCACCAGTAGCGCCGATCGCACGATCAAACTATGGAATGCCAAAACAGGCGTGTGCTTGCAGACGCTTGCCGGACATCAAGATTGGGTGGGCGCGATCGCCTTTAGTCCCGATGGACGATTTCTGATCAGTGGCAGCGACGACTCCAGCCTAAAGCTCTGGGATGTGGAAGCTGCAACTTGCCTGCAAACCCTGACAGGACACAGCAGCCCGGTTCGCTCCGTCGCCTTTAGCCCCAATGGTCAAGCAGTTGCCAGTGGAGGCAGCGATCGCACCGTCAAGATTTGGCATCTTGGGACGGGATGCCTTCGCACTTTGACGGGACACAGCAAACCCATTCGCTCTGTAGCTTACCAATCGCCTGAAGCCGGAGATTTCTCGGCAGAGTGCGATCGCTTCTCCCAACAATTAGTCACTGCCAGCGAGGACGGCACTTTAAGGTTGTGGGATAGCCAAACGGGACAGTGTTTGAAAGTCCTGCCGGGACACACTGGACACGTCCGCACCGTGGCAATTCATCCTAAAGGACATCTGCTCGCCAGCGGGAGTGCAGATCAAACGGTGAAGCTGTGGAATCGGGAGACAGGACATTGCCTCAGAACCCTGCGAGGCTACACAAACTTTGCTCTGGCAGTGGCTTGTGCTGCAAATTATTCTTCCAACTTAGAATACTCTCCCCTGATTGCCAGTGGGCACAGCGATCGCACGGTTCGAGTCTGGAATCTCAATACGGGCGAGTGCCTGCACACCCTCAAAGGACACACCAATGATGTTTGGAGCGTCGCTTTTATTCCCACGGATGCAGCCAGCACCGATCGCATCCTCGCCAGCAGCAGCACTGACCAAACCATTCGCCTGTGGGATGAGCAAACGGGTCGGTGTTTGCGGGTGTTGAGGGGACACACGGACTGGATCCACGCGATCGCGGCAAGTACTGATGGACAAACGATCGCCAGCGCCAGTTCTGACCAAACCATTCGCTTGTGGGATGTCAGAACGGGAAGAAATTTACACACTTTAGTTGGACACCAGAGCCATGTGTGGTCGGTTGCCTTCAGCCCCACTGAGTCGCTTCTCGCCAGCAGCAGCGACGATCAGACAATCAAACTATGGGACAGCAAAACAGGGGAGTGCATTAAAACCCTGATTGGACATTCCCGCCGCATACAGGCGATCGCCTTCAGCCCAGATGGAATCTGGTTAGCCAGTGCCAGCGGTGATCAAACGATCGCGATTTGGGAAGTGGAAACTGGACGCTGTTTAAGAACCCTCTCCAATCCAGGGGATCACGTTCGCACGGTTGTCTTCAGCCCGTTTCGATCGCCCTTCTTCCAGCAAACCGGGCAGTTGCTGCTGGGGAGCTATGCTGAAAATACAGTCAAGCTCTGGAATGCTCACACAGGGGAACTGCTACACCAGCTAGAAGGACATCGCAGCCGCATTTGGTCAGTGGCATTTAGCCCCGATGGGTTGACTATGATCAGTGGCAGCGAAGACGGCACAATGCGGCTTTGGGATACCGAACTGGGTAAGTGTCTCTCTGTTTTGCAAAGCCCTCGTCCCTACGAAGAAATGAACATCGCTGGGGTAAAAGGACTGACTGAAGCCCAAAAGTACACGCTCAAATCTTTGGGGGCTGTGGAATAGTGAGTAATTTCCACGACTTGATAAGAATGCCCCCATTGGATGATTTGCTAGGGTTACTCTAGAGTTAATTTACAAATATTCAAAAATTGGGAAGGGAGTGAAGGATGAAGATTGGTTCTGAAGCCCACAAAGAATTGTTCTGTGGCAGTTTCATGGAGAGCCATTTGCTTTACGAGCCAGAAACATTACCGTGGCCCGAACTGGACAGTGCGGCGATCGATCGGCTTCGCAAAATTCCTTTTTGGGATGAAGCACTTTACACGGAACGCAAAGCTGGCGTGATGTTGCAAGCCTACGCCGATTTAGTGGAAGATCCCATGATTCGGGAGGCGATCGCGCTTCAGGCAAGGGAAGAAGCCCGTCATGGTCGCATCATTGAATACATGGTGAACCATTACCACATTGAAGTGCCCGAACGTCCTGAAAAGCCTCTCCCTGCCAATTTAGAACCCGCTTTCATCAATTTCGGTTACGGCGAGTGCTTTGACTCCTTCTTCGCCTTCGGCTTGTTCGGCATCGCTCGCCAAACGGATTTTATTCCCGAAGCCCTTTTTAATATCTTTAATACTCTAGTAGAAGAAGAAGCCCGCCACATGGTCTTTTTCGTCAACTGGATTGCCCATAAGCAAGTAGTCGAAGGGCAGGCATTCTTACGTCCCTACACATCCTTCTCGCAATACACGGGAGCCGCCTTCCGCCGCTTAGAGAGCATTCAAGGCATGGGCAAAGGCAAGAAAAGCACCAACAAAAAGGGATTTACAGCATCGGGAGCCAAAGCGGTTAAAGTCGATCTTAGCCTGGAGAGCTTTTTAGAAATGTGCATTTCTGAAAACGAGAAGCGCATGACTGCCTATCCGGCGGAGTTGTTGCGTCCAGAGTTTCTGCCCACGATCGCCTCTCTTGCGCTGAATACAGTCCGACTGCTACCCAAACGCAAGACCAACCCCGTAGCAGACCCAGCCTAACCCCTTTCCCCCTTTCCTCTTCCCATGCGCCCAGACATCCAAGCGATTCTCGTGCCTCAAGGAGCAGAATATCGGGCAGTTTGCGGCGGTTTGCGGCGGGTGCTGCACCCACCCACCGTATTTCCGGTGCCAGTTGGTGCCATTCCTTTAACTCGTCGTTTAGACCGATTGCGACAGGCGAATTGCCTATTTCGTGGTCAGCGGATACTGGTGATGGGATTGGGGGGTGGGTTAGTGCCAGACCTGACCATTGGAGCGGGAGTGCTATACAAGTCGTGTATCGCGAGCGTGGCAAGTGGTAGCATCCAGCGGCTAGAGTGCGATCGCGAGTTGACGTATGCGATTCAAAAAAGCTTGGGGGATTCGCTCAAAACAGTCAATGCCGTAACCAGCGATCGTGTGATTTGGCGGGCTAGGGAAAAGCAGCAACTTGCCCAACAGTTTCAGGCTCAGATCGTTGATATGGAAGGGTTTTCAGCTCTGCAACTGTTGACTCATTTAGGTGCTACGGTGGCAACTTTGCGTGTGGTGAGCGATGATTCCCGGCACGATATTCCCAATCTTGCCCAAGCATTTGATAGCAACGGTGCGCTCAAACCAGCTGCCCTTGCTGCTGCCATGTTCAAACAACCGATCGCAGGCATCCGGTTGATCCGTGGATCCACCAAAAGCTTAAAGATTCTGCAAAATCTTACGGCTGAACTCTTCAAAAATTCGTTCTAATTAATACATAGGTTCTATAATACAGGCGTACATTCGTTCTAGCCTGTTATGTCTGCCTTAACCCATCGGGAACGTCAGTTGCTCAATTTCCTCAAGTCCTACATTCAGGAGAACGGATTTTCTCCATCTGTTCGTCTAATTCGTGAAGCAATGGGCTACCGTTCTAACTCTCCTGTCCAGGTATACCTCGATCGGCTGGAGCAAAAGGGAGCCATTTATCGAGAAAAGGGCAAAGCTCGAACCGTGCGGTTGCATCCTGCTTTTGAGCAGCCAGAAGGGGTGTTTTTGAAAGGGACGATCGCGGCTGGAGGCGTGGTGGAATCCTTTCCAGAACAATCTTCTGAACCGATTCAGCTACCCGAACGCTTCAACAAACCTGGCAACTATGCCTTAGAGGTCATGGGCGACAGCATGATTGAGTCTCATATCTGTTCGGGTGATTATGTCATCTTGCGTCCCGTTGCTGATGTGCAAACCTTGAAACCCGGTAGCATTGTTGCCGCTCGTGTGGAGGGTGAAGGCACCACTCTGAAGCACTTTTACCTGAAAGAAGGTCGCGCCTTTCTGAAGCCTGCCAACTCTAATTTTCGAACGTTTGAAACCGACGCCACCCGTGTCCAGGTACAGGGGGTTTTGGTGGGGGTGTGGCGGGAGTATTGAAGGTGTAAGGAAAGAGGAAAGAGGTTTTAGTCCTGCGAATAGACTCGTCCTTTCCAGGAGCCGCCTTTGCCGCGCCAATGGCGGATAGCAGAGTCGATCATCATCAGGTTGTATAGAAGGGCGATCGCGGGTAGGTTCACTGCCCATAGAGGAGATAGACGATATAACCGAATGGTAGGTAAGTAAGCCAGGGTCATCAATGCCCAGCCTGCGAGTCCTGCTAAACCTAGCATCCAGTTTGCCGTGAACAGTCCGGTAAATGTGGCGATCGGGGACACCAGATAGACCAACGTCATGCCAAACACCGTTCCCACTAGCAATGAGGGCGAATAATTCAACTGGGTATAGGCAGTTCGCGCCACCATATCCCAAATTGTTTGCAAAGAATCATAGGGGCGTAAACTGCGAGTTGTTTGCGTCAGCCCCAGCCAGATTCCGTGGGAAGTGGGAGTTGTTCCTTTGACGGCTTTCGCTAACGAACAATCATCAATCAATGCTTGGCGCAGAATTTGTAAACCACCAATTTTTGCTAATGCGTCGTGTCGAATCAGGATGCAACCTCCAGCAGCAGCGGCAATTTTGCTATTGGGATTGTTAACCAGGGGAAAGGGATAAAGTTTCTGAAAGAAAAAGACAAATGCCGGAATCAGTAGCTTCTCCCAAAAACTCTGGCAGCGTAACAACACCATCAACGAAATCAATTCGAGCTTATCTTGGGTCGCTTTGGCAACGAGTTGGCTTAAGTTGCCGCGATCGTGCTCAATGTCCGCATCCGTAAACAGTAGATATTCTGGTTGGGGAGAAAGGGTTTGAGTGTAGCGATCGCCCTGCTCCATTGCCCAAAGCTTTCCCGTCCACCCCGCAGGCAACGGTTCCGCCTGAATTACGGTCAGTTGCTCAGTTTTTCCCAGTTCCGCAGCCGTTTTTTGTGCCACATCTCCCGTTCCATCCGTACTCTGGTCATCCACCAGCACAATCTGAAATTGCCCAGGGTAATCCTGTTGCAGCAGCGATCGCAGGGCGTGAGGAATCATATCCGCCTCATTTCGGGCTGGAATGACAGCACAGACAAAGGGGAGATTGGAATTGGGGGTTAGGGGTTGAGGGTTGGGGAATGGGTGAGTGGATGAGTGGATGAGTGGATGAGTGGGTGAGTGGATGCTCAACTCCTGACTCCTAACTCCTGACTCCGGACTCCGGATGCCTAATTCCTGATGCCTGATGCCTGATGCCTTCCTTCTAGCTCCTTTCCCTTCCTCCAACCGTTGATCACACGTCCAAAAGCCACCCCATAAGGTCAGCAATCCCACCCAGATGGCATCAGACAGCAGCGCAACACCTAAACCAAATTCACCCAACATCATGATTGCCAAGCTTCATCTACAGAAGGCACAATACATCAGATTGGGGAGGAGTGTTAACTTATGCAAACGCAGGGTCAAGAAACGGGATCTCCGTACAACGCAACATCGGCATCACTGGAAGATACGATCGCCAAGTTAGATGAAGTCATTGGTAAAAGTCAGGATTACTTACTATCAATCCGCAATCCCAAGGGCTATTGGTGGGCAGATTTAGAGTCAAACGTCACTATTACCGCAGAAGCGGTGTTGTTGCACAAGATTTGGGGCACTGAGGCGACTCGTCCATTACATAAAGTGGAAAACTATCTGCGCCGTGAGCAACGGGAGCATGGCGGTTGGGAACTGTTTTACGGGGATGGCGGCGAACTCAGCACCACAGTTGAAGCTTACATGGCACTGCGACTGTTGGGAGTCCCTGCTTCCGATCCGGCACTGCAAAAAGCCAAGCACTTTATTCTCGATCGCGGCGGCATCAGCAAAACGCGGATTTTCACAAAATTCCATCTGGCATTAATCGGCTGTTACGACTGGCAAGGCTTGCCCTCGCTGCCAGCCTGGATCATGCTACTGCCAGACAGTTTTCCGATTTATGAGATGTCCAGTTGGGCGCGGGGTAGCACCGTTCCGCTATTGATTGTGTTTGACAAAAAACCTGTTTACATCGTTGATCCAGCTATTCACTTGGATGAGTTGTATGTTGAGGGACGAGCCAATGCCAGGTTTGAGCTACCTCGCAAGGGAGACTGGTCAGATGTATTTGTTTGGCTGGATAATGCGTTCAAGGTTGCTGAAAGTTTGAATTGGGTGCCTTTTCGAGAAGCAGGAATTCGGGAGGCGGAGAAGTGGGTGCTGGAGCGGCAAGAAGCGACGGGGGATTGGAGCGGCATTATTCCTGCCATGTTGAACTCGCTGCTGGCGCTAAGAGCTTTGGGTTACGATGCCCATGACCCGATCGTAGAACGAGGCTTGCAGGCGGTCGATCGCTTTGCCATTGAGCGAGAGGATATTTACTGGGTGCAGCCCTGCGTGTCTCCGGTGTGGGATACGGCACTTGTGATGCGAGCTTTGGTGGATTCTGGTTTAGCTCCCGATCATCCCGCTTTGGTCGAGGGGGGGCAATGGTTGCTGGATGCTCAAATTTTGGACTACGGCGATTGGGCAGTTAAGAATAAAGTGGGGATGCCAGGAGCCTGGGCATTTGAGTTCATCAACCGCTTTTATCCAGATGTGGATGATACGGCTGTTGTCGTGATGGCACTCAATGCAATCCAGATGCCCAATGAAGAGTTGAAGCAGCAGGCGATCACTCGTGCCGTGAAATGGGTTGCGTCGATGCAATGTCATCCTGGCGGTTGGGCAGCCTTTGACTTAAACAATGATGCCGATTGGCTAAACCAGGTGCCTTACGGCGATCTCAAAGCCATGATCGATCCCAACACTGCCGATGTCACTGCACGAGTTTTGGAGATGGTGGGACGGTTGGGAGTCACAGGTCAGCAATTGATCAAATCCTTCGACTCAAACGCGATCGATCGTGCCCTTGCCTATCTCAGCCAGGAGCAGGAACCCGAAGGCTGCTGGTTTGGGCGTTGGGGTGTGAATTACATCTATGGCACCAGTGGCGTACTGTCTGCCCTGTCTCTGATTGCGCCGGATACCCATCACCGGGAAATTGCACGGGGAGCCGCTTGGTTAGTTACCTGCCAAAACCGGGACGGCGGTTGGGGCGAAACCTGTTTCAGCTACAACAACCGTGCCTACATGGGACAGGGAGACAGCACCGTTTCTCAAACCGCCTGGGCACTCAGTGGTTTGCTATC
>JANRIN010000145.1:0-19927 GCA_033764965.1 Leptolyngbyaceae cyanobacterium bins.302 | reverse complement strand
GACCAGCAATACGACCAGGCAGCATCGCTTTATGAGCAGGCGATCGCGGCTGATCCGGGTGAGATGTCTGCCTACTGGTATTTAGGATTGGCATGGTTGCTGCAAGGGCAGGAAGCCGAAGCCCAGATGACCTGGTTGATGCCAATAGCGGAGGGTGAGCCACACCAGGTTGAAATCTGGACACAACAACTAGGGCAGATTTTGGAGCAGGAAGCCGATCGCCAAGCTGCCCTGGAACGACCTGAGCTTGCCTGGGCAGTTCGGCAGCATTTACGAGAAATTTGCCCCGAAGATGTGAATAATTTGCTGCGAATTGTCGCATTATCCCTTCAGCTAAAAACGTTTGTGCCTGATGATTTGGTGGAGTTGGGACTTCTGGAGCGACTGCGCCAACCTACCCTTCCAGTGGATGCCTCATTATTGCTGAAAGTATTGCAAGGGTTGCTCGCTTTCCCGCTACTCTACCCTCATATTACTGAGTTTGCCGATGTTTGTCGATCGCACGTTCAGCCCGACGCTTATATTGATGTCGTTCTCCTTGGCGCATTGCGGATCGCCCTGTTGAACCATGCTCCTGGCTTGGCGGCTTACTTGACTGAATTTTGTCTGGAATTGCAACCGGACAATTTTGATGTTCTGGTTGATATTTCCCAGTTCTATCAAAATTCGCGCCAGTACCAGAAGGGCATTGATGCGGCACAGCACGGTTTAGCAGTAGCACCAGAACTTTCCGATCGCATCTATGCCAACTATCAACTGTTGCGGGCGTTGCTGAACGCGGGCGGGTATTGGGATGAAGCCGTTGCCACCTTAGCCCAGCATGAACAGATGTTGCAGGACTTAATTGCTCATCCTCCTATCCCGCTCGATTTGGTACGCAACTCGCGGCTGAATACAGTCATCTTTGCCTTTCCCTATTTTCGCGATGCCCCCCGTGTGAATCGGCAGCTTCAACAAGACCTGTTTAAGATCAGTCAGGCAAATATGGAGTTCCATAATCAAGCCCACTTTGATCAATATCAGGCGCGGCATATTCAGTGGAGATCGCAACTCAACCTCGATCGCAAACTCAAAATTGGTTACATCTCTCACTGTTTCCATGAACATTCGGTCGGTTGGCTGTGTCGCTGGCTTTTGCAACACCACGATCGCAGCCAGTTTGAAATCTATCTTTACTTCATCAACTATGGCGAGTTAGCCGACGATGCCCTGCGTCCCCAGTTTTTGCAGATTGCTGATCATGCTCGCAAGCTAGGTAGCAGACGAATTGAAGCCACAGAAGCGATTTTTGCAGACGATCTGGATATTTTGGTTGATCTGGATAGCGTAACGCTGGATACAACAGTAAATATTCTGAGTATGAAACCAGCTCCGATTCAGGTGACGTGGCTTGCCTGGGATGCGATCGGTCTGTCTACGGTGGATTATTTCATTGCCGATCCTTATGTGTTGCCCGACAATGCCCAGGAATACTACGTTGAAAAACTTTGGCGATTGCCCCAAACTTATATTGCCGTAGATGGATTTGAAGTCGGCATTCCGACCCTGCGTCGAGATGAATTAGATTTGCCCACCGATGCGGTTTTGTACTACAGCGGTCAACGGGGTTATAAACGGCATCGCGACACCGCAAAACTTCAACTGCAAATTATCAAACAAGTGCCCAACAGCTATTTTTTAATTAAGGGCATTGCCGATCAGGAAGTGATTCAGCAGTTCTTTTACGAATTGGCAGCAGAAGCGGGCGTTGATCGCGATCGGTTACGATTCCTTCCTGAAGCTCCTTCTGAAGCAGTGCATCGGGCGAATTTGGCGATCGCGGATGTGGTACTAGATACGTTTCCTTACAACGGTGCCACCACTACCCTGGAAACTTTGTGGATGGGAATTCCCCTGGTGACGCGCGTGGGGGAACAGTTCGCTGCTCGGAATAGTTATACCATGCTGAAAAATGCCGGGGTGGAAGCAGGCATCGCCTGGACAGATGCAGAATACGTGGAGTGGGGCGTTCGTTTTGGACTGGATGTGGATCTGCGGCAAAGCGTTCACTGGCAACTGAAAAATTCGCGCCAAACGGCTCCCTTGTGGAATGGCAAGCAGTTTGCCCGCGACATGGAAGCGGCATATCGGGAAATGGTGCGGCAGCATATTGGGACTGGAGGTTAGGAGTGGGAGAATGGAGATCAGGGGCAAGAGCATGAGGGGTTAGAGATGGTGATTGCGTTGCAGGTGGCATTGGTTATCTTGATTGCTGGCGGGATCGTTTTCTATCTGGCGTGTGCTTTCTTTACCCATCAATTTTTTGGCAATCAGGCAATAGGGGGCAGGAGTCAGAAATTAGACGAAAAGACACAAGCCCAACCCCCAACCCCCAACCCCCAACCTTCCGTCTCTATCCTCGTGCCCGTTTGCGGTTTGGATGCCGGAGCTTGGGAAAACTGGACATCCTTATGCACTCAAAACTATCCCGATTATGAGGTACTGTTTGGTGTCGTTGATCCCAACGATCCCGCCGTTCCAATGCTGCAAGAATTGGTGGCGCACTATCCCAACAAAGTTCGACTGTTTACCGGATTGGAGCCGCGCGGCATTAACCACAAGGACAGTAGCTTGAGCTATTTGCTGGAAGTAACGCCGAACGAGATTCTGATTTTTGTGGATAGTGATATTCGAGTTCATCCCGATTACATCCATACCGTGACCCAACCCTTACTCAGCAATGAAACAGTTGGGATGGTGACCTGTGCTTACATTGGCTACACGCCTCAATCCCTGGGAGCCGCGATCGCCTCCTTTGGGCGTTGCTTCGATTTCATCCCCAGTTTGTTGATTGCGCGGGCAATGGACGGAGGACTGAAGTGCGCCATTGGCACCACGATCGCCACCCGCAGAACTGCCCTCAACCACTATGGCGGCTTGCATCTCAACCGGATTGGCTCTGATTACAATCTGGGTAAACGCGCCGCTCAAGCTGGATACATTGTGGAATTGTCTCCCTACGTGCTGGAGTCGGATACAGGCACCGAGAGCATTGCAGAGGTTTACAAACGCGAGTTGCGTTGGGCGCGGACAATTCGCTTCAACCGAGGCGCACAATACTATTCCATGATTTTCTGCTACGGTATGGTGTTTTGCTTGCCGTTGCTGCTCCTGACCGGGTTTGCTCCCTGGGCGATCGCCCTCACCTTTGCCACAGGGTTGATTCGTTATGGTCAAGTGTGGATTTCGCTTCGTTCCATGAATGCGCCTCAGTTAACCCGCTGGTTGTGGGCGTTGCCTTTACGAGATGGATTAAGCTTTCTGATCTGGGTTGCCGGAGCTTACGGACAGAAAGTGTTTTGGCGAGGACGATCGCTACGAGTCTACGAAGACGGTTTAATTACGCAGTGGGAATAAAGGACTGAATCTGGGCACCCTAACGGAAGTTCGTTTGTCCCTTACCCTGTCCTCTTGTGTTCCAGATTACTATGCACAATAACTCTAAGGAGTGGTCAGTCTCAACAAAGTTCAGCGATCGCCTTTTTTTACAACTGTCCTGGGATTTAGTCGGCGTGTTCTCCCAGGATGGCTCTATTCATTACACAAATGCAGCTTGGACAGACGTTTTAGGTTGGAGTCACAGCCAAACAGAGCCAAAATCCTGGTTTGATTACATTCACCCGGATGATGTCGCTGATACGATTGCAGCGATCGCTCAACTATCCTGCTCAGACTCCGAGCCAGCCAGCTTTGAGAATCGACTACAACATCAGAATGGATGCTACTGTAAACTATCCTGGAAAGTTGTTTTGGCTCCAGATGGATTGATTTATGCCAGTGCTAAAGAGACAGGCGAAAAACAATCTAAGATTCAACTATCACAAGAAATTATTCATCATCAACTGAGTATTGACTCGCTTAAAACTGAGAACCAGCGACTCAGAAAAAAGCTGAATCAAAAAAATCAAAATCTTAAAAAAGCAAACAAGCAGCTCAGGAATAGTACTCAAGAGTATAAAAGAATTGAAACTGCACTTGCCACCAGTGATAATCGCGTTAAAAATCTGGCAGCAAACCTACCAGGAGCCATCTTTCAATTTTGCTTTAAAGATAGTCAATGGCGCATGAACTACATCAGTGATGGAATTTGGAACATTATGGGGATTCGCCCTGATGATGTGATCCAAAATTTATCAGCCTTTACTGCCCGGATTCATCCCCAGGATGTGAGGTGCTATATTGCTTCTGTGGCTGAAGCGATTGCAAATCTCAGCCCGTGGCATTTTGAAGGACGCTTAATTAAACCCAGCGGGGAAGAACGGTGGCTGCAAGGGGATGCTACTCCGTTTCAGATGCCCAATGGAGACGTTGCTTACTGTGGTGTGCTGCTCGACATCACCAAACGCAAACAAGCTGAAATCGAGTTGCGGCGATCGAAGGAAAACTTAGAAAGTATTGTGATTGCGCGGACTCAAGAACTGCAACGGGTGATCGACCAGCTAGAACAGGACAAGCTAGAGCGCGATCGGGCTTTGCAACAGCGGGAACAGGCAGAAACCCAGTTGCAACAATCGCTGCAAGAATTAGCCGTCCTCAAGCTTGCCCTGGATCAATCTGCGGTTGTGGATGTGTTTGACACGAATAGCGTCTTGCTGTCGGTTAATGATAAATTCTGTGCTTTGTCGGGCTACAGTCGGGCAGAATTAGTCGGTAAAACGCACGAAGTTGTGAGTTCTGGAAAGCACTCTCAAGCTTTTTTTGATCAAATGTGGGCAACTATTTCGAGTGGAAAAGTGTGGAAAGGCGAAATTGAAAATCGAGCCAAGGATGGCACTTGCTACTGGGTTGAAACAACGATCGTCCCAATGCTGAATGCCCAGGGCTTACCTTATCAGTACATCGCAATTCGGAACAATACGACTGAACGCAAAGCAGCAGAGGCGCGACTGCGCGATCGCGAACTGTTCCTCCGCAATATCTATGAAGGAGTCAACCACGAAATTTTTGTGATTGATGTTCACGAAGCGGGAGAGTTTCGCCACGCTGGACTGAATCCCTTTGCCGAACAAGTCACTGGCTACCGCAATGCGGACGTGCTTGGCAAAACGATGCAAGAACTGTTTGGGGCAGATGGCGACGGAATTAGCCAGCGAATGCAAAAATGTGTGGATGCCGGAGAGACTCTCGTTTATGAAGAATGTATTGCCTTCAAAAATCAACCAACCTGGTGGCTGACCACGCTCAACCCTCTGAGAGATCACACTGGAAAAATTCATCGTCTGGTGGGCACTGCATTTGATATCAGCGATCGCATCCATGTAGAACAAGCTCTACGAGAATCAAAACAACTCCTGCAACTCGTCTTCGATACTTTGCCGCAGCGGGTTTTTTGGAAAGACAAAAACCTGCGCTACATCGGCTGCAACAAGCTGTTTGCTCAAGATGCAGGGCTGGCTTCTCCCGAAGCTCTCATTGGTAAGAATGACTTTGACCTCTGGCAAGACGTAGCAGAAATTTATCGCCAGGAAGATTTTGCGCTCATGCAAAGCAACACCTCAAAAATCAACATTGAGGAGTGCAAAGTGATGGACGATGGTTCTCGGATCTGGATTCGCAACAGCATGATTCCGCTACACGATACCCAGGGAGAGGTAATCGGCATTTTTGGTTGTTATGAAGATGTGACTGAAGAGAAAAATGCCCAGGAGCAGTTACGGATCAGTGAACAACGGTTTCGAGATGTCTCTGAAGCCGCAGGTGAATATCTTTGGGAGTTGGATGCGGATGGGCTTTATACGTTTGCGACAGAAAAAGCTCGGCTGGTGAAGGGTTACAGCCCAGCAGAATTACTGGGTCATTCCCCCTTTGAGTTTATGCCGCCGGAAGATGTGGGCGTGGTGCAGCAAATTCTGCAAACCGCGATCGCGGGTAAACAGAGCTTCAAACTTCAGCATCGCGACATTACTCCCAGCGGCGATATGGTTTGGGAAGAGGTTAATGGCATTCCCCTTCTAGATGAGCAGGGCAATGTTGTCGGTTTTCGCGGAACAGGTCTCAGCATCACAGAACGCAAGCAGGCTGAAGCGGCTTTACGCGAATCAGAAGCGGAACTTCGGCAACAAACCCACGAACTAGAACAAACCTTGCACGAATTACAACGGACTCAAACGCAATTAATTCAAAGTGAAAAGATGTCCAGCTTAGGGCAAATGGTGGCTGGAGTGGCGCACGAAATTAATAACCCGGTGAACTTTATTCATGGTAATTTGCGCCATGCCGAGCAATACACCCACGACCTGCTAGAACTGCTGCACCTGTATCGCCAGGATTGTGCAAAACCTCCGAACTACATCGTGAAACGGGAGGAGGAAATTGATTTAGAGTTCTTGATGGATGATTTACCCAAACTGCTAAATTCCATGCAGGTAGGCACCGATCGCATTCGAGAAATTGTCAAATCTTTGCGAACCTTCTCCCGTCTGGATGAAGCCGAATTTAAGACTGTGGACATTCATGACGGCATCGAAAGCACTCTACTGATTCTGCAAAACCGTCTGAAGCCCAAATCGAACGCACCAGGCATCCAAGTTGTTAAGCACTATGGCGAGTTGCCCCCGGTGGAGTGCTACGCCGGACAACTCAATCAGGTGTTTATGAACATTCTCAGCAACGCGATCGATGCGTTGGAAGAGTCCTTGGTCACTGGTCATTTGTCATTTGGAACAGGCAATCTGCCAGAAACCAATGACCAGGGACAGCGAACATCTCCTACCATCAGGATTCAGACAACGGTGGTTGATCGTCAGTGGGTGCGAATCGCGATCGCGGACAATGGTCCTGGCATTCCTGAGCGCATACAACAACGTTTATTTGATCCGTTCTTCACTACCAAACAGGTGGGTAAAGGTACTGGATTGGGAATGTCGATTAGCTACCAAATTGTGACCGAAAGACACCAGGGTTCTCTCACTTGTGCGTCTGTTCCTGGGGAGGGGGCAAAGTTTGTGATCCAAATTCCAGTCCGCCAACACGCATCGAATGCTAACTGATACCAACTTGCTTTCAACACGCTATAGATTAAGATCCCCCTGCGGCTCGACTGAGCATCGCCGAACGTCCTGCGGCATCCCCCTGATCAAAGGGGATTGAGGGGGATCGGTGCAAGGAATGTGCCCTTGTCACTGTTTAAATTGGTATAAGTTCCAATAAAGAACTTCCCTTCATCGTAGGATGGGCAAAGGTGCTTGACCGTGCCCATCCAAAGTCAGGTCAACAGCAGGTTAGTTGAAATTGCACTAGCCGCGCAAAATGGCAGTTCCAGCGAGAGGAGTCAGTTCTGCCAGCGCACCGATCGCAGCGTTGAACAATTTGCCGGGTTGCAAGTCGTCTTTTACCAGGTTCCAAATTCGTTGGACTTCTTCTGTATGCAGGCGATCGTCTTCGGTTAAGGCAATCAACACCTGTTGCCGCAGAAACTTGCCTTCGTCAGACAGCAAAAACTGCAACCCTAACTGGGCAGAGGGGAGAAAATCGAAATTACCGTTGGTGCGAGCAATGGAGATCAGGTTTTCTAGCCGATGCCATTGAAACTTGCCATTTTTGAACAGAATTTCCAGTAAGCGGCGCCGCAATTGGGGAGATTCTCCCGTGAGCAGGCGTTTGGCAATGTAGGGATAGCCAACCTCCACAATTTTGAAGTTTGGGTTAATCGTCAAGGCTAAACCCTCCTGAGTCACCAAAGAGCGAATAATTAGGGCGAATTTAGCTGGAACCCGAAATGGGTACTCGTACATCAATTCCGAGAAGTTATCCGTAATCGTTTTGAAGTTAAAATCACGCACACTCTCCCCGATCGCGCTGGAAAAAACGGCTTCTAAGGCAGGGACGATCGGGCGAATATCAATGTCAGGCGTTAAAAATCCAAGTTTAACGAAGTCGCTGGCTAAATCGTCGTAGTCCTTATTAATCAGGTGAACCACCGCATCAACCAGGGTTTCCTTAGTTTGCTCGTCCAACTGATCCATCATGCCAAAGTCGATGTATGCCATCTGAGCACTAATCGGCTCCAGGGGCGCTTTGCCGTTCACTTCACATTGGGGAGCCATCGCAAACAAGTTGCCGGGATGGGGGTCAGCATGGAAAAAGCCGTGTTCCAAAAGTTGTTGCAACCCGCTGGTGACACCAATTTCAATCAACTCATCGCTGGCGAGTCCGGCTTCCTTGATGCGATCGGTGTCTGTCAGCTTGTAGCCATGAATCCATTCCAGGGTTAAAACTCGGTGGCTACTATAGCGCCAGTAAATGGAGGGCACCTTGACGCGAGGATCATTGCGGAAATTGGTCGCAAACTTCTCTGCGTTGCGCCCCTCGTTGAGATAATCAATTTCTTCGAATAGCTTGGTGCCAAACTCGTCCACAATCAGGGTTAAGTCGTGACCCAGGTTCAGCGGCAACCAGGGAGCAAGCCAACCCGCCGCCCAACGCATCAGGCACAAATCCAGGGTCAGGACGGGCAAAAGATTGGGGCGTTGTACCTTAACGGCAACTTCTTCGCCGCTGTATAACCGGGCACGATACACCTGCCCCAAACTGGCAGCCGCAACGGGTGAGGCAGAAATTTCTTTATAAAGCTCCTCCACCGATCGCTCCAGTTGGGCTTCGATAATGCTAAAAGCAATCTCGTTCGGAAAGGGGGGCAGTTGATCCTGCAGTTTGGTCAACTCTTCCAAAAAATCTTTTCGGATTAAATCAGGACGAGTAGAAAGTGCCTGCCCAACTTTGATATAGGTTGGACCTAAGGAAATTAAGATGCGTCGGAGTTGATCCGCGCGATTAAACTTGTTCGTGTCCTGCTGGTGCTGCCGTCGATCCATTTGCAGACCCACGACAAAGCCCAGAAAGGAAGAAATAATTCTCAGCGCACGCCAGACCAGTAACCAGGGACGGAAGCGATAATACCGAGCGATCGCCTTAGCGTCATACCGTCTCAACCGAGCAAGGGGATGTTGACCCACCGTTCTATCAACCTCTTAGCGAAAGCAATCAGCAAACCGGAAGAGGCTCGGGAGCAAATCGACGCAATCGACGGTCGTTAACCGAAGTAAACTGGCTGCGCTGAATTACTCAACCAACCCTCGTAACCTGACAACTTCAGAATCGACGAAATTTTGACTAATCCCGCCAAATTCTTTGTTACCTTTCATTAAATATAGTATAGAAAACTACAAAGATGTTATCGATTCTTCTACTTGGTTGCATAGGTTGGCTCTGGGGTGATTTCTCCCACGCGCCCCAGGGGCCAAAACCGCACCACCGCCCGCCCAATGATGTTCTCCCGTGGAACAAAGCCCCAGTAGTGGCTATCGCAGCTATTGTTGCGGTTGTCGCCCAGAACTAAATAGGAATTTTCAGGCACCACGCGCGGACCGTACTGATAGTCGGGCACTTCTTCTAGATAATCTTCCTGCAACGCCTGGTCATTAATAAACACTTGACCCTGCCGAACTTCTACCTTCTCTCCTGGGAGAGCGATGATGCGCTTGATGTAAGCATCTTTGTTCGAACTGGCTTGTACTCTCGGTCCCGTACAAACAACTGAGGCTTCTTCCGGCGGCATGAAGACCACGATATCGCCTCGTTGTGGGTCGCGGAAGTGGTAGCTGACTTTATCAACGATTAAGCGATCGTCTACCTGCAAAGTTGGCACCATCGAGCGGGATGGAATATATCGCGCTTCTGCGACAAACGTCCGAATTCCAAATGCCAGTACCGCACTCAGACCCAAAGTTTTCAGGATTTCAACCCAAACATTTTCGCGAGTGGGTGGCGTAGATTTCTGTTCGGTATCTGGCTCTTGGTTATTGGCTTGAGACATAGAAACGGTAAAGGTTGATGAAGAATCGAGTGGATGAAAGCGGTGTAAACCCTACTTTAACGGAAACTTGAGATATTAGAGTGTAACATTCACCCTGAAACAGTTACGCAGATGGGTCAGTCTGCTTCAAGATTGGAACGATCGGCGACGATTGGCTTATCGTAAAAATCCCATCAATAATTTTAATCTGCGAAATTAGGACATGACTGCCAATTCATCGATACTTATCCGCCACGCTCTGGTTCTTCATCCCGATGGAGAGCTTCGAGTTGGCGACGTGTTCACTCAGGGTGGACACATTGAGCACGTTGCTCCAACTATTGCCCAACTTCCCCAAAGTCACACGAGAGAGATCGACGCAAACGGACTCATTTTGTTGCCGGGAGTGATTGATCCCCAGGTGCATTTTCGCGAGCCGGGGTTGGAGTATAAGGAAGACCTATTTACTGCCAGTTGCGCCTGTGCCAGAGGTGGGGTGACTTCTTTTCTGGAAATGCCCAATACTCGCCCGCTGACAACCACTCAGGCAGCACTGGACGATAAGTTGCAACGAGCCGCCCAGAAGTGTGTCGTCAACTATGGCTTTTTCATTGGAGCAACGGCTGAAGTACTGCCCGATTTGTTGGAAGCCAAGCCAGCTTGTGGTATCAAAATCTTTATGGGATCGATGCACGGAGCACTGCTTGTTGATCAAGATGCTGTGCTGGAGAAAATTTTTGCCACGGGCGATCGCCTGATTGCTGTCCACGCTGAAAATCAAGCCCGTATTGCCCAACGCCGACAACAGTTTGCAGGCATCACCGACCCTGCGATTCACTCCCAAATTCAAGATAATCAAGCGGCATTGGAAGCGACCGAGTTAGCGTTGAGGTTGTCCAAAAAATATCAACGCCGCTTGCACATTTTGCATATGTCCACAGCCGAAGAAGCGGAACTGATGCGACGAGATAAACCAACCTGGGTAACGTGCGAGGTCACGCCTCAGCACTTATTGATGAACACGAATGCTTACGCCACGATCGGCACTCTGGCACAGATGAATCCACCCTTGCGATCGCCTCACGACAACGAGGTGCTTTGGCAGGCGTTGCTGGATGGGGTGATCGATTTTATTGCCACGGATCACGCGCCTCACACCCTGGAAGAGAAGGCAAAGGCATACCCCAACAGTCCTTCGGGAATGCCGGGAGTGGAAACGTCTCTTGCTCTGATGCTGACTCAAGCCGCCCAGGGACGCTGTACCGTTGCCCAGGTGGCAAACTGGATGTCTACCGCTGTCGCCAAAGCTTACCGCATTCCCAACAAAGGCGCGATCGCTCCAGGCTATGACGCGGATTTGGTTCTGGTAGACCTGGAAACCTACCGCCCAGTGCGACGAGAAGACTTGCTGACCAAGTGTGGCTGGAGTCCCTTTGAAGGGTGGAACTTAACAGGTTGGGCTGTAACCACGATCGTTGGCGGACAGGTTGTTTATGAGCACGGCAAACTGAATACCCAGGTTCGAGGACAAGCCCTCACCTTTTTGTAGCTGTGTTGCTGTTGCTGTTATAAATCGCGTTGTTGGGCTGCTTAGTCACTGGTCTAGATGTGATTGTAGTTTGTATGTGTGGAGGGCGATGCTAAATGAGTTTGAATTGTGGGAAGCGTAAAGTAAAGTAGTTTGCACGTTGGTTAGCTTGAGAGTACGTCAGAGCACTCTAGCAGTTAGAAGAGTTCAATTATTTCTGCCTCGTCGGAGTGCCTATGGAAAGCTCCCAAATATCCGTTTTGGCTCAAGCAAGACAGGGAGATGCTAAAGCGATTTCATCCCTGCTAAATCAAAAACTTCAACCTAAAGGTATTACAGCAAAAGCTTCCATCAAAAATAGCTGCTTGCACATCATGACTAGAAGCAGCAAAAGCCCCACCACAGACGCTATTATTTGACTTTATTCGTAAAGGATTGGCAGCAGAAGTGTTGAAAGAAAGCTTAAGACTGGAAAAACGGGGTCAGAAAACAGTACTCTAACCCCTATCAAATAAAAAATGGTGTTTGACGCTATCGCCGTTTCCTAATATTGTCAAATCGTTACTCAAGTGCCTGTCGCCGAGGGACTACCCAGTTTTGAACACCCGCTTGTTCTTTGAAATCTGGCTAACGTTTGTGCTCGGTGGATGAATCCATTGAATGAAGCCTGTTGAAGTACTTTAAGCGCTACAGCCTGCAATTCCGATCTGGCTTTCGCAAGCCTGCTGTTCTTCCTGGGATAACTGCTCCACGTCTCGGCGGATCACCACCCCATTATTTCCAACGATCATGCGCGGGAGTTCACTGTATGAAATCAACTGCAACGTCTGCATGTCATAGGTGGTGTAGGTTGTGAGTTCGGGCGAGTCAAAGTTGACATCAACGACGGTGAGAGATTTGCGCGGTGCCTGACTGCCAACCAGGTAAGGGCGGGGACCCGATCCAAGAATGCCCATGTGGAGGAGCTGTAGCTTGCCACGGTGAGCCGGATAGTAAGCGTGATGGTGTCCGCTGATATAAGTGTGAACTTTGTACTTTTCCAGCATGGCACGCATGGCATCAGCGTTTTCCACCACTTCCGCTGGCTCATCTCGTCCGACTGCAACGGCATACAAGGGAAGATGTCCGATGACTACACGCATTTTTGCAGACTGCGCCTTTTCGCTGCCTAATGCCTTTTCCACCCAAGCTAGTTTAGATTCCGGCAGATGGGTGGAAGAACTATCCCACACTAGAAAGAAAATGTCATTGAACTCAAACGTGTAGTAAAAGGGAAATTCAAATTTATCCACAAAGCTGACCCCAGGATTGTGAGCAGGTTGCTTCCAATAATCTGCGGCGACATCCCGCTCTCGTTGAAACAAAAACTTGCCGTATACGCTTAAGGCACTGGAGGCATCGTGATTTCCCATTGTCATCCCAAAGGGTATGTTCATCTGACGTAGAGGGGCGGCAACTTGCCGATTGAAGGCTGCCCACATTTCCGAAAAGCGAGAATCAGGTAATCCAGGATTTTGTCCAGCCACCATATCGCCACTGCACAGCACCAAATCTGGATTCCAAAAGGGCATGAGTTTGATCGCCGTATCCACTTCTGGATCGTAAGTGACAGACCCATAGGCGCTGTTCAAGTCGCTGATGACCACGAATCGCACGTCACCCCGATCGGGTTTAAACAACCCCTTCGATCCGGCGCTGTTGACGATCGCGAGTGTTTCCGGTGGCAGCGGAGTTGCGGTGGGGGATGGCTGAGCGACTTCGGCGGCTGGACTGGGGGGTGGGGAGGTTTGGGGCGTTGATTGGCAGGCGTGCAACGTGAACGCTAACCCCAGTGCCACCAATCCCGCTATCAGGCTGTCGATCAGCGATCGCCGAATTCGCATAAAAACCCCACAACTACTCAGCCTTAAAGAGTATAGCTCTGGTCAGAATGCGATCGTTAGTGCTCCAGCTTACACCTGACTCAACTCGATCACGTTGCCGTCCGGGTCTTGGGTGAAAATGGCGGCTCGTCCTGAGGCACTCGTTTGAATCGGGCGATCGTGTGCTAACAGTTGCGCTTTGGCTGCATCCAGATCGACAACTGCAAAGGCGAGATGGCGATTGCGTCCCCACTTCTCGGCATTGTAGAGTTCTGGCACGTCTCCCACCATAAGATGAATTTGATAGCCTGCCACCTCGTACCAGGCACCCGGAAACCGCAATTCTCGCGACACCTTTTCCAGCCCTAACACGGTGCCATAAAAGTGTTCGGCTGTTTCCAGGTCTGTCACCAAAATCGCTGTATGTAAACTTCGAGTAATGTGCATAGACAAGCCTATCGTGGGACTACCTGAGTATTTGCATGAGGCGATACTGGCTCAAACGGCGTAAACCACTACTGGAACCCGCTTAAAGGCAGGAGTGCCCGATCGCGGTTCTGTTCTGGCTTTGAAGATGGCGTTCACTTCTGGGTAGAACATCAGGGCAGCACCCTGGCGCACGGCTCCAAAAATCACTTCAACATTTTCCAGTTTGCCCGCATCTCCCTGAACAGTCACTTGTTGATGTTCCTGCAATCCGGCACTGGTGGCATCCAGACGATTCATCAAGATGCAGTTGCGGTGAGAGATGCCGCGATATTTGTCGCCAATTTTGTAAACGACTGTGTTGTGTTGGGCATAGCTACGGGCAGTGATCAATGCCACAACGACAGACTGGGTTGATTCTGGGACACCAAACTCTTTCGCTGCTGGTAAAGACAGGACAGGTAGGGGCGTGGTAAACATGGTTGCTTTGCCAGATGGCGTGGGAAACGTTGGTTCCGTCAAGATGCGTCCGGAGATGGTGAATTCTTCCTTGGTGTCATCGATCGCGCCAATCTTCTCATAACCGGGAATGGTTTGGGCAATCAGTTGGCGAATATACTTGGGATTTTGCAGTTGTCGCCAGTTAACAGGGGAATCTCCCATGAGGCGATGGGCAAGTTCGGTGATAAACGCCACTTCTGTAATCAAATCAGCATCTTTTAAGTGAGTCTTGCCTGCATCGCTCAGTCTTACAAAATTATTACCAGACTCAGTGGTGACTTTGTATGGTTGCTCAAGTCGATTTAACACTGGAATCACGATCGTATTCTGTTTGGCTAATCCATGAAAATGTCCCGGATTCGGTTTTGTCGCAAAGTAGATAATGGTATCGATTTTGCCTAATGCTCGCTTGGCTTGAGTGGAATCGGGATTTGCACCATACAAATTCCCACCCACACAGATCAAGGTATCCACCTTGCCTGCATCTGCGGCTTCGATCAAGTCGCGGGTATGATAACCCGGTTCTCGGTTCAGCGAGCGACCTAACAGGATTTCCAACGCTTGCTGGATCTCTTGCCTGAGCTTGACAGTGACTCCCATTGAGCCAAAGCCCTGCACGTTGGAATGTCCGCGAATGGGCATCACTCCCGCCCCCACCTTGCCTACATTGCCTGTGACCAAAGCCGTGTTGGAGATGGCTAACACATTATCGACGCTGTTGGCTTGCTGGGTAATGCCCATGCCCCAACCGAACACAACTCCTTTCGATCTGCCAATGATGGTTGCTGCCGCTTCGATCTCGGCTTGAGCAACACCACAGATGGACGTAATCGCTTCCCAGTCGGTCGATCTCGCCTGTTCGACTACCGCTTCCCAGCCTTCGGTGTATGCCTGCAAGTAGTCGAATTTGACAAAGTTCTTTTCCAGCAATGCTTTTTGAATGCCGATAAACAGAGCCGTGTCGCTACCGGGAATGGGTTGCAGATAGAGATTGGCAATTGCGGAACCAGGAATTAACGACTTGACGGGGAAGGCGGGAGAGCCAAATTTCACCAACCCAATCTCCATGATGGGATTGATCACAATCACTTTGCCGCCCCTGTCCCGCAACTTAATCAACTCATTCATGAAGCGGGGTTGATTATAGGCAGGATTGCCCCCCGTCAGCACTACACAATCGGCTTGATTCAGACTTTCCAGGCTTACGACTGAAGTCCGGGTGCCAAACATTTGGTTCAAGCCTGTGGTGGAAGGCGCATGGCAGAGATCGGAACAGTCTGCCAGGTTATTGGAGCCGAGCGATCGCATCATTAACTGCAACACATACGCCGCTTCATTCGATGCCCGACCGGAACTGTAAGATGTGACTCGTTCGGGTGGTTGGCGAAAAGCAGTTTCAGCAATTTGATAAATTTCGTCCCAGGAAATGCGCTCGTAATGGGTGTTCCCCGCCCGCAAAATCATTGGAAAACTCAACCGCCCCAGGAGATCGGTTGCCATTGAAGTCAACTGTTGCAACTGTTCAACGCTCTGCTGCTCAAAGAACTGGGGCGGCACAGCAGGTTTGATTTCTGCCAAAATTGCCTCTGCGCTTTTCATGCAGCGCTGTAACTTTTCCCCGTCCTCATTGGTGAACCCCCCTTTTTGTCCACCCGTGCCCCAGGAACAGGAAAGACAGGCACTCTTCTGCAATAAGGTTTGCCACAACTTTGGTCCTTCTGGAGACAAGGTATGCTCTGCCCAATACTGAATGATGGGCAAACCACCTCCAATCTGAGGCGTGGCATCATTCTTCTCGGCAAAAGGTGGCATTGGTTGGGGATTCTGGCTTGATTCATCCATTGGGCTAACCTCGATCGCAGGCAGTTTCTACTCAACACAATACTCATAAGCGCTATTTTTGCAATGTCTCGCAGGTTAAATGCTCAATTCCGGCTAAAATATACGCCCTCAAAACTCCCTGTTTGAGTTCCTCCACTTGGGTGAAAGAAAATTATCGAATAGCATGAAGCACCTGCCCTCATTTCGCAGTAATCTAAGAACTGTAAACAAAAGTGATGGTAGTTCAGACAGGACAAGGGTTAGTGGTTAACGTTTTCGCAACACACTACCTGCAAATTCGGCTCTACCTTAGCTCTCCTAAAGAGGTAAACCATCATGACTGTCAAGAAGATTTTTGCGCCGATTCTGCTCGTTGTAGCAACCGTGTTCTTAGTGGGAAGTATGTTTTTGATCCAACCCCAAGCCGCGTTTGCCCAAGATGCAGTCGGGACAGCAGCTCAATCCGCTACTGAGGTGACAAATCCCAAAGCTGAGGCATACAAGCAGTTTCGAGCTGAGTTTGCGAACATCCGCAACGAGAAAATGCAAAAATTGCAAGCTTTGAAGCTGGAGCATCAGGACCTGCTCGATCGGACTGATACCACTCCATCTGAAATGACTGCTCAATCTCAACAATTGGGTGCCAAGCGTAAGCAAGTGGGAATGGAAATAGGCAATCGTTACAAACAGTTGGGCATGAAGATGGGCGATCAGTTTCGCCAAACCTGGGCAGCAGGAAGTACGAACTGACTTAATCGTGACTGATTTCTGACTGATATTGAACAACTAGAGCACTGGTCGAGAGACAGAAACCTGAAACAGTTTCTGCTCTCGATTTTTGTTTTGGGATAACCAGACAGTAGATCAAAAAGCCTTGATTAAGCTCCATGAAGCAGCGTGAGACTTTGAAGGATTTTGGCGATCGCTCCAGTTACTCCAGCGATCGCCCAATATTCGAGACGATACAAACAATCCAGACACATTTCTCACCGTCAATTCACGCAAAACTTCTCAATAACATCCTCTGATAGCAATATCATGTAAAAAAAATCTTATGATGTCCCCTCTTTTCAGAAATCAGAAGAATACTGATGAATGTAACATCCGAATCAGGGCATTATCGAGAAAAAAGTCGATGTAATAAGTTGTTATACTGCCAAGTCCCCGGTGAAGGCGCAGTTTGGAGGTTGCCTATCGGTATCCAGTTTTAGGACATCCGAATCGTGAGTTATCTTTGAGGCTAGTTGTATTACAAACGTGGTGTTGCAAAATGGCAGAAGGTGTCCTGTCAGCGTTAATAGCTTTAGTAGGAGTCTTTTCCTCTGTAACTGCTTCTCTTTTTGTATCTTTGCGCCAGTCTAGAATAGAAACCCAGAAGCTTCGTGATGAGTATTTTCACCGTTATGCTGGAAAGCTTTTCGAGAAAAGATTGGAGGTTTATCCTGAGTTACTATCTCCATTCGTTGACGTGGTTCATTAAATTAATTTAAAGCAGGTAACTCCCAAAGATATTAAAGATCTTTTTCCTGTATTAACGGAATGGGACACAAAGAACGCAATCTTTTTAGGAGCACAGCCACAACAAACAATCCATCGTCTTTATTTGATGTTGGCTGATCTGAGCCAAATGAGTGATTCTGAGTTGCAAGATATGTTGAATAATTCAGATTCGCTTAGTCAGATAAAAAAAGCAATTTCTAGACCTATTCCTTGCCCTTAAGAATGATCTTGGAATTTATTCTCTAAAATCTCCATCTACTATCACTAATAGTAAAGATCCTTCTTCCTTTTCAGAGGTTGATGAATTATCGGGTATTAGAGAAAACCGTTATATGCTCAACAGAATACCTCGCAAATCTTAAGATAGAGCTATATATAGATAGCTCATTCTTAGAAACTAAAGAACGTGGAAGATATGATGTTTGTTACAATTAGAATGTGTGAATTGTAACAAACAAGTGCCTCGTAGTGATATCGAACGTATCAGAGAGAAAATTCGGCTTTGTCAATATGATATGTCAGCCCACGCAATGGAGGAGATGGCGGAGGATTTACTGACTATCCTTGATGTGGAAGAGGCTGTTCTGAGTGGTCAAGTCATGCGGGTTGAAAAAGATGACCCCAGAGGCACAAAATATGTAGTAGTAGGCACTGCATTGGATCAACAAACGCCTGTTGGAGTGGTTGGGCGGTTCGCTAGTACCGGACGTTATCTAATCATCACGGTTTATGAAGTCACAGAGCTTGAGGGCTAATCGTATGTATGGATATAGATGTGAGTATTGCGAAGGAACCGTTCAACCTCGAACCGTTAAACGTGAGGCATTCAAACATAGAGATGGATTTGTCATTCTCGAAGATGTGACGATTGGTGTTTGTGATACTTGCGGCAATCGATATTACTCAGCCGCAATTCTTCATGCAGTTCATGCCGTTGCAACTGGCGCAAAAGCGCCTGAGAGAACTGAACAAATTCCGGTCTCTCATTTAGAATCAGCTTAGCCAAAGCAGTATAACAACGCCCATGCACCCGACCGTCGAAAGGTTGTCTGTGAGCATTCGAGCTTTTCTGCGGCGGGTGATGGGCAACGTTCTACGTCTTAGGTTTTCGGTGTGGGCGTTCGGAGTATTTACCTGTTTCCGTCAATGTTTGACAAGCTGAAGTTTCATGGATCTCGTTATCGCCTCAATTTGGCAACTTGCACTGAGCTTCGGGAAGTAGCTGATGAAGCCTTAAATTCAGGGTTTTATTCACCTGCTTTAGTGGATACGGCTCTTGATGCAGAAGATAATTTATTGGAAATCGGTTCTGCTTTTATGGATGCGCTAGCTGAGTTAAAGGTGGTTGTGCCGGAATCCATTGAAGATTGTATTTGGGGTGTTCTACACTACTCCATTCAGCAAGTTGCAACATTAGCGGTTGAACCGGAAGTTGGTTTGGCTAGAATCATGGAAGTTTATAGAGTTTGTAGTCTATATGAGTATAGCCAGAAATTTGTAGGTGATTCGCATGATATTCAGAATTTGATTGGGGCTTATTGGGAATACGACGGAATCTGGGAGAGATATTTCGGGGATGAGTTTCAGAAGGGACAGGAACAAGCGAGAGACTTGGATAAGGATGTGATTGAGCGGTGTCAAGTTTGGATAAGGAAACACGCAGTTGAGGTCTCGCTTTGGGATGGTTGATTTGTGGCGTAGGTTGTAAAATAAAGAAGACCCACTACGCTGATAGATGCTATGTCTTCCCCTGCCATTACCACGATTGTTAAAATGGTTGAGTCTCTGCCTGATGAGCTTCAAGAGCAGGTAGTGGAGCATATTCGAGCGTATATTGCAGAAATTGAAGAAGAAAAGCGATGGGATAACTCCTTCAAGCGGACGAATCATAATCTAGTTGCAGCAGCCCGGAAAGCCAGAGCGGAGATTGCAGCGGGATTGTCTACGCCGATGGATTATGAGCAGCTATGAAGTCTGAGACGTTACCCTCGTTTTGGGAAAATTATCGCGCTATGAGTTCAGCGGTTAGAGCCGGAGCGAGGAAAGCTTATCGATTATGGGCAGAGAATCCATTTCATCCATCGTTACATTTTAAGTGCATCAACAGCGAAGAAGACATTTGGTCAGTGCGTGTAACAAAGAGCTACCGAGCTTTAGGAGTGTTATCAGGAGATACTATAACGTGGTTTTGGATTGGCGATCATGATGAGTACGAGGCGTTTTATTCGTGAGCGCCAGCCGTAGAACAACCGCAATGCACCGGAACATTGCAGTCTGGTTGGTTAGTCGCAAAAGTTACTGGTGTCCGGTGATTGCGAACGTTATACGGCTTAACCCCTTTGTGAGGACGAAACAATAGATTTATCTGTTAGATCTGAAGTGAGTTAATTTCAAGCTTCTGAATTAAGGTGCTTCTTGAATTAGTTAATTGAACAACTAGGCAATGTTTGTAAAAGA
>JANRIN010000298.1:0-4874 GCA_033764965.1 Leptolyngbyaceae cyanobacterium bins.302 | reverse complement strand
GCTCCGGGCATCAAAGCCCCCACGATCGCGTGCCCTGCTTCGTGATAGGCGACAGTCTTTTTCTCTATCTCATTCAGCACACGAGATTTTTTCTCAAGTCCGGCAATCACCCGTTCGATCGCCTCATTAAAATCAGCCATTATGACCGCTTCCCGCCCCTGCCGTGCCGCTAAGAGTGCCGCTTCGTTCACCAAATTCGCCAGATCGGCTCCGGCAAAGCCGGGAGTGCGGGCGGCGATCGCTATTAAATTCACATCCTCCGCCAGCTTCACCGGACGCACATGCACTTTGAGAATTGCCTCTCGCCCCAACTTGTCGGGACGATCGACGACAATCTGGCGATCAAATCGACCGGGACGGCGTAAAGCCGGATCGAGAACCTCAGGGCGGTTAGTCGCCGCCAGGATGATCACCCCGGTATTTGCCTCAAATCCATCCATTTCAGTCAAAAGCTGGTTGAGGGTTTGTTCTCGTTCATCGTTGCTGCCCATCATCGGACCTGCCCCGGCTCTGGATTTACCCAATGCATCCAGTTCATCGATAAACACAATGCAGGGAGCCTGTTTCTTTGCCTGTTCAAACATGTCCCGTACTCTTGCAGCCCCAACACCCACAAATAGTTCAATAAACTCAGACCCAGAAATACTAAAAAATGGAACACTTGCCTCCCCGGCAACTGCTTTTGCTAGCAGAGTTTTACCCGTTCCCGGTGCGCCAACTAATAGCACTCCCTTTGGGATTTTGGCTCCCAAGCGGGTGTATTTGGCGGAATCCTTTAAAAATTCCACCACTTCCTGAAGTTCCACCTTCGCCTCATCAATCCCAGCAACGTCCGCAAAGGTTACTCCTGTATGCCCTTCGGAATAGATACGGGCTTTACTTTTACCCACGGTTAACGCCGCCCCTGCCCCCATCTGGGCACGATTCATGACGAACAACCAGATACCAACGAAGATCAAAGGCGGAATCACCCAACCCAACAAAGTTGTGAAAATGTTACCGCGATTAGGTGGAACAACGCCATATTCCACATTGTTCTTGTCTAAAAGCTCTGGCAAGCTCTGGTCATTAGCAATGGGCGTGGTGACATATATCTTAGGAGGTGGAGAACTCTGCGGCTGAGGGGATTGAGCCGTGGGCTGTGGACTTGGAGAGCGATCCGGTTGAGGCTGTGGTGTTTGAGGAAGGTCTGCTTTGAGGATGTACTGAATCTCATCCTGCGATACCGAAACTTTGCCCACTTTGCCGTCTTTGACCTCTTTGCGAAATTGGCTGTAGGGAACCTGATTTCCTGGTGATCGCAGTCCGGGAGCAATCACAAAGTGGAAGAGAAAGAGGAAGAACAGAAGCATCAATAAGCTACCACCAAAGTGGGTTGGTTGTGGTGCATTGGTATTTCTATCTTTCTCCACGGGCATAGGACTACTTCTCCAGGGTGCGTGTAAGCAGTTTTACATGGATGCTCATTATCAAGCATCGCAAACGCGAATGAAATCAGGATGAAATCCCTCACCGTGTCGTTGATGGCGTGATAGCGTTAATTGGATGGTCTCTTTTTACGTTTCTTAGTCAAACCAATCAATAAACCAACCCCTGCTAGAAAACTACCGGCAACCAGGTAGGGAACACTCGCCTGCCATGCAAATAGAAATCCTCCGAACACTGGTCCGCCAACCTGACCCAAACTGCTGGCAGCCGTTTGTAGCCCTAGCACGGCTCCTTTGTGCTGACCACCCTGCTTTGAAACAAGGGCAGCAAGATTGGGGGCAATTAACGCCATGCCTAATGACAACAAGGTGACCGCTCCCAGTATCAACGGTAAGCTGGACATAACCAGGAGCAAGACAATGCCAGTCCCCATCAGAATGAAGCCTAAGGCAACTTGAGCAATTGTGCGAATGCGCCCTGTCAAATATCCAACAACTACCACTTGAAAAACTACCATTGCCAATCCGCAGACCATAAAAACAATGCCAATTTCAGCGGGTCCATACCCAAATCTCTCCTGAGCATAGAAAGCAAAGGTGCCTTCAAAGACTGCCAAGCCAAATTGACCTGCTAAAGTTAACCCCAGTAGCACCAGTAGTGTACTTTCCAGATTTTTCCAATCAAAATTGGGCTTGTCATCAGGGGCACTGTTTGCCTGAATAGGTAATGATTCTGGGAGCCATCGAAATGCCACCAGCAGTGTCAGAAACATCAAAATGGCTGACAGAAAGAATGGAGGCGCGAAGTTTTCAATTTTGAGGTCGAAGAAGCCTAACGTAAAATGTAAATCTTCACGGGTTGTCAAACCACCAAAGGCGGGACCAGCAATGACCCCTCAACTCACGGCAGTGCTAAGCCAAGCCCTGTTGCGGCTGCGATCGCGCTCCGGTGTGATGTCAGAAATATAAGCTGTTGTCGCAGGTAGTGTGGCAGAGGATAAAACACCGCCAATCGCCCGCACAATGTAGAGCATCGTCAGGGAAGAAGCCAGCCCAAATAACACCTGAGCGATCGCGGAACCCGCAATTCCTAGTAAAATCAGCGGTCGCCGACCAACCCGGTCTGACCATTGCCCCCAAAACGGAGCAAAAATGAATTGTGCTAGAGCATAGATACTGGTTAACAGGCTGATATGAATTGCCATCATCTCACGCGATGTCCCCACGGATGCATGGAGATGTCTGGCGTAAAAGGGGAGGACAGGTAACGTGACCCCAAAGCCAATCATGACGACGAACAGACAGAAAAGTAGTAGAAACAGTCTTTTATTCATCGAGATAGATTTCTCTGTTCTGAGTCGTTGAATTAGCGAATCGTAGTCCAAGTTTGCAGGATGGTACACTCGGCTTCATACTTGGCATGGCACATCTTGCAGATTAGATTAGTGGCAACCGCCGCTTCCACCACGCTTGTTATGCCCCCTACGTTCGCTTTGGTCATGCCCACCACCATGTCTACTATGTCCGTGTCCCCGTCGTTGAAACCAGAATACAGCAACCACAAGCAGTGCAAGTCCTAACAACAATCCCAGCATGGTATTCTCTCCTCTAAAGAAATTGACAATTCTAAAGCTGGATCAACTCAAGACTTAACCAATCAGTTGAGCAACTCGAAAGGCTGATGTGATCGCTCCTTCATGCAAGCCATCTCCGAGATAGGCTCCGGCATGGTAGGTATGGTTCTCTCCATTGGTTGCAACAACTTCATCCCGGTATCGAAAAGATTCAGTGGTATATAACGGGGTGTGATGTTCCTGAATGTGAATGATGCGATCTTTGGCAATCAACTCCTCTAGTTGGAAGGATAGAAAATGATGTTGCGGTGACGATGAGATGCCGCAAAGTTGATTCAAACAGCCGTTATAGCCCCATCGGGTGTTTGTCTGAAAGAAATCAAATTCTGTGGGTTGCCGGATGCCCTGGTTGAAATACATGGAAGTATCGGTATGAACTGTGGTCGTTGCATAATTGGCTTTCCAGGCTGAGAAGCGTTTCATTTCAGCATCAGTTGGGTCAGCCAACAGCGCCATTACCTGGTCGGGCGGCGTGGCAAACACGATTTTATCGAACTCCTGCATTTCGCCATTCGATCGCTCAATTTTAATAGACTCTGGACTTCTGGAAATACTGGCAATCTCTACATCCAGTAAGATTTCACCTTTAAAGCGTTCCAAGATTTTTTCAATGTAAGTATAAACACCGCCTTCAACCCTGAGCCAGTTGACTGCGAGGTAGTCCCGTAACATTGGAATCGCCAATTCTGCTGGGAAGTCATCAATTTGGTCAAATGGGATTGAGTAGCTATACATCGTCAGCAACTTGAGCCAGAGGCTGCCAGTACTATCGTCTTTCAGATAGCGAGATAGCGGTTGGTCGTAAAAATCTTCCAGGTCAGCGAGTCGTGTTTTCAGCCACAATCCAGCGGAACGAACATAGACAGTATCGAATCGAAGATACTCGATCAGACGTTGGATGCCTGTGAAGTTTTTCTTGATTGCGACTTCTGATAAAAAGTGATTGCCAGTTGTGGGAAAGATTGCTGAACCGATATCAACGGGGACTAGTTCCACTCCTAGCTCTTGCATAAGAGAAACGAAGTTATGAAATGCAGTGGGAAATTCGAGTGGCCCACTTTCCAAAATTTCGTTGCACTCAGACTGATTCGGTTTCACGTTTTTGTTTAGTGTCCGAATATGTCCCCCTAACATGGGTTGCCGCTCAAATACGGTGACATGATGCCCCTGTTTATCAAGCAGGTAGGCTGTAACCATCCCGCTGGCTCCGCCACCAATAACTGCAATTCTCATGGTTTACCTCTAAGTTTATGGGGTGGATAACGCGCGATCGTGGATTTAGTCATTGCCTAAAACCACATCGCCAGACAATCGTTGATAGAGCAGTGCCCCTGTCCAAACCGTGGGCGCAAAGCCCGGATAGCCTGATGAGGCATTGCAGAAATAGAACTGGTTAAGTGAAGTTTCGTGATTCAGTCGCCCCAGTCCCATGTTGCGTGGAGTCAGCTTGGAGCCGTAGGAATTCCCATTCGGGCACCAGCAGAAGCGTTCATTGGTCGTGGGGCTGCCTGTAATGTGAAAAACCATGTGCTTTCTAAAGTTCGGTACATAGTGTGCTTCCACAACATCCAGAATGGAATCTAAGATTTCTTGCTTTTTCCGGGTATAAGCTTTGCGATCGCCCTCCCGCAATTGCTTAAAGTAGTCGTAATTCGCAACAGTGAGGAATTCAACAATCTGGCAGTCTTCTGGGCAATCCCCCCTCGCCTCTGTCAATAGGGTGGGCGTTGTGATGGCAAAACTGGGATTAGAAAAGTCATGGCGCTCATACATCTGCGTGAACGCTTCATTCAGATCCTGATGCCCGGTATGC
>JANRIN010000285.1:0-73953 GCA_033764965.1 Leptolyngbyaceae cyanobacterium bins.302 | reverse complement strand
GTTTCAGGGATCGCGCGATCGGGTTCTGAGGGCGTTTCTGCGGTTGGGGGTTGGGGGTTGGTTGGGGGTTGGGGGTTGGGGGTTGGGGGTGTGGGAGGAGTCAGGCTTTCTGCTGCGTGGCTTCTTTCATGCTCCTTCCTGGCTTCTCCCTTCCGTTCTACCTGCTGCCCTCTGCCTTCTACCCTTTGCCTACCTTCTCGGTCGGCGACTGCGGAAGGTAACAATCCCATCAGGGTCACTTCTAACCAGAGGCGGGGTTGGGTTGTGTGTTTGAGCTGGACTTCGGCAGACCGGAGATGTTGCTGTCCCAGCAGAATGGTGAACAGGTCAAATGGTTGGGCAAGCTGACAGAGATGCTGCCAGGTGGGAGGAGTCAACGCAACCAGATCATTACGAGTCGGAGCGGTTTTCGCAATCAGCAAATCCCGGTAGAAGCTGGCGAGGTTTTGCAGCACAATGAGGGGTTCGCGTCCCCGATCCAGCAGGCGGCGGGTACTATCCAGCAAGGATTCGGGATTATCTTGGGCGATCGCGTGCAGCAATTCCAGCAAATCTCGCTCTGGCACCGATCCAACCAAATTCCACACCTGCTCAACGGAAATTTCTCCAGACAACAGGCTGAGTTGATCCAACAGGCTTTCCGCATCTCGCAAGCCTCCCTGAGCAATTTGCGCTACCAGCGTCACAGCTTCAGCCTCAATCGGGATATTTTCCTGAGCCGCGATATATTGCAGATGAGTCACCATTGCATCCAGCGGAATCCGGCGATAATCAAAGCGTTGGCAGCGGGAAATGATGGTGGGCAGCACCCGCTGAGGATCGGTAGTTGCCAGGACAAACACAACGCGATCGGGCGGTTCTTCCAAGGTTTTCAGCAGGGCATTAAAAGCTGCCGTACTGAGCATATGCACTTCATCAATGATGTAAACTTTGTAGCGACATTGCACTGGAGCAAACTGGGCACGCTCAATCAGTTCTCGGATGTTGTCCACTCCGGTGTTGCTGGCAGCGTCGATCTCAATCACATCCAGGGCAGACCCACGGGCGATCGCCTGACACACTTCGCAGGTTCCACAGGGCTTTGCCGTTGGAGTTTTACTTTTCAAGCAGTTTAATGACTTGGCGAGAATTCGCGCACTAGACGTTTTTCCGGTGCCTCGTGCCCCAGTGAACAGGTAGGCGGGGGCGATCCGTTGCTGCTGGATGGCATTGGTTAAAGTTGCCGCGATCGCTTCTTGCCCAACCAATTCGCCAAACGATTGAGGTCGATACTTATGGTGCAGCGGTTCGTAGGTCATTGGGTTAGGCTAACAAAATAGATCTTATGTACTATTTTAGATGTTGACTTAAATTCCTACAGTAACCCAGTTTGCTCCAACACTTGCTTGATCGCTTGCCGTTGCTCAGGGTCGTACTGCCAACGCTCTAGAAAAGTCGCATAAGCACCGCTGGAAGTGGTGAGGCTGTCTGCCAGAGCGATCGCGTGTTCTTTTAACTGTGGAGTTTGTAGGCGTTGAATTAAATGTAGCGATCGAGTCTGTACTTGCTTTGATCCCAACGCCAGATCCTGATCGTGGTTGCGTTGGTGACTGATTGCCATCGCGGTAGACATTGCCAAATTTTTGATCAGGAGCGGCGAAATGACCTCCGGAGCCGTTTTAAGTGCCGCAATCACCGTATTTGCAAGAGCGTCCGGTTGCGATCGCGTGTCACTCAAATACACGACAAAAAATCCCCTGGCTCCATTTTCCCCTGCCACTAAATCTGCCACCGCTTGCTGCAAAGCAGTTTCACTGAAAGCACCTTCCCGATGGCGATCAAGCATTGCTTCTGTCAGCTCCAACGCCTCCTCAAACGATAAATTCGTAGGAACGATGAATTGAGGTTGTTCCACCATTTGTCAAATCCCCAGTATGATGAACTAAACCATTCGTACTACTTTCTCATCCTCCATTCCCCATCTCTCAAGTATGGCAATCATCTCCTCCAAAAAACAGCCTTCTGAGCCAGATGAGCATGGGCAAGCGAGTTTACTTGGGGCTTCTAGTGAAGGAACATCACCCCAAAAACCGGATTCTAAATCAAACCGCAGTTCCAACCCAGAACCGCTGCTCCAACCCGATGCTAAGCCGGAGGAAGCGGGACAGCAGGAGGAACGGTTGCGTCCCCGCAAGTTGACCGAATACGTGGGGCAAAAAGACTTAAAGGATGTGCTGGATATTGCCATTCAAGCCGCCCAAGCCCGCCAGGAAACCTTGGATCATTTGCTGTTGTACGGACCTCCAGGATTAGGAAAAACCACATTGTCTCTGATCTTGGCGGCAGAAATGAAGGTCGGCTGCAAAATTACCACGGCTCCAGCGTTGGAACGTCCACGGGATATTGTGGGGTTGCTGATCAGCCTGCAACCAGGGGACATCCTATTTATTGACGAAATTCACCGCCTACCGCGAGTCACCGAAGAAATTCTTTACCCAGCAATGGAAGACTTTCGCTTGGATATTACTGTGGGCAAAGGCTCCAGCGCCCGCACCCGATCGCTGCCCTTGCCACGCTTTACCTTAGTAGGTGCCACGACTCGCGTGGGGGCGTTGTCATCTCCTCTGCGCGATCGCTTTGGACTGATCCAACGCCTCCGCTTTTATGAACTGGATGAACTGCTGCAAATTGTGCAACGCACTGCCACCATTCTGAATGTTGGGGTGACTGAAGATGGTGCCGCTGAGATTGCCCGTCGTGCCCGTGGAACTCCTCGCATCGCCAATCGCTTGCTAAAACGAGTTCGAGATTATGTCCAAGTGAAGCAATCTGGACAGATTACGGAAGCGATCGCCGCTGAAGCCCTGGAAAAATTTGCTGTGGATCCCTGCGGGTTGGATTGGGTCGATCGTCGGTTGCTGACAGTGATGATCGAACACTTCAATGGCGGACCCGTGGGACTGGAAACGATCGCCGCTGCTACCGGGGAGGACTCTCAAACGATCGAAGAAGTCTACGAACCTTACCTGCTGCAAATTGGCTACCTCAACCGCACTCCCCGTGGACGCATCGCCACTGCTGCCGCCTGGAAGCATCTGGGCTACGGGCAACCGGAGAGTCAGCTTTCGATGCTTTAGGGAAATTAGGGATTAGGAATTAGGACATGGGGGTTGGGGAGAAACTCATTTCCTGCTCCCGCCTTCTGCAAAAAAAGATAAAATTTGATAAAACTTAACCCATCTCTTCCCTCACCGGACAAGGTAGAACCCCATGCGTCGCTTCTTCGCTGTTTGCTTGAGTTTGCTAGTACTGTTTGCCGTTTGGACGCAGCCCGTACTGGCGGCAGACTCCACCCCTGCGACTTCGGATTCCATCCCTGCAACAAGTCAACCTTCAGCAGCAGAGTTATTTGAAAAGTTGGAAGGAATTTACCAAAAAGCCTTGGAAGCCACCAATAAGCAGGATTTTGCGACAGCGGAAACCTACTGGACAGAAATGCTGGACTTGTTTCCTTACAATCCGGCGGTGTGGAGCAATCGGGGCAATTCCAGGGTGAGCCAGAACAAATTGGCTGAAGCGATCGCCGACTTCAACAAATCGATCGAGTTAGCGCCTCAAGCGCCTGATCCCTATTTGAATCGCGGTGCAGCGTTGGAAGGGTTGGGCAAGTGGGAAGCGGCGATCGCGGACTATAACCATGTGCTGGAACTTGACCCAAAGGATCCGGCGGCTTACAACAATCGCGGCAGTGCCAAAACAGGTTTAGGACAATGGGAAGACGCGATCGTTGACTTTAAACAGGCAGCAGACATGGCTCCGGATTATGCGTTCGCCCGTGCCAATCAAGCCCTCGCCCTTTACCAAATTGGGCAAACCGACAGCGCCATGAAGATGATGCGGAACCTGGTTCGCAAATATCCCCAGTTCGCTGACATGAGAGCCGCCCTGACTGCTGCTCTATGGGTCAATGGCAAACAAGGAGAAGCCGAAAGTGAATGGGTCGCTGCCGTTGGGGTAGACTCCCGCTACAAAAATATCGATTGGCTGAAAAATACCCGTCGCTGGCCCCCCAGCCTCATCGCGGCAATGGAAAAATTCTTGACGCTCAAATCTTAATCGCGGATGATGCGCTGCGTGACTTCTTAGAGCCATTCCTTCCTGAACAAACCACATCTTCTGTAAGGGCGCGCCGTTCGTCCCTGCCGTGTGGCTTAACTTATCTGATACCAATTCAAATTGTCATTCCAACACATCAAATCTCGGTAAGGGCGAATGACCCTTCGCCCCTAGCAGGATCTGACACATCTACAAATTAAAATTAAGTCGGTATTACGCTGCATATGATTCCGTAAGGGTGTTTGGCGAAACGCCCCTACCTAGGTGTCTGCCACAATGCAAAATTAAATCGGTATGAGAACTGCCGAAAATGTCGCGCATTCCGTGAATGGGGGTCGTGCCTTGTGCCGACCCTTAATTATTTTCAGGGCAACCACAAGGGTTTGCCCCACCTGGATGAGAATTGTCAAAGGGGTAGTGGTCAAAACCGACAGAAAATTATTTTTAATATAAAATTCGCTGGTTGAAAGCTGGCGTAAAATGACAGCAAAAATCGTTGAAATTACAGACATCAATGATTTTTGAGCCTATTTGCTGCTTTTATCGTTGTTTTCTTGATAAAAGATTGCAAAATCTCTTTCTATATTCATCATGACTCAGGGTATTGCGAGCAGGGAGGACAGAGAGTGTCACTATTTTTGACAACGGTTCTAGCGCAGGCGGTAGATCCGGTAGCGGTTTCTACATCCTTAGGGATTCCGCCCAATGTATTCAATTTAGTCACCAGCCTGATTGGGGCGATCGCCATTCTGGTGCTGGGTTGGATTGTGGCAGCGCTGGTTTCATCAGCGGTTCGGAATCTGCTGAAGCGCACTGACGTTGATAACCGCATTGTGGGCATGACCACTGGACGACAGGGCGGCGGCATCAGTGTAGAAAAGATTATTGGGGCGATCGTCTTCTGGATCATTATGATTCTGGCGATCGTCGCAGCCCTCAATGTGTTGAACCTGACAACGGTGTCTCAACCGCTGAATCAGTTTCTCAATCAAATCTTCGCGTTTCTGCCACGGTTGGGTTCTGCGGCGCTCCTGGCGGGTGCTGCCTGGATTCTGGCAACCGTCAGCCGCTTGATTGTGATTCGCTCGGCGCGATCGTTGGCACTGGATGAGCGCGTGGCAGGGGAGCCGGAGCCTGGCGTTGAGCCGGATAGAAATCAGTTTTTGCTCAGCGAAACTTTGGGAAATGTCCTCTACTGGTTCGTTTTCCTGTTCTTTTTGCCCCTGATTCTGGATGTTTTGGGCTTGAATGGTCCTTTAGTCCCAGTGCAAAACCTGCTGAATGATTTTCTGGCAGCATTACCCAACATCTTCAAGGCGATCGTGATTGGGGTGGCTGGCTGGCTGATTGCCCGTGTGGTACGGGAAATTGTGCGGAACTTGTTAGTCGCAGTGGGGACGGATCGATTTGGGCAACGGTTGGGGTTAACCCGCAGCACTAGCCAGCAACCGCTGTCCTGGATCATTGGTACGGTTGTGTATGTGTTGATCCTGATTCCCACTGCGATCGCGGCGCTGGATGCCTTACAGATTCGCTCCATTTCGGTTCCTGCCGCTGCCATGCTGAACCAGATCTTGAGCGTCATTCCTCAAATCTTTACCGCCGCAGTCATCCTGATCTTTGGCTATGTCATTGGTCAGTTAGTCAAGGACTTAGTAACCAACCTCCTGACTGGCATCGGGTTTAACAACGTTCTCAACTGGTTAGGGATCCGCTCAGATTATGTCAGTCCGCTGCCGCCTCCGCCTCCAGTTGACGCTAACCCCGATGATCCATTGCTGATTCAGCCGGATGCGGGTCGCTATGGCACTCGTACCCCATCGGAAATTGTTGGCATTATTGCCCTGGTCGGCATCTTGCTCATTGCGGCTGTGGCTGCGACGAATGTGCTGGGAATTCCGGCGCTGACGGCGATCGTGGGCGGCATTCTGGTGCTCCTGGGGCAAATTCTGGTGGGACTGGCAATCTTTGCCGTGGGTCTTTACTTGTCCAATTTGGCGTTTAACCTGATCTCCAGTTCCGGTACTTCTCAAGCCAAGATCCTGGCCCAAACGGCTCGGATTGCGATCTTGGCATTGGTGACCGCGATGGCACTCCAGCAAATTGGCATTGCCCCCAACATCATCAACCTGGCGTTTGGGCTGTTGTTGGGCGCGATTTCGGTGGCGATCGCCCTTGCCTTTGGCTTGGGGGGTCGAGATGTTGCCGCCGAACAACTGCGGGAATGGTTGACCAGCTTTCGGCGTAGAGATTAGTAGTTACAGCTTGAGATCCCCCTGCCTGCGGCATCCCCCTTATCAAGGGGGACTTGGGGGATCTTTAATCTTCCACTTCGGCAAAACCAGAGTAAGCTTCCATGCCATGTTCAGCAATATCCAAGCCAACCCGTTCTCCGGTGGGGCTAACTCGAATCCCGATCGTGATTTTCAGCAGCCACCACACCAACACGCTAAACACCACCGTGTATAACCCAACCGCTCCAATGCCCAAAAGCTGGATCAGCAACTGCTGCCCATTTCCCCAAAGGAGCAAGCCTTTAGCCGGACCCGCCCCTTCCCCATACCAGGGATAAATATTAGGTCCCGCACTAAACAACCCAACTGCCAACGTGCCCCAGATTCCCCCTACCAAGTGGACTGAAATCGCTCCAACGGGATCATCAATTTGGCGATCGTCGAGATACGTCACCGAGAACACGATCAGCGCCCCCCCAATGAGTCCGATCACAACAGCGCTGGGCAAAGCCACAAAGGCGCAGGCGGCAGTGATGGAAACCAATCCTGCCAGCACTCCATTGATGATCATGGAAAGGTCAGGTTTACCCAAGTACCACCAGGAAACCAAGGTGGCGCTTACGCCACCCGTTGCCGCAGAAAAATTTGTTGCCAAAATAATATGCCCAATCTGACGGGGATCGACGGTGAGGGTAGAGCCGGGGTTAAATCCAAACCAGCCCAGCCAGAGGATAAAACAGCCCAGCGTGGAAATTGCCAGATTGTGTCCCGGCATGGCGACACCGCGCCCGTTTTTGTAGCGTCCCAACCGAGACCCCAGCACGATCGCGCCCACCAATCCTGCCCAACCCCCCACGGAATGGACAACGGTACATCCGGCAAAATCCCAAAACCCTAAAGCTTGCAACCAGCCTTGTCCCCAAATCCAATGTCCCGTCACGGGGTAGGCGAAGGCAACCAGCATCAGGCTGAACACAAAGAAGGAAATGAACTTAATCCGCTCGGCGATCGCTCCCGAAACGATCGTGGCAGCGGTGCCTGCAAACGCAAGCTGAAAGAAAAACTTGATCTCCAGCGGAATGCTTGCCCAGTTCAACGCCTGAAACACTCCCTGGTAGGCATCTCCCGTCAGGGGGCTGTTGTCATCTCCCGCTAAAAAGAACCCACTCCAGCCCAGAAACGAGTTGCCATTGCCAAACATCAACGCGAAGCCAACCGCCCAGTATGCCAGAGTCGAGAGGGCAAAGACGATGAGATTTTTGGCTAACAAATTAACCGCATTTTTACGCCGACAAAACCCCGTTTCCAACATACAAAATCCGGCATTCATGAAAAACACCAGGATGCCCGTAAAGACTACCCAGAGGGTATCCGTAATCACCTTAAAGTCTGGGGGTGAGTTGGGTGCTGCTGGCTCGATCGCATGGGTCACGACTCCAAAGCCTAAAACTCCTCCCACTGCCAGCAGGAAGGCGATCGCAAACGTGCTTCTCGCCTCAAATCGCCATTGAGACCATAAAAATCGTGACTTGAGCATAGTTCTCTCCCAGATGATGCGCCCTCTTGCCTGAGCAAAACCAATCAGGACGCACTTAATAATTCTCTAGATAGTTGCATCGCATGATACTGACTGTCGTGTCTGTGTTGCCTAGAATCTGTATAAACATTGACATAATCGATTGATCTAACTTTATTGATCTAACTTCACAGTTGGCATTTGATCACTCGCAGTCGCTATTCCCGTCCAGGCTTACCGCTGTGTTTCTACCACCATGACTGTGCAAAAACTTGTCCTGATCGTCCAACCCGTCCGGCTGCAAGCCTTGATTTGGCAAGCAGTACTCAAATCCCAGCGCATTGCTGTCATTTTGGAGTCTCCAGAAACCGACCTGGCAGAAAACCTGGATCAGCTTAAAACCGCAGGCTTGGTTCTCCCCGATTTGCTGATTCTGGATATGCAAAGTCCATCATTTAATCACTATGCTTTTTGCCGCTGGTGTCGAGAACAGTACGCCAACACCAAAGTCGTGCTGACGAATTCTGGACAATCCACCATTTCCCTCTCAGAACGACAATGGGCAGTGAATCAGGGCGCGTCGGATCTGTTGCCCGGATTTCAGCGGGAGAATTTAGTCAGTGGGGTGGCGATCGCGGTTAAACGCATTCTAGAGATTTTGGACGACCATCCCTTGAACAATGGGGCGCTGATCTCGGTGTTGTTGTCGGTGAAGCGAGAACTCGATATTAGAGCCAGCGGAGTTGCTAGAAGCGCGATGCAGCAACGCTACACCTCACGGTTGGGACAATCTGCTGGGGTGCCTCAGCCTGAGACGGCAGTGCTAGAACTGGCAAACTTGAAAACAGCAGTGGTGCAGCAATCTGGTTTGAAAAATGGTAAACCCTCTGGCAACGGAGTAACCCCAGTCGGTAAGATGACGAAGGGCAATGGAATATCCGGTCATGGACCGAACGGTGCGAGCAAAACGGCGAACGGGGCAACCGCTCATCCTGCAACGATCGCCCCAGTAGCTGATCTAATTTCTGAGTCTAAGCCACCGCTCGACTCGATTACGAGTACCACTGCTGCACCCAACGGTCAATCCAGCGACGATTCTGCCCAGGGAACTTCCAGCAGCAAGGAATCAGACATCGTTCTGCATTCTGATCCGGAGTTGGCTGACCCTGCCCATACCACTCAGCCGATGCGCCGTTATCGTGGACTCTACTACTAACGCCAGCCTCACAGAACAGGTTTTATCCCAACTGCCCGGAGATGTTTTAGCTGGATTGCGGCAAGCCGATAAGCTATGGCAGTCGCTCCGAGAAGATGCCCTACCCGTACCCACGGTGGTAACCGAAAGTTCTGCTCTCCTGGAGGATGTACCTTGGGATGTGGTGATCTGTGGCGGAACGCTAGGGATTTTAGTTGGGGCAGTGCTGGCACAACAGGGCTGGCGGGTGGCGCTGGTTGAACGGGGGCAACTGCGCGGACGGGAGCAGGAATGGAATATTTCTCGGCGAGAGCTGCAAACTTTTGTCAGTCTGGGACTGCTGACGGAAACCGAATTAGAAACGGCGATCGCGACTCAATACAATCCAGCTTGCATCAGCTTTCTGGGAGGCACAGATGTTTGGGTCAGTGATGTGCTGAACGTTGGAGTGGATCCGGTGTTTTTGCTAGAAACACTGAAGCAAAAGTTTTTAGTCGCAGGGGGACATCTACTGGAGCAAACTCCATTCGAGCAGTTGATGATTCATCCCAATGGTGTAGAGGTTCGGGTTGGAGCGCGATCGTTACGAGCAAGGCTGGCGATCGATGCAATGGGGCACTTTTCCCCGATCGTGCGGCAAGCTCGCCAGGGACATAAACCGGATGCTGTGTGCCTGGTGGTGGGCACTTGCGCGACCGGGTTTCCGGAGAATTCGACCGGAGATTTGATTGCTTCCTTCACCCCCATTCAAAATCAGTGCCAGTATTTCTGGGAAGCCTTTCCCGCTCGTGACGGCAGAACCACTTACCTGTTTACCTATCTGGATGCCCATCCCGATCGCTTGAGTTTAGAAACATTGTTCGAGGAATACTTGCGGCTCTTGCCCAGCTACCAAAATGTGGAACTGGCACAATTGCAATTCCAGCGTACCCTGTTTGGCTTTTTCCCCTGCTACCGTCAAAGTCCGTTGAAACTGCAATGGCAGCGAGTTTTACCCGTGGGAGATAGTAGCGGTAGCCAATCTCCCTTAAGTTTTGGGGGGTTCGGCGCGATGGTGCGGCATCTGCAACGGCTGACCACGGGAATTCAGGAAGCACTAACAGCGGATATGCTCGATCGCCGTGCTCTGTCTGCCCTGCAACCCTACCAGCCGAACCTATCCGTCACCTGGCTCTTTCAGCAAGCCATGAGTGTGGGGGTGAACCAAAAAATTGCTCCAAATCAAATTAACGAGACTTTGGCGGGGATTTTTCAGGACATGGCGCAACTGGGTGATGCCGTTCTGAAGCCCTTTTTACAGGATGTGGTGCAATTTCCTGCCCTGTTTCAAACCCTGACCCAAACCTCCATGCGGCATCCCAGGCTGGTGCTGCAAGTGATTCCGCAAGTGGGAGTTTTGGCGTTGGGGGAATGGCTGCTGCACTACGCCAATCTCGCCAGTTATGCCGCGCTTTACCCGATCGCCAAACTGGTTTTAGCCAGAGCAGAATTCGGCTCAAAAATGCTTTCCCCCCAAGTTCAGTACTATTTTCGCCGTTGGCTAGATGCGCTAGAGTATGGCTCTGGACAGGATTACGGGCATGATGGGAACGGGTAAGGGTTATGACATCGACGATCGCACGCCAGCTTTTTCGGCAGGAAATTGAACAACCCGACGAACAAATTAACCTGGAGCGGGCTGCCCTCTACATTGCGATGGAAGAGTATCCCACGCTAGATGTGGATGCCTATGTCAATGGTCTGGATACAATGGCAGCGGATGTTGTGGAGCAGCTTCCGCTTGAGTTATATCCCATGAAAGTGTTGCGATCGATCAATCAGTATTTGTTTGAAGATTTGGGCTTTGCTGGTAACCAGACCGAATATTACGACCCCCGTAATAGCTTTCTCAATGATGTGATCGATCGCCGCACCGGAATTCCCATTACCTTGTCGCTGGTGTATCTCGCGATCGCGGAACGAATTGGCTTTCCCATGATTGGGGTGAATATGCCGGGACACTTCCTGATTCGTCCGGCGGTGGATGAGATGGATGTTTTTGTCGATCCGTTTCATCACGGCGAAATTTTGTTTCCGCAAGACTGTCGCGAGTTGTTGGGGAAGATGTTCGATCGTCCCGTGGAACTGCGTCCAGAGTATGTCGAACCCATTGGCAATCGCCAATTTCTTGGACGACTCCTCACAAACCTGAAAGTGATTTACGTCAACCAGAAGGAATTTTCTAAGGCACTGGATGCCCTGGATCGAATTCTGTTGTTGTTTCCCGATGTAGCGTTGGAAATTCGCGATCGAGGCGTGCTCCACTATCGCCTCAACCGCTACACCCTGGCGCGTCAAGATTTTGAACATTATCTGGCGATCGAGCCGCTGGCAGAAGATGCCCAACTGATTCGCGAAATCCTGGAAGACTTGCCAGAAGAAGATGGTGAATAAATTGGCTCAACAGATTCTACTGTCCCATCTGATAGACTTCCTCAGCAACGCGCTTGAGGCGGCGCAGTTGAGCTTTCATGTCGGCTTGCGTCCATTTGGCGGCAAAGCGATCGAAGCCAAAACTCACAATCGGGTTGGGAATGGAGAACTCAAAGCGATTCACCAGGCGAGTACCTTCCAGTTCGGGGTTGCACTCCCAGCGATCGCGCCCTTCAAAAAAACCTTTAAACTGCCACACGACTAAGCCCGGTTCTCGTTCTACCACCACACTGTTTAGGGTCGGTTGCAGCAAAGGGACTTGAATCACAAATCGACTTTGGGAGCCAATTTCGGTTGTCCACTCGCCCACGGGTTCACACCGCAGAGCCGGATTCAACCAGCGATGCATCAACTGGAGATCCGTGATACAGCGCTCCACCGCGATCGCACTGGCATGGATCTGAATGGATTGTTCAAACACTTGAGACGCAGACATGGGAGCAAGAAGTCGAGAAGGCAATTTGTTAATCAGCTTCCTCTATTATCTCGCCACCTCAGATCCTGTACCAAGATCAACCCAACTCCACCGCTCTGCCCGCGATTCATCTGCCAGTGGGTTTTGCGATTCTCAATCTTCTAAGTCGCTTTCACCATCTGCTTCTGCCAGGGGGAGCGTAATCTTCACGGTTGTCACCTGATTGGGAATGCTGTCAATGGCAAAGTGTCCATCGTACAGTTCGATTAAGCGTCGAGCGATCGCGATCCCCAAACCTACCCCCTGCTGCTCGTAGAGTTGCCGATTGAATTGGGTGTAGCCGCCGACGTTAGCAACCTGTTCTGGCGACATCCCACGTCCCAGATTCACGATCTGAATCTGGTAGCGATCGGCGTGGGCAATACTCACCACTTCTACAGGAGTTTGCTCCGGGGAAAATTTAAAGGCATTCCCAATTAATTCAGTCACAATTTTTTCCAGATTGAGCCAGGAAATGGCGACTTTCGCTTCCTGCAAATTTAGATGCAGGTCGGCAGGTCGGTTTGCCTGAGTGGCAATATCGGTGGCAATTGTGGCGATCGCGTGCTGGGGTTCAGACACCACTTCACCCCTCAAAGAGCGCTTATAGTCCGGATCATGACTGGCTACTTCTAATTTTGAGTAGAGCAGAAAGTTTTGAATTAATCGGTGTAATCGGCTGGCAAAGGTTTGAATCGTATCAGCAACTTCCAAAACTTCCGCTGCATTTTCCTGTTCATCCACAACCAGTCTTAATAGCTCCACGGCTGTAATGATCCCTGCCAACGGAGTCCGAAATTCATGGGGGAGGGATGTTGCAATGCTACGTCGGAGGCTATCAAGTTTTTGTTGCGATTGAGTCTCTAAGACCTCCTGCTTTCCCAGGCGAGTTCTCAGGGCAGCTAACAAATCTTTTGCACTGCAAGGCTTTGGCAAGTAGTCATCTGCCCCCAAATTCATCCCTTGTCGAACTTGCAACCGCTCTGTTTTAGCAGTCAAAAAAATAAATGGAATCGTTTGCAAATCTGGAGATTGCCGCAGGACGGTGAGCACTTCGTACCCGTCCATTTCGGGCATTTGCACATCACACAAAATTAGATCCGGACGTTGCTGGTGGGCAAGGTCTAGCCCAACTCTGCCCGTCGTTGCAGTGAGCGATCGATACCCATTAGCCTCCAACAAATCATGAATTGCTTCTCGCACATGCACATCGTCATCTATAACCAAAATGGTTTTCATGCCATGATAAAAATTAATCCCTCTTTGAATTTAGTGCCTGAAACCAGTAGTAGATCTAAAGATTAGTTAATATCTTAATCATCGGTTATCAGGCATTGGTCATCGCTCATCAGTCATTAGTCATCAGGCATTGGTCTTGGCAACGGGCGAGGGACGAGTGACCAATGACGATTGAATCTAACGTTTCTTTTTACCCTGATTGATTAGGTTAAACCAGACTGGGTGTAATTCTGGAGTCTCGGAATCATGTGGAATAACAGCGATCGAGCCGAGCAAATAACCAACGCTGAGATGCACGCTCTTTTCGCTGGCATGAATGATTTAGTGCTGATTAGAGATTCCGAGGGTAGATGCCAAAAGATTCTAACACCTCAAGTGCAGAGCTTACTTTATCGCACACCAGAGGAATTATTGGGGCGCACTCTCCACGAAACTCTGCCATCCCCTGTGGCTGATTTGTTGCTGGCAGGCATTCGTAGCGCCTTGCAAACCAGGCATACAGTCAAACGAGAGTATTGCCTTGAGATTGACGATCGCGTAGTTTGGTTGGATGCCCGCCTATCCCCCATGAATCACGATCTGGTTCTGCTGGTGATTCGAGATATTTCCGATCGCAAACAGCTTGAACTGCAACTCTGGGAGACTCAAGCTAAATTTCAAGACATTTTGAACAGTGCGGATGCGGCAATCATCAGTTTTCAACTGTGTCCCGATTATCAGATTGAGTATCTGTATTATTCGACTGGCTGTGAAGCGCTCTACGGTTATTCCCAGGTAGAGTTGATGGCTAACTCCAGTCTATGGCGATCGCGCGTTCACCCAGAAGACTGGCAACAGGTGCTTCTCCCAGCATTCCCAATGCTGATGACCCAATCCAGGTTGAAAATTGAGTATCGTTTTCACCACGCCAATGATTCATGGCGCTGGGTTGCCGAAACAGCCACTGCTCGATGGGATGAGCAAAAACAGTGTTGGATTGTGGTTACGGTGGCGCGGGATGTTACTGGGCACAAAACGGCAGAAATGCGGCTACGAGAAGCCAACGCTGACCTGAATCAGCGTGTGCAGAAACAAATCCAGGATTTACAAACGTCTCAAGTTGCTTTGCGTCAACGAGAACAAGAACTGCAAGCTTTGTTGACCAACATTCCAGATGTGATTGCCCGATTTGACCAAAACCTGCGTTATCTGTACGCCAATGCGGCGATCGAAACTGCCACTGGTCTACAGCCACAATATTTTGTTGGAAAGCAGATTGCTGAAGTAGACATACCCTCGGCTTTTGCTGAATTGCTGCAATCAAAATTGCAGCAGGTGATTGCAACGGCTGACACTACTTCCATTTATTTTCATTACCCCACTCCCCAGGGCGAACGCTACTTTGAAGCCAAACTTGTGCCCGAATTGGGCGATCAGGGAGTTGCCAGTGTGCTCTCGATTTCGAGAGATATCACCGCTCTAAAAGAGACTGAAGCGGCTCTGCGTCGGAGTGAGGAGCAGTTTCGGCGGTTGTTTGAGGCATCGCCAGTGGCGATCGGAATTGCCAGAGCAAGTGACAAGCAAATGGTGCAGGTTAATCCCGCCTATACCAGAGTTCTGGGGTATAGCGAGCAGGAACTCCTATCCATGCGGTTTACAGACTTTAGCCATCCCGATGATATGCCTGCCGACCTGACCCAACTGACCCAGCTAGCCGCAGGAGTAATGTCCAGCTTCCAGATGGAGAAACGCTATATCCACAAAAACGGAGACCCAATCTGGACCAATATCACGGTAACAATACTGCGTAATCAGGAGGTGGATTACAGTCTGGCAATCATTGAAGACATCACTGAACGCAAACACGCAGAAGAAGCTCTGCGCCGGAGTGAAGAAAAATTTCGTACTTTCTTCGATTGTGCTCCACTGCCCCTGAGTCTGGTAGATATCCAGACCCACCGGTTTTTGCGAGTGAATGCGGCGTACCAAACCTGGTTGGGCTATAGCTATGAGGAGCTTTACACCAAAACCTTTTTGGATATCACTCACCCTGATGACCTGGAAAAAGATCGCTATTTCAATCAACAAATGCAAGCAGGTAGCTTGGTTGAATTGAAATTACAAAAACGATTCATTAAAAAGTCTGGAGAGGTGGCTTGGGCGAATATTACCGTTGCGCTGATTTGTGATGAGGACGATCGCCCCCTCTACAGTCTGTGTTTAACTCAAGATATTACCCAGTCCAAACAATTAACCGCAGCACGAGATCAGGCAGAGCAAGCGCTGCTCAAACAGTCCCAACGAGATCAATTGCTACGAGTAATTACTCAACACATTCACCAGTCGCTGAACTTGAGTGAAATTCTGGCAATTTCTGTGGCAGAGGTTCGAGATATTTTGGATGCCGATCGCGTCTTGATCTTTCAGCTTCATCCTGATGGCTCCGGAGTGGTTTTAGAAGAGTCTGTGGTAGATGATTATCCAATCACAACTCGAAGCAACTGGAAAAATCTTTCCCTTTCTTCTAAATGCTATGCCTCCTACAAAAAAGGGTTGCCCAGAATTGTGCTAGATATTGCCCAGGATGAATGTAGTCTGCGTCCCATGGCATACCTGCAATCGGTTGGCACTCGGACTAAAATGACTGCTCCTATTCTGCAAATTGGCGATCAGGGGATCACGTTATGGGGATTGTTAATCGTTCATGCCTGTGCGTATCAACGAGAATGGCAAGCAGATGAAGCGGATCTGCTTCAGCAAATTGCCAATCAGTTAGGGATCGCAATTCAACAAGCAACGTTATATCAGCAGGTTCAAGCGGATCTAGGGCAGCGGCAGGAAACTGAGTCAAAGTTACGATCGCTGCTGCAAGAAAAAGAGATTTTGCTGAAAGAAGTTCATCATCGCGTGAAAAACAATCTACAAGTGATTTCTAGTTTGTTGCGGATGCAATCAAGACAGGTGGATACCAATGCCCGACAGTTGTTTCAGGAAACCCAAAATCGAGTCCAATCGATCGCAATCATCCATGAACACCTTTACCAGTCAGCAGATCTATCCCATATTAACTTTGGGGAGTATGTGCAAATCTTAGTGAACCAGTTGTTCCGCTCCTATGGAGTTAATCCTGAAAAGGTCAAAACGAAGCTAGAGATCCAACCGCTTAATTTGGGGTTGAACCATGCGATCGCCTGCGGTTTAATCATTAACGAACTTGTTTCTAACTCCCTAAAATATGCGTTTTGTAGCGAGAAATCAGGAGAAATTAACATTTGTCTTATTTTAAATCAGAGTACCAGTCCAGCCCAAAATCAGGGCATATTAATGGTCGGAGACAACGGCAGTGGGATTCCGGCTGAATTAAACTGGCAAAATTCTCGCTCCTTAGGATTACGAATTGTTCGTACCCTGGTTGAACAAATTAATGGCACAATTTCGTTAGATCGTGGTTCAGGGACTGCGTTTTACGTTACCTTCCCCATCGACCAATCTTAGTCTCTGCTGCAAGACTCTTACGGTTCTAACTGATTCTAATTATTTCGTCTTATAAAATTAAGAGTTCTATGTCGTCTATCAAAATACTGGTTGTTGAGGACGAAAAACTTGTTGCCGCAGATTTGCGAGAAACTTTAGAGTTTTTGGGTTATGAAGTTCCATGTTTGGTGGACTCTGGAGAAGAAGCACTCGATCAAGTGAGCAAAACGCAACCCGATCTGGTGTTGATGGATATTCGTTTGGCTGGAGAAATAGATGGTATTGAAGCCTCTAAAATTATTCAAGCTCAACACCGGATTCCAGTGATTTATTTAACTGCCAACACCGATCGCGCTACGTTAGATCGGGCTAAAGCCAGCCAGCCTTTTGGGTATATTTTGAAGCCTTTTAATGAACGATCGCTTGTCACCACGATCGAAATTGCTCTGGCTCGTCATCAAGCAGAAGCTTCGATATATACGGCTCTGACCGCTGCTCAAACGGCTCAACAAGCGACAGAAAATTTGCTTCAACAAAAGTCTGATTACCTCCACCTGATTGCCCACGAATTGCGTAATCCTTTGACTGCGATTAAGTTTGCCACTGAAATTCTCAACAATACGGAACTTGATATTACACAAGAACGCCAACAACGCTACATTCAACGCATTTATACCGCCACAAAAAGCTTGAATGAATTGTTAGAAGATGTGCTGTTACTTGAGAGATCGGTGAGCCAGGAACTAGAGTTTTTCCCGGCTCCAATTGATCTCACTGGTTTTTGTGAGGAATTAATCGAAGCGTTTCAGCTAACTACTGATAATACCCATCACTTAGTTCTCACAACAGCAGGTCAGCCTAAAATCCTTGATTTAGATACAAAGTTGTTGTGGCATTTGGTGAGCAACTTAGTATCAAATGCAATCAAATATTCGGCGCAAAACAGCACTGTGACACTTTACCTGAACTGGCAGGACGATCGCGTTTATTTAGCGGTTTCCGATCAAGGAATTGGCATTCCTCCTGAAACACAAGCCAAATTGTTTGAACCTTTTCAGCGCGGCACAAACGTAGGCGCGATTCCCGGTACTGGCTTGGGACTGGCGATCGCAAAACGCTGTGCAGAACTTCAGGGTGGAGACATTTCAGTGCAAAGCGAAACGAATCAGGGCACAACGTTTACAGTAGTTTTTCCTTTTGACGCACTGAGTTGAGCACAAAGAATCACCCAGCTACTGCCAAAATGAGATGTGTCTTACTCCCGCAACGTTCCAACCAGACAAGCTCCCGTAAAATTGGCTCCATCCAGGTTGCTCTGATCTAGGTCTGCACAGAGTAAATTCGCGCCTGCAAAATTGGCTCCGGCTAGGTTGGCTCCTCTCAGCGTTGCTTCTTCCAAGTTGGCTTCCGTCAGAACGGCACCCTGTAAATCAGCTTGGGTTAGGTTGGCTCCTTGCAGATTTGCGCCACTCAGGTTAGCTCCGCGCAGGTCGGTTCCTCGCAAATCTGCCCCCTGGAGATTTACACTCATCAAATTGGCTCCACTCAAAAAAGCTCCTGCCAGAGCCGTTTTGTGCAGGCGCGATCGCATCAAATTCGCGCCTCTCAGGTTGGCTCCTCGCAAATCTGCTTCCGTCAGATCAGCCTGCATCAAGTTGGCTCCCATCAAGTTTGCCCGCACATCGGCTGCTACCAACTGGCACCCCGTCAAACTTGCCCCTTCCAGGGAAGCTCCTGACAGAATGGTGCGACTCAAATCAGCCCCGATCAACCGTGCTCCTGCCAGATTCACCCCTTGCAAATCTCGCCCAGACAGGTCTTCCTCTTCCAAATCTGCACCCGGAAGCTTTTTGGTCGTTTTTAACAGGGATACATCAGTCATCGCGATACCGTCGTCTTGAATCTTTGTGGGAAATCTTTGCGTAATCAACCTCTAAGCTCTGACATCGTACAGATCATCTGCACAATGGGAATCAACCATCCAAAGCCCCGCCGAAATCTTCGGGAAGCTAATCGGTAAACTCAGCCCTTGTTGGAAGCCACTCACCAATAATGCCAGAGTGTCTACCAGTTTGGGATCCCAGCGGTTATCTTGATTGGTTTGACAAGCTGCCAGGGCTGCAGTGGCATGGGTTTCTGGAGTTTGGGGCGAGGTGAGGCGAGCCTGAGCCAGATGGTGCTGAAACTCCACTGCTAATCCCAAAATGCGTGACTCCAGGGGAATTTCATCTCCAGCTAAATTGCCCGGTTGCCCCGTACCGCTCCAGTGCTCAGTCAGATGGGTGATGATGGTGGCAATCGCCCGTAGTTGCGGCATGGTGCGTAATACCTGTGCCCCCGGAATTAAGGGACAACTGGGAGCGGTATTCTCCTCCTCATCGGCATAACGTCCAGCGGTCGCTGCGGTCAGCACTGTATGAGATTGCTGCAAGGGAGCCAAGCGATGCAACAACCCCGCCAGTTTCAAGCGATTGAGCTGCCACACGGGAAGATCTAGCAATTGCCCCATTGTTTCTGCCAGCGCTGCCACTTCTGCGGCAGCATTGGGATTTTGCTGGTCTGCTTGATCGGTGAGTTGAGCCATTCTCAGGAAGGCTTGCACTTCGTTAGACACCAGATTCGTGTCAAGATTTTTGGACGGAGAAGGCAGGTAAGCGGGAGAGTCACTACTTAGATCCAACTGACTCGTTTGCAAATAATCCACCACACGGGAAACGATCGCGCCCAGGTCGTCCCGATCCTCCACTTGAGTGGCTTGAATCTGCTGGATCTGCTGTGTCAGTTGGTGGGCGAGTTCGGGATTATAGGGTTGGATGTGGGCGATTGCCAACTCCATCGTTTCCTGCACCAAGTTCGCCTCAAACGTCCAGAAGCCATAAAACTTGCGTTCCAAATCCTGCGTAGGGATACCCTGCGCCCCGTAGTCTTCTGCTAAAAGCTCCTGACACAGCACCATTGCCGAATACGTGGGAGCCAAAATCATCAGGTGCCATTCCTGCGCTACTGGATCCTCTGGTTTGAGGCTGACCAAATCCACATTCTCGCGCTGGCTGGTGGGATGTTCCGCAAAACCTCCGTCGGGGGCTGCCATGATCACGACGTGCTGCGATCGCGCTGCCAAATCCGCATAGCGATCGGCTTCCTGTAAATACCACTTGCCTCGCTGAAACGCCGTAATCACCAGGGGCGCACTCTGGGCAGTCAAAATGCAATCTTCCAAAGCATGACACAAGGCGACCAGAGTGTTTTTGTAATACACACCGAAATTCAAGGGACGTTTACCAACCTGTCCTGGTTGGTGAGCCATTTTTAGTTGGTAAAGGATTGAACCCTCAAGCATGGTTATTAATTTGGTTAATAAATAAAAAGATTCACTGGATTAGAAACAGTCGAGTTTTCTTAACATAAGTTTACCAGGCAATTTAACGGATCAGGAAGTTCCATCGGAAGGTTTCATGATAAGCATAAGCAGTTGATCGATACACTGAGTGCTATCTGCATAAATAAATGGAAATGGTGTCAGCCGAAAACCGTGTAACTCCCTGGTGGGCAGGGCAACTTAAGCAGGATTGGAAATTTGCCACTCTAGTCAGCAGTGCTTTTTTCCTGCTGGCGCTGGTGGGGGTGCTCCGGCATGAGCTGTGGAGTGACGAGATAATGTTTTGGATGATGGCGCGGGATAACCAGACGCTTTCAGAGCTAGTGACTACTCTGCGGTTTGAGTATATGCACCCCTGGCTATGGGGAATTTTACTGTATGGCATCAGTCGTTTCACCCGTGATCCTGTGGCAATGCAGGTTTTGCACATCCTGATTGCAACCGCTAATGTGTTTTTGCTGTGTCGATTTGCTCCCCTCCCGCGTTGGCAAAAACTATTGCTATCTTTCAGCTATTTCTTATTTTATGAATATTCCATCATCAGTCGAAATTATGGATTCGGTGTACTGGTGATTTTTCTATTTTGTACATTGTTTCCCACGCGCAAACAACGCTATTGGGTGTTGGCTGGCATTCTGGCTCTGATGGCGAATGTCAACTTTTTTAGCCGCCTGACCGCGATCGCCCTGGCAGCAATGTTAGCCGTGGAGTGGTTGCGCGATCGTCGTCAAGAAAAAGCCCAGCTTCAACCGTGGGATATCATTCTGAGCGTATTAATCTTTGCTGTGGGAATGGTTCTGTCGGTGGTGCAAAACATTCCTCCAGTACATTCCGGTGGGGTGGGGGGCTTTTTCCCAGGAGGCGGACGCTTGGGTTTGGTGGTCTCTGCGATCGCCACGGTATGGAAATCCTATTTCCCTATGCCCGGTATCGCCTTGCGGTTTTGGAACAGCAACCTCATTGATGATGGATTTGCCGCTGCCTTAAGCTGGATTCCTTTAGGCTTTTCCATTGCCCTGTTTTATCGTCGTCCTCTCATTCTTTTTCTCTATCTATTTAATCTGACCGAAATTGTCTTGTTTCATAGCCTGTGGGCAGGACTCCTGCGACACTACGGGCATATTTTTATTCTGTTTATTGTTTGTTTGTGGCTGGCTCAGAACTATACCCCGGAACCAACTGAGGCACCTGCACCTCGCAACCCCGTTTGGCGCTTCTTTCAGCGCTACCAATCCCAATTCTTGGGTGTTGTTCTGGCGGTTCAGGTCATCGCCGGATTCTACGCCTACACGATGGATTGGGTGCATCCCTTTTCGCAAGCGCGACTGGTGGCTCAGTTTGTGCGTCAGGAAAATTTACAGAACTATTTTATTGCTGGGGCGATCGACTCCTTCACGCAGTCCGTATCAGGTCATTTGGATCAACCAATTTTCTATCCAGAACGAAAGCGATTAGGAACCTACATCAGTTCAGACAATCGGGCAGAGCGCTTGAACTCTCAGCTTTTACTGGCACGGGTGGCGGAGGCGGCAACCTCTGACCAGGCGTTGCTGGTGTTGAACAAACCCCTGGACACGCCCATTCCCACAATCCCCAATTGGGGGATTCAGCCCTTACCCGGACTGCAACCCGCGATCGTTAAAGTGGAGAATTATTACCTGTATTTGTTTCAACGCCTACGGTAGTGCGGCTAAAGAGGTAGACATCATCCTGCTCAAACTGTAGCTGCAGCGTGCGATCACTGGATGCCCGCTCGATTAACTGACCAATGGCTTCAGGCGAGCTTAACTGTCCCGGATGGCGACGGTTCAACAGCAAATAATCGAAATCGTTCAGGGAAATGGTTGGTTCCGCCACAACTTTAATCAAGGTGCGATGGCTCAGGTGGGGGGCAAGGGCGGCGGGGGCTAACACGGCTCCGCTGGTGGTGACTCTTGCGATCGCCGCCCGACTCGCTGCCCAGGTATCCATGCGATTCAGGTAGCGCGTCCAAAACAAAGGATACTGTGCCAGGGCGAAAAAGCCCACTAACGACCATAAAATCATGCGGCGAGGATGCTGAATCAGTCCTTTGCCTGCGGCGACCGACGCGATAACCGCCAGCATCAGAAAGGGCAAAATCGGCAGAGAATATTGATGTACTAAGTTCTTTGTGACCGGGGAAACGGAGATTAAATTTATTCCCAACTGGGGAATGGCAGGGATGAGGGGAGCCAAATGCCGCCAGGACAAGCCCCACATCAGGGGCAGAAACAGCAGCGCTAAGTAGCCAAGATTTTGTAAGGTCAACAACTTCCGCAGGAGTAAGTCCGGACGCAGGATAAAATTCACCAAAATTTCGGGAATCGAATCACCAAACTCAGCAAAGTAGGATGCGCCTAATACTCCCGCTGGCTGGAAATAGGGAATGATGACCTGGGTGGCAAGGACAAACCAGAGGATGCCCAAAACAAACGAGATCGCCCCGTACACCCGCCGCTGCTCAAACAGCCACAGCCACACCCCCATTGCCGCGACCGTTAGCGACAAGGCATCTCGACAGCCCAAAATCACCATAACGCAGGCGACAAACCACGCGAGTTGCCGCGATCGTGCTGCCCAAACCGCCACCAGAAACAACGGTAAGGCAATCACCTCTGGATGAAAATCAAACAGATTCAAGTTAAAGATCAGTGGGTAAAGCAGATAGGCAACCGCGATCGCCTGTGCCTGATCGTCTCGTATTCCAGCCTGCCGCGCTAAATGCCAGGTGGGAATGGCTCCGCTGGCAAGGGCGATCGCCTGCACCAGAAACAACCAATGCACATTGGGATAAATCCAGTACAGCACTGACAATGGGTAAAAGATCCAGGCGGCATGATCGCCCAAAATATGCACATTGACGATCGTGGATATGGGCGGTAATCCGCGACTCAGCAGGTAAAGCGGCTGATCAAAAATGCCCAAATCCCAAGCGTTAGATTCTAACAACCCGTGGCGCACACTGCTGGCAAGCAACAAAACCACGGCACTGATTCCCACTAACCAGAGCAGCGATCGATTTGGAATGATTAACCCCAACGTTTTCAGCACCCTGCACCTCCCAATAGGACCTATACCAACTGCCCATGCTAAGTTTTAGCACCTCAAAAGATAGAAATGGTCATTGGTCATTCGTCAATTGAGTCATTCAAACTACCAGGTTCAGCCTTTACCATGCACAAAGAGAAACACGTCATCCTGGTGCAATTGTTGTTTGAAGCGAGAATCCTGCTGCAAGCGATCGACAAGAGTTTGTTGAACGGCACGATCGCTCATCCAGCCAGGGTGCCGCAAATTCAGCAACACATACTGAAACTGGCTCAGGTCGTCATCCTCGCTGCCTTGAATCGCCACTTTCACAACCGGGCGATGGGTGACATGAGGCGTGATGTATGCCGTGGTTAGAATGCTGCCGTTGGAGTCGATGTACGTCAAGGCAGTACGGGTTGCCTGCCAGGTATCCAACGCTGCCAGGTAGCGGGAGCCAAAGTAACCGAATTTTGCTAAAGCTAAAAATCCCACCAGGGAATACAGCACAATGTGGCGGGGATGGTGCAGCAAGCCTTTGCCGTGTGACAGGGAGGCGATCGCCGCCAGCAGCAGGAAGGGCACCGCAGGCAAGGAATACTGATGCAGCAAATCTTTCTGGTTTTCAACCGTGCTGAGTAAATTCATCCCCAAGGTTGGAAGCAATGGCAGCAAGGGCGCGAGATGGGCAAACGACAAGCCCCATGCCACAGGTGCAAAGAGAAGTACCAGATATTCCAGATTCTTGAGTGTGAATAATGCTGGCAATACCAGGTGAGGCTTAAGCACAAGATTCAGCAGAATTTCCGGCAGGGAGTTGCCCAGGTAGGCAAAGCGCCACACGGATTCCACCCCTCCCGGACGAAAAGCAGGAATCACCAGTTTGGTGGCAATCAGGAACCAGCTAATCCCCAGCAAAACCGCGATCGCCCCAGACCCGCGCCGCCGCTCAAACAACGCCAACCATATCCCCAGCGCCGCAACAGTTAGCGCCAACGCATCCCGGCAACCCAGAATCAACACAATGCAAAGGGTAAACCAACCGATTTGCTTCGCTCTGGCAGCTAAAACACTCGTCAAAAATAAGGGTAAGGCAATGACTTCAGGATGGAAATCAAACAAGTTCAAGTTGAAGATCAACGGGTAGAGCAAGTAGGCAATGGCGACGGCTTTTGCCAGGTCTGGTTTTAATCCGGCTTGCCGCGCCAAATACCAAGTCGGTAAAGCACCCAAGGACAGCGCGATCGCCTGAATCGCCAACAGCCAGTACACACTGGGATACAGCTTGTAAAACAGCGCGATCGGGTACAGAATCCAATCAGCATGACCACCCATGACATGAAACCCCCAAAAGGAAATGATTGGGGGTTGTCCTTGACTAATTAAATAAGTTGCCTGATCAAAAAATCCCAGATCAAATGCCGTCGATTGAAACAGGCGGTGTCTCACACTGCTGCATACAAACAGGACAATCATGCTGCCTGCAATCAGCCAGCCAACTTGCCTGAAAGCAGCCTCCCCTTTATGATCCCTTTCTAGAGTCAGGAGTTCTCCTGCTGCCTGCTGCGGCTCCTGTGCCTCGTTGAATGATCCCCTGCCCTCTGCCATAGTGGTTGAATCCAGGCTTGCCTTCTGCCCTATTTACGCCGCAACTTGAGGGCTGGCGATGATTGCCACTTCAATTCGGTCTTCTGGCAAGGGATGCACGTCTACCCGCACCCCTGGACCAAAAAAGCCTGTCATCTTTTCCTGTTTTTCCTGCCACTTCTCCGCCGGAATCATGGGTGAATCAAATTCCAACACCAGCGTATAAGCGCCATCGGTTTCGACTTCCCGAACTCCCGTCAGCATGGGGCGTTCTTCGTCGATCGAACTCAGTCCCAAAGCTGCCAGGGATGTATCCAGGTGAGCGGGTTGCCCGTAACGATAACGGGTCACATCCTGACGAATTTGATTTTGGGTGGCGGTGGCTTGACGATCGCGCAGTGCCACAACCTCTGGTGAGGTGGGTTGGGTGTAGGGTGCGGGTTCCAGTTCAGCCGCTTTCAATGCCAAACCTCCTAACAGCAGCGGAATTCCGTAGAAGAACCCAACCAGGTTGAGGGTGGCATTGTCCAACACAAAATAGGCAACGAACCCAATCACAGTCAAAATTCCGCCGACTGTTAGCCCCAGCGTTCCCAGAGAAGTTTGGCGTAACATAGAATAATAAGTCGTAATGAAAAAGTGAATTAGGTTCCATTATCCCTGACTGTTGACGCAGAAATGGGCAATTCCTGGAATCTACCCCTGGACAGCAATTGGAAATGGCATTTTAACTCTTCTACCATCGCTCTAAACCTACTCTAGTTGGGGATTCCTATGACTGACGATCGCCACACTGCTAAAGAACGTGCCCTGCTAGAGCAAATTAATTCCCTCAAGCGAGAAGATGAAATTTTACACAATATCCTGGCGGTCGATATTTGGGCGATCGCAAAAACAATGGATGAGTATCAACCAGGCTTTTGGGCAGCTTTTATGAAGAATCGAGAGCAAGCCTTGAAGCGCTTTATGGATGAAGTGGTCAAGAACCAACCCATGCGGTCTAATCGTCCGCCTTTTTTGCGATAGAAGGGCTTTTTGATCGCTCTGGCGTTTCTTCGGTAAACTAGAGTAGTTCAAGATTACTATATGAGCTATGCGAGCCAGAGTTGAAGAGGATATTCTGTTTGTCCATCAAGAGGATGTACCACAGTATAAGAAAACGGGATCGGTAGTCCGCAATAGCTATTTCTGGGCATTGAAAGCGATCGCCGCCTACGCCACGCGATCGCAGGATTGGGAATTCGATGCTGAGGTCTGGGTTGCCTTACAACGAATGCTGCTCTCCTTTGCCGAATCGAGTTACCTGGGTATTCGCGAAACCCAGTTAGAATTTCCCGCTAATCAAGAAATTCCAGTTCTGCTCAAACCTGTTGCAACTTGGGAATAGGCATCAGAGCTTGGCGATCGTTGGTCACTCCTTCTGTACAAATGACCAATGACCAATGACACTTCCAACAGTGAATCCTGAAGACAGGATGATGGTTCGCATCACCAAGCCCCCAGGATTCAGATTTGAATCAAAATGAACGATTTGAGCGGAAAAAGAACTACTCAGCCGTTGCAAGTTCGGTGCTGCCACGATTGCGACGACGGGTGAGGGAGTTGAACAGCATGATGCCGATCGCCTTAATCAAGCTACCTTCCAACTCTTTGAACATTTTCATGTTCAAGCCAAAAGCATCGTTAGCTTCATCCACAATCCGATTGGCAGTCTCTTCGTCCACAGGCAAATCATTCATTGCCTGACGGTACTTGGCTTTAAACGCTTTCTCATCAGAGATGGTTTTGAACTCGTAGAAGTGGGTGCCTTCTCCATCATTCAAATTCATGCCGCGTTGAGCAATGCCTTTGAGAATTTGCCCACCGGACAAGTCTCCCAGGTAGCGTGTGTAGGAATGAGCCACCAGCAATTCGGGTGCGGTGTTGGAAACTTCCCGAATGCGATCGATGTATTCTTGAGCCGCATTCGAGGGCGCAACCTGCTCACGCCAGTTAGCGCCGTAGTAGAAATACAAGTCTTGCTCCAGAGCCGCCTTGCGATTTAGCTCTGGAAAATAAATTTGGGAAACAATGGGATGATCCTTTTGCCGCTCCATTTCTTCTTCCATCGCCGAGTAGACGAAGTAGAGGTTGGATGCCAATTTGCGGTAGGAATTTTTTTCAACGGTTCCTTTCAAAAAACAGGCAATAAAACCTGTGTTCTCTGCCATTGAGTGGGACTTTTTTGTACCCTCACGCAGCTTGGTTGCTAAATTACTGCTCATGCTAAATCGTCCAGCGAAACGTTTGTTTACAGGGTTATCAGAAATGAGAAACGCTATAAAGCACCTAAATTGTTAAGGTAGACCGATTTGATCAGCCTTTTCATTACAAATTCTGAAGGCAAGTGTGTTTACCAACTGGAATGGCTCAAGTTAGTTTGCTGAGAATGGGGTTGAGTTTCATGAAAAAAGCCCATAGGTCAGGGCTTTTCAATCTGAATTTGGAAAAAATGCTTTCTGGACAAAGCTTAATAATTTGTAAGAGTTAACCTTCAGGTGCAACAACTTGCGGCAATCCCATGCTGTAGTTCAACACGCGACTGTCCAGATTGTAGGAAATGATGCCTTTTTGCAGTAGCGATCGCACAAAGTGTTCTAAGTCTGAGCCAATCCGCCTCAAGTTGTATTCGGTTAGCTCCGAGCCGTTGTATTCCTCCACCAGATCATCAAACTTGCGGTAAACCTGTTGGAGCGATTCCTCAGTCCAGTTGAATTCGTTATCGGGGTCAACATCGAGCGTCAACACGTTCTCGCTGGGAACCAGCTCGTTATTCTCCACAGTAGCGGTGAAGATGTGAATGTGGCGCGTGGTGGATTTCAGCAGCATGGGTTGGATGGGACGAGTTGCTTTGCATTGTACGTCTATATTGTAGGGAGTAAGTCCATCAGACACCAGACTTTTACCAGTGCAAACTCTTATCCTTGGTGTTTGTTTTTTTGATGGCTATGATTGCGGTAATTTAGGGTTGGCTTTGCGAAGATGGGGCAAGCGACCAAGTTCCTTACGTTGATTCATTGGGAATGAATAGTAATCAGGCTGCTGCTCAGCGCATTATTGGTTTAACAGGCGGAATCGCAATGGGAAAAACAGCGGTTTCCAGCTACCTGGCATCTCGGCACCATTTGCCCATCCTGGATGCTGATGTGTATGCGCGAGAGGCAGTTGTTCCGGGAACTTCAGTGTTGGCGGCGATCGTCGATCGCTACGGTTCCGGGGTGCTGCTTTCCGATGGTCACTTAAATCGACAACGGTTGGGCGAAATTGTGTTTAACAGTCCCGCCGAGCGCCAGTGGCTCGAACAATGTGTGCATCCCTACGTGCGCGATCGGCTGGTGGCAGAACGCAACACTCCACCCCTCAACAATGCCCATCACTGCCCAGTTTTAGTGATGGTGATTCCACTTTTGTTTGAAGCTCGGATGACGGATCTGGTGACAGAAACCTGGGTGGTTACTTGCTCTAGAGATTGCCAGATCAAGCGACTGGTGGGACGAGACCATTTGTCAGTCGAGCAGGCGATCGCCCGGATTGAGAGCCAGATGGATATTTCCAAAAAAATTTCCAGAGCCAATGCCGTGCTTGATAACTCGACTAGCCTGGACAATTTGTTTTTACAAGTAGATGAATACCTGGCTCATCAACCCGATCCACTCTCAACCCAACAGCTTTAGGAGATTGCCGCAAAGATTACTCCAATGTCCACTCGCGATCGCAGTGCAGACGGGCTGACCGCAGAGATAGAGGCATTTTCTTTTATAGAAAACGATTCGGGTTGCGAAAGGCAGCTTGCATTACAAATCTTGATGCTTAAATTTATCTGCGAAAGGCAGCTTGCATTACAAATCTTGATGCTTAAATTTATTCGTTAATGAGGTGTTCGTTAGTTTGGCGTTTAAGGAATACTTGGTTTTTACACATTTATTACCGCGACATCGGTTGAAATACCGACAGTTACCCACAAAGTTGTTGCTAAAGCCTCACGACTATCTCAAAGATTAGAAAACCTACGGTTCAAATTAGCCTCCTTCAAGCGCTATGTCTAAAGTACAAACAGTGCATTGCAATGCCAAACTATGAGCTTGCGTCGTCCATTCAAAGGAGTGTTCTATCGCTATGAATTGAACATTGGCAGTAAGGGGTTCGTAGATGGCATCGGGCAGCTTAACATCTCCACGGAGAGGACTCATGACTAGAGAGATCGAGAACCTGTTAATCGTTGATGACCATCCGGACAACTTACGGGTACTAGCGACCATTTTGACGCAGCAAGGATACAAGGTCAGAAAAGCGTTGAGCGGAACCACCGCCCTGGAAACAATTCAGGTGTTAGTTCCTGATCTGATTTTGTTGGATATTGAAATGCCTCACATGAATGGCTTTCAAGTTTGTTCCGCTTTGAAGGCAACCGCCCAAACCCGCGAGATTCCCGTTATTTTCTTGAGTGGAATGGATAATGTTGCCGACAAGGTAAAGGCTTTTGCGGTGGGGGGAGCGGATTACATCACTAAGCCATTTCAGGCAGAAGAAGTGTTGGCGCGGGTGCAGCATCAACTGACGCTTCAGCAACAAAAACGGCAACTTCAGCAGGAAATTTATGAACGATCGCAAGTGGAACTGGCTTTGCGAGAAGCGAATCAGAAGTTACAACGTCTGGTTAACAGCGACGGCTTAACCCAAATTGCCAATCGGCGGTATTTTGATGAAAGCTTGCAGCAGGAATGGAAACGGTTGCGGCGAGAACAGGCTCTTTTGTCGTTGATTTTATGTGATATTGACTTTTTCAAAGCCTACAACGATCGCTACGGTCATTTAGCTGGGGATGATTGTTTGAAGCAGGTAGCTCAAGCTATTCAGCAAAGTGTGCATCGACCGGCAGACCTGGTTGCTCGTTATGGAGGAGAAGAATTTGTTGTAATCCTGCCAAATACATCCATAAAAGGAGCCGCAGTTGTTGCTGCTCAAATGCAAACCGCGATCGCCGAACTGCAAATTCTCCACGCAGGCTCAACTATCAGCCCTTTTGTCACCCTGAGCATTGGCATTGCCTGCACAATTCCTGAATTACACAAAACTCCCGAAAGCTTGATTCTAATTGCTGATCAGGCGCTATATTCAGCTAAAGCAAGCGGACGCAATACGTGTTGTCAAAGCAGCAATGTAGAACAAAAAGCGATTCCTGCCCCCGCCTGGTGAGAGTTTATTAGAACCGCGATCGTGATTGGTAGCAGCTTCTATGACAAAAGATATGGATTTGAGCGAATTTATCACGATGGCAGCGGTGAACTTAACGAACTGCGATCGCGAACCCATTCACATTCCCGGCTCCATCCAACCCCACGGCATACTCCTGGTTCTTTCAGAGCCTACCTGGGAGATTGAACAGATCAGCGCCAACACCGAAGCACTACTGGGTGTTCCACCGCAGCAATTATTGGGTCAACCGCTTTCAACGCTGCTAGACCAAACTCAGATTCTCGCCTTACAACGCTGTTTGCAGCATGATTTTGAACAGGCGAATCCTTTAAAGCTATCCATGCAACCTTCAGGACAACCGATTACCTTTGATGGCATTCTCCACCGTTCCTTGCAAAATAAAATCATCCTGGAACTGGAGCCTACGGTGCAGCCAGAAGCCAGTAATTTCTTTGATTTTTATCAAATGACCAAAGGCACCCTGAACCTGCTTCAGCAGGCAGCCAACTTAAGCCAACTGTGTGCCGTCATTGCTCAAGAGATTCGGCGGCTAACTGGGTTCGATCGCGTCATGATCTACCAATTTGATGCTGACCAGTCCGGCACTGTCATTGCTGAAGCCAAAGCCAGCGAGCTAGAATCCTTCCTCGGCTTACACTACCCCGACAGCGACATTCCTCAACAAGCCAGACGACTCTACGCCCTGAACTTGCTGCGCTTAATCCCGAACGTCAACTATCAGCCCGCCCCAATTTTAGCCAATCCTGCTTCCTGCTCCCCTGCGCCGACTACCTCTGAACTCCCTTCTCTCCCCGATCCCCAACCCCATTCGGCTGAGCACTCACATCGAAGCCCAACCCCCAACTCCTGTTCTCCCGCCGCACCTACTCACTCCTCCATTGATCTCAGCTTTAGTGTGCTTCGCAGCGTCTCCCCCATTCACATCGAATATCTCAACAACATGGGCGTGAGTGCGTCGATGTCAATTTCTTTAATGAAAGAGCAACAACTTTGGGGATTAGTCGCCTGCCATCACTACACCCCCCGATTTGTGCCCTACAAAATCCGGACTGCTTGCGTGTTTTTGGGACAGGTGATGTCGCTTGAGTTGGCATCCAGAGAAGCAAATGAGAATCTGGATTATAAAATCCAACTGAAATCAACTCAGTCCCGCTTTATTAATGCCATTTCTCAGGCAGCGAATTTAACCGAAGCTTTGGCGCAAGAGCCAGCGAGTTTGTTAGCCCTGGTTGGCGCAGAAGGGGTTGCTATCTATACAGAAGGAACATTAACCGCCATTGGTCGTGTCCCTACCGATCGTGAAATTGATGCGTTAATCGACTGGTTAGACGATAAGTTTGAGCAAGATTTATTTGTCACTGACGCATTGTCTGACGTGTATCCTCCAGCGACGCAGTACCTTGATCGCGCCAGTGGTTTGTTAGCCCTGTCCATTACCAAAATTCGCAAAAACTACTTGCTGTGGTTCCGTCCCGAACAATTGCAGTATGTGAATTGGGCGGGAAATCCCAAGAAACAGCAGCAGGTTCAGCCCGATGGCAGTGTGACCTTATCGCCCCGTCGATCGTTCGGCTTATGGCAAGAAACAGTGCGTGGCAAATCCCTACCCTGGCAACCTTGTGAAATTGAGGGGGCATTGGAACTGCGGAGTGCGATCGTGGGAATTGTGCTGCGAAAAGCCGATGAAATTTCCGCTCTTAACCTGGAGCTAGAACGCAGTAATGTAGAACTCGACTCGTTTGCCTACATTGCCTCCCACGACTTGAAAGAGCCGCTACGGGGCATCCATAACTACTCCACTTTCTTGCTAGAAGACTACCAGGATGTTCTCGATGCAGAAGGCATTTCACGGTTAGAAACGCTGGTACGGCTGACAAAGCGCATGGAAGACTTAATCAATTCCTTGTTGCATTTCTCCCGGTTAGGACGGCAAGACTTAAGTATGCAGCTGGTTGATCTGAATGCGCTGATGCACAACGTCTCGGAAGTGCTGCACATGAGCCAGCAAGAAACTTCTTTTGAAATTCGCATTCCCCAACCGCTACCCACCATTCGCGGCGATCGAGTTCTCGTGGAAGAAGTGTTTACCAACCTGATTACCAACAGCTTGAAATACAACAACCAAGCAGAAAAGTGGGTTGAAGTGGGATGGATCAACGGCACGTTCTACATCCGGGATAACGGCATTGGAATTCGAGCAGAACATCAAGAGTCCATTTTCCGCATCTTCAAGCGTCTGCACGCCTCTACTAAATACGGTGGTGGCACCGGGGCAGGATTAACAATCGTCAAAAAGATTATTGAACGGCACGGGGGCAAAATTTGGGTGGAATCAACCTACGGTGAGGGCAGTACTTTTTATTTCACAATGCCAACTTGAGGAAGCGGAAGATTAATGGCAAACGGTGCAATTTTGATGGTGGAAGACAGCGACGAAGACTTTGTTGTTTTTCGCAGAATCATGCAGGAGTTACATTACCCCAACCCGCTTCACCGTGTGATGGACGGGGAGGAAGCCCTAGAGTATCTGTACCAACGGGGTGGGTATACCAGCCCTCATCCAGCGCCTCGACCCAGACTCATTTTAATGGATTTAAATCTACCGGGTAGTGATGGGCGCGAGCTGATCCAATTAATTCGCCAGGATGCCGACCTTTGCCTGATCCCGATCGTGATGTTTACAACATCTTCTAGCCCCAAGGATATTGAAACCTGCTACGGATACGGCGCAAATAGCTATATCCTCAAGCCCATTGGAGTCGAACAACTGAAGCAGACGATTCAAGATTTTTTCCACTTTTGGTTTCGATCCGCAGTTTTGCCAGGAGGGGAGTGGTGAGATGAAAAAAAATCAATCATCAGCCAAAAGATGTACCGTTTTAATCATTGATGATTCTGACGCAGACAGAATGCTTTACCGCTACCTGCTGCGGCAAGATCTGGACTTTAACTATCACTTCATTGAGTTTGATTGTGGCGATGATGCCCTAGCGTGGTGCCGCACTGAGTCTGCTGATGTGATTTTGTTAGACTATTTGCTGCCCGATTGGGATGGGTTGGCAGTTCTTGAACAATTGCGGCAGCAAACAGAGGGTGGTTCTGCCTGTGGTTCTGCCACCCCAAACTGCCCTTTACCGGTGGTGATGCTAACGGGGGAGGGAGACGAGCGGGTTGCCGTGCAAGCGATCAAAAGCGGCGCTCAAGATTATTTAGTGAAAGATAAACTGACCAGCGATTTGCTGTGTCGCACGGTGCGAGGCACAATGGAACGGGTGCGGCTATTAGAGCAGGCGAGGCAGCAGCAAGAACAACTCAAACAATTGAATGCAGAGCTAGAACAGCGCGTGGCAGAACGCACCACAGAATTGCAGACTGCAAACGATCGTTTACAACAAGAGTTATCTAAGCAACAACTCACCCAACAACGGCTTCAGGAGCAAGCTGAACTGCTAGACCTGGCTCACGACGCTATTCTCACGCTCAATTTAGCTGGAGTCATAACCTTTTGGAACCAGGGCGCAGAATACCTGTATGGCTGGACTAGCCAGGAAGCCTTGGGTGAAGTTGCGTTAGACCTGCTGCAAACTCAGTTTCCTGAGGCGATCGCTCAGATTCAGACAGAACTCGATCGCCACGACTATTGGGAAGGAGAACTTACCCACACTCATCGCAACGGCACCGCTATTATTGTTGCCAGCCGCTGGGTTCTACAACGCAATGAAAAAGGCAGCCCCGTTGGCATTTTGGAAATTAATAACGATATTACGGAGCGCAAACAAGCCGAACTGGAACTGCAACAAGCCAAAGAAATCGCCGAAACTGCCAGTCAATCCAAAAGTATGTTTCTGGCGAACATGAGTCACGAACTGAGAACCCCCTTAAACGTGATTCTTGGCTTTACGCAAGTCTTACAACGCGATCGTACCCTCTCTGTCGCTCATCAAGAAACAATCCAAACGATTCATCGCAGTGGCGACCACTTGCTGACTTTAATTAACGACATTCTCGACATCTCCAAAATCGAAGCTGGACACACCACCCTGGACATGAGTAGTTTCGATTTACAAGCATTGCTTTATTCCTTAGAAACAATGCTGCGCCCCAAAGCCGAAACCCAAGGATTGCAATTGAATCTTGAACTTGATCCACAAGTTCCGCAGTACATTACAACCGATTCCATCAAACTGCGCCAAATTTTGATTAACCTCCTCAGTAATGCCATTAAGTTCACAGAGCAGGGTCGTGTAACGCTGCGGGTGACCGTGGAGCGTGGGAGCGCGGAGGGGTGGGAGAGTGGAAGAGTGAGCGCGTGGGAGCATCCCCTATCCCCCCATCCTCCCATTGCGCTTTACTTTGAGGTTCAAGATACGGGCGTGGGCATCGATCCCAGGGAAATAGAGAATATTTTCGATGCTTTTGTTCAGAGCCAGGTTGGACGCTCTACGGTCGGTGGTACAGGGTTGGGCTTAACGATTAGTCGCCGCTTTGTTGAATTGATGGGTGGCAAGATTTCAGTGATCAGCACCCCTCGACAGGGCAGTGTTTTTCAAGTCTATCTACCTGTGATGCCAGCAAACGCGATCGATGTTGCTGCCCCAAGTGTCACACGACAGGCGATCGGGGTAGCTCCAGGACAACTACACCCCCGCGTCCTTGTGGTGGATGATCAATCCGAAAATCGCCAGCTTCTCACAACCCTCATGACGCAATTAGGCTTTGAGGTCTGGCAAGCAACGAATGGACAGGAAGCCCTCGACCAGTGGCAACGATGGCACCCCCACTTAATTTGGATGGATATTCAAATGCCTTTGCTGAACGGCTATGAAGCAACCCAACAGATTCGAGCCAGGGAGCAAGAGTGGGCAAGGAGCAAAAGGCAAACAGTAGAAGGTGGTGAGGACGTGGCAAAACCGTCATTAGTCATTGGTCATTGGTCATTAGCAGCCAAGGGGCAAAGGACGAATGACCAGGGAGAGATTTCCCACTCTCCAACCGTCATCATTGCTCTGACGGCTCAGGCTTCTGTGAGCGATCGCGCCTCTGCCATAAGTGCTGGTTGTGATGATTTCGTCATGAAGCCTTTTCGTGAAAACGACCTCTACAGCAAGATAACCGAGCACCTGCACCTACAATTTCTCTACGCCGAACCCACTCCCGAGCCCTGTTCTCAGCCCTTTCCGCCCTCTGATGCTCTCACTGCTCAAGCTCTATGCACCATGCCCTATCACTGGCTTACCGCCTTGCACCATGCTGCCCAACTTTGTGATGAGGAAGAAATTGAGCAACTGATTCAGCAAATTCATCAGCCACAACCATCCCTTGCCACTCGCTTAAAGTATCTGGCTCACGGCTACCAATTTGAGCAGATTGTCAAACTGATTCAAGAGGCGACTCGCCTGCGTTCAAACCAGCGCGCCTGAGGGCTTCCATTGCCGTAACCCTTCCAAGACTTGGGCAGCCGTTGCCGTCCAGCCCACGATGCCGCCTTGGGCACGCACCATCTCTAGAGTGGCTTGTTTGAACTCAGGAAAGTAACTTTCGGTGCAGTCTTCCACCATCAGGCACTCGTAGCCGCGATCGTTGGCTTCCCGCATAGTGGTTTGAACGCAGACTTCCGTGGTCACGCCTGTAATGAACAAATGGGTAATGCCCTGCTCTTGTAAAATCGATTCCAGATTGGTGTTGTAGAATGCGCCTTTGCCAGGTTTGTGGATGATGAACTCGCCCGGTAAGGGAGCCAACTCAGGAATGATGCCGTTACCAGCCTCGCCTTTGACCAGGATTCGCCCCATTGGACCTGCATCCCCAATGGTGAGGGATCCCTTACCACGCTTGATTTTGGCAGGGGGGCAGTCAGACAGATCGGGTAAGTGACATTCCAGTGTGTGAATAATCGGTAGGCTTAAATCGCGAAATCCGGCAATCAATTGTTTCAAGGTCGGGACGATCGCCTGCAAGCGTGCCACATCATTGCCCAGCGCATCTCCAAAACCACCCGGTTCCAGAAAATCTCGCTGCATATCAATCACCACCAGCGCCACATTCCCAGATTCGGGTAACTCGTACTCATAGGGACGCGCGGAAATGTAAGCCATACCAACTCCTGACTTTTATTCGATGAATGGACAGATGCTTTGACGACGTTTAGTGCTTGACACCAGGCAAGGATTATCTGCCTTTTGATTAGTGTCCTGCCATCGCATGACCGATCGCCGCAAAATCGGCGGTTTCGATCGGACTCTCATAGGCAAATTTGCCACCACTGATGACGATCAAGCGATCGGACAGTTTCAACAATTCATCCAGGTCTTCACTCACCAACAACACCGCGACTCCACGATTCCGAGCATTCAGGATCTGGCAGTGAATGTAATCTACCATCGCAAAGTCCAAGCCAAAGCAGGGATTGGCGGCAATCAGCAGGTTAATGTGTTCAGTCGAAAGCTCTCGTGCCAAAACAGTCCGCTGCACGTTACCACCGGATAAATTGCCCACGGGCGTTTCTGGTGATGGGGTTTTGATCTTAAAGGTACCGATCAGATTCATTGCCATCTCCCGGATGGCTTTGAACACGAGCAGTCCTTTCTGCGCTTGAGGGGGGCGATCGAACGTTCTCAGCGCCAGGTTATCCGCTACGCTCATGTGCGCCACACAGGCATTTTTGAGCGGTTCTTCTGGCAACACAAACACTCGATGCTCATTGATCTCTTTACGGGTTGCCGAGTAGGGTGAGCCATTGACCATCACCTGTCCGCCTGTTGCCGATCGCTGCCCCGCCAACACCTCCACCAGTTCGCGCTGCCCATTGCCTGAAATTCCAGCAATCCCAACGATCTCACCTTTGTTGACCGTGAGGTTGAGTCCATGCAGGGCTTCTACCCCATTGTCTTTATTGGCGTGCAGGTCTTTGATTTCCATCACGGGAACCACTTCAGGATGGGGCGTTTTTTCCACCTTCTGCGGTTCACGCTTTTCACCCATCATCATTTCTGCCATCTGACCTACCGTCAGGTCTTTGACGGCTCCCGTTCCGGCAAACTTCCCTTTCCGCAACACAGTAATCTCGTCGCAGAAGGATGTCACTTCTCGGAATTTGTGACTGATAATCAACACACTCAGTTTGCCATCGGTAACTTGTTCGCGAATCAAGCCCAACACCTCATCCGCTTCGGCAGGAGTCAGCACCGAGGTGGGTTCATCCAGAATTAGAATGCGACTCTTCAAGTAAAGTTGCTTGAGGATCTCTAACTTTTGCTTTTCTCCAGCAGCAAGTTGACCCACTAATGTGTTCACTGGCACCTTAAAGGGCGCAGATTCCATAAAGGCATTTAACTCATCCAGTTCGGCTTTCCAGTTGATCACGGTGGGACTGTCGAAGCGGGAAAGCACCAGGTTTTCTGCCACGGTCATCGCGGGTACAGAGGTAAAGTGCTGATACACCATGCCAATACCGTATTTATGAGCATCTCGTGGGCTGTCGATCGCCCGTGAGTGTTGGTTAATTAAAACATCGCCGTGGGTCGCTTTGTAAAAGCCCATAATGCACTTGACCAGAGTGCTTTTTCCGGCTCCGTTTTCGCCCAGAAGTGCATGAAACGTGGCAGGTTTGAGGTGTAACGAGACATTGTCTAAGGCAATTAGGCTACCGAAGTGCTTCGACATATTGATCACTTCTAGATCAGGCGGCGCAACTGCTGTGTGGATGTTGGGAAGAACGTTGGGTTCTGAGTGGTTAACAACGTCCGTCATGGTGCCTCCTAAGGAGAATGGGAAGTAAAGCCGAGTCAAGAAACGCAAAACCGAAATCAGAAAAAGCAGCGATCGAATTCACCGTAATTAAGAAAGTTTACCCACTAATTGTTCCTAACGCTCCTGGGGCTCCAGAGAGAGTCTTCTTGGGAGAGCAGGTGATGACCATAATCAGCAGGGTGAGGATGTAGGGTGCCGCGTTGAACAGGTAATACCCCTGGTCAAAACCTACAGATTGGAGAGCGGGACCGATCGACTGCGCTCCCCCAAAGAAAAGGGATGCCCACAAACACTGAACCGGATTCCAGCGGGCGAAGATCACCAGAGCCACCGCCATCAATCCCTGTCCACTGGAGATCCGCTCTGACCAGCTTCCGGGGTAAACCAGAGATAGATAAGCTCCCCCAATGCCAGCCAGGAAACTGCCTGCAATGATACAGAGCATTCTCACTTTCTTGATGGAAACCCCCATTGCCAGAGCAGCATCGGGGCTATCTCCCACCGCTCGCACAAACAAACCGGGGCGCGTGGACTTGAAGAACCAGCTCATCACCGGAGCCAAAATCACACCCAGGATGAAAAGGGGGCTAATTTGCAAGGCTGACTGGATGGCAGGAACCTTGCTGATCCAGGAACCTAGCTCGATCGATGGCAGCAAGGGTGCCTGGGGTTGAATGAACGGCTTACCTAAAAAGAAGGCAACGCCGCTACCAAAAATAATCATGGCAATGCCAACCGCAATATCATTCACCTTGGGCTGCTGAGAAAGCCACGCATGAATAAAGCCCAGCGCCATCCCTGCAATCCCAGCCACCAGCACTCCCAACCAGGGGGAAGCCGCAGGACTCATGCCCCACTTCTCTACGCCCAGATAAGAGATGCCATAGGCACTCATCGCTCCCATGAGCAACGTGCCCTCAAGCCCCAAGTTGATCTTGCCGCTTTTCTCGGTCAAACATTCGCCCAAGCTAACGAATAGAAAGGGGGCGCTACCCCGCAGGGTGCCTGCCAAAATTCCCAGAGGAACGCCCCACCAACCCAGTGTTTCCGCTGCCATAAACTGAATTATCCTCTCAACACGACTGCAAATTGAAATAAGCCTGCTCAAATCCCTTCGTCCGCCACATCATGCCCCTAAACAGGAACGGTGGTGGACGTTGATGGAGGTGGAGAGGCGGTAGGAGCCGTTTCCTTGAAAATCTTGAAACGACCGTAGAGGGAATCGCTGTACAGAATCACCAGGAAGACTAACCCTTGAAACACCAGGACTGTAGCATCGGGCATCCCCAAGCTGCGTTGCAACGCACCTCCACTGGAGATGATGCCGCCTAAGAGAATAGCGACGATCGTACAGGCGATCGGGTTATACCGTGCTACGAATGCCACCAGGATGCCGGTGTAGCCATAGCCTGCAACCAGTGACTCATTCACCCGCCCGTGCACCGCTGCGACTTCTGCCATTCCCGCCAAACCAGCACAGGAGCCAGCCAGGAAACAGATGATGATCGTTAGCTTGCCTACGGGTAATCCGGCAATGCGGGCGGCTCTCACATTGCCCCCAGCGGTTCGGGCGGCGAAACCAAAGGTGGTGCGCTGGAGCAAAATATACGCAATGACGCAGACGATAATGCCGTACAGCAAGCCGTAATGAATGCGAGTCGCTGGCAAACTGGTCAAGCGGCTCACCTCTGGTAAGGCAAAACTGGAAGCTTTGATGGTCTCGGAAGGATCCTTAATGGGCCCGCCCACCAGTTGATTCATAAAGGCGATCGCGATGTAGTTCATCAGCAGGCTGCTAATGGTTTCATTCACGGCTCTGTAGTGGCGGAGTATGCCCACGATTGCGATCCAAAGTCCCCCCGCCGCCATGCCTGCCAGCGCCATCCCCAACAAAACTAAACCAGAAGGAATGCCGCTCACCTGTTGCAGTTGTGCCGCTGTGGGGGTAACGCTGCCAAAGGAGAGTAACAATCCCGCCATGACCGCTGCCAAGCCCCCCATCACCAACGCGCCCTCGTTGCCGATAATCATCAGCCCTAAACGTGCCGGAAGAGCGGTACAAAGAGCCGTGAGCATCAGGGGAGCCGCCCGCAGCAAAGTCCCCTGGAAAGCCCGCCAACTGCCAAAAGCCGACCGAAAAATCAAGCTATACACGGCAAAGGGGTTCTTTCCACAAAGAGCACAAAAGAGACCAAACAAAACTAACGAAAATGCCAGCGCTCCTAGGGGAATTGCGATCGCCTCTGCGGTTTTACGCCAATTTGTAGAACTTATCATTTAGCTCACACTGCCAATAACGCCATTTGCCAACCAATCGATCTTTCCTAACGCTGGGTCGGTCAATTTGTAAGCAGTGCCCTTCGGAATTTGCACTTTACCGGTATTGTCTTTGATTTCTCCGGTATAAACAGCTAACGACCCGTCAATGATTTTGGCTTTGGCCTCATCAGCATCTGTCTTAGTGGCATCCGCCACCGCCGGACCAAAGGGAGCCAACCGCACATAGTTTTCCTTCAAGCTACCGATCGTCTTGCGGGGAATGCCACCGTCAGTGAGTTTCTTGCCCGCCTTAAACATCTCCACATATTCCTTGTAAATCTGTCCCCAATAGTAGGTTGTTCCCGTGAGATAGCCTTTGGGAGCCAGAGAGGATTGATCCGCGTGGTAGCCAGAAGAAAAGATGCCGCGTTTCTCAGCAGTTTCAATCACGACTTTGGGGCTATCAACGTGTACCCCGATCACATCAATCCCCTGATCTGCCAGAGAGTTCGTGGCTTCTGCTTCCTTCACCGGAACGCTCCAGTCTCCGGTAAAGATCACCTGCATCTTGATGTCTGGCTTGACGCTGCGTGCGCCCAGGATGAAGCCATTAATGTTCCTGAGAACTGGAGTGACTGGCTTTGCTGCTACAAATCCCAACTTACCGCTCTTGGATGTTTGAGCAGCCACCCGCCCAGCGACGAATTGCCCTTCGTCTGTATCGGCATAGTAGTTACCAATGTTGGTGGGCATTCCCTCTTCCCACAGGGTCGAACAGTGGAAAAACTGCACTTCAGGAAACTGTTTCGCCATTTCAACAATGTGGGGATTGAAGTAGCCAAACGAGGTTGGAAAGATGAACTTAGCTCCATCTTGCTCAATCATGCTTCGCATCACTTCCTGAACCTCTTTGGTCTCAGGGACGCTGGCTTGCTCAATTAGATTGATCCCAGGCAACTTCTTGATTTCCTCGGCTCCCAGCGCATGAGCCTGGTTCCATCCGTAGTCATCCTTAGCGCCAACGTAAATAAACCCGATCGTCAGCGGTTCTCCCGATGAACCAGCTTGAGAATCTGATGTTGTTCCAGGTTCTCCACCTGACGCGCAACCAGACAGTTTCGTTGTAGCTGCAAAGGCTGCTGTTGCTAAAATCCCACGAATAATTTGCCGTCTGGGAACATAAATACGCCGATCAGTACTCACTTGAGGTCTCCTAAACACAAAGGTAACGGAACTGTGAATGAACCATGCTGTGAAGAGAACGTGTCGCATGGAGCAGCTTCATTTGAGGCTACGTCAACATTAGAAAGTCACAGATGTTTGACAGGTTATGGGAAAAATAATGGATTAAATGTATTACATCGAACATTAATGCAGTAACAAAAAATTACTTAATGCAGTAACAAAAAATTAACAAACAGCGAAGCGGTGCATTTTTCAAGTTTAAGGCTATCGTGTGTGGCAAGGAAGCATCTCGCTTTGTAGCAATGCCCATTGGGATTTCGATCAAATAAGCATTGATTAACTTTTTGTTTGCGTTACTTAACAGATACGAGTAAGACTGGTTTAGTGCCTTGCGATCGCTTTTCGAGTTGTGTGATTGTTGATGATTGTTGAGTAGCATGAAGCGAAAACTGCTTACCGCCATTGCCCTGTGTGCGCTCTGCCTGATCACGCTAACGGTTGCGGTCAATTCTGGGCGGGCACAGCGGAACGAGTTTGAATCTCCCCGTTTGCCTACTCCCAAGGTTGCCCAGCAACAGCAGTTGGAGCGAGCGATCCCAGATCAAGCTTTACCTACGGATTGCGCGATTCAGCCAGGGTCGAAATCACTCCGCTCATCTGGCAGTAAACCGATGCAACGAACTCAAACGTCGATCGCCAATGCGCCCATCACCCTGGAGCGGTTTCGGCGGCTGCAACCAACTGACTTGAGCAAAACAAGCGTTGATCTGGGTAAGGCAAGCGCCACAAAGCAGCGCCCAACGCCAGCCTACACGCCTCAGGAACTGATTGCGCTGATTCATCCTACAAACTATGGCGATCGCTTTTTGCGAGACGTGAATGGTAAGCCTGCTAATCAGCAACCGATTGTGGTGTTGCACGAAACCGTTGCCTCTGTTAGCAGCACCTTGAACTTTTTCCGCACGCCCCATCCCCGTGATGAAGACCAGGCGAGCTACCACACGTTAATTCGGCGAGATGGAGCCATTATTTACCTGGTGCCCCCAGACAAACGAGCTTACGGGGCTGGCAATTCTGTATTTAACGGGGATCAAGGTTCTGAGGCAGTTAAAACCCACGCTCGTTTTCCAGCATCAGTCAATAATTTCGCTTATCACGTTTCCCTGGAAACGCCAGGAGATGGCATCAATAATGCTGCACGTCACAGCGGCTATACTGAGGCTCAGTATCAGTCTCTTGCCTGGTTAGTGGCAAAAACAGCAGTCGCCGATAATCGCATTACGACCCATAAGGCAGTCGATCGCTCCGAGTCCCGCATGGATCCTCGCAGTTTTAGTTTTTCCCGCTTCTTCCAATTGCTTCAGACTTACACCAAAACCGATGAGATCCCGTTGCGTTGTACGGTGCCCCCAGAAGCGCTTCAGTCAAAGCGTCCTGCTGTGACAGCAAGGAAACAGGCTGTCAGGTCAAAGTAATGCCTCTTACATACTTACAAAGATCCGCCCTACAGAAAATCAAAATGTGTCGCGCTCAGTTGCTTTTCTAAAAAGCGATGTGTTTGACTTAATCTCAGTTGAGCTTCAATCTCGCTATGAGATCGGTTACTGTTGCAGCGATCGCCACATTCTTTTTAGGTCTAGCCTCTTTGTTCAATCGGCAAATGGTTGTTCAGGCTATAACGCCTGCTCCTAAAGATGTCGTTGTAGAAATTAAGCTGGCACCTGGGCAACCTCAGCCACAACCAGGATTCTTTCCTAAACCAGAGGTCCCGGCAGTGCCTGCACCCTTTCCCAGCTTCAATAGCCAACAACTCGATCGCCAACTTCAGCGATACATCACCTACATTGAACAAAATGGAGTGCCTGATGTCTTGATTCTGGGCAGCTCCAGAGCTTTGCAGGGAGTTGATCCGCTGGTGCTGAAGCAGACCCTGGAACAGCAAGGCTACTCTGGGGTTAGCGTCTTTAACTTCGGCATCAATGGGGCAACGGCTCAGGTGGTCGATTGGCTACTGCACCGTCTGCTGCCCCCTGACCAACTGCCTCGCTTGCTAGTTTGGGCAGATGGTTCGCGGGCATTTAACAGTGGTCGAATTGACCACACCTTCAACAAAATTCGGACATCAGAAGGGAATCGGCAACTGTTGGCGGGAAAGCGCCCCCTCGCCAAAACGTCCACCGGTCTGAAAGTTGGTCAACTATGCATGGATCTGTTGCCAGTGCAAATTGCTCCCCAGCAAACCCCTCAAGTGAACAGAACATCAGACGTACCAAAGTCTGGATCAGCGTCGCGATCGCAAGCGACCCCTTGTAAACAGCCCATCAAACTGGTTGTGCATCAAAGTTCCTTGAAGCCTCAATCTGCCGCGAATGCTCTAGACCTTGGATTTCAAACGGTCAGCGATCGATTTAATCCCAATCAATATTTTCAGCGCTATCCCAAAGTCTCTGGCAGCTTTGATGCGGACTATCGTAACTTTGCCCTAACTGGCACCCAGGCAAAAGCCCTCGACAACGTTTCCCAATTTGCCAATCGGCACAAAATTCCTCTGGTCTTCGTCAACCTGCCTCTAACAGCTACCTACCGTGACTACACAAGAAGCACGTATGAAGACGAGTTTCGTAGACGGATGCAGTGGGTATCTCAAACCAGGCGCTTTACTTTTATTGATCTCTCTACTGTATCTTCCCTGAGTCAAAATTCTTACTTTGCGGATCCTAGTCATCTCAATCGCCTCGGAGCGGTTGCTGTGGCTCAGGAGCTAGGTCGGGAATTTGGGCGTTTGCGGCTCTCACTCCTACCCCAGCGCCAAAGCCAAAATCACTCCACAATTTCAATCCACCCTCTTAAAATCCACCCTCTTAGGGAGTCTTACCTGACCGTACGAGTTTTTCAGGGTAACATTTAGCACTTAAATCTTAGATATCAAGATAACCCCAGAAAAATACTTGATCTTCACAATTCCCGATAGCAGTTCAAAGATTACGCAAACGGTAAAGTTTTCTCTTTGTTTTTTCAGGGAATTTACGTATGTTGGTGTTGAGGTTCATTCCTATCTAACAGGGCTATTCATCGTGGTTATCAGTTCCAAATCCTCACCAGTCGAATCGTTGTTTTTAGGTTCAGAAAGGTACACGCCCTATTCAACTCTGGCACCACTTGCGCCCGGTTCCCCCTACGAAAATGGGAGGCATCCGTCTGTTAAAAGCTTTGTCAAGCGCTTGATTGATGTTATTGGTGCTCTAGTTGGTCTCGCGATTACGGCTGTGGTTGTGGTGCCGATCGCGATCGCGACCCAGTTTGATAATCCCGGTCCCTTGTTCTATAGCCAAATCCGTTGTGGCTATCGGGGCAAAACCTTCCGCATCTGGAAGTTTCGTTCGATGGTTGCCAATGCCGATCAGCTCAAGCATCTGGTCTACAACGAGGCGAAGGGTGGCATTTTCAAAAATCGCAATGATCCCAGAATTACTAGAGTTGGACGGTTCCTACGCAAAACCAGCCTGGATGAGTTGCCCCAATTCTGGAATGTGTTGAAGGGTGACATGAGCCTGGTTGGAACTCGTCCACCGACTGTCGAAGAGGTTCTAGGCTACCAGCGACATCATTGGCAACGGTTGAATGTGAAACCTGGGATCACTGGAGAATGGCAGGCAAACGGGCGCTCCTCGGTGCTGGACTTTGAGGATATCGTGGCTTTAGATGTGGCTTATCAGAAAAAGTGGTCAGTCTGGTATGATTTGAAGCTGATCGTTAAGACGATTCAAGTGGTACTACTGAAGAAAGGTGCTTGTTAGTTGTCTTAATTCTGTATTCTCAATCCAAATCAATCTGAAAATTGAAGTTTTTGTGCGAGGTTCATGGGGATAAGTCTAAAAGACTTGTCCCTATTTCATTTTGGTTTGGCGATGTATTGTACTCAAAGAGCGATCGCAGACTGTTATGAATCTACCAACCTGGGTCACTGTTTCCCGCCTGCTGGCAATTCCGCCCATCTTATATGGATTGCACGATGCTTCTACCTCAATGCGCTGGGCTGTTGTGGCTATTTTCTTAGTCGCGGCTGGAACAGATTGGGTGGATGGATACCTGGCCCGCCGCTTGAACCAGGTGACCGAGTTAGGAAAATTTCTAGATCCCCTGGTGGATAAGCTGTTGGTGTTGGCACCCTTGCTGGCGTTGGTGGAAATCGGAGCCTTGCCTGCCTGGGGCGTGTTTTTAATCTTGGCGCGGGAATTGACGATCGCCGGATGGCGCGTGAACCCAGGTTTGCAAGGACAAGCCAATATCAGTGGTGCCAACCTCTGGGGCAAATTGAAAACAGTCTCCCAAATTGCGGCGATCGCCCTGCTAATGGCACCTCTGCCGCAACAGTTGGAGGGCTGGGCACTCGCTGTTTTTTGGTTTTCCGTGGCCCTCACCCTAATTTCAGGCTGGCTCTACCTGCGCCCAGCTTCACCTCAAGTCAGTTCTGCCTAAGGCGAATACCAGAAATAATCCGCCACCCCTGGCTCTGATGGAATATCGGTAGACGGATTTAAGATCACAGTCGCTTGTTTCAACCCCGGAATTCTGGCAGCCGTGCGTCGCTGAACTCGATCGGGAATGCCATCTCCATACAAGATATGCCCCTGCCCTGCCAGCACCACAACGAGTGACTGAGGCGATCGCTGCAATACGATCTCGATTTGATGCGCCATCGTCTCATCCCAAAGCACCTGAGCCTGGAAAAAACGCTCAAAACTGGCGCTGTTGCCTTTCCCCTGGTGTATCTCATCATAAATCTGGCGGATTCGTTGGCGATAGGCATCTGGTTTCGCCAGAACGGTTGATTTGGGTGGAATCCATTGGCGTTCTGCCAGCGTCAACTGGTCTAAACCAACGCGGGCAACCTTGCGAGTGACTTCACTAGGGGTATTCAAAGCAATGACAGGCACCTGATTTTCGCGAGCAAATCGCAAAATGGGGGCGTACATCTCCCAGTCATACCCCCAGCGCCGTTGATACTCCGTGAGGCGTACCAGTTCTGCTTCTGTCATTTGCCCCGCCAAGTATTGATTCAACGCCCACTGAAACGGACGTTGAAACATCTCCATGCCGATGAGGAGTGGACGACGGTGGTGCAGCGATCGCAAAATTTCTAGCTGTGTTTGGTGATCCTGCGGTCGATCGTGGGTTTCTGCCAGGTAAACCACATTCGCCTGAGCCAGACGCTGCATCACCTCACCGATCTCCTGGTTCTGTTCCGTCTTCAGGTTATAAATTCGGCTGGCGATCGAGTTTGAGGCGCTGGCATGAGGGGGACAACACAACACCCATACACCAAGCAACACTGCCCAAAACTTCATTTCTGGATGTCCAGTCACGCTTTACACTCCGTTACAGCAAACGTTCCAATCTATTCCAATTTGCCAGAATCTGAGTCCCCTTCGTTATGCTGGAGGCGGGTTGCCAGTTCGAGGTCTAGGTATGACGGATAGTCAGGATTTTTTGCACGCCGCGATCGAACGAGCCGAACTGATTGAGCAATTACTGGCGATCGGCACAGCCCTCTCCAGCGCCAATAACCTGGAAGAACTATTGAGCTTGATTTTGACCAAAAGTCGAGAGATTACCTGGAGTGATGCGGGTAGTGTCTACCTGGTCGATCGCAGCAGTGAAGTGCCCAGCCTGCTGTTTAAGGTGGCACAAAATTCTTCTAAACCAGCCGCGTCTTTTCGAGAATTTGCTATGCCACTAACCCCCAAAAGTTTAGCGGGATACGTAGCTTTAACCGGAGAAGTGTTGAATCTTGAAGATGCGTACACGCTGCCTGAGGATGTCCCCTACCAACTGGATCAAAGCTTCGATCGCGGTCTGGGGTATCGAACTCGCTCCGTCCTGGTGTTACCGATGCAGAATCAGAAGGGAGAAACCATTGGTGCGTTGCAATTGATCAACCGCAAAACTGATCCTGAGGCGGTGATTACGGCTGGCAATGCCCTGGAAGTGACTCAGGCGTTTTCAGATTGGGAAATGCGGATTGTCCGATCGCTCGCCAGCCAAGCTGCGATTTCGATTGAACGCAACCAACTCCATGAGAACATTGAACACTTGTTTGAAGGATTTGTCCGGGCAGCGGTCCAGATTATTGAAACCCGTGATCCCTGTACCTCTGGTCACTCGGAGCGGGTTGCCGATTTAACCGTGCGGTTGAGTGAAGAAGTCAGCCAGACGACGCGGGGATCGTTGTCCAAAATCCACTTCGGTGATCGCCAAATTCAAGAAGTTCGCTATGCTGCTTTGTTGCACGATTTTGGCAAGGTGGGAGTTCCAGAGGCGATTTTAGTCAAGGCAAAAAAGCTGTACCCCCTCCAGCTAGAAGTCATTCGGAACCGCTTTGGACTGGTTCGGCGTAGTTTGGAACTGCAATGTGCTCAGGCAAAGTATCGCCACCTGGTTGAGCATCCAATTCACATCCTGGAGCATCCTCAAACGACTTCTGATCCGTGCTGCCATTGTCAGTATTTGCACGACTTGGATGTGGACTTGGCGCAGCAACTAGAACAATTGGAGGCTTACTGGGATCTGCTACAAATCGCCAACGAACCGAAAATCGAAATGGCAGAACCTTTAGAAAATCTGGAAAAACTGACCCAATACACCTATCAGGATCTTGATGGCAGCTATCAACCGCTGATCACTCTGGAAGAGATGGAAATGTTAATGGTGCGGCGGGGGAATCTCACGGAGTTGGAACGGTTGGCGATTCAGTCCCATGTGACTCACACCTACGCATTCCTGAAGCGCATTCCCTGGACTCAGGAATTAAAAGATGTACCCACCATTGCCTATGGTCATCACGAAAAAATAGATGGCACTGGCTATCCCCAAGGCTTGAAGCAGGATGATATCCCGATTCAATCTCAAATTATGGCGATCGCTGATATCTACGATGCCCTCACCGCTGGCGATCGTCCTTACAAAAGGGGCTTGCCAATCTCCAGTGCCTTGAAAATTTTGCGCCAGGAAGCCGCTTACAACAAGCTGAATCATGAACTGGTTGAATTGTTTGAGCATCGCCAGGTTTTTTCTGTTCTTGGTCATGCGCTGTAATCTCTGCAACAGAGGCGATCGAGGGTTCTGCAAGGGGAGCACTCAAAATTATAATTCCTAAACTTTTGTGCGTTCAATCACATTTCGGGCTTGATCCAACAATTAATCTAGACTACGCTTACAGAGATAGATTGTTGTAGCGTAGAGCTAAAAATTAGCGACTCTTGATTTTGACAGATGATGTTGATCAGTTGTTCTACGTCGGTGTGAGGAGAATATAAGTACTATGTCAAGCCTTTTCTTTAAGTCCCTGCTAGCTAGCCCTGCAATTTTAGGTGCGGCTCTGGCGATCGCAGCACCTGCGGTATCCGCAGATGCTCAAGTCGCCCAAAGTGCTAGCCAGTCTGAGCTTTCTACTAGCCAAGTCCTGCAACCCACCTCCGATGTGTCTGCTCTGATTCAGGCACAGGGAGTTGAACAAAAGTTGGCTCAAGCTCTGCCCCAGCAACCCAGCGCAAACCCGGCAAGCAACACCTCAAACACGCTGGATCAGATTAATCAATACGTGCGTGAAGGTCGCTCCAACCGCAGTCAGGTTACCTCTGTCTCTCAGTTTTCTGATGTCAGACCTACTGACTGGGCATTCCAGGCGCTTCAATCCCTCGTTGAGCGGTACGGCTGTATCGTGGGTTATCCCGACAAGACCTACCGTGGCAACCGGGCAACCAGCCGTTACGAATTTGCTGCCGGTTTGAACGCTTGTTTGGACAAGATTCAAGAACTAATTGCGGCTGCAACGGCTGATTTCGTCAGAAAAGAAGACCTGGAAGTTATCAAGCGCTTGCAAGAAGAATTTGCGGCTGAATTGGCGGCTCTGCGCGGTCGGGTAGAGTCCCTGGAAGTTCGCACGGCAACCCTCGAAAAGCAACAATTCTCCACCACGACCAAGTTGTCTGGGGAAGTGATTTTCGCTATCACTGATGAATTTGCTCAACCTGGTAACAACGAAACCGTGTTTCAAGATCGGGTTCGTTTGACTCTTTCCAGTAGCTTCAGCGGTCGGGACAAGCTGATTGTTCGTTTGGCAGCAGGTAACGCCAACCTCTTCAACGAGTTCGATCGGGCTGGCAACAACCTCGGTTCCTTGGTGGATGGTGCTCAAACCTTTAACACCAACGCTGGCGGTAATAACTCCGTTTCTGCGGACTGGGTTGCTTACTACTTCCCGATCGGTGAAAACATCCAGGTTTACATTCCCGCCATCAATGGTCTTCACTATGACCTCGTTCCTACGAATGCTGGCTACCTGGAAGACTACGACGGTGGCAATGGCGCTTTGTCTCTGTTTGCTCAACGTAACCCCATCTACAGCCTTGGCGGTGGTGCGGGTGCTGCTGTTACCTTTGGGGCTGGCAAGCCAATTTCTCTTAGCTTGAGCTACCTGTCCAGCACTGCGAACAACCCCAATCGTGGTTTTGGTTTGTTTGACGGTAACTACAGCGCTTTGGCTCAACTTACCTTCGCACCAAGTGATAAATTCTCGATCGGGTTGACTTATGTCAATGCTTTCCAGAAAGAAGGATTTGGTATCTTCAACGGCAACCTTCCCTTGATTGGAACTAGGTCTTCTAACTTCACCGGGTTATCTGGGTTGACTGGACCTCGGGGCGTTGTCGTTAATGCTGGCGGTATTTCAGCTGTCTTCAAACTTAGCAATACCATTTCCATCAATGGCTGGGGGATGGTCGCGAGTGCGGATGCCTTGAGCGATCGCCAAGGTGACTTTGATATCTGGTCTTATGCCCTTGGTTTGTCCTTTGCTGACTTTGGTAAGAAGGGTAATTTGCTCGGTTTGCTGGCTGGTGCACCTCCATACAGCATTGCAGGTCGTAACAATACCCCCAACGAGGTACCTATCCACGTTGAAGGGTTCTATCGGATTCGATTGAATGACAACATCTCTATCACTCCTGGTGTGATTTGGGTTGTAAACCAGGGTCAAAATGATGATAAAGATGCTCTGATTGGAACTCTAAGAACCACCTTTACGTTCTAGTCTGACCATCAAGCCTTAACTTAACTAAAGCCCCCTGTCTCTCAGGGGGCTTTGTTTTGAGCACCTTTTCCCCCATCCCATCGCTTTAAAGGAATGCAATCAATGTCTAGCTGGTCTAGGACACGGGCAACGACAAAATAAACTAAATCATCGATCGTCTGCGGATTGTGATACCAAGCTGGAATGGCAGGAACGATTCGCGCCCCGGCTTCCGCAAGCGTGGTCAGGTTGCGTAAATGGATCAGGCTAAAGGGCGTTTCACGCGGAACTAAAACCAATTTGCGCCCCTCTTTCAGTTGCACATCCGCAGCCCGTTCTAGCAAATCTGAACTTAGCCCACCGGCAAGCTTCCCCACGGTACTCATACTGCACGGGATGATGATCATGCCCAGGGTGCGGAAAGACCCACTGGCGATCGTTGCACCCACATCGCTCCAGGGATGGCAGGTTAGCTTACCCAATGTCTCAACCTGGGCTTGTTGCCGCCAAAATAGTTCCTGCTGGCTCGATTCAGCAGGCATCCGGATGCCCATTTCCGACTGCCAGACCATGTAGACGGCTTTGGAGGCAACGAGTTCGATCGCGTAATCCGCTTCTAACAGGAACTTGAGTGCCCGAACCGCATAAATCAGTCCAGAAGCACCCGTAACACCAAGAATGAGAGGACGAGAAGACACAGGGAGAAAGAAGATGGAGGACAGAGGGAGTCAGGCGTTAAGGCGCATTCACGGACACCCTAATCCTCATCGTCCTCCAGATCTGGCTCATCTTCCACACTGTCGGGCAGGTCTTCTTCGACATCACTGCCCCCTCCCACCGCCAGTAAATCGATTTGCTGACGGTAGTAGTCTACGTTTTTGACCTGGACTTCGATGCGATCACCCAATCGATATTGTTTACGATTTTTACGCCCCACTAGCGTTTGCTGTCGGGAACGATATTCATACCAGTCGTCCTTTAAGGAACTGACATGAACTAACCCTTCGACTAATAATTCTTCAATCTCAACAAATAAGCCGTAGGATTGTACGCCTGTGATTAGCCCGTGGAAAATTTCTCCTGTGCGTTCTCGCATCAAAGCTGCTTTCTTCAAGCCCTCTAAATCCTGTTCCGCTTCTTGAGCAATGCGCTCCCGCTCGGTCAGGTGCACCACGATCGCATGAAACTGATTCTCTAGCTCTTGCTGCACTTCTGGCGGCAACACATTCCAGCTGATTTCACCCTGACAGGAACTATGATGCAAATCAACAACTTCCTTGGCACGGGTGGTTTTGCGATCGCGCCCCAACTCAAACACAGCATGAAGCACCCGATGCACCAGCAAATCTGGATAACGCCGCACTGGAGACGTGAAATGGGTATAACCCTGTTCCAACGCCAGACCAAAGTGAGATTTCGGCGTTGTGCTGTAGAAGGCAGGCTTCAAGGTTTCCAGGAGCAAATAGGTCAAAACCCGCTCTGCATCCGATTCTGCAAACTTGTGAGTAAAGTGCTGGTAATCCTGGGGATGCACTTCGTTTTCTTGCTCTAATTGCAAACTAATTCCCATGCTGCCAGCCAGTTTCATCAATTCCTGCACATCCTCTGGGTCTGGAGTTGGATGCACTCGATAAATCCCAGGAACTCCCAGCGCTTGCAAATGAGTTGCCACTAACTGGTTTGCCAGCAGCATAAACTCGGCAATCATAGCGTGGGTTGGGGTGGAAGGGGTGACGACCATTGCCCCCAACGCCCCCTCATCATCGTAGTGAAACTTGGGGCTAAACAGGGCTTTGCTGGATGGATCTAAGCTGTCGTCGTCGGGCAGGAGTTTCTCCGGTAGGTTGAGTTCAAATGCGCCGCGCTGCCGCCGTTGTTCTTTAAGGGCGTGGCTGACCGTTGCTAAATTATCCAGTAATTCAAAAATACTCTCAAACTCACGCAGGTCTTCCGATGAGTCGCCGTCTGTCCGCTCCAAAATCGCCTGAGCTTGAGCATAACTCAGTTGATGGTCTACCTGAATGGCAGTGGGATGGAAGGCGTATTCCAGGACATTTCCGGCTGCATCGAGGGTGACTAAGACAGAGAGCGCTAACCGATCTTTGCCCACTGGAAAGGCACACAAATTCCCGGTGAGATGGGAAGGGAGCATGGGGATGAGCATTTCACCTAAGTAGGTGGATACTCCACGCTTTTGAGCTTCGCGATCGATGGCAGAGTCGGCTTCGACGTAATACGACACATCGGCAATGTGGATACCCAGTTGCCACTGCCCATCCTCCAGAGCTTCCAACGTGATGGCATCATCCTGACTATCCAGGGAATCGCTAATGGTTGCTTTGATCGTGAGCGTGGTTAATTCGCGCAGGTCTTCCCGTTTTTTGATCTCAGTTTTGCTGACCTTATTAGGCAGGGATTTTGCCGCCTGGAGGACAGCATTGGAAAATTCTAGCGGGAGGTCATGCTTACAACAGACAATATCCACATCCGAGGCATCGCTATCTCCCCCTAAAAGCCGAGCAATTTTACCCAAAGGCGGGTTTTGCCCCAGAGGATATCTCAAGACTTGAACGTGCACCAGTTGTTCAACAGCTTGCTCCAGGTTCATGCCGTTTTCCTGGAGATATAGCTCAAATAATAGCCGATCGTCTAAGGGAACTGCCCGGTAACTGTTGTCTGTTTGTTTTACTCTCGCTAGTACAGAAGGATTGGAGCGCTCTAAAATTAGCTTCACTTCCCCTTCTGGACTGCGGCGACGGCTACCTTCTTTGGTGACTTTGACTAAAACGCGATCGCCATTCCAGGCATTGTTCAGTTGACTCTCTCGAATATAAATGTCATCTGCGCCTTCAATATCTTGAATGGCAAAGCAAAATCCTTTACTGGAGCAACGGAGCTTGCCTTCGATAACCCCTTCTTCGCTCACCCGCCGATACCGTCCCCGATCTTTGACCAAAACCCCAATTTTCTCCAGGGCATCCAGGGCAATTTGCAGCTTTTGAATGCTGGTATCATCATTGCAATCTAGCTTTTTTTCTAAGGCTTTTGGGGCAACCAGCTTATCATCCGTAAAGTTTGCCAGCAGGGCTGCGATCGAAAATTCCATGAAGCGACTAATCCTTGTTATGTGTGATTGCGTACCCGTTTGTAATGACTGAGCGAATCCATTGCGTTGAGCCTTTGAGAAAAGTCATTACCACCTGGGTAATGTTTGTTTGAGACACTCAAATCAGGTCAACATCAACTCAGACAGGTCGTAGACTCAGGATTTGCCCCAAAATCATCGAAGTTGAGTAACCTTTGATATTTAACTCCAACTTCTGATCTTTGAGGACGTTCGTAGACTAAGAAATGAAGCGAGTGGAAATATCACATCTAGCTAGTCTAGTTTATGGTTGAAAGCTAGGGATTAGCTCCTTAATCCAGCTTGGACGATACTCACCGCCACTCTATACTTCACTTACACTGTATTCAATCCTTTCGCATTGGCAGTGTGCTGTCAAATTCTGTTAAATATTTTCACAAAAACAGGTTGACAAGCTCGAACAAAACCTCTTTTAAATTTTCTACGAGACGGCAATTTTCCAACCGTACAATGCGCTAATTTTTCCTCAAGCATTAAAACCGATCATTCATGCTGACGTTTCAGGCGTGCTGTGTCGTCTGCCAATTCCACTTTGTTGAATACCGGGGCGATTTCCAGAAAAGAGTTTACCTTTCGACTGCGCTCAAGGTGCAAACTGGCTGAGCGGAGTCAAAGACGGCGGGTAGATTGGTTGCCAAAAATTTACCAAGAACGAATGACAAATGACGAATGACCCAAGACCCATTCACCTGGCAAAAGTCCCTTAATGCACCACTAATCTATCTGCCAATCGAAAAATAGAAGTGTTCGAGGCTTCACCGCAGCGTATACCACCGCGGCTGCATAGGTGGGTTGGGGCTGGAACAAGAGAATTTGCCACTGAGTATTGGGCGGGAGTTGACTATAAATGGCTGTCACGCCTTGGCTTGTAATCACAACATCAGTACCAGACAAGTCTGCAATTCCTTGCCCGGTTGCTTTGGTTAACGCTTCCTTGGCAGTCCAGTAGTAAAAAAAGTATTGTTCCTGATATTCGACGGGTTGAGCCACGATCGCTGCCTGTTCTTGAGCAGAAAAATAGCGTTGAATGAGTTGAGCCAGTAAAGTAACTGATTTTTGCCGTTCAACATCAACCCCAATTAAGGTATCCACGGCAATGGCGTATAGCCCTAAGTGATCTGAGTGGGAAACATTAAAGGTGACGGGTTGAGCATTAATGGTTGAATCCAGGTGGGGCTTGCCGTTGGAGTCGTAGTTAAACTGGATCTGGTCTGGCGAAAGAGCCAAATAACGACTCAGAATAGTTCGCAAAATCCCCCGACTGGCGATCGCGCGATCGCGGTGATGCTCAAAGCGTAATCGGTCAACTCGTTCTTGCTCATCGGGCGATAAACTCTGTGCCAGCTTGTTCAGTTTAGTTTTTTCAATATCTAAACTGGCACGCCATACGTGGATTTCACTGAGCTGAAGTACAGGAGCAGTTGCAGTAGGGCACCAAATCGGAGTTTGAATTGGCAAAGATAGATCGCTCATAGCCAATAAAAAAGAGGTCTTTTGACCTCTTGCGTTCAACCATCAGAATCCGGTTAACAAGACAAATCAGGGTTTCGGCAACTACGCCAGACCCGTATTCAGTCCAGGCTTGCCAGTTGCCAATTCAACTTTAACAATCTTGCCGCCCATCTTCTGGATGCGTTGCTGTTCACGAAACCAGTTTTCGTAGGGAACCAGTTTGGTGAAATACGTGTTTTGCAGTTCTCGCTGCGTCCGAATGCGAGTTTGGCTGGGCACGACAGCAGTGACCTTAAAAAAACGGCTCATAGGGAATCTCTCCTAAGTGGGCTGAGGAAATTTTTGATGTAAACAAAATTCAATGCTGCTGACCGGGATTTTAAGCAATTTATGTAACAGGCTCGTACTCACCGTGTCGCGCTGTTAAAGCAAGGTCGGAAGTCGTTCGCGAACACTAGACCATCAAAACCAATTTAAGCAATAAGCCTTTAATGAGCTAGGGTTGACGTTCGACTCCCGAACCTTACACTTTAGAACTCAGGCTCTTACACGTGTAGCGTTAGAACCTAACTCCTAAGGTTTGAGTTAGCTCAAGCCAGAGCTGATGTAGTCGAGGTAAACACCCAATTCTTTACCAGCATCAGCACCAACCAACCCAGCCGCAACTTCTTTGATGGCTTGGATGGCTTGAACAGTTGCAGAGATGGGTACACCCAGAGAGTTGTAGGTTTCTTTCAAACCGTTGAGTACGCGCTCATCCAGGATGGAAGGATCACCAGCCAGCATAGCGTAGGTTGCATAACGCAGGTAGTAATCGAGGTCGCGGATGCAGGCAGCATAACGACGGGTGGTGTACATATTGCCACCGGGACGGGTGATGTCGGAGTACAACAAGGACTTAGCAACAGCTTCTTTCACGATCGCAGAAGCGTTGGCGCTAACGGTGGTTGCTGCACGAACGCGCAGTTCACCAGTAGAGAAGTAGCCCTTCAGCTTTTCTAGAGCAGCAGTGTCAAGGTACTTACCTTGAACGTCAGAAGAGTTAATGACAGCGGTAATTGCGTCTTGCATGATTGAAATCCTTAAATCGCGTAATCTTACGAAGTATTTTGCCAATGATCTAAGCAATCGGTTTCGGCATTAGGTTTTGGACGATCGGGTTTCCCCTAATTCCTGGCTCCTAACCCCTCGCATCTGGCGTTAGCTCAATGCGCCAATTACATAATCGAAATAGCCAGAAGCTTCAGCAGCATCTTCAGCAGACAAGAGAGAGCTAGATACACTCTTCAAGCCGCGAACGCCTTCTGCAACAGCTTCAATGGGAGTTCCCAAAGACTTGTACATTTCGCGAACACCAACGATACCGATTTCTTCGATCGGGGTGACATCACCAGCCACTACACCGTAGGTCACAAGACGCAGGTAGTAGTCGAGGTCACGCAAGCAGGTCGCGGTCATTTCTTCGCCGTAAGCGTTTCCACCAGGAGAAACAACGTCAGGGCGCTTTTGGAACAATTGGTCGCCAGCTTGCTTCACGATACGCTCACGAGATTCACTCAGAGTTTGAGCAATCCGCAGACGCTTTTCACCAGAAGTAACAAAACCTTTGATCCGATCCAGTTCGCCGGGGCTCAGGTAGCGAGCTTCAGCGTCTGCATTCACGATTGACTTCGTGACAATACTCATTGATGGATTCCTCCAGAAGAATGTAACCGATTATGTTTAAATTGGGGATTCCCAGATAAGGACCTGAGTCTGACTTAACAAGAGTGCTGGGTTTAATCCTTGTTAAATAGGTCTTGAGCTGCTAACACGCAATAACTGGAAACGATGAACATTGCCAGACTTGAGCAGTACAGCACCTTCAAACTCAGTAACCTTCCGAAATTATTGTGCGGCATCGTGTTCACACTCCAAGACTGCGCGTAATAGTTTGTAACAATCTTCCTCAGTTTTGGAGTCTGCCCTAATCGGCTGTAAACGCATCTTGGATGTATTCAGACAGGCTGAGTCGATAGCCTTTGACGATCGCCACCGTGGTTCCATCCACAGTTGACAAATCCACCGCACCCGACAGCTTTTCACAATTCACCAGGGCTACATCAAAGCGGCAAGGCAACTCTGCCAGGTGGGGATGGTGTAAGAGAAAAAGTTGAGCGGCTTTCCAGAGTTTTGCCTGTTTTTGTGGCGTAATCGCAAGTTTGCCGTCCTCATCCCAGTTGCGAACGCGACGAGTTTTCACTTCGACAAACGCGATCGTGGTGAACTGGGTCGCTTTGGCTTGACGATGACCCGCCACCAAGTCTAATTCTCCCCAGCGGCAATGCCAGCGCTGCTGCAAGATTGTCCATCCCTGCTGCTGCAACCACTTTGCCACCAACTCTTCTCCTAAAGCTCCGGCATCAGCCGTTGGAGAAGAGTTTGAAGTGCGAACAGAGACTTTACGCTGGGACATGGGGGTTAGTTTTGCCAGCCTCGCCAGGGGCTAATTTCTAGCGCTCCATTCGGCGGACGCATGACCACTTTAAACAGGGCAACAGGTTCTTTAATTGGGGCGATGGTGTCATCTGCGATCGGTTTACCCAGTTTAGTCAAGGGTGTTTCTTGAACATAGCGGGCCGCGGCTTCATTCTCTGGGCTGTAATCGATGATGCTACCGTCCTGCTTAACCCGTACTTTGTAAATTAACTCTTCCTGGAAGCTGGGGTTGGTTGACCAGTTTTGATTAATTTGGCTGGTCAGTTTGGGGAGGATGGCTTCCAGTTGTTGCGTGTCCGTGATTTCGGAAATCCCACTGACTGGAGAAGTCATCACCTCGCGCCAGGGCGCAACCGCCACATTGCCACTTCCGGTAAACACCACTTTGAACAATGCCAGTGGGTCGGATGTTGCTCCCTGTTGAGATAACAGATTGAGCAAGGGAGTTTTGTTCGCATTCTCCACAGAAGCCGGATTGATCGGCTTATAGCCCGCGATCGCGCCATCTTTGCGAACACCCACTTGATAGGTTAGATCTTGGGTCACAGCAGCGCGATTCGACCAGGTTTGGTCTAACTTTTGCCGCAGTTGTTGACTAAGGTTTTCCAGTTCAGCCGCATCCGTAATTTCAGGAGCGGTTGTCAGCGTATCTGCCAATTTCTGCAAGTCTGGGCTAGCGGCAGGAGTCGGGCTGGGGGAAGGAGATGCAGCCGCATTCGGAGATGGGGATGGAGGCGGGGAGGCACTTGGCGAAGGGCTACTACCAGACGTGGCGGTGGTTTGTCCGCGCACGGGATAAAGCTCTTTAGGTTGCTCAACTTTGGGCACAGGCAATAGAGACAACAGAACGGTTGCCGCTGCCAAACTCGAAACCCCGATCGCTGCTGGCACTAATTGCTGCCCTACTTTGCGTTCTCGCACAATTTCTCGTCGCGATAGTGGCTTGAGATTGAGGGTCAGGTCTGGCAACGTTTGGGTATCGGCTAATAGTTGATCTACTGCTTCCACCAGGTCAAACAGTTGCACTGTGTTGAGATCCACCTGGTTCACGACAGGGGTAGCTCCAGTAGTTTCGGTGGGTTGCGATCGCACACTCAAACGATGCAGAGTGTCGCTGACTCGCTCAAGTTGCACCAGTTGATGTGGATCTTTTTGCGGGCGAGTGGTGGCTAAACCACTCAATAAATCTTGAGCGTATTGGCTGACTGCCTTGACCAAACTGTCTAAAAACTCGCGTCCACCCGACAGGGGCTTTTCGTAGCCAGTCAGTCGGCATTCTGCATTAATCACCATTGAGATGGGCAGGCGGGCATCTGGTTGACCGAGGGTAATTACGTCGCCCAAACCTTCAAGGAGCAGGGTGCAGTTTGGCAAACTGTATAAGCGTTGAATGGTCATGCGACTTCTCCATCAAACAAGCTAAACCAGAAGCGTTGAATGCCGTAGGTGCCCGTGCAGAATAGCAACTCCGTGAGCAAATTCAAAGCCAGTTGATTGAGTTTTTCGTCGGAGTAGTTCTCGGCGACTGCCGCCCGACGGGGATTCATGCGCGATCGAAAATGGGCACGAAACCGATCTAGATACTCGTTTAGCCGGAAGTGATGCTCCATCGACAGTTGCTGTTCCTGAAGTTGTTGATATGCCAGCAGCAATTGGCGGATCAACACTGTGAGGCGACGTGCCATATAACAGCCCACAATCACCAGGGCTTTTGCTTCAGTTAATGTCAATGGACGACGCTGGTTTTGTCGCCGCAGTGGGTTGGTGTTGCGTAATCGCCAGAGCGTGACTCGATCTTTGATAATTTCATCCAGTTCCAGGTATTTAGCCGTTTGCAAAATCACTTCGGAACCCTCAAGCTCAAGGGCTTCGATCGCAAGCAACATTAGATCAATCTCGATCGTTGCCCGACGAGGACAGGTCTGATCTGGAATGGCTGGATCCGGTAGACTGCCCAAAATGACTGGGGCACCGGGTTGGACGGGAGAACTATTCAACTGCATCACTCACAATGTGGACTCATACGGGCAAACGCGCTCAGTCGCATTCTATCGGAATCAGGCACATTCGAATCATTCCCTTGATTCAAATATCTCCTTGATCCATATTAAACACGTCATTCAGTCCGGCGAGGACTTAGGGAGTCTTGTGCCCCCGTTTTCTCTGAGTTTAGAACAGGTAATTGCACGACGAAGCAGGTTGATCCATTGCTACTGGTGGCTTGGATGGTGCCATCCATCGGTTCTAATAATTTCTTCACCAACGCCAAGCCTAATCCGGTGCCCCCGTGCTTCCAGGGATCATTATTGGGAACGCGGTAGAACTTATCGAAGATGCGAGTGAGCTCTTCGGGAGAAATTTCAACTCCAGAGTTACAAATGACAAGCTGAAACACCGTTGCTCCAGCGTTAGAGAGGGGTTCAGAATGGGCTATCTTGGCAGAGATGGCGATTTTTCCGCCAGCGGGCGTATATTTGCAGGCGTTATTGAGGAGTTCGCCGACAATCCGCTCTAACCGGGATGAATCCGTGACGATCGGTGGCAACGATGGGAGATCAAGCTGAAGTTGCTGTTGCTGATTGCGAGCACGTTCAATAAACGGGTGGATCAACTGCGGCAACCAGCTCTCTAGATTTAGCGCAACCAGCGTTGGCACATCAATGCCTGTTTCAACTCGTGACAGGTCAAGCAGATCATTAATCAGGTTAATTTCTCGCTGGCACTCATCCTTCAGAATTTGGAAGTAGCGAAGGGCTTTTTGTAAGGCGGGGGAGTCTGTGTTTTGGGTAAGGCTGACTGTTGGCGTGTTGAATAAAATGACCTCCAGCATTTGGGTTGCCATTTTGATATTTGCCATTGGAGTGCGTAGCTCGTGGGAGACTGTGCTGAGAAAGTCATCTTTGAGCCGATTCAGTTTTTCTAATTCTTTGACCTGTGCCTGCGCTTTTTGATACAGGCGGGCTTGCCGAATGGCGATCGCGCACTGGTTCGCAACCTGTTGTACCAGACGAATATCCTGGTCGTTAAATGCCCGGTACTTCTGGCTGACTAACCACAAGTCGCCCAACACCCCTTTATCATCCACGATCGGGCAAGCCAGCATGGCGACGTGTCCCCGCAGGGGATTGGGAATGAGGGAGCAAAACTGAAAATGTTGCCCTTGAATTAGTTGGCGATACCCTTCCGGGAAGTTATCCATCTGTACGACTCTTCCTTGCAGCGGCACCAGAGAGTCCGTGTATTCGTAAGAAACTTTGGAAGTCCGGCTGTCTAAATCGTAAAGAGCGGCGTTACACCCAGTCACCCCAATGACAACTGCCAGTTCTCGCACTGCCGTTTGCAGGATTTGATCCTCGTCTAAGCTATCCCGGACTCGATCCGTAATGCGTTTCAGGGTTGCTTCAAATTCTGAAGCCAGTTGCAGTTCTGCAGTCCGAATTTGCATCTGGCGTTCCAAATCAGAATTTAACCGACTCACCTGCTGGTAAAGTTCCGATTGCTTAATGGCAATTCCCACCTGCCCAACCAGTTGTTCCAATAGCTCGATCTCAAAGGGCTGCCAAATTCGAGGGGCGCTACAGTGATGAGCGATCAGTAACCCCCATAGCTTCCCCTGCTGCTTGATGGGAACTGTCAACATGGCTTGCACTTGCAGCGATCGCAAAAGGCGAGCAAAACACTCTGGTAAGCTGGCTTGGTTAGTGTCTGCGATCGCGCTGATGTGTCCTTGCTCGTAGAGGGTGACGAAAGACTCAGAGAAGCAAGGATCATGAAAAACTCTGCCCAGAATGGAAGTCCAATTTGAAGTAACGGATTCAACAAGCACTATGCCACTCCAGCTTGGGCGAAACCGAAAGATGACGACCCGATCGGTTTGCAGAAATTGCCGCACCTTGGCAACGGTTGTGTTGAGGATTTCCTTTAAATCCAGCGATTGCCGAATATCGTTTGTGATCGCACCAATCAAGGATTCTCGTTCGATGCGCTGTTGCAGAGCTTGTTCAGCCCTTTTTTGATCCGTAATGTCCTCCGAAATGCAAAGCAAGTATTGAGGATTTTTTTGCTCATCAAAGACGGGAACTTTAACGGTGTGAAGTAACCGCTCTTCCCCATTTTCCGTCGGCACGGAGTGTTCCAGAATGTTCTCAGAAACCTGATGCTCAAAGGTTTGCTGGTCTTGCCGTTGCATCAGGGCAGCATTCTCTTCGGAGAAACAGTCGAACACGGTTTTGCCGATCGCTTGGGCTGCGGGGATGCCAAATAATTGTTCGCAGGTTTTGTTCCAGAAGGTGTACGTCCCGAAATGGGTTTTGCGCCCATCCTTCACGCTTACGGCAACAGGGAGATTATCCAGAACTGTTTGCAGGAAATGATGCGACTGGCGGAGCCGCTCTTCTGATTGCTTTTGTTGAGTCACATCCAGCGTGACTCCAATCATCCGAATTGGTTGAGCTTGCTCATTGAGCAGCAACCGACCACGACTGCTAACCCAGTGCTCACTGCCATCCTGCCAAGTCGTCCGAAATTCAACGCTGTAAGATTCATGCCCTGCTAGCGATCGTCGAATTGCCGATTGCACCCGCTCATAATCCTCTGGATGAACCGTTTTTTCCCATAGCTCGAAAGGGGAATAAAATCGACGCTCAGGCAGTCCCAATACGGATGCAATGTTGTTGGAGCACTTCACCTCATTGTTCACCAGATTCCAATCCCACGTCGCCATTTGGGCAGCATCCAGCGCCATTTCGAGCTGGAGTTGCTGCTCTTGCAGGGCAGTCTCGGTTTGCTTCTGGTCTGTGATGTCAAACATTACTCCCCGGAGCAAGGTCGGTTGTTGATTCTCAACGATGACGGTGACAACGTCTTTAATCCAAACCAAATGCCCGTCGGCAGCAACCATGCGGTATTCGAATTCATGGTTTCGGTGCTCTTGAGTTGCAGTTTGACAGAAGTGCATGGCTGCTTCCAGATCCGGGGAGTAGACGTGCTGCACCCAAAAATCTGGTTCCAGCCATTTTGCCACCGAGTAGCCCAGGATCGCCTCAGCCTGGGAGCTAACGAAGGTGAACTGAAACGTTTTAGCATCAACTTCCCAAACGATGCCATTGATAGAGTTGACCAGCGATTGATAGATCTCGTGCGATCGGGGAGAATTGTCCAAATCTAGCTTTTCCTGAAGCATATGAGCGTCTGAACTTCCGGGATGGTGAGCAGTTGGAGCAGACGAGGAATGAATAGACGCAGGAGTTGTTTTATCTGATGCTGGCGGGGTGGGGTTCATAGGATTGCGCGATCAATCCCCCTAGTATTAACAATTCAGACTACGATCGACCAATCATGAAATGTATTTTTGGCGATGTCCCTATTTTTTCATTTTTTCTACATAAAGGGTCTGAACTCATTGAGAGTTCACGAGATCTCACAGGATTGAACACTGGGTAAGCGAGAGTCGATGAAGCGATTCATCCAGTTTTCTAGATAGATGCGGTTTTGCTGTTGTTGCTCTGGATCTGTGGTGTCAAGTGGGTGGGGCATGAGTCCTAGCATGGCAGCAGTGGTGACACAAAACATCGACTTTTGGAAAGCAGCACAAATGCGTACCCGTAAATCTGCCTCGCCCCGCAGGGACAAGCGCTGGTAGAACTGATGTAAGTAATCTGGCAGGAAGTGGCGCATATCCTGCATCAACAGAGTTGGTGGAATCCCCGCACCGCCGATCGGCAGGGGATCGGCATAGAGCGCACCGTAGGAGAACCGCTCGATATCGGGTGGAATTTGCCCTGCCTGAGCGTTATAAGAAACAGTTCCCATGAAGGGAAACGATCGAAAGAAAACCGCTTCTACGTAAGGCACAGCCGTATCCATCAAGAACTTGGCTCCAAGCGATGCTGGGATGATTTCGTAGTCACGATCGCCAATCTTAACTGCGTAAGTAATGGGCTTGTCTGCCGCTTCCACAAGCCCGTTTAACACATGAGTGACGACATCTGGAATGGAGCGAATCTCGCCGCGATCGTAACGATCGCTCAGGGTCAAAAACATGGGACTCATGACCCGCCAAAATTGCCCCAGAGCACTGTAATAAACGGACTGACGCACCTGCTCTACTAAAAAACCTGGAAACGTTTTAGCCACTCCCTGCATAAAAACGTTTCCCCGTAGTTTCGCGTCGATCGCGGCTTGCGCCCGTTCCACAAATTCAGGTGTATCCAGGTAGGCATCCAATTTACCGCCCCCGTGATACAGCATGGCTTTCATGCAATATTCTGAGAATTCGTAATTGATGCGATCGTGCCACCAGTGCTTCAAAAGCTTGTTAAGAGATACTTCTCCGTTGAAGTACTTGAAAAAGGGAAACAATACCAGAAACTGCTCTTGGGAGATGTAAATCAGATTGCGCCAGTAGGCATCCAGCACATACCCATAACTTTTGAGAATGCCCACAACTTCCATGACGTTATCCGGGGAGTCGGGCAACAAAGCTCCACCCTGCTCCAATCGGGCAATAATGTCTTCTAAAGGATGAGGGGATGTTGACGTGCGACCAATCATGTTCATGGGAGTTTTCCAGGCTGAAACAGATTTGAGGGCTAAGGGGAAACTACAGGGTACTGGCAGAGGTGGCAGAATTGGGCTGAGGTCCTAAAGAATCCAGTTGAGGCTTAGGTGCTACGGTTGCGATCGCAGCCTGGGGTTCGACTAAAGCCGTCAGGGTTGTTTCACTCCAGCGCACCATCCAATTCGGCTGAATACCAAGAAACACAATCAATGTGGCTAGACCCATTGAGGGTAAGCGCTCCCCCCAAGACACCTCAGGCAAGTTAGAAAACTGTTCCGGCAATCGACCAAAGAAGGTGCGGTTGACCAACAGGAGAAAATAAACAGCGGTCAACCCGGTTCCAATCATGGAGCAGAGAGTTTGCACTGGAAAGACGGGAAAGCTACCCCGAAAGATTAGAAACTCAGAGATGAATCCCATCATTCCAGGAATTCCAGCACTCGCCATCACACCAGTTACCATCATGGTGCCGATGATGGGCATTCCTCGTTCGGGGTTGAGCAAGCCTTGCAAAATCGTAATATCACGGGTTCCAGTTTTTTTGTAAACCACCCCAACCACCAAAAATAGCATTGCCGAAATTAAGCCGTGGCTGACCATCTGAAACACGGTTCCGAGAATGCTTAGGGGGGTGGCGGCAGCCGCAGCCAGCAGAATGAAGCCCATGTGCCCGATCGAGCTATACGCCACCATCTTCTTCATGTCCGTTTGGGCGATCGCCGTAAACGCTCCGTATAGGACACTCACCACTGCCCACGTCGCCAGATACGGAGCCAGAACTGCCCAGGCTTCCGGGAAGAGTTGTAAGCCAAATCGCAACAGCCCGTAAGTCCCCAGCTTCAGCAGTACCCCCGCCAGTAGCACAGACATGGGGGTTGAGGCTTCTACGTGAGCATCGGGTAGCCAGGTATGCAGGGGAACCAGGGGGATTTTGATCCCAAATCCAGCGATGATCAACCCTAAAAGGATGAGTTGGCTGGTGATTGGCAGGAGTTGGGTTGTGATGTCGGCATAGTCAAAGCTACCCGCACGACTCAACCACACAGTTCCTAAAAAGCCTGCCAGGACGAGAATACCTGAAAGGGCAGTGTAGATTAAGAATTTTGTTGCGGCATAGCCTCGACGCGCACCACCCCAAATTGCAATCAAAAAGTATAGGGGAATTAACTCTACTTCGTAGAACAGGAAAAACAGAAGGAGGTTCTGAGACAGAAATGCGCCCGCAACCCCACCATTCAGTAACAAAACCAAAATGTAGTAGAGCCTTGGACGCTGAATATCTTTGTCAGAACTATAGATTGCAATCCAGGTGAGCAGTCCGTTAATGATGACAAGGGGCAAGGACAGCCCATCCAAACCCAATTGGTAGCTGAGTCCCAGAGGTTCGATCCACGGTAGAAGCTCTTGAAACTGAGAATGGGCAGTGAATCCATCGAATTGAATGGCTAACACTACCGACCATATAAAACAGATGCCAGTAGCAACCAGGGCTATCCAACGTGCGATCGCAGGCGAACTACTGCGAGGTAACAGTCCGACAATCAAAGCTGCAACGACAGGGAGCCAAACTAGGATACTAAGCATAAAAGGAAAAATGGCAACACGAACGTAAAAGCAGTGTTAACGAGTGAAAGTCTCAGCCAAAGATGTAAGTTAGCAAGAAATTCCACATGGGATAGGTGAGCCAGACTCCCAACAAGCTAACTCCCAGGAGAATCGTCAGGATGTACGTCTGAGATTGCCCAGAGACGCTGTACTTCAAGCTTTCACCGCTAAAAATAGAGACCAGTCCAACGAAATTCACGAATCCATCCACAATGTAGCGATCGAACCAAGCGCTCAGTTGAGAGACTGCACTCACGAACCAAACAACCGTGATGCGATAAAGGTGATCGAAGTAGAAATCGTAAGCCAGCATATCCTGGAAAAGCTTGAAGGGCATACGAACTGAGCGCGTCCATACCCCGGTAAGCTGAACCATGATCCCAGCCAGACAACCCACCAATCCAGACAGGATAAGCAGAGTGACAGCAAAGTAGTTGATATAGATCCAGTCTGGCAGTAAGTAAAGCCGATTCAGCATAACGGGAACCAGGAGGGTGACGATCGTCAACGAGAGCATCGGAACTGCCATCGTCCACGGCACTTCTGGCGCACGACGGGTTTTAACTTTGGGCTGACCCAAAAACACCAGGCGAAAAACGCGAGTCAGGTTAAAGGCTGTCATGCCATTCACTGCCAGGATCACCAGCACCAAGCCCGGACTGTCGTACCAAAAAGCATTGACCCCTTCTCGCATTGCCCAGAATCCGCCAAGGGGAAGTAATCCCACTAATCCGGCAGACCCAACAACAAAGGCGGTCGTTGTCGCTGGCATCCGTGACCCCAAGCCACCCATTTCCGTAATGTCCTGGGTGGCAGTGGTCACGATGATGCTACCAACACTCATAAACAGTAGGGCTTTCGAGACTGCGTGGGCAAACAGAACCAGCAATGCCACATTCGTCCACTGCATTCCTACCGCAATAAAGACAATGCCCAAATACGCACTGGTGGAGTGAGCCAGTGCTCGTTTAATGTCAATCTGCGCGATCGCCACCAGGCAAGCCCCAATTGCGGTCATCGTACCCAACGTCACCAGCGCGATCGAGGCAACTGGCGACAAAATTAAGATGGGCTGAAGTTTAATCAGCACATAAGCTCCACAGGCAACCACCACCGAGTTCCGCAAAATTGAAGCGGGATTGGGTCCCTCCATCGCTTCATCCAGCCATAAGTGGAGGGGAAACTGAGCACATTTCCCGATCGGTCCAGAAATTAATGCCAATCCCAGTAGGGTAGAAACCGTGGGAGATAGTGTCGCGGTGTCCGCCCAGGCATAAAGTTCTTGAAAATCCAGAGTGCCGGAGAAGGTTGCCAGTGCCACAACCCCCATCAGCAGCAACACATCTCCCACGCGCTTAGTCAGGAAAGCATCCCGTGCGGCGGTCACTACTAGCGGTTGGGCATACCAGAACCCAACGAGTAAGTAAGTGGACAGGGTAAGCATTTCCAGCAAAGCATAGGACAGGAAGAGCGAATCGCTCAGGGCTAAACCTGTCATTGCCCCTTCAAAAAAACCCATCAAAGCAAAGAACCGAGCCAGTGCCCAATCTTTCTCCATATAACCCAGAGAAAAAAACTGTGCCAGGATACTTAAGCTAGTGACCAGTTCAGCGGCTCCCAGGCTGACGGGGGAAATATCGATCGCAAAAGTCAAGTCTAAATCAGCCGCCTTGAACCAGTGAATCAAGATCGGATCTGGTTCCAGTTGGAGACTGGCACGAAAGGCAAGTGCCCCATGCACCATCGCGGCAAGCGTCATTAAGAGATTAAAGTAGGCAGCAGGACGAGGTCCGGTTCGCCGGATGTAGCCAGTAGACCAGGGCAAGGTTAATACCGCTCCAATCAACCCGTAGAGAGGGATACACCAGCTCGTTTCCAACAAAAATTCTTGCATCCAGCTAACCTTATCTAAATCTACGCCTGTAACAAAAACAAACTGACAGGAGAATACGTAAAAACGCCTCCAAACCCCCTGTAGCATGGAGACGGCTGTATCGCCTACTCAGTCAATCCAGATTAATAAAGTTCAGTCCTGTTCTAATGCTTCAACCATAAAACGTTTTTTTAAGAAAAACAACGATGCCTGATTTCAAACTCACTTGCATAAAAGTATCTTATGGTTGAGTAACGCTTTGCTGAAGTTTGTTGAGATAACTCCATACTTTTCAGCACCAAAATGTGTATTAAACCAATCTATTTTTATCATTTATATTTTCTTCACAAGTCTTAAAACTGGCTTCAGCCTGGACTCTCATCAACCTAAACTTACTTTGCGATCGCAAAGCTTAGTTGCCTAAATCATAGAAAATTGCGTCAGGGAGTGACTATCTAGCCCGGGTAGCAGATTTTAGGTAATCCTATAAGCTGGATTTATGCAGGAAATTTGTAACTATCATTGGACTTTATATTGATTAATGGTCAACCTGCCCCCTATGCTTGTCTATAAGCATAGTGAAAACATTGATAAGGCTTGAAAAGATGGCATTTCCCGTCGAAATTTTCATCCCTTCTCAAAAATATTAGTTTCACTTATCAGGAGCCTTAGAATGCCTATTGCAGTTGGAATGATTGAGACGAGGGGATTCCCTGCTGTCGTGGAAGCGGCGGATGCGATGGTGAAAGCCGCTCGTGTCACCTTGGTCGGTTACGAAAAGATTGGCAGCGGTCGCGTTACCGTGATCGTTCGTGGCGATGTCTCCGAAGTGCAGGCATCGGTGGCGGCTGGAATTGAATCCGCCAAGCGCGTGAATGGTGGAGAAGTCGTTTCTACGCACATCATCGCCCGTCCTCACGAAAACCTGGAATACGTGTTGCCGATTCGGTACACCGAGGCGGTGGATCAGTTCCGAACGTAATCGTTTAGCGATCGTTTTAATCTGAATTATTCAGGTTCTCTGAAATCTTCTGAAACGTTCAGATTCTTCAAAATCTTCTGAATTATTCAGATTATCCAAGTGTTTAATTGTTCGATTTTTTATTGATTGGAAGGGAGTATTGACATGGCAATTGCAGTAGGAATGGTTGAAACGTTGGGGTTCCCCGCAGTGGTGGAAGCTGCCGACGCAATGGTAAAAGCCGCTCGCGTTACCCTGGTTGGCTACGAGAAGATTGGTAGCGGTCGCGTCACTGTGATTGTGCGGGGCGATGTGTCTGAAGTGCAGGCTTCTGTGGCGGCTGGAATCGAGAGCGTGAAGCGAGTCAACGGTGGTCAAGTGCTGTCTACCCACATCATTGCTCGTCCCCACGAAAACCTGGAATACGTTCTGCCGATTCGCTACACCGAGGCAGTGGAACCATTCCGCGAGAGTGTTAGCGGTATCCGTCCTCTGAACCGTCCCTAGAATCAAATAGAACCGTCCGATTCATGTCGGAACTCTGTCTGGTTCAGTTCATGGTTCTTTTTCGGAAGTGTCTAATGCAAATTGCCAGAGTACTTGGCACGGTCACGAGTACGCAGAAGGAGCCGAGTCTCAGGGGTATAAAGTTCCTGGTCGTCCAAATGATTGACGATGATGGAACACCGCTCCCTGGTTACGAAGTTGCTGCCGACAGTGTTGGCGCTGGAGTGGGTGAGTGGGTACTGATCAGTCATGGCAGTGCTGCTCGTCAGGTTCCAGGGAGTGAGCAACGCCCCCTTGATGCTGCCGTGATCGCCATTATCGATACGGTGGGTGTGGAGAATCAGATTCTTTACAGCAAGCGAGATCAAGATCGCTAGTGAGCAGACCTTTGGAGATTTTCCGTTTATGGCAGTCCGTAGTTATGCGGCTCCTCCAACCCCGTGGTCAAAGAATTTGACCGAGCCAAAAATTCACGAATCTGCTTACATTCACTCCTTTTCGAATGTAGTTGGAGATGTGCGAGTTGGCTCCAATGTGCTGATAGCACCGGGGACATCGATTCGAGCAGATGAAGGGGGACCGTTTCACATTGGGAACAGTTCCAATATCCAGGATGGGGTGATCATTCATGGGTTGGAGCAGAGTCGTGTCGTGGGAGACGATGGCAGTTCCTATGCAGTGTGGATCGGAGACAACACTGCGCTCGCCCATATGGCGTTGATTCACGGACCTGCCTACATCGGAAATGATTGTTTTATTGGGTTTCGCTCGACCGTGTTCAACGCTCGTTTGGGACACGGTTGCATCGTGATGATGCACGTGTTGATTCAGGATGTGGAGATTCCACCTGGAAAGCTGGTGCCATCGGGTGCGGTGATTACCAGCCAACAACAAGCCGATCGCTTGCCTAATGTGCAAGAGCGCGATCGGATGTTTGCCGCGCACGTGGCAGGAATAAACGGGGCTTTGCGATCGGACGCAATCAGCGCTCAAGCAGTTGCTCCGCTTGCAAGCAGTTCGGAAGGGATTAGTCAGTCTACAGCAGCAAATTTGTCAGGTGAGGGCGAATCTCAGCGCCAACTCACAAAGGGAGGGAGTATGGATTCTAATGTGGTTAGCCATGTACGGCAGTTGTTGGCGCAGGGATACCGGATCGGGACAGAACACGCCGATGAGCGCAGGTTTCAAACCAGTTCCTGGAAAAGCTGTGCGCCAATTCAGGCAGGAAATGAGTCTCAAGTGCTGGCAGAGTTAAACAGTTGTCTGGCAGAACACGCAGGCGAGTACGTCCGCTTGATTGGGATTGACACGCGGGCAAAAAAGCGCGTTTTGGAGGCAATTATTCAGCGCCCTGGAGATAAACCGGGTCAGGGAACATCCAGCGGTACGCCAGCTCGTGGTACAGCATCTCATAGTTATGCCGCGCCTAAAGCATCTGGCTACAGTAACTCCGGCGGACAGGCGAGTGGCGCTGCTGATTTAGTGGCTCAAATTCGCAATTTGTTGGCACAGGGCGCTCGCATTGGCATGGAACACGCGGATGCTCGTCATTTTCAAACCAGTTCCTGGACTACCTGTACTCCGATTCAATCAACCCGCGAGGCAGATGTACTGGCAGGGCTAGAAGCTTGTATGCGGGAGCATCCAGGTGAGTACGTGCGTTTGATTGGGATTGATCCCAAGGCGAAACGCCGTCTGGCAGAAGTGATTATTCAACGTCCCAATGGGAAGTCGCCTCAACTCACGGGTGGTAGTTCTTCGTCCCATAGCTCCGGCTCCTACAGTGCTCCCAGTGTTCAAACCTACAGCAGTTCAGTGCCGGGGGGTGGGGTAGAATGGGCATCCCAGGTGAGCCAATGGATTGCACAGGGCTGTACAGTGGGATTGGAATACGCCGATGAGCGACGGTTCCGAACCAGTTCCTGGACCAGTGCACCTGCAATTCAGGCTCGCAGAGATTCAGATGCGATCGCCACTATTCAGTCTTTCTTAGGTGAACACGGTCAGCATTACGTTCGTCTTGTGGGAGTTGATCCAAAGGGCAAGCGGCGGGTTGCGGAACTGGTGATTCATCGTCCCAATGGTAAAGGCTCGCCAGCGGCACCTCAGAAATCTGGTGCTTCGTCTCAATCCTACAGTGCGCCCTCCTCCTACAAGGCTCCATCTAGTAGCAATGGTAGCGGTCGGTTGAATGGAGATGTGGCAAGTCAGGTGCGGCAACTGCTGGCTCAGGGCTACAAGATTAGTACCGAATATGCGGATGAACGACGCTACAAAACCAGTTCCTGGCAGAGTGGCGGCGCAATTCAAGCCAATCGTGACTCGGATGTAATGGCAGCATTGAACGCTTTCGCTAGTGAGCATTCGGGGGATTATGTGCGCCTTGTTGGAACGGATCCGAAAGCAAAACGTCGGGTCGTGGAAACAATTATTCAGAAGCCAGGGAAGAAGTAGAGGGAAAAAGAAGGAGTAGTTCCTGCTTTATCCTCTTTACCTGCTGTTCTCTGCCTTCTAGAAAGAGGAACTGATGTCTGTGCGATCGCTACAACTACGTCCAATTAGCACTTCGCATTACTACACCAGTGGAGATGTGACCATTCACGCGGGAGTCGCGATCGCGCCTGGAGTGCTGTTGCAAGCCGATGCCAACAGTCGCATTGTGATTAGATCCGGTGCGTGTATTGGGATTGGGGCAATTCTCCACGCTCATAATGGCGAGATTGAAGTGGGTGAAGGTGCCAACGTGGGAGCGGAAGTTTTGCTAGTGGGACAGGTTCGGATTGGTGGAAACGCCTGTCTCGGAGCCGCAACCACTATCATCAATAGCAGCGTGGAACCGGGACAAAGTATTCCTCCCGGTTCTTTAATTGGAGAGGCAGGCTCCGCTTCTCAAGAACTGCAAGCAACCGACACAGTGATCTATCCAGCAGATACTTCTCCTAGTGCTACTGCCACAGCCCCAACGAATGTCGGTCTACCATCAGAGGCAAACGGCTTAGTTGCTCCGACAGAGGAGAAAGCAAACGTGAATGTGTATGGACAGATGTACGTCAACCGGATGTTTGTCAAAATGTTTCCGCACCATCCCCGCAGCGGTTCCACGTCCCTGGATGCCTCAGAAAACAATGGGGATGATCCTTGGGACGACTAAACCTGGAAGAGTGGAGGGACGTTGAAAACAGCGTCCCTTCTTGTTAATTCCCGTTAGGATAAGACTATTACTGGACGCTACTACACGAAGCTACGACACAATGAATCGACGCGAAGACTTTACTGAAATGGCATTGGGGTTGGTTTCTGCCCAAAGCTTTCCCGCGATCGTCGGAATTGCTGACCATATGCTTAAGTCTTCGGGGGTGACGTTGGTTGGTTACGAAAAAATTGGGGGTGGGCACTGTACGGCGATCGTACGAGGGAATGTAGCAGATGTGCGGCTAGCGGTTCAGGAAGGAGCCGAGCGGGCTGAACAATTTGGGCAAAAGCTCGCGACGCTAGTAGTTCCGCGTCCCATGCCAAATCTTGAAGTGGTATTGCCGATCGGGAATCGACTGGCGCAACTGGCAACCGGACGCGGACACAGCAAACTCAGTAATCAAGCCGTCGGGTTATTGGAAACTCGCGGTTTCCCAGCGATGGTGGGGGCTGCTGATGCCATGCTGAAAGCGGCTGATGTGGCTCTGGCAGCGTATGAAACGATCGGCGCTGGATTATGTACGGCGATCGTGCGGGGCAGTGTGGCAAACGTGGCAATGGCACTGGATGTGGGCATGGTCGAAGCCGAGCGCATCGGAGAACTTCATGCGGTCATGCTGGTTCCCCGTCCACTGGAAGACCTGGATCAAACCTTACCGTTAGCGAGTTGCTGGATTGAGGAAATGCAACCCCTCAAGATTCCCCTGGCAGTCAAAGAAACCGAAAAAGAAACCGTTGCCTTGCCAGAACTGAAACAAGAAATGAAAGAGTTGACGATGCCCAGCCACGATCGCCTGCTGCCAGAACCCCTGCAACCGGAAGCCCAACCCTTTACGCCAGTCTCTCTCCCCCTGGAACAACCGTTGGAAGTTGAAGAACGCTCTGTTGAAGTGGTCGAAGCACCTCTCGACATTTCAGATGAACCTGTTGATCACAATTCAACGCCTGATACTCCAGCAAGACGTAGACAAATCAGAAGACGCGATCGGCGCAAATAAGCAAAGATTTAAGGTGAACGATCGTCTCTCCTCCCTTCCCAGGTTGAGAACTAACCGCCGAACAAGTGTTGCAGGCTGTTCGGTGGACTCGCCACTTGAGGGTCTGCTGTGACCGTTTGCGATCGCACCTGCTCGATCGCCATTAGGGTGGCTTCTGGAGTAGCGGGGGCAGCAAGGGGGACAGAATTAGGGCGATCGCCAAAGGCGGCAACCGCAGCCCGGATCGCTTCGCGGACGGAGAATGCCAGCATAAAGGGAGGTTCCCCCACCGCTTTGCTGCCATAAATTGTGCCAGCTTGAGCCGCACGAGTCAGCAAGTGAACGTGGAAGGCTTCGGGAATTTCGCTGACCGTGGGAATTTTGTAGGTGCTGGGGGCATAGGTGCGCAGCCGTCCCTGGTCATCCCACACCAACTCTTCCATCGTCAACCAGCCCATGCCCTGAACAAAGCCCCCCTCCACTTGCCCCTGATCCACCAGGGGATTCAGTGATTCGCCCACGTCATGCACAATGTCCACTTGCCGAAGTTTGAAGGTGCCTGTAAAGCCATCCACTTCAACTTCGCTCACCGCCGCACCGTAGGCAAAATAGTAAAACGGTCTGCCATGAAGCGTGGCGGCATCCCAGTAGAGGTTGGGAGTACGGTAGTATCCGGTGGCAGAGAGGGAAACGCGATTGTTGTAAGCGTGATTCACGACTTCATCAAAGGAAATGCGATCGCGGGGATAGGTGCGGCAAAAGATCCAATCGTCTTCAAAGGTCAATTCGTGGGGACTATCCAGCTTCAACATTTGAGCGGCTAAGGTTGCCAGTCTGGCTTTGAGGGTTTCACAGGCATCTTTGACCGCCATGCCGTTGAGGTCTGCACCGCTGGAGGCAGCCGTCGCAGAGGTGGTGGGTACTTTATCCGTACTGGTGGGCATCATACGGAAGCGATCGAGCTTCACACCCAAGGTTCTGGCTGCAACTTGCAACATTTTGGTGTGGAGTCC
>JANRIN010000275.1:0-7701 GCA_033764965.1 Leptolyngbyaceae cyanobacterium bins.302 | reverse complement strand
CCATGACACCCTCTATTCCGCTTATAAACGGGTCTATTACTTAAAAGGAAACCAAAACTATGACTTCACAAATAGCTCAAACCATCACTTCTGCTGATGAGTCGGCAATCCGTGCTGTCCTTGGCCAGATGATTGATGCCTGGAATCGAGGGAGCGGCGAAGGCTTTGCTGCCCCGTTTAGCGAAACTGCCGATTTCCTCACGTTCGAGGGCACGCATCTTAAGGGTCGAAAAGAAATCGCTGCATTTCATCAGCAAGCCTTCGACACGGTCGTTAAGGGAACACATCTGGACGGTGAGGTGAATTTCGTCCGCTTTGTGAACTCGCAACTCGCACTAATGCATGTCGTGATCAGGGTAATACTAGCCGGACAAACTGAAACTTCACCGTCACGAGATTCACTACCGCTCTACGTTGTAACGAAAAGTGATGGAGGCTGGCAGATTGAAGGGTTGCTCAATACCCGGAAGTTAACACTAGAACGTCAATTCTTCTTAGACGACTTTGACTCACTGAGCGCAGAGGCTCAATGTCAAGTGACCGACCTTGTTACAGGTCTTAAGCAGCGTCATCAAGCAGAGCAATCAAAGACGATGTAGTGAACATTGGATATGACGAATAAACCGATAACACTGCAATCATTCATACAAACCCAGTATTCCTATCAGATTTAACCCCATGGAAACACTAGAAGGAAAAGTCGCGCTGATCACGGGTGGCACCAGCGGTATTGGCATTGCTACCGCCAAGCAGTTTGTCGCTGAAGGTGCTTATGTCTTCATCACGGGTCGTCGTCAAGCTGAATTGGATGCTGCTGTGAACGCGATCGGTGAAAACATCAGAGGTGTGCGAAGCGATGTCTCCAATCTGGCAGATCTCGATCGTCTGTTTGCCACCATCCAGCAAGAGCAAGAACATCTCGATATAGTTTTTGCCAATGCAGGGAGTGGAGAAATTGCTCCCCTTGGATCAATCAGCGAAGAACATTTTGACAAAACATTCAACACGAATGTCAAAGGTTTGCTGTTTACAGTGCAGAAGGCACTACCGCTGCTACCAGAGGGCGCTTCCATTATTCTGAACGCCTCCACTGCTTCTACCGTCGGCACTCCAGCCTTCAGCGTTTATAGCGCTACTAAAGCCGCTGTGCGATCGTTTGCTCGCAACTGGACCCTTGATCTCAAAGGACGCAAGATTCGGGTGAACGCCATTAGTCCGGGTGTGGTTCCAACTCCGGGGTACAACCTGATCGGACTTAGTGATGAACAGGTGCAGGAATTTGTAGACAGCCAAGCCGTTAACATTCCACTGGGACGAGTGGGCACGCCTGATGAAATTGCCAAAGCCGTTGTTTTTCTTGCCTCAGACGACAGCAGCTTTATCAACGGCATTGAACTGTTTGTCGATGGTGGTATGGCACAGATTTGAAGTCTAAAACTTTGGAGTTAACGATGAAACTCGTTTCTGTCAATGTTGGATTGCGTCGCGAAGTGACTTGGAAAGGAAAATCTGTTAGCACTGGAATTTTCAAAGAGCCAGTCAACACGAGAGTGATGGTACGATCGCTCAACTTGGATGGAGATGGGCAAGCGGATCTCACCGTTCATGGCGGAGTTGACAAAGCCGTATATGTCTATCCGTTTGAGCATTACGACTACTGGCGCACTGAATTGCCTGACACAGACTTAACAATGGGCAATTTTGGTGAAAATTTCACCACTACTGGGCTGAAAGAAGAGGACTTGAACATTGGCGATCGCTTCCAGATCGGCAGTGTGGAACTCATGGTGACACAGCCGCGAATGCCCTGCTACAAACTTGGGATTCGCTTTGGGCGAGCGGATATGGTGAAACGCTTTCTCGCCAGTCGTCGTACCGGGTTTTACTTTCGGGTTTTGCAAGAGGGCGAAGTCGTCGCCGGAGACACTTTAGCGATAGTGAGCCGGGATGAGAACAATATCACAGTTGCTGATATCACACAGTTGTATACCCGTGAGAAAAACGATCCAGAGTTATTGCAACGTGCAACTCAATTAGAAGCCTTACCTGAAAGTTGGCGTGACTACTTCCAAGAGCAGGTTCATCGTGTGAGATAGATCAGCCTGCTGTTAAACATCCCGTTGGACTTTATACACTGACAAGGAGTAATCCCATGACTACCTATCGCACCGTTTCGATCGATGGTTTAGACATCTTCTACCGTGAAGCGGGTTCTCGTGATAATCCAACTATTCTGCTATTACACGGCTTTCCAACGTCGTCTCATATGTTCCGCAATCTCATACCCGCACTTGCGAATAAATTCCATCTCGTTGCTCCCGACTATCCAGGTTACGGCAACAGTTCAATGCCAACTGTAAATGAATTTGACTACACGTTTGACCATCTAACTGAGATTGTAGAGAAGTTTATTGACGCGATCGATCTGAAGAAATACAGCCTTTATGTCATGGATTACGGCGCACCCATTGGCTATCGCATTGCCGCAAAATATCCAGAGCGAGTGCAATCTTTGATTGTGCAAAACGGCAATGCTTATGAGGAAGGTCTGCGCGAATTTTGGGAGCCGATCAAAGCATACTGGCAAGAGCGATCGCCTGAGAATGCGGAAAAGCTCAAATACCTTTTCACTCTAGAAGCAACGAAGTGGCAATATACCAACGGTGTTCATAATCTGGAAGCGATTAGTCCCGATGCCTGGACGGTGGATCAACATTTTCTCGATCGCCCTGAAAACGAAGAGATTCAACTGGCGTTGTTTTATAGCTACGGCACTAATCCACTACTCTACCCGCAATGGCAAGAATATTTCCGAAAGTATCAGCCACCAACCCTGATTGTTTGGGGTAAGAACGATGATATTTTCCCTGCTGAAGGCGCATATCCCTATCAACGCGACCTGAAAGACGTTGAGTTCCATCTACTTGATACGGGACATTTTGCACTAGAGGAAGAGGGAGAGGCGATCTCAAACTATATCGGTCAATTTCTCGCGGCACGACTGCAAACTATCCCTGCTTGATCCGTGCAAGGCTTGGTCGCTGATGGGAAAACCCTTAGATGCAATCAGTACACATCTCTGCAAGAGAAAATGACAACTCAAAATGTAACCATCTCAGCCCTATCTGGAGGCAGTTTTAGTGCTTATTTAGCAGCACCCAATACTCAGCCTCGTGCAGGAATTGTGTTGATTCAAGAGATCCTTGGAGTTAATCAAAACATGCGTCAGACAGCTGATAATTATGCCAAAGAAGGCTATCTGGTGCTTGTGCCAGATTTATACTGGCGGTTAGAACCCGGTGTGGAACTTGATTCTGAAATTAAGGAGCAGTGGGCTAAAGGCTTTGAACTACTCCAAGCATTTGATATAAATAGCGGCGTAGAAGACCTGAAGGCAAGTTTAGCTTTCCTGCGGCAGTATCCCAGCAGCACAGGTAAAGTCGGCAGTGTGGGCTTTTGTTTGGGTGGCAAACTGGCATATTTCCTGGCAGCTCGCACCGATGCAGATGCCAATGTGAGTTACTACGGAGTTGACCTTGACAAGCATTTAGCAGAAGCGACAAAGATTCAAAAACCACTACTGTTACACATGAGTGGAAATGACGAGTATGTGTCACTAAACGCTCAAGCAAGCATTCAACAAGCACTAAAAGACAACTTCCTGGTAACTATCTATTGCTATGAAGGAGTGAGCCATGGGTTTGGTCGCGCAGGTAGTTCCGCTTATCGCCAAGCCGCCGCAGAATTAGCACACGATCGCACCTTGGCATTTTTAGAGCAGCATTTGGGCAGCGGTGTCATCCAAGGAGTACTCTCATGACTAGCTATCGCACAGTCTCAATCGATACCCACATCCGTCAATTTCTCACATGACGGTTACAACCTATTCCTGTCCAACGAAACAAATTAAAGGAAATTGCAATATGAATATGCTCACCCTCAGGAATGGCATCCGTTTACTTCTGATTGTCACTCTCTTTTTAGGAACCCTTACAATTACCTCTCTAGGAGCCATCATGAATCCTGCCAGCGCACAAGCTAATAAGCCTACGATCGCCCTTGTCCACGGAGCGTTCGCCGAGTCTTCCAGTTGGAATGGTGTATTGACTAAACTGATCGCGAAAGGTTATCCGACGGTTGCCGTAGCTAATCCGCTGCGCGGCGTTAAGGACGATGCAGACTATATTGCTAGCGTCCTTAAAGACATCAATGGTCCTGTTGTGCTGGTTGGGCATTCCTATGGAGGCTCGGTTATTACTAATGCGGTCAATGGTAATCAGAACGTGAAAGCACTGGTCTACGTTGCAGGCTTTGCTCCTGAAGAGGGTGAGACTGCCGTTGAACTCTCAGGACGTTATCCAGGCAGCACACTTGCGCCGACCCTTGCACCGCCAGTTGTACTGCCCGATGGCGGCAAAGACCTCTACATTCGGCAAAACCAGTTCCACGCTCAGTTTGCTGCGGATGTGCCTGCTAGTGACGCACAACTGATGGCTAGCACTCAGCGTCCGATTACAGAGTCTGCGCTTAACGAAGCTTCGGGTGCGCCTGCCTGGAAATCTACCCCGTCCTGGTTTATTTATGGCGATCGCGACTTGAACATTCCGGCGGCGGTGAACGCTTTTATGGCGAAGAGAGCGAATTCAAAGGAGACAATTGCCGTGAAAGGTGCATCCCATGTGGTGATGATTTCCCATCCAGATGCCGTCGCCAATCTGATCGAAAAAGCCGCATCTCCTAACTAGGGGTGTTTGAATTGTAAATCTTTACCCTGAAAGGTTTTCAGCTTAATTGCACTTCATGACAGCTTGTCGGGTAAGAGGGAACACGTCACCGTGTCCCCCTCCCCTCAGAACCGCTCGTGACAGTCGTCCCATCAAGCGGCTCAAGCCATCTGTCACTCAACGCGTTTCCCCTCTGATGCACTTGATGATGGCAAGCTTGATGGAGGTGAATCAGGTTCTCCTCCTCGTCTGTACCACCCTCTTTCAGTTGCACTCGGTGGTGGGTATGCAGTGCTTCTCCGTTGAACAGGGGGTCGTTGCAGACAGGACATCGCCAGTCCTGAGCCACTTGATAGTACTTCGAGCCTTTGTCCCAGTAGGCTTTGCTATAACGGGTTTTGCGATGTTGCCAGTAGTCCCACAGGCTTGGATCATCAGGTGATGCAGTCCCTTTGACTTTGACGTGACGTTGAATTGGAGTATCGGCCAGACGCACCAGCGTTAGCACTTTCCGTTTCTTCGCTCGGTCCAGGGCCATTGTGGTAAAGTTTCATTTCCGCCCCTTAAAGGTTCTGTAGTATTTCCTGAAAACCCAGTCAGCACCCTTATTTGGGTGTCGTCTGCGGCAACATCTCCAGAGCGCACTCCAGATTGGGTGATCGATATAGCTAAAGACTGCTTTACTCACCCCGTGTCTGTAGTAGTTGCCCCAGCCTCGCAGGATGGGATTGAGGTAGTGAATCACGGCGGCGGCTGGAGTCACCGACGGGTTGTCTCTCAGCCAGTCTCGCACCCGCTTGAGGAGGGCTTTCACCTTTTCCCTTTGCGATCGGCAGAGACACTCGACTCTCTACATCGCACCGCTTCAATTAAGTAGCTGGGTGCAATTAAACTAAAGATGATTTTGGGGGTGGAGGGGGTGAAACCCCCCTGCCTGGGGGCAACGCCCCCACCCCCCTTCTTACAATTAATTACGCCTACCTACTTAGGCCAAATATAAAGATTACTGTTTATTTTTTAGGATTTTGTATCAAGTCAGCCTACCGTGTTCACAAAGATGAAGAGAGATTGCACTAAATAGGAATTAATCTACAAACGCATCAAAAATCATTACACAAATCAAGCTCACAAGCATTTCCTGATTATGTGCCACAGCTAGGGAAAAAACATGGGAACCATCACGACCAAAGACGGTACGGAAATTTACTACAAAGACTGGGGTTCCGGGCAACCGATCATGTTTAGTCACGGTTGGCCCTTGAGTGCGGATGCTTGGGAATCGCAGATGTTTTTTCTTGCCGCTCATGGCTACCGTTGTATTGCCCACGATCGTCGGGGACATGGACGATCAAGCCAACCCTGGAATGGCAATGATATGGACACTTATGCTGACGATTTAGCAGAACTCTTCGAGACGCTAGATCTAAAGGATGTGGTGATGATCGGGCACTCAACGGGTGGTGGTGAAGTGGCGCGTTTTATCGGACGACACGGCACTCAACGGGTATCCAAGGCAGTGTTAATGGGTGCAGTGCCGCCGCTCATGCTCAAGACGGAGGCAAATCCGGAGGGGCTTCCCATTGAGGTCTTTGATGGCTTTCGTGCAGCATTTTTGGCTGATCGATCCCAATTCTTCCTGGATGTGGCAAGTGGTCCATTTTTTGGGTTTAACCGACCTGGTGCCAAAGTCTCCCAAGGGTTAATCTATTCATGGTGGATGCAAGGTATGATGGCCGGTTATAAAAACGCCTATGATTGCATCAAGGCATTTTCGGAAACAGATTTCACTGAGGATTTGAACAAGTTCGATGTGCCGACGCTGATGATTCATGGCGATGACGATCAAATCGTACCAATAGGTGCTTCTGCTCTCATGTCTGCAAAACTTGTGAAGAATTCAATCCTCAAGATCTATCCCGGTGGCTCCCACAGCCTAGGTGACACGAGTAAGGAACAGCTCAATGCCGACCTGTTAGACTTTATTAAGTCTTGATGCTAAAGGTGTCTACCTAAGATATTCCTGTCAAAGATTTTGAATAAATAGTTCTCCTCAGTTTGTACCTATTTCAAGTAAGCCGTTCAAACTTCATACATACTTACTACGTTTGCAATCATGAAAAAACTGGACGGGAAAGTTGCAGTCGTTACAGGGGCATCGAAAGGAATTGGTGCCGCGATCGCCAAACATCTAGCAGTCGAAGGTGCAGCCGTTGTGGTTAACTATGCAGCTAGCAAAGAAGGAGCTGATCGCGTTGTTGACGAAATTGTTAGTACAGGTGGAAAGGCGATCGCAGTTCAAGCAAATGTTACCGACAGTGCAAAAATTAAACATCTTTTTGTAGAGACGCAGCAAGCATTCGGCAAGCTTGACATTTTGGTTAACAATGCTGGAATTTATGAATTTTCTCCACTTGAAGGCATTACAGAAGAGCACTTCCACAAGCAGTTCGATCTGAATGTGCTGGGATTAATCCTCACTTCACAAGAAGGTGTAAAGCACTTCAGTTCGTTGGGCGGCAGCATTATCAATATCAGTTCGATCGTCAGCACCCTCGCGCCCGCAAACAGCTTGGTTTATAACGCCACCAAAGCGGCGGTCGATGCCATTACGAAGTCACTCGCCAAAGAGTTGGGTTCACGCAATATTCGCGTTAACTCCATCAATCCTGGCATGGTAGAAACGGAAGGTGCTCATACAGCAGGAATTACCGAAAGCGAAGGTCGCCGACAGGTTGAAGCAATAACCCCCCTCGGTCGAATCGGACAGCCGCAAGACATTGCCCCGGCTGTCGTCTTCCTCGCGTCTTCCGATTCAGCCTGGATCACGGGCGAAACGCTATACATCACAGGCGGTCTTCGTTAATCGGAACGGCTATTGATGTTGGTTATCAAATGAATGGCACAGCACATATTTCAATGGGTGTGATGGTTTATTTCCTTGCTCTGGTTATCGGCATTATTGCAGGTCTGCGCACCA
>JANRIN010000214.1:0-16135 GCA_033764965.1 Leptolyngbyaceae cyanobacterium bins.302 | reverse complement strand
ACTCATTCCTGGATGAACCGATTTCGTCGCTTATTGATTCGATGGGAGAAGAAACCAGAAAACTACTTAGCACTCATTCACCTAGCTTGTGCTTGCATTGCTATACGGGCTATTCGAGTTTTCGGATAGGCTCTAAGCACCTATCTTTAAATCCAAATCAAAAAATCCAAATCAAACAGATAGTTTTTCCACTGCTACTTTGAATGGTTCACACTTGATTTTCTGCATGAATTGATTGATTTCGATATAAAAATTGACTTTTGGCAACAAAAAGATTGGGTGTGTATAAAACTTTCATGAATGGTTGCTTATGACATTCAGAAAAAATCTCTAATTAAAAAACCTGGAAATTCAGATTTTGAATCAGCCAGGTGGGAAAAATGAGGTTGAAGATTGCTCACTTGATGAATCTCATGTGCAATCCTCCCAAGCACCATTGCAGATAGTTGTTTGACTTCTTAGATAAATTGATTGAATACGTTAAAAAACGTAATGCAAGGTCAGGGGCTCATTAAAGGGCATTAATCAAGTAGTCAAAATAAATTCCTATTTCGCTCGCGTCTTCCCCTGACATCAGGGAGGTGGTGAGATTTTTCATTGCCCGCACCCCTTCAGCAACAGCATCAATGGGAGTACCAAGAGAGTTGTACATTTGACGGACTCCAATGACCCCAATTTCCTGAATGGGTGTTGTTTCCCCAGCCGCAACGCTATAGGTGATCAATCGCAAATAGTAATCCATATCTCGTAGGCAGGTTGCGGTCATTTCCTCACCGTAGGCATTGCCACCGGGAGAAACCAAGTTTGGTCGTTGTCGAAACAATTGGTTTGTAGCTTGCTTCACAATCCGTTCGCGACTTTCGGTTAAAGCTTTGACTAGCCGCAAACGACGATCTCCACTCATCATAAAGCCTTTAATCTGATCCATCTCGCCTGGAGTGAGGTAACGACATTCTGTATCAGCATTTTCGATTAACTTCTTGATAATACTCATGAGTGGATTCCTTACAGTTTTGAACGAAGGGGTAATGCAGTTGACCCATTAAAGAGCAGCATCTCAGCTTGACTTTAAAGGATTAATGCAGTTAGTTCATCAAAGATCAATATTTCAGCTTCGCTTTAGTTGACGCTTTGCATGTACTAGAAACCATGACAGATTAGTGTTTGATTTCATGTGTGAGTTGATTCACTACTGCCCTAACTTTCAGACATGCTATAAACAGAAAATATCGTAGGTATAGGGTTACTGGTCATCTTTGCTATTTTAAGCAGTAGCACTTTGTGATTGAACTTCAATGGGTTAACACCTATGATTGGGCAGTGTTTCTCATACTCTATTCTCCAACTTCTAAACAAATAATGTTCAACTCATAATGTTCAACTCAGCTTCAGACCGTCTTAAGCAACATGCTGAAAAGATTATGCAAATGTGGGAGGCGCGGGCACGGAATGAAGTGAGTGCATCCCTGCATCAAGATTCTCTAGTCTTGCAAAACTCTCTACCTCTGTACTTAAATTAACTGGCTGATGAACTCTCTACCTGGATTGAAAGAATACCTGCCAAAATCTCAACTCCTCAGGTAGAAACTGCTCGCATTGGTAAGCACCATCGACATGCACGGGCAGGAGCTAATGTCTGATTTAATACTTACAAACCTTCTGCTCATAGTTACGATCCTGAGTGCCGAGAAGCGTATCCCAAAATGTGAAATACAACCCGTAATGTACGGTGTATTTAAGGTGATGAATGGAATGATGGGCAGGACCAATAAACCACTTGCCTAACCAATCATGAGGAAAGGACAAAGGAAGCTGATCAATCCCAAGATGATTAACCACCGCCCACACGGTCATCGTCATCAGTACTGCAATCAAGGTAATGAAATGGAGCGGAATCACAAAGACAATCCCAATCAGGAAGAGAGATTGAACGATCGCTTCTAACGGGTCAAAGGCAAACGAAGTCCAGGGAGTTGAATAGCGCGAGTGATGATGCCCCTGATGTAACCAACGAAAGAGCAGCGGGTGATGAAACAATCGATGGGTGAAATAAAAATAAGCATCCTGGAGCACCAATACCACTCCATAACTTAACCCTAAATACCACAGCCCATACTGGTAAGGGTCGCTATATAAGCGGGTAAAGTTCCAACCGTATGCTGACATGATGAATGCTGCTGCCAACGCAAATATCCCAGCAGACAAAACAGAGAGGTTAATATCGTGTCGAATCAAATCCCAGGAAGGAGATTGCTTCGGTTGTCCAGAATGAATCAAAGCTTGGCTGAAAGGCGAATAGAAGAACCAATAGGTTCCTCCTGCCACCAGAAAATAGCGGAATAGAATAATTCCAAAAAAAGCAATTCCGTAAAATCCAAATGAGTGATCTATCATTCAATCTCCTTGCCACTCCCGATCTTCCAATTCCTTCTGCGGCAGTAGCAGCGTCGCTTCAATTTCTTGTCGGATTGCGGCGGTTACTTCGCAGTTGCTGTTCAAGCAATCGATCAGGAGTTGATTGGCATCATAGTAACGTTGTAACACTTGCTGCTGCTCAGGTGTAAATTGCCAGGGGTGATGAATATTGCGGTAATGGGCGATCGTACCCATGACCTGTTCTACCCACGCACCATAATTTTGTTCCCACCAGTGTTGCAATCGTTCCCGATTTTGACTGGGAGGGGGCAATTGATCCTTCAATTGTTGTAGAGATTTATAAAACCCAGCATCCAAAACCATGACCAAAATGTTGTTGAGTGCCTCACTACAGGCATTGACATAGGCAAAATCTTGGCTGTGGTCGGCAGCGAATTCTAACAACAAGTTTTCCAAAGCAGCATCTAAAACGATTCCCTGATCAAGGGTGCTGGCTAAGGTGAAGTGAGCAGCGGTTGGTGAGGGTTGGGCAAGAGCAAGATAAAACGCCCGTGTGGTAGCAACTTTAGGTTGAGATGGAATCGTTTGAGATTTTTGGTTTGCCCACATCAAAAATTCTTGCAGATAGGGATCGTGAGCCACCAGGGCATCAATCTCCTGCTTCATCACCTGCACCAGCGAATCCGCACTGCGTAGCATGGCAACCGTTAACAGAAAAACTTCCCGCCAGTGAGGGTCGGTAATGTGGCTGACCAATCCCTCAAGGGTTTGCTCTAATGCCCGTAAATTGTGACTAGCGACAATTTTACGAGCCGTAAAGTATTCCTGAAAGGCGAGATAGGAGAACGAAAAAATTCCGCGTGCGCGTTCAATCAAGATGCCGTGTTGCGCCTCGATCGCTTTGAGCATCGCTTCGCTCTCCAGATGTAGTTCCTCTGGTTCCAGCAGGGCACCGGGCAACGTTCGCAAATACTCCTCAATATATTGTTCAATCGTGCGCTGCTCAAAAAAGTATTGTCCCTGTTCAAAGGTAACGGAGGCAAGCTGGCTCAGCAGCCTCAGCTTTTGGGGCAGCCGAAAATCTCGGTAGACATCATCGCGATCGATTCCTTTGGCTTCATCCCACTTACCCAGCAGCAAATCTAGCCCTTGTTTATAAAACTCCGATCGTTTTGCTGGAAATTTCTCCTGACCGTGAAACATCCAGCAAGCCAGATGCAAAAACAGAGGAGTCACCACCAGTTGACGAAACTGCCAGTTTTCTGGCAGATCCAGCTTTTGCATAAATTGTCTGGATTGAGCTTGCCCAGTCTGAGGATTTCGCTGGGCAAGGGCGACAAACCACTTCTGAGCGAAGATCGTGATTTGAGCCTGGGAAAACGGGGCAATTTCAACATCCGTAAACCCTGAAAGTTGCAGCTTTTGAGCAACGGTACGACAGGAAACAACAAACTGATTTTTGTGATACTTTTCTGAGAATTTACGAATTTCCCGCAAAATATTGGTGCTGTCCTGGTTCAGCACTTCATCTAAGCCATCTAGCAAGAGTAAAATGCGGCCCTCTTGCAATAGGGTTTTTAGCACGGACAGATCGGGGACTCCAGCAATCAGCCATGCTTGACGAATATAGTCTAGAAGGCTAACTTTGCCACTCTCTCTGCATTCTTCAGCAAAATCCCGTAACGTCATAAAAATGGGAACTTGCTGGGCGGCAAATTCACCTCGATTGCACTGAATGGCAAGATGTTTTAGAAATGTTGTTTTACCTACCCCTGGTTTCCCCAAAACTCGTAGTTTTGAGTGGGTTTCAACAGCTTGCATTCCTGGTATTTGCGGTTGCTCAACAGCGCCCAAGCCAATCCGATCGAACTCCGTTGGGTTCAGGTTTTGCAGATTGGCAATCTCAAACCACTGTTGGCTAACAATCTCTTCCAAAATATTGACATCGACATAGATATCATCAATGCTGACAGGACGATTGATGTCGAGGAGTTGCAAAAAACCACACTGGTTTTGAATGGTACTTCGATAGTGCGATCGCACCTGTTGCACCAGCGTATCAATTTCTGTAGAGGCACCCGTTAAGGATGCAACCTCAAGGATTTCTCCCGGTTCAGGAAATTCTGCGGGTGGGTTTTCAGCAATGTCTCGCCAATCTAAATCGAGAATGGAACAAACCGCCAAAAAAATCTGGCGATCGACAGGTTGACCTGTGAAAAACCGCCAGATCGGCTGACGAGTCTTTAAGTTCACCTCCCCCGCCAAATTTTCCTGAGTCCAACCTTTGAGAGCAAATGCTCGTTTAGCCCGTTGAATTCCAGCAGGGGATGCCTGGAGCGATCGCTTGACCATGAGACAAACCTCCTGGTCTAAAATGTTGAAATGTTAAGAATTCAAACACGAGCTACTGGATTATATCTTAGATCCTCGCTAGCAAGTTGTTATGGGATAGGGAGTGGAATCACTTGCAGAAACTCACCCAAGTGGGGAAACTGTTACAGAGTGACTAAGTAGTTGGTGGTAAAACAATTCTTCGTGCCAAACCCATTGCCTTAGAGAATATTTGTAAAAGAGCATTAAGCTGTTTTTTGTTTCCAGCTTCTGCGATTACTTTCCAATCGTCGTAGCATCAATCGAATCATAGCGATATAGACCATCGCCTCATGATTCTCTGGTAAACGTTCGTAGTCTCGAACCAATCCTCGTGCATTCTCTAGCCATGCCCAAGTGCGTTCGACCACCCAACGCTTGGGTTGAACTGGAAAACCCCTTTCCCTCGTGTTTGACAATCTCCCAGGGAACCCCATAAACCGCTTCTAAATCCACTTCTAAATCGCCTTGATAGCCCTGGTCTGCCAAGACCTTAGCCAGACGAGCATATTCCTCTAACGCCCAAAACAACACCCCAGGAGCGGCTTTCACATCCGCTTCATTAGCGGCTCCCACATGACACTTCAGCACCAGCCCTAGCACATCCACTACCGCAGTGCGCTTGCGTCCTTTCACCTTTTTGTAGCCGTCAACGCCAATTTCCTCCCCCCTTTTTCTCCCAGCCCCACAGACTGGCTATCAATGATGCCTAAACTCGGTTCTTCCTCTCGTCCTTCCCTCTGTCGCACTTGCTCTACTAACGCCCTATTAATTGCCTCCCACACTCCCAGTCGCACCCACAAGCGAAAATATCCATAGACCGTTTGCCAGGCTGGAAAATCACCCGGCAGGTTGCGCCATTTAATCCCATTGTCGATGCGATAAAAAATCGCATCAAGAACCTCTCGCAAATCCACTTCTCGCAAGCGTCCGACCAGTTTATCTTCTGGCAATAAAGGCTCAATCCTGTCCCATTCTGCATCGGTTAGATCACTGGTGTAAGTTTTGAGTTGACCCATCTGCTTAACCTCATGCACATCTTGCTCTCTAATAGCGCTTCTTGAGGATGAGCAAAAACTTTCGTAATTCTTATTTACAAACACTCTCTTAAAAGCATTTGCTAAAAGTCAACGGAAAATCGAAATGATTTTGCAAGACAGGAAAGAAGAGATTAAGCAACATCACGATAAACATCAAATCGATCCTGAACAGCATAACCTGAAGCATCGAGGAAAACACAAACTTGAGGAAATCATCAGATTGTAAGCTTTACTCATGCCTACATCTGGATAATCAAATTAATTCCATCTGTAAATTTCTTCCTGTCAGAAATGTTCAAGCACGAACGTAGTTGTGATGTAGTATCAAAGTACATTATTGTTTAAGAGTATCTCACCAAACCCTAACCGAACTTTTTTACGACAAATGTCGCCCCAATTGTTGAGCCAGGGTTTGAATATGAGGTTGCTTTAGCAACGATAGATGATTGCCTGGCACTTGGTGTAAGTGGATATCACTCGCCAATGCGCTCCAACCTAAGGTTGGCTCGTGTTTGAAAGCATCTGGTTGTTCAGCAGCTTTGAACAATGTGAGTCGGTTAGGGTAAGACTGCGGCACATATCGATAGGTCGCCTGAACGTTAGCGTAGACAATGGGTAGCAGGGAGCGGATCGCCGATTCATCCAATAGCTGTAATCGGGACTCTTCGGGAATTAGGCGGGCGATCGCTGACCATTGTTTGCGAGAGAACCACGAATTTTGGGATTCTAGGCGATGGCTGATCAGTGCGCCATAATCTAGCAGAAATGGCAGTGTAGACCAGAGGGCAGTTCCCAGGAGGAACTTAAGGCTTTGATAGAAAGATGGCTTGTTGCAGGGAGCGGGTGTATCGAGAATTGCCAGTAGCTCAACTTGCTGCCCTGCCTGGGTTAGTTGTTGCGCCATTTCAAAGGCAACCAGCCCGCCAAAGGACCAACCACCAAGAAAATAGGGACCGTGCGGTTGAAGTGTTTGAATGGCTTGGATGTAATAGGCGGCGATCGCTTCAATTCGGTTCAATGGGGGCGAGCTTCCATCCAGTCCTAATGGTTGCAGTCCATAAAAACTGCGATGGGTTTTCAAACAATGCGCCAGTTCCAGGTAGGGAAAGACCACACCAAACATGGGATGGACACAGAAGAAGGGTTGTTTGCTATCCCCCAGAGTGAGAGGAATTAGAGGCGATCGAGATGCGAGAACTTGCTGCCCAGACCTCCGACTTCTTTGAGAAATCGGAGGTCTCACCTCCGGAGATTTTGGATTTTGGATTTCATTCTGAGTGTTGGGTAAGGTTGAGCGCTTACGACGATGAGCAGACCGATCCAGGCGGATGAGAGGGGGAAGTATGTGGGTTGAGGTATTGTCACGCAGGGTTTCGAGGATCGGTGCGAGTTGGGCGATCGTGGGTGCTTCAAATACGTTTTTCAACGGAAGTTCCAGCCCAAAAGTATCGCGCACACGGGAGGTCATTTGGGTTGCTAACAGAGAATGCCCGCCCAGTTCAAAAAAGTTGTCGTGGATGTGTACCTGTTTGAGTCGTAAGAGTTCTTGCCAAATTTCCATCAGGGTTGCTTCTGTTGGTGTGATTGATGTGTTGCCACGGCTCGCGCTTTGCGCGTTAGCAGTGTTTGATACATGAATGGAATCGTCCCTGAGCGGTAGGAGGGCGCGGTGAGATTGCTCCGCAACGCTGGCGCGATCGACTTTACCATTGGAAGTCAGAGGCAGTGCTTCCAGTGGTACAAAGGCAGAGGGCACCATATAGTCGGGTAAGGTTTGCTTTAAGTATTGACGCAGTTCTGGAATCAGTTGACGGGCAGCATTTGATTGCAGGGGATGATTGATGAAGGGATAATCAGATGGATAGGGTTGCTGAGGCATGAGCAAATCAACTTTTGCATCAACACCTTGTCGCATGAACAGTACATCATAATCACCAGTATCCGTTTGCATTGACCAGGTAATCTCCACTGTGTAAGGCAACACAGTTTCCAAATCCCACCAGGATTGAGGAGCGATTGCCAGTTCAGCCGAATCTTGCAATATTTCTCGCATTCGTCCCACTGTTTTGGGAGCTTTTTTGTTGTGTAACCAATTCGCAGTTTTGACAGCCGCGTTGACTCGACTGTTCGTGACATTTGTAATTATGACTATCTTCGGTTCAGTCTGAATTAGATTCTTTTGAATTTCTTCGATGGTGATTGGATTCAGTTTCCAGTTATGTTTTTGAATTGAATTTGATAAAACCTGTGTAGATTGAATTGAGGTACGAGACTCACCATCAGCATAGGTTGCGCGATCGCCGACCCATCCTACAGCTAATTCAGATTGCTCTATATGCAGCAAAACATTGTAGCGAAACTGGGTCATTTCATTCTGGCTGTGACCGCGTGAAAGGCGAATTTGAACTTGCCGAATTTGAGAAAAGCGATCGCGCAATTGATGAAAGAACGCCGGGTCAATCGCCAGTTCAGGTTCTTCAAACCGCGATCGCTCTACAAGTTGCTGAAGTTGGCTGCGTTCCATGCTGTCATCTGCCTGACAAAATTGCACCCAGGTATGAAACGCCGTCAGCAACGGTAAACTTCGTACATCACCAACAAACAAAACACCACCGGGAGCTACGGCCTGAATTGCTCCTTCCAACACTTGCATCAAATAGTCCTGGCTAGGAAAGTACTGCACAATCGAATTCAAAATCACTACGTCAAATGAGCTTAGATCAATACCCTCAAAGTCGGTTGCCATACGATGCAGGAGTTCGACGTGAGAACGATCGAGCGGATCTAATTGATTCTGAATTGACTGCAAAGACACGATCGAGAAGTCGGTTCCCACATACTTCTGACAGTGCGGCGCAATCTGAAACAGGAGCAATCCAGTTCCACAGCCAATTTCTAGGACTCGTTTCGGTTTAAGGGTGAGAATTTGCTGGACGCGATCGCTCACCCACTCTTGCATTTGCTCAAGAGGAATGGGGTTTCCGGTGTAGCTGCTGTTCCAACCAATGATGTTGAATGTGGGGTGTAGGGTGTGGGGTATGGGGTGTAGGGTGTGATAGGTTTGGTTGTAGAGAGTTTGCCAGTGCTGAAGGTGTTGGGTTTGCAGTGATTGTAGAGCGGTTTGCTGGAGATATTCATCATTGAGGCTGAAGTAAGTAATCAGGCGTGTTTCATTGAATGATTCGTTAGAGGCGATCGTCACTGCTTCGCGGACGGCTGGATGACGTTGTAACGTTGCTTCAATTTCGCCCAATTCGACCCGAAACCCCCGGATTTTAACCTGATTATCGACTCGACCGAGAAATTCGATTGTGCCATCGGTGTGGTATTGGGCGCGATCGCCTGTTTTATAAAGTTTTGAGTTTTGAGTGGGAGATCTCCGTCAACTCATCACTCAAAACTGAGAACTCAAAATTAATGAACCGTTCTGCTGTCAACTCTGGACGATTAAGATAACCTCGTGCTAGTCCTGCACCGCCAATATACAACTCGCCTGGAATGTCTACGGGAAGGGGATTCAGGTTGGTATCGAGAATATATACCTGGGTGTTGAGGATGGGACGACCGATCGTGAGGGGATTGTCGCCTGGATGGAGTTCAGCAACGGTTGCCCAGATGGTAGTTTCGGTGGGTCCGTAGGCGTTGAAAAAGTGACGATTGACTGCCCAGCGATCGACCACTTGGCTGGAGCAGGCTTCTCCGCCTGTAATTAGGACAGTGAGATCGGGGAGTTCTGCCAGGGGTAGAACCGCCAGAACTGCCGGAGTCAGCAGGGCATGGGTAATGGCGTTATCTGCTAGAAATTGAATTAGTGCCATACCCGGTAACTGAGCAGACTTAGGGGGAATATATAATGTGCCACCGGAACCCAATGCCAGAGCAATCTCAAAAACGGAGGCATCAAAACTGAGAGAACTAAATTGTAGAATGCGACTGTTGCGAGAGGAATGAAAAACTTGCTGCTGTGCTTCGACGACGTTACATAAGCCGCGATGAGACAAGAGCACTCCTTTTGGTGTACCTGTGGAACCGGAAGTGTAGATGACATAGGCAAGATTATCAGGAGTTAGATCCCCCCACCTTCGGCACCCCCCTTGATAAGGGGGGGAGGGGGGATCAGTTTGATCTAGACAAAGTACCTGCGCTTGCGATCGCGGTAACGTTTCAACCAACCAGGATTGCGTCAGCAGAATAGAAACCTGCGTATCCGTCAACATGAAGTGGAGGCGATCGCTGGGATAATTGGGATCAAGGGGTACGTAAGCTCCCCCCGCTTTGAGAATCCCCAAAATTCCGATCACCATATCGGCAGAGCGATCGACACACAAGCCCACGAGAGAATCCGGTTGAACTCCTAATTGTTGTAATGTGTGTGCTAGGTGATCAGCGTGTTGGTTCAGTTCTTCGTAGGTAAGCGATCCTTGATCTGAAACAAGGGCGATCGTGTTTGGAGCTGAACGTACCTGTGCTTCAAAGATTTGATGGAAGCAGAGATTTTGTACTGATCCCCCTAAATCCCCCTTAAAAAGGGGGACTTGGAGGCTGTTTCCCCCCTTGTTAAGGGGGGCTAGGGGGGATCGATTCCATTCCACTAAAATCTGTTGGCGTTCTACAGGGGTGAGCAAAGGTAGGTCCGATAGTCGAGCGTCGGGATTGGTGACAATACCTTGCAGAAGAGTCTGAAAATGTCCGATTAAGCGATCGATTCTGTCACGATTGAATAAGTCGGTACTGTAGGAGATAAAGCCACTCAAACCCTCCTGAGATTGCCACAGGCTTCGCAATCCGTGGGCGGGTTCCCACAGGTGAACCTCCAGATCAAACCGAGTGCTGCCAGACTCTAATGGGGCAGGCTCTAGCGTCAATCCTGGCAGTTCTAACGCTTGCATGGGAGCATTTTGTAGGGCAAAGGCAACTTGAAACAGGGGATTGCGGCTGAGATCACGATCAGGATCGAGTTCTTCAACCAGCTTCTCAAACGGTAAGTCCTGATGCTCGTACGCTGCCAGTGCCACACTCCGAACCCGCTCCAGCAATTCGCGAAACGTGGGATTACCAGATAAATCTGACCGCAGCACCAGACTATTTACAAAAAAGCCAATCAACCCTTCCCACTCACTGCGATGACGGTTGGCAATAGGAGAGCCGATCGCCATGTCTTCCTGCCCCGTATAACGATAGAGCACTGTTTGAAACGCTGCCAGCAGAGTCATAAACAGGGATGCTCCCGCCTGCTGGCTCAAGGTTTCCAATGCCTGCGTCACAGCGGGAGAAATTTGCAATGGATAGGTTGCACCTCGATAGGTTTGAACCGCAGGACGGGGGGAATCACTGGGCAACTCCAGAACTGGCAAATCCTGTAACTGTTTGCGCCAGTAAGCTAATTGTTTTTCTAAAATCTCTCCCTCTAACCAGTTACGCTGCCAGCAAGCAAAATCAGTGTATTGAATTGGTAACGGTGGTAAGTCGGGCGATCGCCCTTCCACAAATGCGGTGTAGCAACACGCCAGTTCCCGCATCAGTACACCCAATGACCAGCCATCGGCAACAATGTGATGCATCGTCAGCAACAAAACTGACTCTGTTGAATCAAATTGCAGCAGCGTTAATCGTAATAATGAATCAGTTGTCAGATTAAACGGACGCTGGGCTTCAGCGGTGGCTAACTGTTGGCTAATGCGTTTGCGATCGCTCACTGCAACTGTTTGCAAATTCACAACCAATAACTCTGTACGGGCATGTTTAGTCAATAACTCTGTAGTCGCAGCAGCAGCATCAACGCCAAAACCCGCCCCTACCCCAACATCAGGTTCGACCACCTGAACAGGTTGCCCCTCAAGGGTTGTAAATCGGGTGCGAAGGGCAGCATGACGACGGACGATTTCTTGAAACGATCGCTCCAATGCGGCTTGATTGAGTGTCCCTGTTAAGCGAATAGCAGCAGGCACGTTGTAGAACGGGTTATCGGGTGCGAGTTGATACAAGAACCACAAGCGCTGTTGAGCGAAGGAGAGGGGAGATGGGGGAATGGGGGGATGGGGGAATGGGGAGATGGGGAGATGGGGAGGGCGGGAGCCAGAGGTTTGAATTTTGGACTCCGGTGAGGCTTCCGGTGAGTCAGTCGAATTAAATTTTGAATTTTGAATTTTGAATTTTGAATTTTCTTGGTGCAAGTATGCAATCAGTTCGGTTTTGCGATCGGCTAATTCCTGGCGCAATTCAGGGGTGAGTGTTCCTTCTGGAGCGGTACAGCGCAATCGCGTGTTGTCGGAGGAAGTCGTTTGATCGCCCTCGATAAATACCTGCACATCCAAATCTTTGAGATGGGAGACGAATTCTGCGATCGGGCTGTTCGTCATAGTTCTAATTCCTCACGGCGTTGCAAACCTGATTCTTTTCCACCAATTTGTAAGGTGGGTAGTGTTTGCCCTACTTTCTGTTGCAGAGCTTCAATGATGCCTGCTAATTCTGCGATCGTCGGCGTTTCAAATACGCTGCGGAGCGGTAACTCTACGTGCAAGCGATCGCGAATGCGCGAAACAAGCTGAGTTGCCAGTAAGGAATGTCCGCCCAGTTCAAAGAAGTTGTCGTGAATTCCCACCTGCGTTCGTCCCAGAAGCTGTGTCCAGAGTTCGACTAAGGACGCTTCTACAGAGGTGGTTGGTGCAATGGTCGAACTGGTTTCTTGTGCAACGGTCAGGTGAGGCAGTGGCAATGCCCTCTGATCGACTTTGCCGTTGGTAGTCAGGGGAAGCGTGTTCAACACTACAAATGCCACAGGCACCATATAGGCAGGTAATTTTGTTTTGAGGAAGGCTCGCAACTCTCGCTCTGTTGGCATCACTGATGCTTCGGGAACCACATAGGCAATCAGTTGGCGTTCGCTGTCTATTTGCCGCACAACGACCACTGCCGTTTGTACAATTGGATACTGTGCGATCGCCGTCTCAATCTCCCCTAACTCTACCCGAAACCCACGAATTTTAATTTGATAATCCGTGCGTCCCAAAAACTCCAGATTGCCATCAGCACGGTAAAGGGCGCGATCGCCAGTTTTATAAAGTTTTGAGTTTTGAGTTTTAAATTTTGAATTCAAATCTGCTTGCAATTGAGAACTCAAAATTGAGAACTCAAAATTGATAAACCGTTCCGTTGTCAACTCTGGACGATTTAAATACCCCTGTGCTAGTCCATCTCCACCTAAATAAATTTCACCAATAACTCCGGCTGGAACCGGGTTAAAATGGATATCCAACAAATAAACCTGGGTATTGGCGATCGCTTGACCGATGGGAATCGTCGTGGCGTTTTCTGGAACATTCTGGACTTCATACCAGGTGGAAAAGGTGGTGTTTTCGGTAGGTCCATACACATGAATTAGATGTTGAGGTTTGCCATGTTGTAGTACAGAACGCACGCGATCGACATTTACCGTCTCACCACCAAATAGCAAGTATTTGAGGGATTGAAAGGCAATCGGAATTTGAGCAATTGTTTGATTGAATAAGGCTGTCGTGAGAAATAGAATACTGATTTGCTGCTGTTGTAATTCGGTGACAAAATCGGTGGGTGAAAGGGTGGTTTCTCGCTCAATGACCTTTAGTTGAGCACCATTCAAAAGTGCGCCCCACACTTCAAAGGTTGCAGCATCAAAGACAAGATTGGCGACCTGGGCAACGCGATCGCCCGGTTCAATTTGCACGTAGTTCGTTTCACACACTAATCGATTCACTGCTCGGTGTGGCACCATCACGCCCTTGGGTGTTCCAGTTGAACCAGAGGTGTAGATTACATAGGCAAGTTGATCCGCAGTGCAGGAAAGCGACAGGTTCTTGTCTGATTCCTGAGCGATCGCATCCCATGCTTGTTCCAAACAAATGGCTCTTGTGTTGTCCATTTGAAGGAGATTTGCCCAGTCTGCCTGAGTTAAAACCACCGTAATTCCGGCATCCTTCAGCATGAAGTGCAATCGTTCTGGCGGATAGCTGGGATCAAGCGGTACGTAAGCTCCCCCTGCTTTGAGAATCGCTAACATAGCGGCGATCGCTTCCACACCGCGCTCCAAACAAATTCCAACTGGCATTCCAGCAACAATGCCCAAGCGTTGCAAATACCGTGCCAGTTGGTTACTGCCCTGGTTTAACTGCTCATAGGTGAAGGATTGATTGCTGAATTGAATGGCGATCGCATCAGGTCGTTGCTGAACCTGTGCTTCAAACAATTGATGAATACAGACATCAGCAGGATAACTGAATTGATTGTAATACCAATGCTGTAACAACGTTTGCTGTTCTTTAATTGTTAATAACGGCAGTTTCGAGAGAGGATTTTCTGGATTTGCAACAATTCCCTCCAACAATGTCTGAAAATGATGTCGCAGTGATGCAATCGTAGTTGCGTCAAATAAATCTGTGTTGTAAACAATCACACCGCGCAACCCATCAGACTGCTGCCACCCCTTGCCCCACAGGTTTCTGAAGTTATCCGCGCATTTCCAGAGATACAGTTCCAGGTCAAAGCGCGATGTTTTTGTCTCCAACTCTACTGGGCTAAGGACTAATCCAGGTAACGTCAATTGCTCCATTGGCGTGTTTTGCAGCGCAAAGACCACTTGAAACAGCGGATTTTGACCAAGACTACGCACAGGTTGCAACTCTTCCACCAGCTTCTCAAACGGCAAATCCTGGTGAGCATACGCTGCTAAGGTGACCTCTTTCACTCGCTCTAACAATTCACGAAAGGTCGGATCACCTGCCAGATTGGTTCGCAACACCAGGCTATTCACCAGGAACCCAATCAACCCCTCCAGTTCGCTGCGATGACGATTGGCAATGGGAGAGCCGATCGCAATATCCGTCTGTCCGGTATAGCGGTGCAGTAGCGCCTGGAACGCAGCTAACAAGGTCATGAACAGCGTCACGCCTGCCTGTTGACTTAATTCCTCTAACGCATCTAGTAATTGCTGCGGCAGCTCCAGCAATTGACTGGCTCCTCGGTGCCCTCGAACTGACGAATGCATCAATGAACGAGAAACTGCACCGGGTAAATTCAGCACTGGAACATCCTGTAACTGCTGCTTCCAGTAGCGCAATTGAGCATTCAGTACGTCTCCCTGCAACCACTCCCGCTGCCAGTGGGCAAAATCAGCATATTGAATTGGTAATTCTGGCAACGGAGTTGGTTTGCCTGCAACCAATGCCGTATAGCGATCGCCCAACTCCCGGATTAGCACCCCGCTCGACCACTCATCAAAAATAATATGGTGTATGGTCATCAGCAACAGATGAGATTTGTCCTGCAACTGCCACAATTGCACGCGAAACAACGATCCTTTGTTCAAGTGAAACGGTTGTTGAATCGCTTGCCAAATCTGCTCTAGGGCGGTGTCTTCACGAGTACTAATAGGCAATGCCCGTAAATCAGTGAACTTAAGCGACACTGGCAATTCAGAGGTGATGACCTGAACCAGTTGTCCCTCCACGACATCAAACGTGGTGCGGAGAATTTCATGACGCTCAACGATCGCCTCAATACTATGGTGGAGGTGCGATCGCTGGAGCGAACCTGTGAGCCGAAACACCAGTGGAATAACGTATAGAGCATCTCCAGGCAGCAGTTGTTCGATAAACCACAAGCGTTGTTGAGCAAATGAGGCTGGAAAGATAAAGACATCTTCCTCAACGCCCTCCTGATCCGGTTTGCATGAAATCATTCACACCTGCATTTATTTAACCTCTCTCTTTTGTAGAGGGAAAGGTCGCTGAAGGATTATGCTTTAAGGTAGATTTTTGAAAAAATACCACCTCTAAATTTTGGGTTGATGAGTGAGAAGGGGCTAAGATGCTGTGAACACAAGCAATTATCCGGGGGGCACGATAATATCAGTTTGAAGATGGCACCCATGTGAGCTTTTTAGACCTGAGACAGTCGCTGCCAATATCGCTCACACCCATGCCCCTGGTCATCGTCAGCGACGGTGCAAGCTCGATTCGTAAACGTTGGACACAAACCTTTAGTGAGCAAATTGTGGTGGTTCTCGACTGGTATCACCTGAGCAAGAAGTTGCAAGACTTGATAACCATGATTGCCCGTAGCAAAGCCGAAAAGCAGTCCCAGCTCAAAGTCTTGTTTACCCAACTTTGGTTGGGTCAGGTGCAAACTGCTCTCGACTACAACATTACCCATCAAGTCATTCCACGCAACCGCATTACCCATCAAGTCATTCTAGGCAACCGCGAGACATAGCAAGAAGGCTCAATAGGTGTTTCAGGGAGATGAAGCTGTCAAGAGGTGTCCTGGTAAGATAGCAGGAGCATTGCAAGGATTGGGTGGATGAGTATTAACTTGAG
>JANRIN010000189.1:0-12479 GCA_033764965.1 Leptolyngbyaceae cyanobacterium bins.302 | reverse complement strand
CCCGTTTGGTAATGGGCATCATTAGGATCTGTAAAATCAACAATTTTGACGTTGATGTTCTCGATCGTACTGATGCCCTTAAAGCAGTCGCTAACCAACAGTCCACCATATCGACAGGCTGCATCGGGTTGAGATTTGAATAGGGGTGGAATAGGTTGCTCTTGCCCTAACGTTCGCTTGGGTTTGTGGAAATGCAAGCGTAGTTCTTCACTGCCAAAGTAGTGATTATCGCCACTGCTAAAAATCAGACTACGAGCCATTCCATCTGCAAACATCCGAGGAGCCAGTCGTTGAGGCTCCTTGTCATTGTCATCAAGTTTGACCAACACTAAAGACTTGAGTTGGTCAGGAGAGAAAATATTTTTTAGAACAGAGTTTTTCAGGGTTAAGGGTTCGGATGCGAATTCTCCCTTCCCATTGTTCCTGGATGCATGAAATATGGGGACATTGAGTCCCTCCTTGACAAAGACAGTTTCGACCATAGCAATGTGGGTAAAGGTGTGGGATTGCGGTGTGGTTGAAAAAATTAGAACGAGTCCGGCACGTATCCCTACTGTCATGATAACGAGTGTTCAAGCAGGTGGTTTGAGCGTTATCGTTAAGGGAAATTTGAGAGGTAACATGTGCCAATGACTGTATTTGTTCCAGTTGAGGAAAAGCAGAACCTGTTTCGCCATATTCATACCGGGAAGCTGTATTCCTATGTTCCTAGCCAACAGGGATATCATCCGGTTGATGAGCAGGGTAACCCAATCGTTCGTTCAGATGCAGCAGACTACGAGGAAGGTGAGGTTGAAATTGTTCATGAATTGGATCAGCAGCTTGTAAATTGGATACCTTCTGGTCGTCCTACTCGTTGCTACACCGCTTCTAATGAGGAAATTGAAGAACGGTTGAATCAGCCTGATGGGGTTGAATTAGTTTAATGGTTTCAACCCCTGTCGTAATAGCAGCAGTGGTTCTACGGTTTCAAGTTCTTTGTCTGCGACTCCGGTAACAAGAGCATCTGCTACGTCAACCCGGAGTTGCCGAAGTAATTGGAATAGATCGTTGGTGATCGGGACGAGGATTTTGATGCTGGTTCCTGCTTTAAGGATCAGGGTTCGATTTTGGATTTCATGATGAATCCGATCGCTCTCGGATAGTTTCAGGAGAACAGGGGTAGAGGTCATTGTATGGTTCCATAGGAAAAAGGTTGGGTGCTGATTGACAGGTGGCTAGTGGCATAGGGAGGGAATACGGAATTCCATACTCCCTATCAGGTCAGCAAAGACTGCTGAATGTCGTCTTTAAGCTGTCCAATGGTTGGGGCAAGGTTATACTCAACCCTGCGCTTGCGGTAGACATAGGTGCCCGGAACTGGTGTCCCTTTTGTCCAGGCTTTGATGATCTTGGTTTTGTCTGGTTTGTATTCAACCTTCTCTTTGCGGGCGAGATACTCTTCAGGAATTTGAGATTCGTCAATAACAGTGCAGGAGGGTGGATTCTCCTTGACCTTAATTCGCCGGGTTTGTCCTGGAGAGTCTGAGCTGAGAAGACCAGACTCATTCATGTCGAGAACGGTTTGGTCGAGTCGATCGCGGAGGTTGCTCAGTCGTTCAATCTCGCGATCGTGTGTTTCGACCAGATGCTGTTTACGCGCTTTGATGGCTGTAATTTCTGCATCCAGTTGATCAGCGAGTTCGGCAAAGGCATCGATTGCTGATTCCTGGCGCTCTTGTAACTCCAACAGTTCTGTGAGGATGCGAGTCTGATCCTCTTCTGACTCGGCGGTATCTAACTGTCGCCAAGTTCGTGCGGACAGGATGCTAATCCCTTTTAGGGATTGTATCATGATGGATCGGGGTACTGGTTTTTTTTGCTCCATTACCACCTCCCGCAGCTATGGTAATAGTCGTTGCGGGTTTCAATGTCAAATTCGAGTTGAGTCAGTGAATGGATTTCTCGTTTGGAGGTTGTTAGTTTGGAGATTTGTTGGCGGCAGTAGTTGCGAATGAACTGAATCAGTTGAATAAAATATCTCATGCGACTATCAGACTTGCTTCATTCAAGAGGCGCAGTCGCGCCGATGAAGAAGTCTGTTGTGCAGTGGGGCGATCGTTCCAAACTTTTATATACTTAAGCACATATTCAAGACGTTTAGATTTATTAGGTTGGAAAATCCTTCTCCTTGAAGTCAGATGGATATAATGTTGGATTTCTGTACGATTGAGTGCGGGGCAAGAGGCGCTTACATAACTGTAGTTTCTCTTGAATCTCAGTTGGTAGACTGGAGACTAATAGTTCTGTAGTCACTCGAAAACCTATATCAGCGTGACATGTGCGGCTACCTTGTGCCAATTCAGTAGAGCGCATCCACGGTGTCGTAAACGCCAAATCGTCTAAAAAGCTGCCGCCTTTTAATTGGAGGTTTCTATCATAAAAACCTTCATAACGATGGCGAACAATGTCATGACTTATACGCTCTCCGACGAATCCTTCATCATCTAAAGCACACCATTCCCAAATATTGCCAATTAAGTCAGTAATCCCCCATTGGTTTGTTCTTTCTCCAATTACATCAATAGCAGCAGGTGAAGATGATTGATGATGAACCTTTTGAGTAAATTTCAGAAGACTGTTAGGGTTGTAGGTGGGAAATTCCGTGCCAAATGCAGCAAAATCCCACAGTTTAGCTGTTGGAAGTTTTACGTAACAACCGTACTTCTCATGTAGCCAGTCACAGAAAAGTGATGCATTCCAATAAGAAATACAGACAACTGGTTTATTTGGATCTCGGAAATCATCATCTCTCCAAGGATAAAATGAGCCAGCCCAATGGTTCCCTAGTATTTCTTTACCTAAATACCTCTCTCCACTCGGTTCTTTCACCCATTGCTCGTCTACAAATTCTTTGTATTGTGCATTTGTAATAGGATGTTTACTTATGCACAAGGCTTTTCCGTTCTCCGGATAAACAGGTAATACTACTAGCGTTATGTTATGATGCCAAGTTATTTCGTAGGGTGCCCACCAGAAAAATGCATCATGTCCATTTTGTCCTTCTCTCGAAATTCCGACGAGCTGATCAACACAAGTGTTATCCAATCGTTGTTCAAAAGGAACTCTAATTCTCCATGCTTTTCGAGTTCGCTCAACAGAAGTAGGTGATACTTTAACCCACCAGCATACTTCAGAATCTGGGTCACATAAGATAATAAGAACTGGTAAAGAATAATTTAAATAGTAGTCTAGATGTTTCAGCTCACCTCGAAAAATATAACCATCCGCAGTTTGTTCATCCAACCAAGATGAACCACACTTAATTTGTGCTGCAATCAGTCTTCCAGTTCCCTGTGCTTCATCCGTTCCTTGTACTCCAGAGGTTAAAACTTCAATGTAAGCATCAATTCCTAAATCATACTCTTGAGGAAGTTTTACAAAAATCCATCCCAATTGATCTCTAATAATTCCGTTAACTATCCAAACCCCTTTTTCCCCGCGTCTTTGTCTACTTGAGAACTGAGGCAAATTCGTCATTTCTTTGATTTCCTCTTTCTAGCTAGAGGCATTTGTTAAAGATGCTAATGAGCATACAATTACGCTAACCACCCTGCCTCATGTAGTCGTCTCCAGGCTAAATGAATGTGACGGGGTTCAAACATTCGTTTGCGATCGCTCCATGCGTGAACTTTAGTGACAGATTCTTCTGCGGTTGTAGCTTGCTCTTGCGTGGCAACCCAGTGAACAGTAGACAGCAACTCCATGCCGAAAGTCGTTTCAAATCCTTTAATGAGATCTGCAACACGATCAAATCGCTGCTGAGTTCTTTCATGCTGTGTCAGAAATAGTTCAGCTTGTTCAGATGCATGAGGCATCAATTCTAGTGGCTTGTCTGGGCAATCTTCGGCATCTCCATAGCCACTGATGAAATGCCCCTCAATGTGGCTAAGAACATGGCGGAGGTTTTCAGCATAGGGTCCGTAAGGAGCCTTCTGATACTTCAAGCGCAGGGGTTCACCAGCCTCTTGCATAAAATACATCAGCTTGTGAATTTCCAACAGGGTAACAGTCGGGTCCATCACGGCTGCCAAGTAGCGACGCATGAGTCCTAGTAAGGCAGCTCGTCCAACCGTCATATTCGGCACTTTGCTTTCTTTGACCATCACGTTAGCCTGTGGTGCCCCAGTAGGCTCAAACAAAAGTACATTTACCTCTGGCTGGGATTGGAAGGCTTCGACAATCAGCGATCGCACTTCTTCCCAGTTCAAACCGCCTAAGCCGCACCCTAGTGGGGGAATTGCTATGGAGTGAATTTGCTGCTGCTGTATGACAGCTATCAGGGCTTTAAGCCCCAACTCAATATCTTCGATGCGGCTTTTACCTTTCCAGTGGCGTTTAGTGGGGAAATTGATGATAAAGCGTGGGTTATATAAGCGATTGAGGTCATAAACGAACATTTTGCCTGGTTGCACCTGTCCAGCATCGCAAGCCGCTTTATAAGCTTTGAAGTTTTCTGGGAAGGCTTTGCGGAATTGCAGTGCGATACCACGACCCATAACACCGACACAATTCACGGTGTTAACCAATGCTTCAGCATCGGCTTTTAAGATGTCTCCTTGAGTCAGCTTAATCATGGGTCTAGCCTCTCCGATCAAAAATACCAACTCGGCTCTACAACGGTAACAGGCTGATGCCCGATGTTAACCAAAGCTGTCTGAACTTTCGCTGCTATAGTACTATCGATTGTCCCAATTTTGTCGATCAGTGTCCAGGGAAAGATATCAAAGACCAGAAACTCAGCTTGTTTACCTTCCTTAATCTTGGAATCTCGAAAGTCCGTGGAGGCAATGGCAGACCAATTAAGGTGGATGAGATCCGCTGAATTTTTATAAAAGGCGGTTATGTAAGCACCCGCATTACCATCACTAAATGCCCAACGCACCCCATTTGCATTTGCCCAGTTTATTACTTTAGTGAGGTCAGCCTCAAGATGAATAATGGGCTGCTGTCCGCCTCGATAGGTCAATTCCGGATGATTTGCCATGTGCAAAATATAGAGCATGACCGAGCGTGGGCAGAAGTAGAACGGCACGTATTGTCCGACCATTGTTCCTGGATGGCAAGAAAACTCTATTTCGCTGAGTCGGCGTTGCTTAATACTCGTCATTCCTACAAGTGAGCAGGTGAGTTCATTCGCAACGCGGTTTGCATCTGAAACCAATCCCATGTTCATCGCAATGCTTGGCAGATTGTCTACATGGGTTATGTGATAAATCTTGGGACTGGAGGGCATCGATGCCATACCGCATCATCCTTTGAAACCTTGTCCGAGTATGGCATCACTTTGTATGAAAAGAAATCAAAACAATTAGATATTGGAAAAAACTGTGTATAAATCTTAACCTGTGATGAAATTAACGGGTTGTTTCGATCTGGCGCGAGCCTGCTGATACTGCTTTGCAGATGCTTACTTGAGTTGAGGTAAGGAGTTCATGGCAGCAAAGTTGAATCAGGAGTTGGAATTGGCTGGATCGAAAACAGACCCACAACGATTGCATCGGTACGATCGCTCCCACTGGTTATAGGCAGGGAAATAAACTTCTTTATCGTACTGTTGGTTCACCTGGTTCTGCTTCCGAATTGCCCAGAGGGTGATCAGAATGATGGCGACAACTGTTGCCGGTCCCAACCCTTGCAGAATCGTGCCCATGATGAATTGAATTCCTAGGGGAGGATGGAAGACAACGTCGATCGCAACCATCGTAAGCCCGATCGCATAATGAGCGATCACTGCCAGGAGCCAACCGAGCAGCCCAGCCCAGATCCAGCAGGCACCGGGGTTTGCCCTGAATGGAGGGGCAATACGTTTGGCAAGTTGGGTGGAGTGAGTTCCGCCACCAGCAAAAATGCCACCATTCCAGGAAAAGCCGCTGATGTTGAATGATGCAGTTCCCTCTTCGTAGAGGGTAGATAAGCGTCGGGTGTCACGGCTGCCACAGGAAGGACAGTCAGGGTGAGGATGAACTTGAAGTCGGGGCATGAGGGATGCAGGATTTAGGCAGCCTGGGTAGGAGCGGTTGAGCCAGGTAGGATTGCAGCGATCGCAGATTGGGTAATGTATCTGGCTCTGGTTGTGCGAGTTTTGAGGTCAAAGTGTACCGCGAACTGAGTCAGTTTGCCAGTGACCAGTTCAAGCGCCAGGTCAGCAGCTAGGGTGGCTGATTGGGCGTTTACCGTTAAACTTTGCTGATTCAATAGTGCCAGTTCCTCACAGGATAATTGGGGAGTTTCCTGTTCTTCCGGTTTGTCGAGTAATAATTCAGGTGCTTGAATACCGGGTGCTGGAAGGCGGAGGCATCCGAGTTCGCTAAACTCATAGTCTTTGGGCTGAGTTGAATGACTGCTGCCAACCAACACCTGCCCCCAGCGATCGCCATTCCCGGCATCGAGATACCACAGATGCTGGGCGGTGTAATAGCGGTTATCAGCCAAAGCCGTGTGCAATATTCGACGGGCAGCCGCATTATCAACACAGCCCAGCAGTACGGTTAGGGTGTTGAGGGGGTGCTTCAACCAGCGGTGGTCAAACTTTTCCGGGATGGCTTCAATGGTCAGTTGGTCGCACGTCCATGCAAGCGAGTAACGAGCAGCTAAGGCTTTGGCTTTGTTAAGTCCAATCTCCGCTTCACAAAAACATTGACGAGTGATCACATTTTTAAGTTCAACCTGATCTGGGTCTACTAACGTCAGGGTAGACGATTTTCCACTACCAACCAGCGATCGCGCAATCCGAATAATGAGCTGTACCAGAAAAGAGCCTGTACCGCCACAACCGACAATCCAGAAGTGAACATGCTGGTGAGGAGGAAGCACAACGAGAACGGCTTCAAGGCAATCATAACTCAGCGGTTTGTTCATGGCGTGGGCATTGGTAGAAGGGAAGCGAATTGTGTTGTTGAAGATAGTGTTGAGTCAAGTCAAATAAGAAAGTTGAGTCCGGTTCAATGTCAAATACCTGATGAATGGGTAGGTGACAACAATGTCCGAAAATACAAACTCGTAACACCATTTCAGGTTGGGAGGAACGGACTTTGCCGAGCACCCCGTAGACTCTAAACCCGGTTGCTTCATCCTGGTCATCCGTGGGAGAGAAGAACGCTGGTAACTGTCCGTGCGAATGAATTTCGACAGTTGCCCGATGGGCGGTAGACCCATAGCTGGTATTTGTGGGCTGACACTGATTGGGGCTTTGCTGCTGGTTGGGTACAGTCAGCCTCCAGTGCTCCTGTTCGAGGGTGAGATGAAACAGGATTTCCAGAGATTGGGTGGAACAGGCTTGACAGGCAAGGCTCCACATTTCCAGCAGCAGGGATTCAGGAATTTTAGGGGCAATCTCAATGTTCGGTCTGATGTCTGCTAACCCTTTGAGGGGTTGTTGATGGGTACTTACTGGGATAGTGACCTGAATGCTAGGACGGATCGCTCGGACGTAGATTCCGTTACTGCCGACGATGTATTCAAAACCTGTACTGGTGTGCTCAGGGAGCTGCTCTGCGTCAGCAAATTTGTGTCCGATGATGCGGGACAACTCGGTTTGGATATCATTCATGAGCCAGGAGGTGAGTGATCAGGCGATCGAGAGTGGTTGGGTCTTGATCAAGAGGGACAAGTGTTTTGCTGGGGTAACGCTTTGTCCGGTTCTGATGCAGGGCGATTAGCTGTTTGCAAATGTCAAATTGGTACTTTTTGCTCGTGGACTTGCCATGAATCAAATGATTTGAAAATGGACTTGTGATGAAGTCATTCCAGGCTTGAGGGAGCGTTTGAGGACTGGCGATCGCCGGAGTGTTTGAGCCCCAGCAAATTTTTAGGGAGTCATAAACATTCGGTAGAGGTGCGTGATAACACAGTGCTGAGGGATCAAAAACTTCACCCGCGATCGCGCATATCCAATATGTTCGCTCCAGTCCAATTAATGCGAGGGCAGGTAAGGGAATCGTAATTTTGCCTGCATAGGATAGGTCGATAGTATGGTGCGCTGGGGGAATGACTAGGACTGCCCATCTGCCGCCAATGCTGGTTCCACAGCGAACAACCCCAGGGGAAATCCATCCCGAATCGATGGAGGTGTTGTCGAAGGCGATACGGAGGGTGTCTGGGGATATGCATTTATAGCGGTACGTTAAAGGCTCAGTGCTGGTTCGGCGTTGATAGAGGTAATGTCCAGTCGCCTCAGAGATATAAATCGCGGCATCAATGCGTTTGGCTTCCTCCGGACAAGTGGCAAGGAAATCACGGATTAGTGCAGCTTCAACGGCTTGCAGGTCGTTGGTGGATAGGGCTGGTTCCATAGGTCAAGCAGTTGGCGGAAATGGGTTGGCAGGTCTTGTGCCAGCCATTGGGTGAGGATGTAGCATTGATTCATCAGGTGGTTTGCTTTCTTCCACTGGCGCTGAAGGGTTTGAATCGCAGAAACGGACCAGGGCAAACTGGTTCCACATTCCGTTCCATAGAAGGCTTCATTGGAAAGAGCATCAAGCCAAAGATTGTTGGTAGATTTATCCAGGACAGCTAAGGTAAGCGGTAGGAATTTGAATGGGGAACCTGCTTGCAAATAACGGTGGCGCAACAGCTTGGCTGGGATCTTATTGGGATGCTGGATTGAGTCAATGTCGATGCCAAACTCTGTTTCGTACCATTCAATGCAATCCATATCGATTTGTTCAAACCAGTAGCGTCCTTCTTCTGTGAGTGGGATGAGTACAAGCCATTCAGGTTTGAGTGCTTCAAATGCATCTTCTTCATGCCAATCAACACCCATATCAAGGATTGGAATCTCATAAATGAGGCGATCGTAGGCTTGATCGAGTGTCCAAGGAGAAAGTGGAAAGCAGTGCTGATCAAGTAATTGGAAAAATTCGATTTCCCGTTCGCTATGGATTGGTTCTCCATCACAGCGTCTTGGAAATCCTGGCTTTGTGCTGGCTGCTAGCTTACTTGAGAAAAACGTGTTGTAGAGATGCAGCAGACGATAGCTGATTTGGCGATGGGTCAGATAGTCAAAGGCTGCCTCGTGGTTGAGGATGAAGCGAGGGTTGTAGGATCGCAACCGCCCAATGGCATCGATCGCAGTTAGAGGGAGAGTTGGCATAGTCAGAACCCAAAGGGAATTTTGGAAGCGGATGCAGCATTGTCTAGACGATAAAGCGTTTGTTGAATGGAAGCCTGCCAGCGCTGTGATTCTGAAATAGTGTGGGTGATGTACTCGTCTAATCTGAGTGCTTGTTCCGGGTTGAACCCTTCAGCGAGTTCCGTTTGTTGAATCACTAAACAAGCCGTGATCGCAGGGTCAATATTGCTTGCAGCGGTGTCCAAATAACTGAGAGCTTCCGAGGTGATTGCAGGTTGATTTCCTTTGGTGCCTTTTTTCGGTACAACTTCGATTACCCCATTGGTTCGTTTGATTTCGGCTCCTGCCAGCTCCGGACCAATTTGGCTGAGTAATCGGCGTAACAGTTCATCGTTCTCTGCGATCGTGCGGCGAATGTGATGCTGTTGTCCTTCCAGGACGACTAAAACGGTGTCTTCAGTGGTCGTATCCATAGCTTAGAAGAAGGAGATTTGGGTGTCTTTGGCAGTCGGTTGTTTAGGTTGGGTAGGTAATGTTGATGATTGGGGAGTCGTTGGTTGGGAAGCGGGTCTAGAAGGGGTTGAAGAAGTTGATTTCTTTGGTTTTGCCTGTTTCTGTTGATAACGAATTTTGCGAACGGGAAGGTCTGCTTTGAGCTGATCGAGCAGTTGATTTAGAGGGCGGGGCAGCTTCCCCAATTCTGATTCTGTCAGTAGATTACAAACCGGAAAGTCGTCATAACTCGTTGCCCAGATCAGAACTTGTCGATCTTGAGTATCTGAATCAAGCGGTAGCCAGGTAACCTCTAACCGAATTGGGGTATTCTCCCAGCGGTAGGTTCGTTCTGAATTTGGAGTAGTGGCAGCTTGTAGTGGAGATGAACTGAGTAATTGCAGAAATTGCGGATCTTTGGTTTTCCACCGACTTCGATCAAATAAAAGTCCGTGTGGTTGAAACTTTTTTTCGGGAGCAGGGTTGCTGAGATGAGATTGCAGGGTTTCGATGGGAACTGAAACCGCTTCAGCGGCTGCTTCCAGAGTGAGCCATTGGTTAGCGGTCATGATGAGTGTTTACTGGGTTGAGATGATGCGATCGCCCATTGTTCAGGCAGAATGCTGAGTAACACAGATTTTCTGAACACTTGTACGATGAATACGCCGGAGTGACAGGCGGTAGCCTGTTGCATTCCAAGTTTCTCAAGTATAATCACAGCAGCATTTTGAGACAGTGAACTATGAATAAGGGCGAACTCGTTGATCAGATTTCACAGAAAGCAGGAGTGACTAAGAAAGATGCGGATGTCATACTTACTGCCATTCTTGATGCGATTGTGGAGTCTGTCGCGGAGGGAAATAAAGTGACGTTAGTTGGGTTTGGTACCTTTGAGCCAAGAGAGCGGCAAGCACGAGAAGGACGAAATCCTTCTACAGGGCAGCCAATTAAGATTCCAGCAACAATAGTCCCAGCCTTTAGTGCAGGAAAGTTGTTTAAAGAAAAGGTGGTTGGCTGAGTAGGAACAATGAGGTTATACGGATTAGAATTGAGATGTTAGAGGGAGAGCAATTGTTGAATACGGTACTGGATGATCACCGTCGCTGGACTTTGACATCACTCATTCGATTTGTCTGGGCAGTCGCAGTCACTCAAAAGACGTGGAGCGAGTTTACGTTGGCGCTGGCTACCAGCCGTCATCGAGTACCTGTCGCAGCCAAGGAACACCTGGAAGATTTGGAAGGCTACTATGAGCGATTCAAAGAGTTGATGTTGGGATTGTCGTTGGTGATGGATCAGGATAGTGGTTTGCGGCAAACTGCGGATCAAAAATTATCCCGTCCCGAACTTCCTCTGCAAGTATCTCTTGGCTCAAAGTCTTTGACTGTTTGGATAAACGGCTATTATCGAGACAAGCGCAATGGCTATGTTTTCAAAGCGTTGGATTTAATTACCCATTTAGAGGAAGTTGGTAAAGAGACGCGCGCGATCGTTGTCTTGTCCTTAGATTCCTCTTCTTTGAAATATGTGTTGAAACCTTTCTACGTTTTTTTAGTTGAGTTCAAGGCGTTTTTTGAGTACTTGCCAGGTTACTCAGTTATGCAACCTTTACTGGAGCAGTAGTTGAACGATTATTCCATGCTTAGGAGTACTGTAAATTCCTTTTATGGTTGGGATAGTGAAGGCGCAACAGGTTTGTAGGGGATGATAAATAGTCCCCGGATAGGACGAGATGTATGAGTCTGATTGTTGTGCTCAGTGAGTGTAGCTCCTGTTTCGGAAAGAGTTACTTCAATTACAACCTCGTTGTTGTTTGGGATACTGGGATCATAAATCTGAAGGGTAATGCCGGATTCATTTTCCCTATAGCCGTAAGCAATAACCTGATGATTGGTTGTTAGCTTCCGAACAGATTGGGTGAGGATCAAACCGAGTACGACCGGTTCACCTTGATCTAGACGTTGTTTGACCCGATTGATCTCTGTAATGGTTAAGCGTTGAAGTGTAACGTCTGAGCGTGCTGTCCACAGAAAAAATAGTCCAATGACCCAGCCTCTTCTATAGGTGTTGACTTGACGGCGATCGAGATAACGATAAAGGGCAGAAGGACCGGAAGGGACTTCATCGATCGCAGGAATAGGACGGTTTGCCCAAAAATGGTCAAGCGCAGCAAAGCACATGCCACCGCAAAGCCCGTGACGATAGGGATCGGTTTTGAGCAATTGGGTAAGCCACGGCATGGCGTTGATCCAGGGTAATCCAAGCCCGATAAACGAGTTGCAGAATCTGAAGCCATGCTGCGAGGGCAGGAATCGGGTTTGTTGAGATGCAAGGGGTTTGGTCTGCATGGTTGTAGAGGCTAAACTTGACCAATTTAGGTGCAATTGGGTGCTTTGGTTCTCTACCTTGAAGCAGATTTTTAGATGCAAATTAAGCGGCAGCGGGTGCGAGAAGCCTATAGACTGGGGCGAGTGCCTGCTCCTGATTGAGTTGCCGAGCAACGGTTCTTCCAATGTGCAAAAATTCTAAAATTTCTGCATGGTCGATATATTGCAGCCCCTGCTCAAGCGTTTGAATCAGGCTAATTGCAATACTCTCCACGCCTCGATTGATCAGGATGAACTTCTCCAGGATTTTGGGGATGTATGAGAAGTACCCTTCTCGTTTGGGAGTCTGAATGAAATCTAGCTCGACTAGCTTACGGCTATCATCATTATGCTCGTAGAGGGAGTTGGCTTTAATGTCGATAAACGCAGCTTCCCAGGTCTTTTTGTGGCGCAAGTCTCCATAGCGCGACCGGATTGATCGCTTAAATGCTTCATCAGTTGTTTCAGACAGGTCGGGGTAGTCTGGGTCATCCAAAATGCGATCGATG
>JANRIN010000184.1:0-17533 GCA_033764965.1 Leptolyngbyaceae cyanobacterium bins.302 | reverse complement strand
ATGAACGTCACCGCCGCAAGCGGACGGTGTATCACTTCACTACGCCTCACACGCTACGCGGCTCGACTTCGCTCAACAGCGCCCCACTAGACTGCTGTACCTCATGCGCCCCAAGGGACGGGGAATCGACCCGTAGCGATTGAATCTCGAATCCTCAATCGTGACTCTTAAAGCGGCGATCGCTGCGATGGCGGAAGCCGATGTTGGTTCTCCTCCTTTTCGCTCACGCCATTGGGAGTGATGCGGAAACCCCAATCGTTTCGCAAGTGGCAAAGTTCTTCGAGTTGGTCTTGCCAGCCTTCCGTCCAGAGGTCTTGGAGTTTGAGCAGGGCAAAGGCACGATCGCCCACGAGTAGGGAGCGGTCGATCGCGAGTTCGATGGTGGTGAGGTCTGGAGGTTGTTTTTTCACGCCTTTGAATTCGTTGGCGGTGAAACCCTTTTGCATAGCGGCGATGAAGAATCCGCCAGGGTTGCGACAGTTCCCGCGTTGCTGCTGTTCTTTCACGGCGGAGAGGGCGTTGCGGACACGGGCGGCGGCGGTAGCAGGGTCTTTCTGGATTGCGATCGCCACGGTTTTCTGAATTGTTTTGTTGAGAGGAATTCCGGCTGCGGCAATGGTCTCCAGCGTTGTACCAATTTTTTCCTGTTCATTTTGCTTTGGAACAGGGTGGGTGGGTGGGTGTTTTTGTTTTTTAACAGATCTTTTTAAAACAATTGGTACATCGTCAGGTTGAGCCTCATTTTTAAAACCCTTTGCTGGCGGTGGTTCTAGCTCATCGCCAAGTTTCCTACAGAACTTTCAGGTTTCCTGGAAGAAACCAGGAAACCTGTAGGAAACTTTTTGATCGATTTAAGCTGTACTCTGACAGCAACAAGCTCCAGGTCGATGTAGCCTTGACAGTCAAGGGTTCGCAAAGCCTTAGAAACCGTGCCTTTGGTGAGTCCGGTGGCGGTGGCAATATCGACGACTTTGAGATCTAAGGGGCGATCGCCAAAGGGATCTAAGGTTCGCAGGTAGTACAACACTCGGAGTTCAGCCATTTTGAGGGATTGACTGACTGCCAGCCACTCTTCACAGGTCAAGCGGTAATGGGTCGCGCTAGTCATCCTGCACCTCCTCTAGGGTCACTTCTACGCCAAACTCAGCACAAATCCTCTGAATCTCCTCAGCCTGCTTGAGCGGGTTTCCTGGGTCGTAGAAGAGATGAATTCGCGGTTGATGCTGGGGATAAAAACCGGAGTAGGTGAGCACTTGTCCTAAAGCTGATTTCCAGTCGCTAATAGGCTTAATCTCAATCACTTGAGTTCCCGTCAGCAGGTCAATTCTTCCGACTGGGGTGGTGATTTCAGGCAACCCACCTAATTGCTGTTGCAGGCGATCGCGAATCCGCTGTTCAACGTTATTTTGGATACGGGAATTAATGTATTTGGCTGCGTCAATGTATTCCTTGTCGTGCAGCACTTTCAATGCTTTACTCACAGTGCCAGGGTTGTATCCCAGGACACCGGCAATCTCTCTAACTCCAATATCCATCCCCTTCCCAAAGGGGTCTATCGTCCGCAGGTAATAGAGCACATCCCGTTCGGCGGGTTTCAGTCGTCTAACGGCATCGAGCCATTCGCTACAGGTCAACGGATAATACAACTCTGATGTTTGTGTTTCGGCAGTCGTACCGCTATGCTGTGGGTTCATATGGATTCAGCCTGTGTACTGAATTTAGTAGCCAACCACGATCAGGGATGACATAATGACGGTAGTTGCTTTCTACGCAATTACATCATTCCTAATTGCTTCAGAAACAACTATAATCCCTTTTATTGCTGTTGGCGCAATTTTATATGCGAACCTACGAAGCATTTGATCTCACGGTGAAGCACTTCAACATCCGAGCGAAAGACCTTGCGGCTCAGAGTGGTGTGAATGAGTCTTCGATTAGCCGCTACCGCAAGGGGGAGCAGAGTTTAAGCACGGATGCCTTAGACAATCTGTTGGCAGCGCTGCCAGAACAGGCGCGGCAGTATATGGTGTTCAATCACCTGTTGTCGGATTTGGATGAGCAGGCGATCGGGACGTTGCTCTATGCGATTAGCTTGAAGCTGCGCGGCGTGGTGAACCCTCCAGAAATGGAACGATTAACTGCTTAATTTTTTGATGAAGCAATTAGTTTTTTCTACCGGCAGGCATTTCTACTATCATAGGTTAAGTTTTGGTTATAACCTGCTGGTGTGTCTATGGGCGAAGATGGGTTGTGGAGTGCGATCGTGGTAGCGAGTAAAGGTTTGCAAAACGGTAGTTTAGATGAGCTATTCACCCTGATCGATAACCTGTCTCATGAGGAGAAGACGGAGGTTTTCAAGCGGTTGCAAAGCTCGATGCCACCCCAAACTCAGACGAATAACATCACGGGTCCGATGGTGATCCAGATTAGCGGGATGGATAAGGAGTCGATTTCGCTGGTGTTGCAGGCGATCGCGGAACGGATGGGCGGGATGCCTTAGGGAAATGACAACATCTACAGGTTGAGCAATTTTGCACAATTCAATAGTCCAATTTGGCTTAGTTTCACCACAACGTTCACCCCTCAAGCCAGTCTGACTAGCTTGAGGGGTGAAGTGATTGATCTGATTAGAATAATCGCAGCAGTTCACAAGTCAATGAAAGTAGAGCGGTTTCACTGAGTAATCAGGGGTTGATCACTCAGTTTTTGACTGCTTGATTGAGTGCGGTCGAGTTGATTATTTCTTAGCAGACAGGGATGGTGCAAAGACGTAAGGCATTCCAGGTTTGAGGTCCAACAATGCCATCGACGAGAACGGAGGAATCATGATCATTTCCTCTCCCTTGGAATTCCAGAACGGCAGATTCCGTTTTAGCGCCAAAGAACCCGTCTACGGTGAGTTTAAAGCCATACTCATTTAAGCGGCGCTGTAGCGTTTTGACTGAGTCGTTGGCGCTCGCTTGTCGATCGTTGCGTCGCAGGATGGGCATTGTGTCGCAGCTAATTAGGGGGCGGGGGCTAGAAGTAGATACTTGCATGAGGAAAGTCCTTTCGTGTATGGGGCTGAAGCATTGTTGCTTACTCCTGTATCTACAGGCTCATCTCAATGGGTTCCCGCTTTATGCTGGTGATAACAATGGAGCGGAAGTGTGAGATTGCTCACTGCAATTGCAGCCAAAATGAATGTCTGGAACACTGCTTGCGCTGCTTCTCAGGAAAGTTCTTCCTACGATTTCTACAATCATGTTGTGCCGCTGGCTCTAACACAGTTCAACAGCGGCTACTTAGACCCCTTAAATCGCGATCGCTCATCCAAAACTTCATCCCCTCAGCCTCTCCTCAGAATATTCCTCCTATTTCCTCAGATTGCAGTCAGGGCAGTCTCAGGGTGAGTTGCGATTCTAATATTCAAGACCAGTTGATTCCAACTCACTCACGGAGACAAAGATTATGCAACGCGCCATCTCTGCTATTCTGTCCGGTATCGTTCTCTCCACTTTGATTGCCACCAGCGCCATTGCCACCGAACAACCCTCCACTGCAAACATGACCGTGAACGAGGCTCAAACGGTTGACCTGGAAAGAGCCTATGTTGACAAGCACGGTTCTTGAGTTTGTCTCCATCCCCTGCCCATTGGCGGGGGATTCCCTCAAGCGATCGCTAACCAAAACAAAAGCCTCTCAGGAACGCTGAAAGGCTTGACCAGGGTGCAATGGATTGTAATAAGAACAATTATACTAACTTGCCATCCGTTCCATGTCGGATGATGTGGGTTTGCAGTCCACGAAACTCAAGGCATCCGGGTCAAGTGAGGATGCGATCGCCGACTCCAAGACTGCTTCAACGGGGTAATTGATCTCGGCGGCGCGGGTGAAGAATGCCAGCCGGATATGGTCGGGCAGCTTGTCCAAAAATGCGATCGCGGTTTCAGCATCAAGGTGTTGAATGGTTTTTGCTGCTTGCATGATCAATCCCTCATCGGAATTTTGGCGTTAAACGGTGGTTTGGTTGCCTGGATGATCAACCTTTCCAGACTTAATGATAACGCTGTCCATTGTTGGTAGTTGAGTGGGTAGGCTGTAATCCTGACATCCTGCGGGTTGTATAGCTCCAGCCATGACCAGACTAGGGCTTTATGCCCATTCGTAAACCGTTGCTTTGGGTTCTGGGTTTTCCCAATGTAGAGTAGTCCTTCCGTCCGATGTCTGACTGCGTAGATGCTGTGTTGGGTGGTGAGGGTGGGAAATTCTCGCCCAACCGGAATGCACTCTTCAAATGGGCGAGAAATTAGAGCCTGGAGAATTTCCAGGGCTTCAGTTTCGGTCGAATCGGTCATGGTTCTATTGGTTGCGGTGCCTGTATCGCGATCGTGCTATCCCAAGGAAACTTCCCGCCGTTCAACGATCGCGTAGTGCGTCTCAATCCCCATCGCCTGCTTCACCCACTCCAAGGTTTCCACCTTCACACTCATCGGGTCAGCGATCGCTTTCTCAACAGTCGAAACATAACGGTTATATCGCTTGTCATTTGGGTCATCGCCCTTTAGCCTGCCGTATTCCTTCGCAAGCTGGTAGGTTGTAACCCCTCGTTTCTCTAGTTCTTCCCATCGGAGCGCGATCAACCCCTTCAGGTCACTGACTTTCATCTCTATGTCACAAACGCGATATATGCTCTCTCACGATACTTCATTTTGTCAACCGCAGTTGAGTAACCGCAATTTATCAACCGCAGTTGAGTAACCACAATCGAATCAGGCTACCGGATCAGAAAGGGGCACGTCGCCGTACCCCCTCATGAATCAAACAGCTTTTGATTTATTGGCTTTGCAAATGGGGCAGAAGCGAGGACTGTTCTTGCGTTGTTTTAAGGCTCGTTCCAAGTCGCGACCCTTGCGGTATCTGCGAAGCAGCGCGCCCACCCAAAGACGGGCAACTACGAACCCAATGTTACGAGACTTCGCCACTTCACAAAGCCGTGCGCCCTGTCCCTGGCGATGTTGCTCGATCCGAGCTTCCCAGTCATCCGCCGAACCAAGATAATGCTGGGCGGTGTGGTCTGGGCTAATGGGATCAATAAAGTGGAGTAGATAAACCATTAGGCTACTGCTGCCTCCTTACTCGCAATGTGGTCACGGTATTCCAGCTTGCGGACTGAAAACTCATTCCGGTGGCGTTGTAACTCAATCTCTAAGCGAGTTCTGCGATCGACCGCATCCGCCAGGGCATCCGCCAGCACCACATATTTCGAGTCGCGCATCAGTTCCAGCCGTTTTGCTTTGCGCTGTTGGTCGTTTTTCAAGTCCGGGTCTGTGGCGATCGCCTGCTCGATGTCAGTGGTGTAACCATCTAATTCCTGTTGAGCTTTGCGAATTTTGCCATCGAGCCGGAGGATTTGCGTTTGCACTTTGGCGATCGCGCTGGGATAGGTGCGTAAGTCTTCAAACATTTTGGGTATCTCCAGATTGCGAAGGGATAGGAGCGGAAGCCAGCCAAGCTTGAGAATTAGTCAGGTTTGCAATGTTGACCTCATCCAGTTGCCAGTGGGACTGAGTAACGGAGGTCTTTGCCTGCTCAACTGCGTCATCCTGGTCTTGAGCCAGCACATCAATGAACGTGAATGCAGTGGTTTGCACACTGAGTAAAACGATGTATTTCTGCATGGCAAATTCTCGAATAGTGAAGAATAGGGGTAGCGCGAGGGCACTACCCAGACCGGACTTAGTTAGGCGACTCGCTCAACTGCTAAGGCTTGATGGTCTGCAATCTCCTGCACTGCCTGGTGCTGTTGCTCCCACACATTCACGGAGGGCTGACTTTTTAACAACCGCTCAAAATCATGGCGATTGAAGGCATAGGAGCGATCGCCCGTGACACAGTGTTCAACGGCATCGCTGCAAAGCGCCTCGATCGATAGCTCTAGCCACTTCGCTAGAACCTCATTCAGATCAACTAATTCGTACTGCTCACCCGTGCGGGAAATGAGGGCAGATTGAACCGCGATCGCGGCTTCATTGAGGGATTCAAGAGCCGTATCAGAAATCGTTGGCAATTCAGTTCTCATGACATAATCCAAATAGTTGTTAATAGCCGGGGGATAAGCCTTCGGCTTTTCTTCCCCACTTAAATTATATCGTTAACATGAGATAAAAGCGGGCTTAAATACGTAAATTTGTATCACTTTCATGATACAATTAGCTTAAGCAAGGGGGCGAGAGAGGCGCGAAGGGCACCACGCAACCGAGGGGTAAGAGGGGCGGTTGGCACTGGGAAGAACCCAACGGGGGAACCGAGGATGTGCCAACGACAAGCAACCACCGCCAAGGGGAAACCCGCCAGTAGGGGGAAACCTACGCGAACGGCGCAAACCCAGCCAGCCAGCCCAACCAACCGACCGGAAACCAGGAACCGACCTAGCTAGCGAGGCGGGAAACGCGAGGGCACCGGGGACGGAAGGGCGGCAACCCTGCCAGACTGGAGCGCTACAGACTGGAAACGCTTGGGTAAGGGAAACAGACTTTATCAGGCACCCTTGCCCCACCACAGCCCTCGGCACCGCCAGGGGCGGCAGCCCAGACCCCTGTTCGTTTGGTTCGGGGTGGGTGGGGTGGGGTGGGAGACTGCGCCTGCACAACCAAAAACTTTCTCCTCCCTGGCAGCGGGGTACGGTGGGCGCGGCGCGTACAGGTGAGTGAATGCGATCGCAGGTAAACGGAAGCCCATCGGGGGGACTGAGGCACCCAACGACAGGATAGAACTTGGGATAAGCCCCCCGCTGCCCTGACGCTTTGGGCATTGACCGATCATCTCTTGGTACGATCGAGGAACAGCGTTGCTAGATTTGAAAGGATATTTTATCTGTCCAGCTATGAATGACTTTAGCTTTATCAACGACAATGTTCTTCAAACAATGATTGAGCGTGATAAAGAAGAACTTGATAACAGCTTAAAATCTGGCTTATGGAAAGCCACATTACTACTAGCTGGCAGCATTATCGAAGCTATCCTTGTTGATTATTTCCTAACTTTCCCACCTAGCAACGATGTTTTGAAGGCGTTTGAGGAGGACCGTTTGAAACGGTACAAGGGCAAGAAAGTAGAAGAATTAGATTTAGTAGCCCTAATCAGCATTGCTGTTAAGGATAACCTAATATCTGAAGACACTTCCCAAGTATCTACAGTAATAAAAAACTATAGAAATCTGATTCATCCAGGAAGAGAGTTAAGGAGAAAGGAAAAAGTTAATGAACACACAGCAACAGTAGCTAAATCTTTAGTGGAAATAGTAATAAACGAAATCAGACAAAACTATGCGGCAAAACACGGCTATAGAGCTGAGAATGCAATTGAGAAGGTTAAAATAGATCCCTCTTGTTCATCAATTTTCAATCATATGATTAGTCAAATGAATGAGCAAGAACGGACTAAGCTGTTTATCCTGATCCCACAAGAATGTAGTCACGGATACGACTGGAGGTTCCACCAGGAAGAGGAAAATTTTTTGAGCCTACACTATCTTTTAAGTAATAGCGTGCCTGACAAAATTATTAAAGAAGAAGTAGAGAAGATTAATTTTTATTTGAGCCATAAAACTCCTCAAGAAACGCTCTCCTACTGTCGCTTTTTCATAAAGCACTTAAAGTTGCTTGATTCAGATGATAGGAAAGCTTTTCTTCAGTATTTTCTAGATTTACTCAAACGGGATATTTATAGTGTCTCGATTCTCACGACTTCTCACCTACGACAATTAGCTGAGTACATGGAAGAGTTGCCAGCGAAAGAAGTCAAGATGGGTTTACTTGAAGCTATCTTAGCCAAACGTAGCCAAGAAGAGCATGACTACTTTATCTCCGTAATGGAAGCAGTATATTTTGGTTTACCCAATGAGTACTCTGACGATGTACTGGAAACGGTGAGAAAGCGTTATCCTTACTGGGCAAATATCATTGATTCTTTTACTCCTTTTTAAGGAATTAAACAGAATCCTAACACTCCCCAACTCAACGAGCGATCGCAAAGCTGGAGAGCCAAAGCCCCCCAGCCAACCATCATCACCGCCGAACCAACATCAACCGCGAACCCCGACTCACCGGACCAAGCCTCACCTCACCATCCGGCACCACACAAGGCACAGAAACTGCAAACTTCCCACAACCATCATCCCGCCGCCGCACCTGCACCGAGTAACCCACCACCGCCGACCAACGAACAGCAAAGTCCCTCGGCAACGACTCAAACCACACCTCAGCCACAAAACCCGTGAAACTCCGCTCACTCTCACGCCAAAAACAATCCACACAGCCAAACTCAGCCGCCAAACCAGCCACAAACTCAAACGGAACAGCAATCATTGTGCTTCCCTCCGGAAACAAAAAAGAACACCGTCCCTTTGAGCGCAGGGGGCAAGGGCAAGCCAGCCCAAGATAAAAAACGCGCAGCGACCGCTAGAACGGCTGGCGCAGTGCATTTTTACCCTTGACCCACGGAGCTATACTGCGGACTGCTGAAGGTTCCCCCTGAGGGGGTTAGGGGGGTAACGGGGAGTCTGAGGGGGTTTCCCCTTCAGTTAGAGTCCGGACGCGCAGCACGATATCCCATTCCAGTGTTTGGCTTCCGAATGGTTGGGTTGCTGGGAAGAATGGAGCCACGATCGCTAACCAACTAACAGCAAGATACTTTGATAGCAAGATACTTTACTATCAGCATTTCCAAAGCTCATACACCTCACAGATCTGAGCTTTAGAAATATTTTATTGAGTTTCAAGATAGCTTGATAGCAAAGTATTAGCATCCAAGAGAACCTTTGAAGGAAGCGATCGCAGCAAATAACCAGTCATTAACGGCGATCGCTATCATTTCATTACTACTTTTCACGAATAGCGCTATCAAGCCTATCGTTTGCGTCCTTAGCCAGCTTCAGCCAACGGGCACTTACAATTCCAGAAGCTGCCCCCCCGGTTGTAGTACCACCCCCAACTGGAACATTTCCAGTGAATACCATTAGTACCCCCACAAAACTGATGAGAGCACTCGTCGCCGTAGCTCCCAATGCAAAGTTGAACGCAACGCGAGCCTGACGCAGCCGTTCCTGATAATAGTCATCAGGCTGAGGAGTCCTGCTTGTAGTTATCGAGCTGTTATTTGACATACACTTAGAATGAAAAGAACAAATTTGTCAGACCTGCCCACAGCCGCCAAGCACTGGGCAGGTTTGCTTTTTGGAATTCCCACTTTTTAGAAGCAAAGTAGGCAGAAGCAGCCTTGCTTTACTACTAATAACTTTGTGAGAGTAGAACACCACTGAAACTGTCACATCAACTGTCACACTTGCCCAAAATATATCACAACTGTCACATCAACTGTCACACTTGCCCAAAAATTCTTTCCCCTACTGCCTAAGCAGTAGAGCTAAAGCAGATAAGGCGAAAGTAGCTGCGATAAAACCTTCCAGTAGTCCACCAGAAGGATAGGTAGATGGAAGTAGGGGTGCTTCGGGCACAGAAATAGAGAGGATTGTGTTTTGGGGTTTGCTTGAGGCAGTATTTCGAAATTGCATACGTTTTGTACTCCGAAAGTAGCGTTTGTAGACCTGCCCATCGCCGCCAAGCATTGGGCAGGTTCTCAATTACAGTTCCCACACCACAAAGACTGTGGATGGATTCCACAATTCATAGCTGCAAGTCTAGAAGACAGCTAAGGACAAGAAGTAATCAGAAAGCATTGATTGTTTAGCTTCTCAAGCTGTGCATGCAGTATGGGACGCTTTTCTCAATTAGACAAATTTACATATCCAGAGAAACCTGTACTCCCAACAATTGGAAGCAGTTCAATCTTTCACCATGTCCGAAGCAGAACAGCTAGACGCTTAACACCCGATCTGCTGGCATTTCAGCTTTTAGAGAATAAGAAATACACCTGTCCCACAGGAGAGATCGAACATTAGCTGCTTCTCCTTTTGAGAGTTTGCAGTGTCATAAGGAATTTCTATCAAGGTTGCAGGTGTAGATCAGCGCAATCTAAACCAAATCATCAATTACGACTTCAGCTATCAAGCTACTTTGATAGCAAAAAGAAAGCTTGCACAAACTCAGAAATATCTATCTCACATGCCGTGATCGCAACCACCACATTCACCAAACTACCATCGGCATCAAGCTACTTTGCTATCAAACTAGCAAACTATCGGAATATTATTTTATAGAAAACGCTCAGAACCAAAGCATTAGAGTATGATGATTTCAATCTATCAAGCTACTTTGCTATCAAACTAGCATCATGAAAGTTATCAGCCTCCTGACCCGTAAAGGCGGATCAGGCAAGTCTACCCTCACAACCCATTGGGCAGTGGAGGCAGAACGAGCTAGAGGGAAAAAAGCCGTGATCATCGACTTTGACCCCCAAGGATCATCCTCATCCTGGTACAGCAAACGGGAAGCGGAATCGCCCCTACTCATCCAGTCAGGTCCCGGATTGATCAAAGACCATCTGGAAGCCTGCCAGAATGACGAGATTGATTTCGTTCTGATCGACACCACGCCGGACATTAGCGCGATCGCGGTTCATGCGGCGAGGGTGTCAGACCTGGTGGTGATTCCCGTGCGTCCCTCCGTCCTAGACATGGAAGCCATTAGTGCCAGTGTGGAGCTGGTGCAGGGGTTAGGCAAAACTGCCGTCATCATTCTGAACCAGTCCCCCACAGGTTCCACCGTTGCCCAGGAAGCGGAGACCGCCCTGAGCCAATACGGTCTGACCATTTGCCCCGTCTTCCTCTACAACCGAATTGCCTACAGTCGCGCCATGATTGACGGTCGCACACCGGGGGAAGTGGAGCCGAAGGGGAAAGCGGCGCTGGAAATCAAAGAAAGCTGGAAGTGGATTAAGAAGCAATTAGGAGAGAAATAATGGCAGCGAAGAAACAAAGTCTGGCAAATATCGCTCTCAACAAGGGAACACCCGCCGCACCTGCCCCCATCCCGGCAATTGCCCCGCCACCCGCCGAGAAGGAAACCACTGGAAAGAAGGACGATCGCATCGGGCAAACGCTCCGGCTCCCACCTGGCGCACACAAACAACTGAAGCGGTTAGCCGTAGATATCGAGAAGCCGGTGCATGACCTGTTGATCGAGGCAGTCAACGACCTGTTCACCAAATACGGCAAACCCCCGATCGCATGATACCTTGATATGTTGCTATCAAAGTATCAAAAGGAAGCAAAGCTGTTATCTCCTTCCAATTCAGCCTCTTACGATATTTAGATACACAAATACTTTAGTAGCTTGATAGCAAAGTATCACAATGATGGGGATCGATGGGTTTAAAGGGGATCGGTTGTCCCCAGCGATCGCGTCAATGTTCTTCCCCCTTCTGTGTTGGGAACACTAAAAACAGCCGCATTAAACATCGGCGCCCTAAAAAGAAATTTACAGCCCGATCGCGTTTGTGATTGGGTTTTTTAATGGGCTGCTACAGTTCCTAATCCCACAGCGAACACAATGCGGCATCTGCCTCCTGCTGTCCCACATCCAGGTACTTCGCCAGGTTGCCGATGTCAGAATGCTTCGTGATCTGTTGCAACGTCCGCAGAGAGTGCCCCTGGTTGTGCATCTTCGTCAGCAGCGATCGCCGGAAGCTGTGGGTACTGACTCCCTTAAAACCGAGATAGTCGCAGGCTTGTCGCAGTGCCTTGTCTGCCGCCTGCGTCGTCAGATGATTGTTAAACCGACCCGGAAACAGGTAGCCACTCCGAGGTAGTTCCACCGCCTTGAGCGCCGTTACCAAAGGAGGGGCGATCGCCACATCCCGCGTCGTCTTCGTCTTGGTTGTCCTCGCTCGATAAACAATCCGACCCGCCACAACATCTTCCGCCTGGAGCTGCACCACTTCTCCGACTCGTGCCGCCGTGTAATAGCAAATTTGAAACACCAGCCGATGGGGGTGCTCCAACGTGGCGAACAATTCCCCTAATTGATCCTCCCGCAACACGATCGCCTGACCATTGCGATTTACTTTCGGCATAGAAATATTGAGTAGGTATTCTATTGTTTTACCAACTCAAATTTACCGTCTTTTCAAGGGTTCCAGCCAAGGGAAGATTTTTTGGGAGCTTTTATTGCAAAACACCTCTCCTTGTTGCGAATGGGTTGGAGGTTGGAAAGGGGGATCAGGGAACGGTTAACTCGGTTAACCCAGTTTGCGTGTTGCTCCGCAGATCCGAAGGATCGCGAATTTACTTTAATCGATGGGAACTCTAACCAGGAAGCGATAACCAGGTTTGCAGGGAAATCATGAGCAAGGGTCAGAAGCCAATGGTGGGAGCACGAGTGCCCCATAGCTGGAAGGAACAAATTGAAACCTTGGGGCGGGAATCCGGCAAGACGGAGAGTGAGATCGTGCAGGAAGCGATCGCTCAATACCTGGGGAAGACGGATGTGAACTCGATCGCCTCGCTCAATAAGCGGGTGGCAACGTTGGAGCGGCAGTATAAGAAGCTGGTGCAGTTGGTGTGAGGGGTGCGATCGTGTGACTGCCATCACCCACATCCAATGACGAGTGACCACGATTAACGTGTCTCACCACAGGGGTTGGGCGTGGTCAAATTCACCGTTGGAGCAGCCCAGCATCACCATGCAGCCGGGGAAATCCTGGGACTATAAACACATCAAGAAAAAACAACTGCCCCAAAGGACAACCCCCATGACACTTCGATTCCTCGGACAAACCTACCAAGCAACCTCTACCGCGATCGCTCCCACTGAATCTGAACTCACAGGTCAATATCGCGGCAACCTGGTCAAGTTCTCCAACACCCAAGCTGCCCCTCGCTCCAATGTCACCTTGACCTATCGCGGGATTCGCTACAGCCGCTAATCTTCCTGTTTCACAATTTACGTACTCTAAATTCCCCTTCAATTCACGCCCCCAAGGACACTGTCATGCAACTGATTTATCGTGGGTCTCAATTCTCTTTTCAGCCCACTGAAGCACCCCGGACTAATGTAGTTCTCACAGTCGCTCGAACACTGCTGTATCGCGGTTTAGTTTGCAGCTATCGTAAGCCTGAATCTACGACTCAAGTTTTTCCCAAAGCGATGAACTGGCGTTTTGCCCAAGTATGCCAGTCCACGGAAATGCTTTCTCCTGCTCACGTTTAACACCCGCCAATGCACCTCTCCTAAACTTTGCATCCTCTGGCTTACACAGTCAGGGGATTTCTGTTTGGAGAAGGTGCGATTGACATTAACAAACTAGATGCAGAGTTGGAGCCGCAGTATCAGAAATTAGTCAAATTGGTGTAGGCGATATCGTGTGACTACCATCATTAGCAACTGATGACGAATGAATAGAAATGATTTCTAAGCTTTTATTCTCCTTTGTTTATCTTATGAGTACATAATCCGCAGTAACCACCATTTCCAATAGCCGCAACCTTTTCTGACCAAGGTATTTCGGATGAGCAACGGGTACAGTTCTCTATTGCATGGCTCAAAACGTATTTCTCGAAAACTTCCTTTTGTGATAATGGTCGTCCTGCTCGACGTTCTTCAGAGAGACTATCGATCCCCTCGTGAGCAACCTTCTCTGCTATGGCCATCTCAGTTTTATGCGTTAAATGACCTGCATTAAGTAGTTGTTGTACAAAATATCTGATCCCATCATCCTCTTGCTGTTCTAATTGGTAGTTTTTCCAGTACCCCATGTTTCTACCTCCTAATGTTTAGGTTAAAGCTGATCTGCTATTTCTTTCCAGGTTTTGAAGCAATTTAGTTATAAATAATCTCCTTAATCTCTTATTTATCGTTTCATATTCCTTACTTTATTTTCAATTTCGTTCCCTGTTTCATCAATTAATTTAAGTACATTCCAAGCATCAATACAATTTTGAACATGTTTCAAACTTAAAGCGTTACCGACAGCTTCCATAAGTGATTCATAAAATTCTTTTCCAAGCTTTTCTACGATTCTTTCCATATTTACACTTGGATGACGTAGAAATATTTGAATCATTGCATAATACGCAGTGACTCTTGCTGCTGCACGAACATGATCTTCAAAACTTTCAGAAGAAAAATTAGTTCCAGGAGTAATTTCTTCAATAGTTTTATTGCAAACACCGAGAGCCAGATCCATCTCTACTTTCAGTTTGCTAATTGCTCCATCCTTATAGAGATTTTTTGCTTTCTCAAAGGCTGGAAGATATTCCTCTTTTCCTAATAGTTCTCCTAACTCAACCCCAAAATCATACTCCGCTTGATCTTTAGGACTTCTCCCAGCTTCAGCTCTGCGATTCAATCGCCTAAGAAATATAACTATGGCAAGAATTGGGATGATCGAAATTATGAAAGAGCCGAATAAAAAATTCAGCATAATAAACCCCCATATCAAGAAGTGGTTAATAGCCTGACCTCTTTCACTTCATCCAAGCTCAACTCAATCAACCCCTAGCAATAATTGCTTGATTCAAAGCTTTAACTACTTGCTGAATGAATTCTACATCATCACTCTCAAGGGCTTTGACTTCACCCGAAGATGTTCTAAGCGTAACTGCATGTTTCGGAACTTTCGTCTTCAATCCGAAAATACCTCCTGACATAAGAAGAAGAAAAATACCGATCAGTGTCCCAACTATCTCTTGATGGATGGTGTAGGCGATCGCTGTCAGCGTTCCAAGAATTACCCACGACCAAACAAGTGTGGTGATTTTTTCCTTTAAAGGTGAAGGCACCTCTTCCGCGACCTGTGTCGTCTTAACTGAAATAATGCCGTTCACAGCATAGGTCTCGCCGGGTGTAATAAACCGCGTTTTTGTTACCTGAACCAAATCATGATTTAGAAACGTTTCCTCTGTCATACCCCTACCTCTCACTCAAGGAAAACCATTCTCTTTCTTCTGGGCAAACGTATTTACGTCAGAACAGTAGCCGCGCCCATCACTAAAACTTCACTCTTTCCTTATGTTTATATGTTGAAGATTGAGGAGCGCATTGGTCAACAGATCGCCTGCGACTCAAATCACCGCTGTGCCTTCCGAAATTCCCACGGCTTCTGATAATTCCCACTCCACACCCCTAGCCGTTTAGCCTAGGACTCCTGCTCCGCCTGCACTAAAAAAGCTTTCCCATTCAGGCAACAATAGCTCTCGGCAGTTGTGAATCAAACTCTATTCTGGATACCGTTTTGAAGCATGAAGTACACGCAAAACTTCTACTCCATTCCCCTTTACACGGTAGATCACAATGTAGGGAGAATTGGTGATTACCAGCTCTCGCGTCCCATCGACCCGTCCCGTTCTACCCATCATGGGAAACTCTGCCAATTGCTGAGTCGCAGCCTGAATCTTGAGCACGAGATTGATCGCGGCATCATCATCAGTTTCAGCAATGTAATCGTAAGCCTGCTCCAGACTTTTCAACGCCTTCCGTATCCATTTAACGGTTTTTGCCATTGGTCAACCTGGCAAACACAGCCGTCACCTCTTTCTCAGTGGCAAAGTCTCCCGCATCCGCTTCGGCAACCGCCCGCTGAATTTCCTCAATTTGCCACTGGTGCATCTCCAGGTAAAGGGTAATAGCTTCGTTAATCAAGTAGCTGCGATCGCGGTCCAGTCCGGCTGCGATCGCATCCAACACCGCCCGTTTTTCACTATCCAGCCGAAAGGTAATGTTTTCCTTGCTCATTGCCATGCCCAAATCGGGACAGAGATCTTATACCTCTATCATGCGTTGCAAGACAATGTAATGCAACGTTATTTCATAGACTGTCGAAAGTCCCACGGCTTCTGATAATTCCCTGCCCAAACTCCTTTTCTGCTTGCCTTTGCCGTCTTTTCCAGATCATCAAAAATCTCCACCTGGCTACAACTCTTCGCATACTTGCGATACACATATGCCATCCCATCTCGCACCTGTTCCGCATTCAGCAACAACTCCTCCTCTGGCTGCGACGGCTTTGGATGCTGGATAAACACCTCCCCGACAATTCGCCCGTACCTGTCGCGATCGACTTCCTGCACAATCACCTCACCCTTCGCCTGATCAATCCACCGTTTCAGATTCGCTTTCGACTCTTCCCCGATCGGCTGTCCCGGCTGTCCATCGTGGGCAACCTCCGGCGCATCAATGCACGCCAGTCGAATTCTGGCTTCCTGTCCCGTGTTGAGACTGCGAACTGCGATCGTGTCACCATCCGACACCCTGATCACCTGGTAATACTCTGATTGCGGGCGACTATTCAACATCGCCGCAGGTTGCCACTGCCGCAGAGCTAAGAAGCCCAACACCGCGATCGCCAAAATTGGAATCCAGTTACTGAACGTTTTCAAGGTTTTCATCGATGCCCCAATCTATCCCTATTAGGGTTCCCCATGAATCTTCAGCTTTGCTACCACCTCATTATTCGTCCCCCGCTCCACCTTCAACCTGCGAATCGTGCCCGTGTAAGGAGAACGCACCTTCAACCGTTCCATTTCCCCATCCAGCACCTTGAGTTGATCCTGGAGCTGCTGCCGTTCCAATTCCACCTGCACCCGTGCCGCTGCCACCTGCGTCTTCAACGTCGCGATCGCCGCCTCCTGCCCTGCCAGCTTCGCCTTCAGTTCCAATTCCTTCTCCACATATTTGGTGGTACGCCGGAGTTGTGGGTCAAGAATGCGACTCGTCTCCGGCAAGCTGCCCAATAAAGTCTGAGTTGCTGCCAGTTCACCATTCGCAGCAACCAGTTGAGTTTGTTCGGGAATGGGGCGAGGGGTGTTCAGTTGAGTTTGCAGCCGTGCCCGTGCATAACGCTGTTGCTCACTGGGTTGGCGTTCTGCCAAAATCTGACCCTTCGTAATGCGATCGCCCTCCTTCACGCGCAAGTCCGCCGGATCGTTGAGCGTCACCGTCAACTCAAATTTGAGGGTGGGAGCTTCCACCTGAGCCGGTGGTTTAAATTCTGGGGCTGCCTCTGGTGTGGCTTCCGTGGATGATGACTTCCCCGGCTGGTCACAACTTGCCAGTAACAAAAGGATGGGGACGGATAATTTTAGCCACCAGAGTCCCGGTTGCATATTGCTCCTTCAACGCAGCGATCGCCTGCTCAATCGGCAGAAAAGATAGCTTGATTGTGCCCCCTTCTGTCTTGGTCAGCGCAAGATATTGATCAGGTTCAGGGTGCAACTTCAACAGGTCTACCGAGTCACACGCCAACTCACCCGTGAGATAAATCGCCGCTTTGGGGTATGCCCGTTGGAGTGCTTGCAGAGTCGCGATCGGCGATTGGTCATCAAACACCAGCGATCGGGTTGTGGTCTGGGCAGGCTTCCCCGCTTCCACCACCAGGCGGGAGGGGATGATCTGTTCATTGGTACGGTACAGCCCTTTGCCATTACTCACGATGAATTCCACCCCATCGGCGGCGATGATGGCACTGGTTCCGCTAAGTGGGGAGACATAAAGCCTTAATATTGTTACATTAGAGCAACTTACAGTGTTTTGAAAACCGCCAATTCATCAGGAGCGGATGATGGATTTATTTTCCCCTAATTGCCCGTACTGTGATA
>JANRIN010000152.1:0-3036 GCA_033764965.1 Leptolyngbyaceae cyanobacterium bins.302 | reverse complement strand
GTGCCCTACTCACGATGGAGCAATTTCATTATGGCTTTTATTGACGATTGCCTTGCAGACGAGCGTGATGAACGTGATGCACGGGTTAAGGACGCTCTCTATGAGCAGTTCCTAGAAGGAAAAACGGATGCCGCTTTTGGCAGGATGCCGGAATATGGCGATGAGACTTACCTGGAAGGGTACATCGCTGGAATTAAAGAACTGCCTGCTGATCCGGAGACTAAAAAAATTCAGCATTATAGTCCTCACAAACACTTTGCCTTTGGTTGGATAGACGGCGATCCGGAATATCGAGATCAATTTGGTGAGTTCTAATCCGCTTGGGGTAGCTAGATTGGCTACCCCAACTCACACTTCTTGCTATCTCAATCACTTGCCTTTCAACCACTCGGTTATTGGTCTTGAAAGACAAGCCTCACTTTTCTCTTCCAAAGAGGTTGATCCTTATGGCAAAAGTTGTTACGCCAATTACGGCGACCGTTGAATTTATCACAGGCATTAAACAGGGCAGTTATGGGGAGTACCGCTCTGTTCTATTTAAAGATGCAATGGGCGAAAAAATTTGGAAGTCTTTTGATCCTGAAGCTGAAGAGTTAGCTCTTTTACGTAAAGGAGCAAAAGTACAGCTTATTCCCACAGGCACGAACAAGAACGGAAACGAGAAACACAATATCGTCCTTTTGCAAGAGTCTTCAGGTAACTCAATGTCTGGAGACACTACATCAGAAGCACCACTCGTTACGAAGTCACCTCCCCCGAAACGACCTGAAGCAATCCCTCCTACCTGGGAAACCGATAAGAAACAGGAGCTTTCGGCAAAGCTCTGTGACCACGCTGATTTACTTAAATTCAGCTATGAGGTCGTGAAACACAAATTTGCAGGTGTGGCTGATCCGCGTGACTATCGGGCGATCGCTACCACCCTCTATCTCACAATCACTCGTCAGCAGACAGATTTGTTCTAGATAACCTGAGACAGTTCGTGAGTGGAAATTTGAATTTCCACTCTGATTTGTTCAGCTTCTTCCCTTCCTCTTTACTCAAATCGGAACTCACTTCGAGCCATGCAAGACCCCGTATCAGTTGAATTTCAACGGCTTTTGAACTATCTGCAAGAACAAGCCGTAGACTCCCAAGAAATCCCAGTTACTTCTGTAGAACTGCCAACACTGGCAATTTGTCTCATTCACCGCATGATCCTCCAACACCCACTGTTGAACGAGATCATTCAAGAAGAATTGGATAACCTGCGCTACAAAATTCATGGTAGTAAATCTCCCGGCTTACCCAAAATTGCTGGCAAGCGGCGACAGTGTGCCTCCTCAGCAGCCAGTGAGGTGTGATGGGAAGTATTCATGCTGTTTTTCTACTGGTGCTGGTGATCGCAGCCCAAATCGCTCCACTCTTTAACCGAGAGCAGTCAGGGCATTCCCACCATCACCACCACGAGCATCACCAAACGATTTCCAGCAAACGGAAACGCAAGCAAAGGTAATAAATTTTAGCCCTGGTCTAAAGATGATCAGGGCTTCATCTCTTCAGAACTGAAAACCATGACCCACAATCCTTACCATCAAAATCCTGCTGACCTGGCTCCCATGGTCGGAGGTATGATTCGCCATGCTGGAGTTAGCCGAGAAGGGTTCCCCTATCTAGTTGTTGAAAACCATAACAAGACGTTCTACTTGTTTATTCAGGCAGATGCAGAAGGGAACGGAGCCGGATATCTGAGCGTGACTGAGAATGCAGGAGCCAGAACATGACCACGTTACAACTGACTCCCCCGAAGCGACTTTTGGCGACACAGGTTCAGCAGCTTACAGGACTACCTGAATTGCCTCTGGAAGAGCAAATACACCGATTGAAGACTGCTTGCCAGAATTTGAAGACAACGCGGGATGCTGAATATTTTCTCAGGCTCCCCGCCTCTACTCCAATCCAGGGATACGCTCACGATCGCATTTTGAAGTTCAAAAAAGCTCATCACCTTTTGATGACGGCACAGCAACAGACGGTCGCAGCTCTTGAAATCCTACAAACGCTGTAAGCCCTTATTCCTTTCTCTAAAACAATTGAGGCAGGCGAATAGCCTGCCTCTGTCACTCAATCTGTAACTGTTCAGGCGGATCTAGACGCTTACACTAAACTTACACAAAGACATTGCACCATAACAGAAGCTTTTTTCTAAAGCGTTAAAGGGAGTAGACATTGCTGAAAGAGGAGTAACTCTTTCTCAACCCTTCCAACGTGGAAATTTGAATTCCCACCTACTGCCATCGTCAGATCCTCTGTCCTAACTCTAACAAGTCACGATCACGGGTCGCCCTCCATCCAGCCCCAAAAATTGTGGCATTTCGCTCACTAAATCTTTTCCAGGCAAGTTTTCTGCTTGTCTCGCATCACCATGAAAATCTTCGTATTTAACTGGGGTTTCGGAGTTGAATCTTCAGCCCAACTCTGCCGCTGGTTTTTTCAACCCAGTAATCGTCCGTTTAGAAGCTGGAAACAAGTTGTCATTGTCAGTGCCCAAACTGGGGATGAGTTCTGGAGAACCAAAGAGTTAGCCGAGCTGTTCATCTTGCCCCTGCTCAGAAGAGTGGGATGCCTGTTCTTTGAAATTGGCAAAGCGGGATCTCTAGAAAAGGATGGATACGTCATCCTCTCCGCAACAACACAACCCTATGTGCTGCACATTCGTTCTGAAGCGATCCATTCGTTGGGCGACAACATGGAGATAGACGGCTGGGTGCCTCGGCTCAATCGTCCCCATTTGTGCGCTCAAAAGTGGAAAGGCAAAATTCTGGATCAGCTAATTGGGGATATTATTCACTCGCTCAAAATGGCGATGAGGGCATTGGCAGTCGTACTCCTCTGCCACCGTTGCTTCTTTTCCTATCCTTTTTTGTTCCAATACATCCTATTTCTACTAGAAGAACCGATCCAGATGGGACCGTATTTGGGTTACAACGCAGATGAGATCAAGCGAATGAAAGACAGCCTGGACTATGGCTGTCACGGGGAGTCATTTGTTTACCC
>JANRIN010000143.1:0-21615 GCA_033764965.1 Leptolyngbyaceae cyanobacterium bins.302 | reverse complement strand
TTGATGGCAAAATAGGACGGCTCCAGAGATAGGAGGTGTCTAAAAATTTTTTGCTTCAGGTCATACTCCACCTGCCGCCCCACCCCAAACAGCGCAATCCGAGAAGCCATGCGTGCCACCCACATCACCGATGCCAGCACCAGCACCAGCACCACGTAATACATCACTTGATTGAGGCTGAAGGTGATTTGCAGTTTGTCGATTCCATCCCGAATCAGGAGCGGAATATACATCCCCAGGAGATTAACAATAAACAATGCCAAAATCCCCAGACCAGCCCCCCGCCAGTGAGGACGCAGGTATTCTCCCAACTTGCGTAACCGAGATTGAGCCATTTTGCTAACCGTTCAGCCAGTAGATTCTCTCGATCCTAAACCAAATTGTTGATTCTCCTGTTCACACCAAAATTTCGGAGGTTGGGTTAGCGTTAGCGTAACCCGACGAAACTAATTTCAGCGTTGGGTTTCACGCTGTTCAACCCAACCTACAACTCCCTACTCAGGTCACAGGGCGAGTCAGGTTAGGAGCCTGGAAGGGTTTGATCCAGCCGCGCAAAAAGTAGTAGAACGAGTTGAGATATTCTTGAAGGGCTTTGCTAGAGAGACAAAACGCATCGGCAGTGGGCAAAATGTCAGTGATTTGAATTTCTCGCTCTACGATGTCTCGTCCCACGGCAACCGCCTCTAAACGGCGACGATCGGGCAGGGTGTAAAAATCAGTGGGACGGGCAATAATCCGACTTTCGCGAAACACCTCCCGAAATGTGAGGGCGGCTCGATTCATGTTGAGTGCTGACCCCACCAGCATGATCTGATTGCCATAGTTAATCTGCTGATTTTGCAGGAGTTCCCGCACCTTTTCGGCGCTGCTGCGGATATTGCCGTTCTCGTGATCCATCAAAATTCCATTTTCTGGCACGCGGAAGGTTTGGGTCAGCATTCGTTGAATATCGCGGGCTTCACTAATTTCTTCGCGAACTTCGGTTTCTTGGCGGCGGCGATCGCTCCTCTGCCCTGCACTGACCACGATTAGCGGATTGGTGCCTCGTTGAGTTTCCTGCTGATAAAGTTGCGCTGCGTAGACGATATTGTCGCCGTGTTCGGTCAACTGCACCGGCAAAGTGCTCAAGATTTCAAACTGATTGGCTGTAATGGCTCGTTCCACGGCGGGTGGATCTTGGGGCACTGGGTTGACTCGCGGACGCAGTTGGGGACGGGTGGTGTTTCTGCCTAACAACACAATCACCTGCCGTCCTCCTGCCTCCAACTGGGGAGCAGGCGCAATGAGTTCGATCGCTTCCATCTCCAGTTCTTGTGCCAGGAAATACGCGACTAGGGGAATGCTACCCAATGCCAGCAGAATCAACGCTCCAATGATTAAATTACGCACTAACCCCTTGGCAGCTTTGGGCGAATTAAATAGAACCAGCAACAGAATCAAACCTAAGCCCAGAGGCGTGAGGGGAAAGGAGATCAGCCGCCAAAGGATCTCTAAAACGCTGCCCGGTTCGTTAATCCCTCCCCGGAAAAACGCCAGCACAATCACCGCCAGCAACAGCAGGAGCACCAGTAAGCCTAAAAACTTTTGATCAAGGACTTTAGATAAAAAGTACCAGATTACCAATCCCACCACGATCCAGAGCAGGATCTGGGTCAGGAGGAGGAAAACATCAGTCAGGAGCAGAACCATGAGAGGTTTCTATCCTAGAAATGATAGGTAGCAAGGACTACAGTGAGTCATCTAGAAAGCGAGTAAGACGGACGAGATCCAACTTAATAGTTTTTGGTTGTCATCAATTTTAGAACACTTGTATGGCTCAAGCCAGAGAATCAGAAAACTGGAGCTAAATTTTATGGTCAAGGTCTTAAGTTAAGCCATTTTAGACGACAGGATGAGGTGCGATCGCATCCTGTACTGTTTAATATGTAACGAAGTCTATACAACACTCGTCGTCCTGCGTACAGGTAATCTTCATGAATTGGTTCCTGCCTTCATTCCCAGCGTTGCCTAACTTGATACCATACCCGCTTTTGGCGGCAGCATCGGAAGCTGCCAGTGCCTCATTAATTCTGGCGGCAGTTCTATTAAGTCTGGTGGTGGTTTACCTGGCAAGCAAAGTTGGTGGCGAAATTTGTGCCCGGATTGATCTGCCTCCCGTTTTGGGTGAACTGCTTGCAGGGGTCGTTGTGGGAGTGTCCGCGCTGCACTTGCTCGTTTTTCCAGAAGTCGTTGAAGGGGCGGGTGACTCTTTGATCATGGGGTTGTTGAGCGCCACGTCCACGGCTGATGCCAAGTCTCTGACTGCCATTTTTGATGCTGCCAGCGAAGTCATTTCGGTTCTGGCGGAGATGGGAGTTGTGATTCTGTTGTTTGAGATTGGGCTGGAATCGGACTTGAAAGAGCTATTGAAAGTGGGACCTCAGGCGACGATCGTGGCGGTGGTGGGGGTCGTAACTCCCTTTACCTTGGGCACGGTCGGATTAGTGACCCTGTTTGGTGTGCCCATTGTGCCTGCTATTTTTGCTGGCGCGGCGCTGACAGCGACAAGTATTGGCATTACGGCGAAAGTGCTGGCGGAAATTCAACAACTCACCTCCCGCGAAGGACAAATCATCATCGGAGCGGCGGTTTTAGATGATGTGTTGGGGATTATTGTGCTGGCGGTGGTTGCCAGCCTTGCCCGTGAGGGAACGGTGGAAATCTCGAATGTGGTTTACCTGATTGCCAGTGCCACGGTGTTTTTGATTGGTTCGATCTGGCTGGGACGACTCCTGAACCCGGTGTTTGTGGCGATCGTCAATGGCATGAAGACCCGTGGACAATTGCTGATTTCAGCCTTGATTTTTGCCTTCATTCTCTCTTATATAGCAGATGTGATTCAGCTCGAGGCGATTTTGGGTTCTTTCGCCGCCGGTTTGATCCTGGCAGAAACCGAGAAACGCCGGGAACTGGAGCAACAAATTATTCCGATCGCCGATATGCTGGTGCCCGTGTTCTTCATCTGCGTCGGCGCACGGACTGATGTCAGCGTGTTGAACCCGTTCGTCCCCGAAAACCGGGAAGGCTTGATTACGGCTGCCTTTCTGATTGCGGTGGCGATCGTCGGTAAGGTCGTGACGGGTTTCGTTGTGTTTGGACAACCGGGAATTAATCGTCTGGCGATCGGGGTGGGGATGATTCCTCGGGGCGAAGTGGGCTTGGTGTTTGCTGCCGTGGGGAGTGCCAGTGGGGTGCTGCCCAAGTCTTTGAATGCAGCGATTATCGTCATGGTGATCCTGACCACTTTTCTGGCTCCTCCACTGCTGCGAGTCGTGTTTAACCGAAATGAGGAGATCCCAGAAGCGATCGAGCCAGCCGACATTGAGGAAGCGCGATCGGAATCAACTTAGGAATGGAAATTATGCCGATTTCATTTTGACACGCTACAGATTGAGATCCCCCTGCCTTCGACATCCCTTTTGATAAGGGGGAATGAGGGGGATCGGTGTGATGCGGTTCGTAATCCTTCATCAAGAATTTCGTGATCGCTCTTGGAAGACTTCGAGTATAGTTGGCGCAGTTTTCACGACAAAGTTGCTTTTCCATGAAACTGGGTCGCTACTCCAAACGATGTCAACACTTTTTACATCAGCTCTTTTACAGCCTTTTGTTCGCGCCATCTGTGTTGTTGGCGGCTGCTCCAGTCCATGCGACCAAGCTCGAATCCTGGCGCTTTAATGCCAGCCAAAACCAGTTGGAGTTGTTTACGGACGAGGGGATACAACCCAAAGCTCAATTAGTGTCTGACCCGACTCGCCTGGTGATTGATTTACCGGGAGTGATGTTGGGGCGATCGGTGGTCAAAGAAACCTACGATGGAGTGGTGCAATCGGTGCGAGTAGGGCAATTCGATCGTGACACGACACGAGTGGTGATTGAACTGGCTCCTGGATATACGCTTGACCCCAGCCAAATTAAGTTTCGCGGAATTTCCGCCCAACAATGGGTCGTTTCGTTGCCCAAGCCCCAACCGATCGCAGGCAATTCTGGCGGCTACCCAACCAGTCGTCAGTCCAATAACCAGGCAAACAGTGCGTCAAGTAGCCAACCAAATTCAGGCAATGGATCTAGTGCCATTGTGGTGCAATCTCATAATTTGATGGCGGTATCGAGTCAACCTGCTGCCCCGGCTCTGCCAGAACGATCGGCGCTAATTGAAGCGATCGAGGTAGATGCCAGCAATCAATTGATCGTTCGAGCCAATCAACCGATTCGCTATACCTCCCGCTGGGAGCGGGGAACCGGAGAACTGCGAATTGAGATTCCGGGGGCGCAATTTGTCAACAAAGTTCAAGGACCTCAACTTAGTGCTGATAGCCCTTTTCAACGGATTCGGTTGCGCCAGGAAACCCCGCAATTAGCAACGATTTTGATTCGTCCTTCCGGGGGGACACAACTGGGGCAGGTCAACCAAATTAATCCGCGCGTGTTGGCACTCTCCGCCCAACGATCGCCCCAATCCCGCATAACCTCTAGCCAGACCTCCCAAACTCCGATTCCAGCCTGGAAACCTGCCGCTCCAACTATTTCTCCCATTCCCAAAGGGCAAGTGGTGGTCATCATCGATCCGGGACACGGTGGACCCGATCCGGGAGCCGTTGGCATTGGGGGGTTACAGGAAAAGGGCATTGTGCTGGACATTGGGCGGCAGGTGGCGGGATTGTTGCAACAGCGAGGGGTGTATGCCTTGCTGACGCGGGGAGACGATCGCGATCTGGATTTGGAACCCCGCGTGCAGATGGCAGAACAGGCAAACGCAACGGTGTTTGTGAGTATTCATGCCAACGCCATTAGCCTCAGTCGCCCTGAGGTGAGTGGGTTGGAGACGTACTACTATCAGTCAGGGGCTGACCTGGCGCAAGTGATCCACCAGTCCATCCTGCAATCGACTGGGGTGAGCGATCGCGGGGTGCGAACGGCGCGGTTTTACGTGCTGCGTCGAACGTCGATGCCGTCGGTTTTAGTGGAGGTGGGGTTTGTTACAGGACAGGAGGATGCCATGCGGTTGTCAAACCCCTCTTACCGGGCGCAGATGGCAGACGCGATCGCCCGTGGTATCCTACAGTACTTGCAACGAACCGCAAGATTGTAAAGTGTTTTCGTATAGTTGATTGAATCATTGATTGATTGGTGTCTCTTGAATGAAGAGGTGTGTGGAGTGTTTGATTATCGTTATCCCAGTGATTTACCCAGTGGCAGCTTTCATAACGCCTCCCCCATTGGGCTATTTGATAGCGGCTTAGGAGGTTTAACCGTTTTGCGGGAGTTATATCGTCAGGCACCGCAGGAATCCGTGATCTACTTTGGCGATACCGCGAGGTTGCCCTACGGCACCAAATCCCCCGCCGAAATTCTGCAATACGTGCGCGAAATTCTCACCTGGATGACGCAGCAGAACGTGAAGATGGTGATTATGGCGTGCAATACCAGTTCTGCCCTAGCGCTGGAAACCGTGCGCTCCGAATTCAATATGCCAATTTTGGGCTTAATTCTGCCAGGAGCGCGGGCAGCGGTGCAGCAAGGGCGAAGCATTGGGGTGATCGCTACACCTGCAACGGTTGCCAGCGATGCTTACCACCACGCCATTCACGAAGTAGACCCCAAGGCAGAAGTGTGGCAGGTGGGCTGCCCTGAGTTTGTGCCCTTAATTGAAGACAACCGAATTGAAGATCCTTATACGTCTGCCGTTGCTCAAAGCTATCTGCAACCGTTAATTGACCAGAACATTGACACCTTGATCTACGGCTGCACTCACTATCCCCATCTAGCTCCGGTATTGCGCCGGATTCTGCCTGCCTCGGTGAAGTTGATTGATCCTGCTGTGCATGTGATTGCTGCCGCTGTACAGGAGCTTGACCTGTTGGGATTGAGTAATGTGCGATCGCCCCAGCCGACTCGGTTCTGTGTCAGTGGGTGCCCCCAGACGTTCAATCGGCTTGCGACTCAATGGCTAGGCTATAGCCCGATCTCGGAGCAAATTGAACTGCCTCAAGTTCACGCGCCGATTTCCCTGGAAATGGTAGAACCTTGATGTACAAGCTCTACGATTACCTTCCTTCTGGCAATGGGTACAAGGTGCGCCTCCTGCTGACTCAGTTGGGGATTCCTTTTGAGTTGGTGGAACTAGATATTGTCAAAGGCGAAACCCGCACGCCGGAGTTTTTGCAGAAAAATCCCGATGGGCGCATCCCATTGTTAGAACTGGAATCGGAGGTGTATTTGGCTCAATCCAATGCCATTCTGATTTACCTGAGTGAAGGGACGGAGTTTTTACCGGACGATCGCTTGGCTCGTGCCCGTGTGCTGGAATGGTTATTTTTTGAGCAATACAGTCATGAGCCGAACATTGCCACTTCTCGCTTTTGGATTCATACCTTGAACTTAGCGGAGGAACGGCGAGAGCAGTTGGCACAAAAGCACACGGCTGGAGTGGCAGCTTTGAAGGTGATGGAGCAGCGGTTAGCCAACCATCCATTTTTGGTGCAAGACCGTTACACGATCGCGGATATTGCCCTATTTGCCTACACTCATGTTGCCGATGAGGGTGGATTCGATCTAGAGCCGTTCCCGGCAATTCGAGCCTGGATTCAACGAGTGCAGCACCAACCGCAGCATATTCCCATGACTCAAACTCAATTCAATTCAGGAGAACGAAATGATTCCCGGTGAACTATTGATTGCAGAAGGCGAGATTGAACTGAATGTAGGACGGGATACGGTCACGCTCACGGTTGCCAACACGGGCGATCGTCCGATTCAGGTGGGTTCTCACTTCCATTTTTATGAGGTGAATACGGCGCTGGAGTTCGATCGGGAACAAGCCCGTGGGATGCGCTTGGACATTCCCGCTGGAACGGCGGTTCGCTTTGAGCCGGGGGATGAGAAATCGGTGACGTTAGTTGCCCTGGCGGGTAGCCGGGAAGTCTACGGCTTGAACAACAAAATTGATGGTGCCCTGGATGGCAAATCGAAGGACAAAAAGAAATCAGACTCTAAAAAGAAGAAATAACTCATGTTTTGCACCTTGGGCAACAGCCGCCCTGGAGTAAGAAGCTGTTTGTAAATAGAGGTAAATGTGGCTCAAAAGCCAGCCCTAAAGAGATCCTCCCTAACCCTTCTTCGTAAGGAGGGAACCAAGCCCTAAGTCTGAAGTCCCTCTTTTGAAGGGGGATTTAAGGGCGATCGAAACATTGATTTACAAACACTTTCTAAACTCCAGGATGATAGCTAAAGTTTATTGAAATGGACTGAAAACTCTATCCAGTCTTCTTTAGAAGAATTTTGCTATGAGCCAGGAAATTTATTTCCTGATAGGACAGAGCGCTCAATCGAGAATGGTGCAAGATCCTGATACCAATTTGATCTCAATAAGCTACAGATTGAGACACCCCTGCCTGCAGCATCCTCTTGATAAGGGGGACTGAGGGGGATCGGTGCAAGGAATGTGCCGCTATCACTGTTTAAATCGGTATAAGATACCCCAGGAGAGTAAGGTAGTTGAAACAACAACACGTTTGTAGCGAACCCGCAGTTTACTCGCAGGTTCGTGGGGGGGATCTTATCTCAAAACTTTTCTCCACTTAAGACAAAGATGGGATCGCTCGCTGTAAACACTTGGCTGACTCCACGTCGTTCCAACCGATTCACGGCAAGCTGGACGACTTCAACATTCCGAACCTGCAATTCAGCGAAACCTTCCGACAGTTGGTACAGGCTTTCCAGGTTAGTTGCTGTCGCCACGACTCGCCCTTCAGGGGGTAAATATTTCCATACTTCAAAAAAAATTGCCTTGATCGAACGTCCTCCTTCAATACACACTCGTTGCGGTGGAACTCGCAGATCTTTGAGGCACTCCGGGGCACTCCCTTCAATTACCTGCACATTTTTGACCTCAAAGCGATCGCAGTTGCGGCGAATCAGGCTGGCAACCTCTTCATCTCGCTCAACTGCAATAATTTGCCCTTGAGGACACAGCAGCCCTGCTTCCACCGAAATCGTGCCTGTCCCCGCGCCAATATCCCAAACAACAGAGTTTGCCTCTAGCCGCAAATAGGACAATAGAAGCAAGCGAATCTCACGCTGGCTCATAGGGATTCCAGGTAACCGTTCAAACAAATCATCTGGAATGCCTGGAGTTATGTATCGCCAGGGGGATGATACCATCAGTTGACACAGCAAATAATGTTCACAGTCTCCCTAATTGTGAAGTGTGATTCAGACTGAACCCGCAGAAATGGATAAAGTCTTAACGCGAGATTTGTGAAGGCTACTTAAAGAGCTTTTCGCTGACTGGCGATTCTCACGGATAGCTGATAGAAATACAGTACACGTAGGGATTATTTTGGTTTCACTGCTCGATACAACCCTATCCAACTCCTCTAATGCCATCGGAACTGAGACATGTGTTAATTATTGAAGACGACCGTAAGGGTCTCCAGCAGCACGTCCTTGGTGCTTCTCTCCACTACATTGGCAGAGATACAAAGTGCGACATTCGCTTGTCTTCTCAGTTTGTCTCCCGGCGGCAAGCGACCTTGGTCAGAATTGGGAATGAGGATGGCACGTTCTTTTATCGGATTGTGGATGGTGTGCCAAAAGGTAGAACCAGTTCCAACGGGATGATTGTCAATGGGCGCAAAACGATCGCCTGTGATCTGCACGATCGCGATGAAATTATGTTCGGTCCGCAAGTGCGCTTAACATATCGACTGACCGAGTTGGATGACAGTCCACTGTTTGATGACACATTAATCCCCACCAAGGAATTACGTGGGGATGAGGCTTTTCGATATTATAAAGAGTTGGAACAAAACATGGCTCGGAGTTCAATTGAACCGCGAGTGGACATGGCAAAAAGGCACACGGCTGTGCGCCCCTAGTTGTATTGCTCGCCTCTATCCAGCCAAAATCAGTACTCGGACTACCACTTTTTGTAGGATAAAAACTTGCCGTTCAGGGTGACGACGACCCGATCGCCCTTAGGATCTTCTTGCTTGTCAATATCCAGGGTAAAGTCGATCGCGCTCATGATGCCGTCTCCAAACTTCTCCTGAATCACATCCTTCATTGCCATGCCGTAAACCTGAATAATCTCGTAGAAACGATAAATTAAAGGGTCAGTGGGCACGATCGGACCCAACCCTTTCACGGGATACGCTGTCAATTCAGCAGCCAGGTCAGTACTGAGTCCCAATGCTTCTAACAATTTGAAAGCTTCATCCTCGGTCATGGTGGACTGACGATAGAACGCGGACGCAATCCAAACTTCATCCCGTCCCAGCACTTTTTCCAGGTCGGCAAAGGTCAGCCCTTTTGCTTTCTTCGCTATCAGTAATTTCTCGGTAATCATAGGAACTTCTGCCTGCGGCATAGCTTTCTCCTTGTTCAATAGTGACTTAGAGCATCTTCATTAGAGCATTCACAGAAAAACCTCACTGTCACACGTTGCTACAATTGCTTCCTTTGTAGGTTGTCAAGCGGCTCAATGAATGGCATCGGGTCATTTTTCTGGAAGTAGGGTTTTCTTGGATTTAAGAATCACCAATTTGGACAAACGATCGCTCACCCAAGACTGCCTCTGGGTGAACGTAGTATTTAAACTCCAGCAGATTGTGAAAGGGATCCTGGAGAAAAAAGGTGCGGTGTTCCAGGGGAGAAGCCGGAAATCGCCATTTGGCAGATTGATAAAACGCTAATTGTTTTTGTTCAGCCCGATTCAGCAACGCTTCCCAATCGGTTTCGGAACGGAAAATGATGCCAAAATGACGCGGGTAAATGCCCCGTTGGGGAATCAATGGCTCATCCGTCACATGGGCAACGAGTTGATGCCCATAGAGATCCAGGATGACGGAAGTGGGATTTTCGCGCCCCACCTGACAGCCCAATCCATCCACATAAAATGCTTTGGTTTCGGGAATGTTGCCCACCGGGAATGAGAGATGAAATAACGCAGATATCATAAGTCGCAGTCTAGATAAAGGATTAATGGGGTTGGTGGCACAATATAGGGTGTTGTAAGTACACCAGAAGCTAATGTCCTGGGTTGACCTAACCGCCACTTTTTACCCTACACCTTCCTTCACAAACTGGCTGATTGCAGTGGGATTGAATACTGTTCTGGGCACGATCGCCTGGTTCGCTCCCAAAAAACTGCTCACGCCAATGGGATTAGCCCATGCCTGGTTTTTGGGTGTGCTGGTGTGGGGGTGTTTAGGCTGGCAGGGTTATGCCGTCGTCATGGTTTACTTCCTGGTGGGGTCTGCTGTGACGAAAGTGGGCCTGGCACAAAAAGAAGCCGAGGGCATTGCCGAAAAGCGATCGGGCGCACGTGGTCCCGAAAATGTCTGGGGTTCTGCCCTGGTCGGTGCCCTGTGTGCCGTTGGAGTCTTGCTTGCGGTGCTACTATGTCCCACTGCCACAACAACACCTCTCGTGGTATTGCTTTTATCCCTGGGTTATGTTGCCAGCTTTAGCACGAAACTCGCCGATACCTGCGCCAGCGAAATTGGTAAAGCTTATGGACAACGAACTTTTTTGATCACCACCCTCAAACCGGTTCCCCGTGGCACAGAAGGAGCCGTGAGTCTGGAGGGCACTTTGGCTGGGATCGGGGCATCGATCGCCCTAGCGGTTCTTGGTTGGGCAGTTGGCATGATTCCCCTCGTGGGCATTCCCATCTGCATCATCGCTGCTTTCATCGCGACTAACCTGGAAAGTGTGATTGGGGCAACTTTACAAAACAAATTCGATTGGCTCACGAATGAAGTAGTGAATATTTTGAATACTTTGATTGGAGCCGTGGTGGCAGGGGCGATGCAACTGCTGCTGATTGGGTTAGTAAACTGACTGACAATACCGAAAAGCAACAATGACAAGCAAAATTTAAAGCTGGTTATTGACTCTTTTGAAATGGCATAGCTGGTGTCGCCATTGGCGGTGGCATCCAGTGACCCTGGCTAACCAGACGAACATCAGTGCCTGTGATATTGGTATGATAGACGCGCATGGGTTGCTGGGTTGGTGTGCTGGAGGAGGGTGGATTGACCAGGATTTGCACCACCCACCCTGGACGAATATCCATGCCGCAACTGAGGGCACCTTCATGGCTATTCAAGCAGCGATCGAAGAAACGAGCTTCTGCCCAGAACAGGCGCACACTGGATGTGGAAATTCCGGCATCCTCTGCAACTTGGGCAAGAATTCGACGCTGTGCAGCTTCTGACAGACTTTGCAACCCGTCCGGTTGAGGTGTCCAGGAACCAACATCAACCCCTTGGGGAATGTAGTAAACCAGACGAAGCGGATCGGAGCGCACCCCGCCTGTAGCAACCACGCGCCAGCCAGACACATTGATGTTAGGGCAGGTGCCCCGCATTGGCAGAGATGGACCAGAACCGCCACCACACTCGTTCCAAGTTGCAGGTTCAATCGATTCAATCTGGGCAGCGATCGCGGCTGGTGCATCTGGTGCCATTTTGAGCATTAGTTCAGGAGTGTTGAACCGTTCCTGGGCATCCTGGATTACCGCATTAACCAGAGCGGCAGGGAGGTTGCCCAGAGAAACCTCATCATTCTCCTCAAATCTAATGTCCGCATGGATAGGAGAACCGAAACCCCGTAGGCGAACAATGCGATCGCGACCATTGGCAACCGCTAAAATCCGCCAACCCAAGTAGTTGGGCGGAATGGGGCAAAATCCTTCGTTGGAACAAGCTGTAGCTGGAAGAAAGGATTCTTTTTGGACGGCACGGATTTGCAGGTCGGTTGAGGGAACCCGCAGGGTGCTGGCAACCTGCGATCGCACTTCCTCGGACACCTCTTTCATCGAAGCTGCAACAGCCTGCGATCGACGATCGATATAGTAGGTTTGCGTGATTGTCTGGTGAATGGTCGGAAACTCACCCGTGACAATGACTCGCCAGCCTGTACGAGAGGTGACTTCACAGGGACGGTAGGAGAAGCGTCCATGCGGCAAATCGGGATTGCAATCCTTCCAGGTGGCAGATTCAACATGGACAATACGGATGTTAGCGATGCGGTTTTGATAGTCTCGCTGAAAGGTTTGGCGCACCGCATTTGCCCCGGAACGGGGTAATCCCAGGTGCTCAACTGCAACGGTTGGATGGGTGGAGGCGATCGCTGAGCGTCCAACATTGGAAAAGAAAGACAGGGGTAAGAAATGGGCAAGGCTGGTGCAGGCGATCGCAACCCCTAACCCAATTGCCGCATGGATACATTGTTGAACCTTCATCACCACACATCCTTGCTATGACTACGAACGATTTGCCAGAGAATGTGACCGAACCTATTGCTACCGTAAATAAAACCGTTGGTTGAATGACTTTAGTTGCCAAAACTGTAACCAACCTCAACGATCTCTCATATTTTGGTTAAGGTGTCCTGGTTAACCTGAACAGGTCAGATCAGAACTGTGGCAAAACCTATGGTGAAACACGATCGTTCCTTTGCCTTGAGGCTGTTCCATCCCAACGGTTGTATGACTGCTGCCATTTTGCTGGCAGGAAGTTTGGCAGGGTGTGCCCAGTCCCAGGCTGATCAGGCTGCGGTCAGAACCTTTAACCAAGCGGTGGTTCAGCACATTCAGAAACATTCTGAATTTGGATATTCGGAGGCGGAGATCTACCTCACGGTTTTGTCCAGTCTTTCCGATGAAGCGGTGTATGAATTTGGCGATCGCACTTGCGAAATGTTCCGTCGTGGCAGTAGTCGCAAACAAATTGCAGATACCATTCAATCTCAGTTTTCCCGTGCCGATGAGCGTGGAACCTATATGCACATCGCACAAACAGCCCAGGAGAAGCTTTGCCCAGAAAGCATCTGACGAATGACGAATGATGCGATGTGCAACTAATTCGCCCTCACCTCCCCAACCCTCCTCTCCCAAATCTGCGAGAGGAGGGAGTTTCAACCCCTTTCTGGCTCTCTTCTCCCAACCTTGAAAGAAGGGTTGAGGCTGAGGGCAGATGCGAGTGTATGGGCTTTTCAGAAAAGTCGCACATTGCATAAATGACCAATCTATCCGAGCTTTTCTCAACCTGAATAGGATTGGGCAGTTTTTTAATTTATTCCATGTTTTTTAATCATAGAAAATTGAAAAGTATGCAAGGATTTAGGGGCAAGCATTCGTTCCATGCTTCATGGGCAGATTTTTGAGAAGCAGGGCTGAACTTAAGCATCACTTAATCATTGCAGGAGATTGCTATGACCGCAGAAGCACAAAGGCTTGAGGAAAATTGCTCTGGTAAAGTTGACTGGTACAAGTGGGGACCTTATCTGAGTGAGCGGCAATGGGGCACAGTGCGGGAAGATTACAGTAGTGATGGCAATGCCTGGTCTTATTTCCCCCATGATCATGCGCGATCGCGGGCTTACCGTTGGGGTGAAGACGGCTTAGGCGGGATTTCTGATAGCCATAACCTGCTTTGTTTCGCGCTGGCATTGTGGAATGGCAAGGATCCAATTCTGAAAGAGCGCTTGTTTGGCTTAACTAACAGCGAAGGCAATCATGGTGAGGATGTGAAAGAGTACTACTTTTATATCGATAGTACGCCCACTCATTCCTACATGAAGTACCTGTATAAGTATCCCCAAGCAGCCTACCCCTATGAAGACCTAGTGAAAACAAATGCCAATCGTAATCGCTACGAACTGGAATATGAGTTGCTTGATACGGGTATCTTTGATGACGATCGCTACTTTGATGTATTTGTAGAGTACGCCAAGGCTGATGCGGAAGATGTGTTAATTAAAATCAGTGTTGCCAATCGCGGAGCGGAAGCGGCATCTCTGCACGTATTGCCAACTTTGTGGTTTCGGAATACCTGGTCATGGGTTGATACTGGGTCTAAACCAGTTCTTTCAAAGCTGGAGGGAACGGGGAATAGCGTTGTGCAAGCCCACATTACCAACCCAGTCTTAGAGCAATACATTAAGGACTACTACTTCTACTGTGATGGAGTAGTTCCCTTGCTGTTTACAGAAAATGAAACGAATAACCAGCGATTGTTTGGTTCAGCCAATGCGAATCCCTACGTCAAAGATGGGATTAATCACTACGTTGTGCATGGGCAGCAGGATGCGGTAAACCTCAGTGGGGTTGGCACGAAAGTATCGCCCCATTATGAACTGACGATCGGGGCGGGAGAAACTCAAGTACTGCGTTTCCGTCTCACCAAAAATGCGCCAGCCCAAATTGGTGAACCATTTGGAGCGTATTTTGATCAACAGTTTGCAGCCCGCATCAAAGAAGCTGATGAGTTCTATGCCACGGTGATTCCGCCTAAGGTACAAGCCGATGCCGATCGCGCCAATATCATGCGGCAAGCGTTAGCGGGGATGATGTGGACGAAACAATACTTTTACTATGACGTGGATATCTGGTTGCGGGAACGTAATGTCACCCCCTGGACTCCCCCAGCGCAGAAGCAGTCTGTGCGGAACAGCGAATGGTTCCATATGCACAATGATGACATTGTTTCCATGCCCGACAAGTGGGAATATCCCTGGTATGCCGCCTGGGATTTGGCGTTTCATGTCGTGCCCATTAGCTTGATTGATCCAGCCTTTGCCAAGCATCAACTGATGCTGATGTTGCGAGAAGATTACCTGCACCCCAATGGACAAATTCCTGCCTATGAATGGAACTTTGGCGATGTGAATCCTCCCGTTCATGCGTTTGCCACTTGGGAAATCTACACCCGCGATCGCGAACGGAACAATGGCGAAGGCGACCTGGAATTTCTCAAATATGCCTTTTCCAAATTGCTGATTAACTTTACCTGGTGGGTCAACCGCAAAGACCGGGGCGGCAACAACTTGTTTGAAGGGGGATTCCTGGGACTGGATAACATTGGCGTGTTCGATCGCAGTTCACCATTGCCGACGGGAGGCTATCTGGAACAAGCGGATGGCACTGCCTGGATGGTGTTTTTCAGTCAACGGATGTTCCAAATCGCGATCGAGTTAGCCCTGCACGATCCCATCTACGAAGACCTGGCAATCAAGTTCTTTGAACATACGATGTGGATTGCTGGAGCGATGGATCGGATCGGAGAACACCACGATGAACTATGGGATGAGGAAGACGGTTTCTTCTACGATGTGTTGCAACTTCCCGATGGAAGCGCCACTCGCTTAAAGGTGCGATCGCTCGTGGGATTGTTGTCCCTGATGGCGGTTGCCGTGTTCCCGCGGGAAGCCTTTACCAAACTGCCCCGCTTCAATGCCAGGGCAAAAGAGTTTATGCAGCGCCATCCCGAACTCACGCAAAATGTCCATGTGCCTTCTCAGCCCGGTGTGCACGATCGCTTGATGCTGTCGGTTTTGAATGAAGACAAGCTACGCCGTGTGTTGTCTCGGATGCTGGATGAATCTGAATTCTTGAGTGACTATGGAATTCGCTCCCTCTCCCGCACTCACCTGGACAATCCCTACCGTTTTTACCACGATGGGCAGGAGTTCAAAGTGGGTTATGTTCCGGGGGACTCGACTTCCGGAATGTTCGGCGGTAACTCAAACTGGCGCGGTCCAATTTGGATGCCTGTAAATCTCTTGTTGTTGCGATCGCTGCTGCAACTCTACAGCTACTACGGAGACGACTTTAAGGTGGAGTGCCCCACGGGGTCAGGCAACTACATGAACCTGTATCACGTCACGGAGGAAATTAGCGAACGCCTAGTCCGCATTTTCCTGAAAGACGAAGCGGGTTGTCGTCCGGTCTACGGCGCAGCCGAGAAGTTCCAAACCGATCCCCACTGGCGCGATCTCATCCTGTTCTATGAATATTTTCATGGAGATAATGGAGCCGGCATCGGTGCCAGTCATCAAACTGGATGGACGGGTTGTATTGCCCGCATTATTCAGGCATTGGGCTTTGTCACTCCGGAGACTGTCTTGAACACCATCGCCCCAGGAGAACTCGTCAAATATTGAGCGGGAGCGATCGAGTCAGCAAGTCGGCACAATGAACTGTTAGAGCGGAGCGTCATTGGTCACTCGTCACTTGTCTTTGGTACGTAGCGGTTTACGAAGGACATAAGGACCGATGACCAATGACCATCTCATCCTAAAGCTGCATCGTTAGGGCTTTCAGGAAAGTTGGGTAGTGCCCACCCTATAAGTTTCTTATTTTTGTACGGTAAATTGGGGAAAATTATATGGTGTGATTCGACAAATGAATAAATTGTTGATTACTCGATCTATGTTCTCTTTAGCCATTGGTCTTGGAGGAATTGCAGGAGTAAATCCCGCACTGGCGCAATCATTGACAGAAACAACTCTTTTCATGGCACAGGCTGCTTCGCTTCAAGGTAGCTGGCGTTTAGCCAACATGACTGAACCCCCTTTCCCCACTCCAATGGTGCCCTCAACAGATTTAACGGCGGAGTTTGCGGGCGATCGGGTGGCTGGGTCGGGAGGCTGCAATCGCTTTACGGGCAGTTTCAAAACGTCAGGAAGTAAGCTGACCATCGGACCCCTTGCCTCCACGTTCAAGGCGTGTGAAGAATCGGTTATGACCCAGGAGGCAACTTTCCTCAAAGCGCTCCAAGCCGCAGAACGGTACGAAATTATGCCCGATGGATTACAAATCTTTTACAAAACAGATCAGGGCACAGGGGTTTTGCGCTTCACTGCTCAATCGGTTCCAGGATTGTGGTAATCCTATGGTGATCTCATTTCAAATAGGAGCCATGTTGTGAGTCAGTCAGGGTTTGTCAAGGAAGAAGGAGCGATCGCGTCCTATGCTCGCGCCATCAGTACATTCGCCCAATCTGCCACAACCTACACTGGCGACACGATTCAGGGTGTACCTGTGATTAGCCAGTTAGACATTAACGATCTGGAACCAGGGCAAAAGCATCGGTTTTTCTTTCAGGGTGTGCAGATGGGCACGGGGCAGCACTGGTATGTTCCGATCGTGGTGGCAAAAGGAATGCAATCAGGTCGATCCATTGGGTTGTTAACTGGTGTGCATGGGGACGAAGTCAGCTCTATCGATGCTGTGCAGCGGATTATGGCAAATCTTGATCCAATCGTAATGTCCGGCAATGCGATCGCGGTTTACGGCATCTCCCGCCCCGCAATGGAGTACACCCAGTCGAAATGGCACATGGCTCAAGGGGGTGGCTTATGGGTGGATATGAATCGCGTCTGGCCCGGAAATGAGCTAGGAGAGGATGCGCCCACTCGCCATGCTGGGTTGCTATGGAATCGTTTGTTCAAGGGCAATATTGACCTGGCGATCGACTACCACACCGTTTCCACGGGTAGCGACTTCACCATGTTCATCTTTGCCGATTTGCAAAAGCCAGACATTCGGCAAATGGCAGAACTCTTCCCCGTGGAACAGATCAAAGATGATTCGGGACTGAGTGGCACTTTGGAGACGGCACTGGTTGAAGCCGGAATTCCAGCCCTGACAGTAGAAATTGGCTCACCCCGCATTTTTGATGCCCGTAAGATTGCCATGACCGTGGAAGGCAGCATGAATGTGTTCAAGCATTACCAGGTAATTACAGGAGCGATCGCTCGGACTTCCAAAGACGCTGGAACATTCTTTGGAGATGCCTTTGAAACCATTCGATCGACCAGTGGCGGCTTTCTGGAAATGCTGGTGGATATCAAAGACCCAGTTGTCCCAGGACAAAAAGTTGCCATCCAGCGCAATGCCTTCGGAGATACGGTTGCCGAGTATAGCGCCAGTGTTGCAGGTGAAGTCGCCACGATCGCCCGCGATGCCCTGAGCGAACCCGGTTCACGGGTCATGCAAATTCTATACAACAGCACCCACCCACTCACCCACTCACCTACACCCTAACCCGCATGAATACCCATCTTTCCACCTTCAGTTTTCTGACGCTTGGTTTTGCCCTACTGCTGCAAGCCGCACCCGCACCCACCCAAACAGAGCCAAAAGATCCGCCCTTACCTCCCTTGCCAGCAAACTGTAGATCCCTTCCCCTGGTCGGCGGCGAAGGCAGTGAAGTGACTAAAACGGCTTCTGTTCCGGGGTTAAGGGTGCCCTTACCCGGACCCGCTCCCAGCATTGGTGTGCGAAATAATTGGAATACGGATTGGTTTGTTTCCGGTGGTCAACCCTTTAGAAAGTATCGAGTCACATTCATGCCACGGGACAGTGCAGAGTTTTCGGTGAATATGACCCTGAAATATCCTGATGAGTCTATTGATCAGTTTTTTCGAGAACAGAGAAGAGCGTTTACGGCAAACAAACCGCTGATCATTGAAGCCTCTCCCCGACTTGATTTACAACCATTCCAAATCAACACCAACATCGGTGGTTTACAATCTGTCGGTTCTCGCTACACTGTCGCCGTCGCCGGTTGCCTCTAAATAAAATTGACTAATGACCAATAACCAATGACTCCTAAGAAACAAGCTCTTGGGTCTGACTCTCAGGGACTGGCTCAAGCACAAGTTTGAGTGCTTTTTGTTGCAGATTGCGAAGCGCTCGTTCCCGAAAGCGGGCATCTTCCTGAGCGGGAGGAAGTGCCGAAAAGGGCACCTGATATTTGAGCAAGTGGTAAACAATCCGTGCCAGCTTATGAGCCGTTGCAACCACGGCTTTGGGTGTGCCTAACTTGGCTTTCATCCGTCGATAAAATACCCCCAGTGCGCTCTGGCTCCGCCCCAACGTCGCAGCCAGACGGAAAGCCCGATTGGCTCGGTTGTCCGTCTTCTTGGTTTTGCTACGAATGACTTTTCCCCCGGTTTTCTGGTTATGGGGACTCAATCCCAGCCAGGAGGTAAAGTGCTTAACGGTTGTCCACTTGCTCATGTCGGTGCCAATCTCCGAGAGGATCGCCTGAATGCTGAGAATGTTGAGTCCGTCAATTGGGGTTAAATCGACCCCTGCCATTTGATAAAGTGCAGGTCGCAGGTCGCTCGCCGGATCATTTTTGGGGCGAATGGCACCCGGACGAGTCGCCGCAGGCAGTGGCAATGCTTCCACATCAATGCGGGGCTCAAATTTCGCCATCTGCTGCTCAATCTCGAGGTCACAAGTTTTCAACTTCTCGGTATAAACGGCGTAAAGTTCCACCGCCTGCTGGAGTGCAAACATATGTTCATGGCGGTAATCCCCTTCAAGGGACTTGGCGATTTCAGCCTATCAGACGACAATTAGCTTGACGGGTCAATGACAACTACTTGGCGGATGAGATCAGTATCTCAAACGGTCAATTGAAAGTCGAATTGATGCATCAAATCAAGCAATGAAAAAGACACTGGAGGATCACCCCATCAGGGAGTACCTTCAATGCCTGGAAAAGTAATTGAAATAAATCAAGTCAACGTGTACATGAGATCACGAGAGTTTGGTTTAACGCAAGCCCAAGCTGCGGTTGTGGCAGGATTTTCAGAACGCAGTGGACAACGGATTGAAGCGGGTGATTACCAACCGAATCGGGGCAAGTTACGGGATTGGCGCACGTGTGCTGACCCATTAGCTGAGGTGTGGGAGAGTGAACTGGAACCGATGCTGCGGCGAGAGCCCGGACTCAAACCAACGACGTTGTTTGAATACTTGCAAGCGAAATACCCTGGCAAATACCCGCAGGTGTTGCGAACGTTACAACGACGAGTGGCAACTTGGAAAGCGTTGTACGGACCTGCCCCCGAAGTGATGTTCGAGCTACGGCATGAACCAGGGATGCTGGGCTTTTCTGACTTTACCGAGTTAAAAGGAGTCGAGATCACCATCAATGGCAAAGTCTTTGAGCACCTGATCTATCATTATCGCTTGGGCTACAGCGGCTGGCAGTACGCCCAAATTATTCAAGGTGGCGAGAGCTTCATTGCCTTGTCTGAGGGCTTGCAGAATGCCCTGTTTGCTTGTGGAGGTGCGCCCAAACAGCATTGTACCGATAGTTTGAGCGCCGCGTACCGCAACTTGGGCGGTGTGGGCAACAAAGGATTGACTCGGTTGTACGACGAACTGTGCCATCACTATCGGATGCAACCGACGCGCAACAATACTGGGATTGCCCATGAAAACGGTGCGATTGAATCGCCGCATGGACAGTTGAAACACCGCGTTAAGCAGGCGCTGTTGCTACGCGGCAGTTGTGAGTTTAGCAGCATTGCCGAATATCAAGGGTTGCTCAATCAAGCGACCGATGGACTCAATGCCCAACACCAGGAAAAGATTGAAGCCGAAAAAGCCTACTTGCAACCGTTACCCCAAGGACGAGTCGCAGACTACGAAGTTTTGACGGCGAAGGTCAGTTGTCACAGCACGATTGATGTGCGCTGCGTGTTATACACCGTGCCAGCTCGGTTGATTGGACAACAACTCGAACTCCACTTATACCATGACCGGATCGTTGGGTATCTGCATCGCCAACCGGTGGTTGAGCTACCTCGCCTGCGTCCGGTTGGTCAGGGCAAACGACGTGCCCGGTGTATCAACTACCGCCATGTTGTCGAAGGATTGCGGCGCAAACCGAGAGCCTTTTTGTACTGCACCTGGCAGCAAGACTTACTGCCCGATGAGGGGTGGCAGGGATTGTGGCAACAATTGAAAGCGCAATTTGAGCTAGACCAGGCAGCCGTGTTGATGGTCGAGAGCTTGTACATCGCAGCGACCAAAGGCAGGCAATCGCAGGTGGCAGACTATCTCCAAACGCAATTGGCGGCAAAGACTTTGACCCTTGCCAGTCTGCAACAACACTTTGGCTTGCTCCCCTCAACGCGGGTGCCACCACTTGCTCCTCCGCAACAAGACCTCTGCTCCTATGACCACCTCTTGCTCACCCCAGAACCAGCCCAGTCCTTACCAAAGCCTGAGTCTGCACCTCAAACGGTTGCACCTGTCTCACATGCTGACCCACTGGGAGACGCTCGAAGCCCAAGCGATGCAAGAGGGGTGGTCTTACGCCCAGTTCTTGCTGGCTCTATGCGAATTGGAGGCACAGCGGCGCTGGAGTGCCAGACTCCAACGGGCATTGAGCGAAGCCCAACTGCCGAGTGCCAAGACCCTGGCTAACTTTGACTTTGCTCATTGCCCGAAACTCAATGCCGCACCCTTGATGCAACTGGCTGATGACGCGACTTGGTTGGAGCGGGCGGAGAACTTATTACTCTTCGGTGCTAGTGGGGTCGGCAAAACCCATTTGGCAGCCGCAGTCGCACGCCGCATGGTCGAGTTGGGTAAACGGGTGAAATTCTACTCTGCCATTGCTTTGGTGCAAGGGTTGCAGCAGGCAAAGTTACAGTTGCAATTGCAATCAGCACTCAAAAAACTAGACCGCTTTGATTTACTCGTTCTCGATGACTTGGGCTATGTCAAAAAATCAGAAGCCGAAACGAGTGTGTTGTTTGAGTTAATTGCGCATCGCTATGAGCGCAAAAGTCTTTTGATTACTGCCAATCAACCTTTTAGCCAATGGGATGCCATCTTGGTAGTGGGCTAAACCTGTGGAAATGAAGGAAACTGAAAGAGTGATTTACCTGAGAATTTGACATGGTACTTGAACCGGTTGTTTGTCCAGGTTGTGGAAGTAGTGATGGGGTTAAACATGGACAATCAGCAGAGGGCAA
>JANRIN010000142.1:0-3713 GCA_033764965.1 Leptolyngbyaceae cyanobacterium bins.302 | reverse complement strand
CCATACCAGCGATCCGGTTCCTCCGGTTGTTGCACCCAAGTCGGTTCAATCATGAATCAATCCCTCAGCAGTTAGGGCATTGTGAACCACCGTTCTTAACCAGTCTGACCGATTTGGCAGCGATCGCACGACTTCATCATCTGCTTTCGACAAATGCACACTAATCGGTTTTGCTGCCAGTGAATCCGACTTGGGCTTGAACCGAGTAGCAATATCTCCTCTGAGCTTTTGAGTCATAGGTCATCGTCAATGAATATAGCCCATCATATATCATGGGTCTCTTTACATGATTTTTATGTGATTAGGGCTATATCTCTAGTTCCCTTTATATATGACGGGTTGCAATAGATTTAGAAAACAAAATAGGAGAAAACTATGAAAGGTAATCAAATTAAAATCGGCACCACTTACAACACCAAAGTTGCAAAGCAATTGGTTGAAGTGCAAATTCTCCGCAGACATCGTTCCGGTGGCTGGGAAGCGAAGAACTTAGCAACAGGTAAGATTATGCACATCAAAACGGCTGATCATCTTAGCTCAATTGAAACCATGAATGAACTGATTCAAGATTCAGTTAAGGAAGTAGGACAGACTCCAGTTGTAATCGAAGTAGTCAAGCCTATTGAAGTTTCTGAGAAACAGCAAGCGACTAAGCAATCAAAAGAGGTTTACGTTGCACCTCAACCTGCGATCGCAACCTACAAGCCAGGTGATGACATTCTGAAACTGGCAGAGCTGCTGAGTGGGGGTGTAACCAAAGCCCAAATCTGCCAGCAGTTTGGTTGGAAGTCGTGGAACCCTCACAAGTCAGCCGTTCTCAAACTGGGCTACGGCATTCGCTCTGATGCAGAGGGTAAGTTTTGGTTGGTGCACTCGCAGTCAACTGCCGCTTAAGTTTCTGTATTTGTGGTTCAAAGAAAGGCAAGCAAACTGCCCCATTAAAAGAAGTTTGATCGCATTACGCACGAAAGGGAGAGAAAAGAAGTAAGGGCAAAAGGCAAAAAGCTACAGAGTCCTCGGAGCATGACAGACAACCCGAAAACTGTAGAGGTTGTGGCGAAGCGCCGGATAGTCGTATAAGCGAGCGGCAGAGCGGCAAAACCTAGGATTGCCGTTCCATGAACCACTCCGTAACACCCGTGCAGCACCATTTTCAGGATTTGAGTCAATCCAGGCACTGCTATCTGTTGGTGCCCCTTCGTAGTCACCATGCCGATGATCTAAGCACCATTCCCAGACGTTGCCGTGCATATCATACAAGCCAAAGGCATTAGCTGCAAGACTGCCCACCGGAGTTGTTTCTTTTCGATAAATCCCTTTTAGTCCTTGTCTATAAGTATAGTTGCCGTCGTAGTTAGCTAAGTCGGGCGTGATAGTTTCACCACAATGGAATGGTGTTGTGGTTCTAGCGCGACAGGCATATTCCCATTCAGCTTCGCTGGGGAGTTGGTAAGGTCTTCCAGTGTGGCGAGACAAGCGATCGCAAAACTCGACGGCATCAAACCAAGAAACAGATTCAACAGGATGCTGGTTGCCACGGAAACTTGAAGGGGATGAGTTCAGCGATCGATTGATCTCTGGCATCGCTGCAACTACTCTCCACTGAGCTTGTGTGACTGGGTATTTGCCCATGAAAAAGCTGGGCACTGTCACCTGATGTTGAGGACATTCTGGCCCATTTCTTTCTGGCTCATCTGCGGGTGAACCCATGAGAAAGGTGCCAGATGGAATCAGAACCATATCTAGGACAATCCCATTCCCCAAGTCTTCGGGGAAATATTGGGCTTTCCGTTTTTCACGATGAATCACCAACGAACCTTTTGCAAAAGGTGATTGGTCAGGGGATGGTTCGATTGTCACTGCCATTACTCCAATGCGTCAGCTACAAGCGGTTCAAGCAGAGCAATTAACTGCGGTATATCATCTTGAACCACATCCCAAACCACATCTGGGTCTACTTCATCATAGTGGTGGGTGACAATGTCCCGCATTCCTGCCATTTGTTTCCAAGGGATGGTGGGGTGTTGGCTCCGCAATTCTGGTGACAACCGTTTGGTGGCTTCTCCAATGATGGTGAGTTGATAAAGAATGGCGGCTTGTTTCTCTTCATTCGCTTCCAATTCGGGGCGAGTCACGCCCTGGGTAAAGCGCACAACTCGTTGAGCCGACTGAAAGATGTCTATCAGTGCTTCCTGATCACGCGGCATAGATGGTCTGGGCAGATTTCAGAATATTTTGGCGACGGATGGGGTTCTGGCTACGCTCGATCGCTTGTCTGCTGACTAGATCCACTGCTCGTCCAAAAATGCTTTCTAATTCCTCTTGCATTTGTGCTAAGGCAAAAACCCCTCGTTTTGCATTGGGTGCAAAGGTGATCAACACATCAATGTCGCTGTTGGGGTGAAAGTCATCTCGCAATACTGAGCCAAACAGTGCCAGTTCGTTGATGTTCCAACGCTGGCAAAACTGAGTCAGTTGATCGTGTGGCAGTGGAACATTGAGCACTGACATAAATTTAATTCCTACTTACCCATTTCACTGTACTGCGATCGCCCACAAATGCGTTAGGTAACCCTGCGATCGCCCAGCATAAATTTGTGATCTCGCGGGAAACGTTTGAGGATAGGCACTTACTACTCAGCAATTCCAAATTAGAAAACTCTATGGTTCAAAAGCCTTGTCCAGCAAGGGCTTGACTTTTCTCAAGAAAACGTCTGCTCTCTAGAATGGCGCAAAATCGTTCTGAATTTGGAATTGCTGCTTGACGAGTCACTCGCGCAAAAGGAAAAATCTCGGCAGCGGCAGCATCACCCCAAGGTAAATCGGGAATTAAAAAGGCTTCAAAGTAGCTGAGAGCATCTCCAAAGCGTCGCTCAATTTCGGTATTGACTCGTTGTTGTACCTCTGCTGGTAGTTGCTTGAAGACTGCCTCCGCCACCTCTTCACCCACAGCCTGTCCCTCAGAAATCGGGATGGTTCCTAGCAGTACATCCCGTACTCCGTCTACAAAGTCATATTGTGGAGCTTTCTGCTGGGGCTGGGTTGCCTCTGCTGTGGATTCAACTGGACAGAGCAATCCACTCAGGAAAATTTCTGCCAGGTACAATGCGCCGGTCTGCTGCCAGGGTTCTGCTGGGTCTTGAATCAAATTCTTTTGAATCAACCGAATCACGGACCAGTTGACGGGCAACACTGCCATTCTATCTGCCAGTTCCTGGGCTTGATCCGAGGCAGTATTCCGAAAGCGTTGGACTAATTGTTTTGCGGTCAGAGTAGTCGCTGGTGCAGTCGAAACCTGAGCAGAGAAGCCGTCAGGATTTAGGACAATTCCGATCGTTTGCTGGTCATCGATTGCCGCGATCGCCCGTGCCCATTGCGCAAAAGATTCGGGTTGCATCGTGACGACTGGCACCTTCAATCCTGTGGGATCTGCTGCTGTCGTCGTGGGGACAAGCCATAGATCGCCCAATCCCGGCTCAAAGCTCCCGGACGGCGTGACCGCAGAGCAACAGAATAATTCGTTTTTAGGGCACTACGATCCCAGTAGTGTTCGGGTAATAACTGGACGATTGTGGTAGTGGGCTAAACCTGTGGAAATGAAGGAAACTGAAAGAGTGATTTACCTGAGAATTTGACATGGTACTTGAACCGGTTGTTTGTCCAGGTTGTGGAAGTAGTGATGGGGTTAAACATGGACAATCAGCAGAGGGCAA
>JANRIN010000116.1:0-8903 GCA_033764965.1 Leptolyngbyaceae cyanobacterium bins.302 | reverse complement strand
GTGGCGATCGCCTGCTTCCACCACGACACCAGCCGCGCTCTTGATCCACAGATCCATACCCACAACGTCATTCTCAATCTCCAGCGCCATCCCAAAACTGGACGCTGGCAAAGTCTGGATAACACCGAGATCTACAAAGCCAAGATGCTGCTGGGGCAGATCTACCGGAACGAGTTGGCGTGTGCTGTACAAGACTTGGGCTATTCCATCCACATTACAAATGGGCGGCATGGGTTATGGGAATTGGAAGGCTTTACCCAGAAACAGCTTCGAGCCTTCAGCACTCGAATTAATCAGATTGAGGAAGCTGTGGGAGTTGGAGCCAGCAGTAAAGCCCAAGCCTGGGCAAACCGGATGACCCGCCCAGACAAGGTGGAGTATGACCAGGGTGAGTTAAGCCACTACTGGCATTACCAGGCGCAGGCGGCAGGTTTAATTTGTCCTCAACCTCAACCTGTACCCATTCAGTTAGAAACACCCGATTCGCTGGCGATCGCCCAGATCACCCAATGGCTATCCGAGTGGATTGGACAACTCCATGCTCAGGCGATTGAGCGCAAGGAGTTAGAGCAGAAATTGCTCCAGCAACCGGGACAACTGCCAATTTCCGCCCTTGAGCAAATCATCAATGCCTACCTATCCCAGAATTCCATCCCCTTAATCGGAACCAACCCAGATGTTTTTCAACGAGTTCACGGAGTATTTACCCAAGCGAGTCGCTCCACCAACAGTGATTCAACCGACCAGCGCTTACCAGGCAACCCCGACTCGCAACCCAGCGGTCGAAGTGCCTCCCAGAAAATCCGTCAAACTGCCTCCACGAACCCAACCTTCGGAGAATGCAACACCGATCGCCCCTTCCTCTCCCACACTTCCAGCCAATCAAAGACGGATGCAGCTTAGGCGGACAGCAGCACCAGAAGTGATCCGGAACGAAATGGAACCCTCGATCAATCCATCTCAGCTTCTCCAGTTACAGCAGATGCTTCAGAAGGTTGCTACCGGGCAGCAGGTGGAGAACCTCATTGGAGATCTCAAACCTCTACCCCAGAGCATGGCGGGATTAGCGCGAATGCTGGAAGCAACCGCGAAGCCAGCAGACTTGGACAAGAGTTTCGAGCGTTGGGCGAATTCGTTGCCCAAGTCCTTGAACGGCATGAGCGACGAACAATGGTACGAGTTGAGGACAAAACTCGATCTGATGATCCATGCCTTGACCGATCTGGCTGTACTGGTATACGGAAGCTTGATCGGATTACTTTGACGAATGCGGGTACAAACGTCTAAACCATTGATTTTAGGCAACCCGATATCAAGGATCACGAGATCGGGCTGCGACGAACGACTTTAGCCCTAAATCATGATGCGATTGAGAACGCACATGACTTTATCGGGGCAATTGGGAACGGGAATGGGTTTACTCCACGCGCCTACTTCTGCAACGCCGAGGGTGTGTTGTCGAAAGATGTATGCTCTCACGTTGTCTTCGGTGCCAATGACGAGAAGGGTGATGATGCGAGGGTCAGCGTTGTTAAAATGATCGAGATTGATGAGGGAATTAGTCATTACGGTTAGGTTTTGAGCGTGATAGGGGTTGCAAAAATCGGAAATAGAGCGGTTATTTTGCCTAAAATATGCATAGCAAAGCAGAGAGGGCTAGTAGAGTAGAATGGCTTCTAGCCTCCCGACTCGCAATGTCAGAATTGGGGGTGATTAATCTGTGTTGATGTTGTTTATGGCAAGATGACCGACTCCGAACTCATTACAGTTTCGGAAGCTTCTGAGTTATCCGGCTATACGCCTCAGCATGTCAGGCTATTGATTCGGCAAGGGCTGATCAATGCCCGTCGTGCGGGTGGGATCTGGCTGGTGGAGGCTTCCAGTTTACGCAATTACATCGAGAATGCTCCGAAGCCAGGTCCGAAACCTGAAGCAGCGGAGGAGTAGTCATATTCCAAAAGGAATATAATTCATTATGGCATTGTTGGCTTGAGAGTCAAGTGCTGAGGTGAAGCACTTCTGATCTCGGTGATTGAAGCTTGGAAGGGAAAATTTCGAGTTCAGAGGCTCACATTTCGAGCTTTGAGGCTGACGATTGCGGTTCTGAGGTCGAAGTTTGGAGTTTAAAGGTCAAAGTTTCGGGTTTGGATGTCCAAGTTTTGCCTTCCAAGCTCGAAGTTTGGGGTTCAAAGGTCAAAGTTCCGTGTTCGGAAGTCGGAGTTTTGTGTTTTGAGGTCAAATTGTGAAGTGTAGAGGTCAATTGCTGTCTGATCTCTACTGGGTATCTAGCATCAGGGCACGAAAGCCTGCTTGAACAAAGTGACGATCGCTTGTAACAGCATCAGTCAGGTTTTGCTGTTGCATGACGACGAAGGAAATACAGTCAGTCAAGCCCCAGGTTTTATCAGGACGGGATTGGTAGAGAGCGAGAGCTTGCATCAGGAGTTCGGTATCGACACTGACGATCTTGATATTGTCAGTACGATAGCACTGTTGGATGAATTGAAAAGCACCGTTACGGTTAAATGCGCTCAAGGCGTTGCCAACTTCAGCAAAGATGGCTTCTGTGATCCAAACTTCGGAGGCTGCACGAATGCGAGGAAATAGTTGTTTTGCCTGGTTGTGGTAGTCGTCACGAGGGTTGAGCAAAGCTTGAATGAATGCGGTATCGAGAAACAAACGCTCATTGCTCATGAATCGGTTTCCTGTTGTTTGGGAGTGCCGTAGAGGTAATGATCGTGTTCGGTTGACCAATCGACAGGGGCTTCAACAGTTCCGGTGAGGGATTCCAACACATCCCAGGCATTACCAGAAGATTGTGAGTGTTGCTCTCGTAAAGTCACAATAAACTGTAAAACCTGTTGTTGCAGGTCATTAGGCAAATCATTCATCTCTTCAATAACTCTTGCAATAATTGGGCTACTCATTTGTATTACTCCTTATATTAGAGAGAATATCTTTTTTGATAACTTGCTTTGTACATAATTTAGATTATTAAGCATCATCATCAATGAGAGAAGAACAATGCCATGCATTAAAAAAATCTGGATAGCTTAGATATTGGGAACAATGCCACAGCACTGAATAACAGTTTGTGAATATTTCAGGATTAGTCTCTAAATCAATGCTAGCAGTACGCTCTTCAATAAAAGCAACTACTCGTACCATTAAGTCAACATCCTGCAAAATCTCCTTTAAACTTTCTACAGCATATTCAGCAACCCATTTTATTTCTTCCTTTTGTGGTGTCACAATAATCGATAATAAAAAGTTTATGGCAATTAGATTATTTGTCCCTCCAATGTTGGCGATAGCGTATATCACCATGTTAAGTCTGTGGCTGCGCGTACCTCTAACAGCAAGATTTATAACCCCGTTAAGTGCAGTTAAATCATTATTGCTAATTTCTTCTAATTTGCTGAGAGTGTCATAGAAGACTTCATCATCTTCTGTCGAATAAATTAAATCTAGAACTTTAGCAATGATTGAATCTTTACCTCCTAATAACTCTTCTATGTTACGTAATATGACCTGTGTTACTTCCGAAATTTCTATTTCTGTCTGAGTTTTTTCTGTTAAAATCTCATCTTCATCATTTTCATAGTTTTCTAAATATATTTCTAGTAGCTCTTTAAACAATTTTTCATCTTCTATTATTTCCCCGTTGTTAGTCCAAAGTATTTCAGATACATATCTTTCTAGTTCTTCTAAATCTTCTAAAATTCTGTCATTTATATAATCGTCGTCAGGAATAAAGAAAGATGAATCTTGAGTGTTTAAGCCTTGAGAACTAGTTTCTGGTTGTGGACTGATCCGATATAAACTGTCCTCAGCCACCCAATAGACTGAGGAACATTCTGGCTCTTCATCTTCGTCTTCATCCTCATCTTTATCATATGCATCTTTAATAATTGGCTCCAACTCCTCGACAATTTGCCTTAATACCTCAATTGCTTTCACATTACCGTAAGCATAACTAAGACCTTCAATTGCCAAAAGGTCATGCTTCTCACCTGCTGCTTGAATCAATACCCTAAGGGCATTCTGATTTTGTGCATCATTACTTAGTAACTCTGTTGCTGCTTCTACTCGAATAGAATCATCACCGCAGGAGGTGGCGAGGATTTCAAGGGCTTTTATAGCAATTTCATTATCTATAGAGATATTTAATAATTTAGTTGATGCTCTTAGGGAAATATGAGCATCTCTAGAGTGAACAACAAGATTTTCTAAAATTCCTATTGAGGTAGGATTACTTCCGTAAGAATCAATCAATAATTCTGCAATCTCAAGCTGTACTGTATCAGGCTTTAGTTTATAGGTTCTCTCAATCGCAAAGAATAGATATTGTTGACTTGTTTTTTGAATACAAGATTTTGCGGTTTCAATAATAAAATCTGGGGCTTTCACCCACTCAAAATCTTCGTAATCTCCAAATGCGTAGGCTATTAACTTGTCAGCAATTTCATCTGCTAAGTTGCATTCACTAAACTCTGTAATTAAACTTGCTGCTAAGAAGAAGGCTCTATCGTCATAGCAGCCAACACACATATCTTCAAAAGAAACTAGGTTATCAACAAAACTTTGTTTTACATGCTCACTAAGATTTGGTCTGCCAATCCACAATTGAATTACTTCAATCCACTGCGGCTCAAAAATTCGATAACATTCATCCTCCTCTACCAAATCTTTGCTACTTTGATCAGTATCTTCAAAAGGTAAGAAATAATCCCAGTCATCAATTGCCAATGCCGCAAAGTATTCCTGAAATGTAGGATGGAAAAAGGCATAGACACTTTCGAGCGAATTTTCTGCTGCAACACCGATACGATTGAGCCAACCAAGTTGGAGGGCAAGATAAAACAGTGAATTCTCATCATCGGCAACCCCGATGAAGTGGCTGATAAACTTTTCCTGTAGGCGAAAGCGGGACGTTTCCTGATCAATTGCTTCTTTCGCCAACTCCCCTAATGCATGGTTCAATTCTTCACGCTTCGCTGCACTCAACTTTATTGGAACCTTGCCCTTGTTCCATTCGTAAAACGTATCCACAAACCACTCATACAGTCCAGCTTTTGTTTCCGGGAGTTCACCTTGCCGCAATTGCCAACTGTAACAGAGCAAGGTTAAGCGCAACGGATTCTTCACCATATCCCGAATCCGTTCTTTGCCTGGTTGCTCCAACGCTCCCTTCAGTTTTTGCTGTAATACTGGTTCAGTTGCAAACCATTGATCAACAAGCTGATGCACTTCGGTTGGATACTCAAAATCTAGATTGCGGTACACATCGAAACCATCAAGTGCATTCTTCCCTGCGTCCCACACATTTAACCGACAAGTTAAAACAACTCGCACATTCTGCAACCAGCCCTCACGCATCTGGATAGCAATCTGGTAAAGTGCATCTGAAATTGCCATTTCATCTACACCATCCAACAACAAACAAACTTTCCCGATTTTCAGCAGTTGCCCCAGTTCATCTCGATGCTCCGGCAAAACTTCTAGCTCATGAATTGCTGTTTGCAACCAGTCACCTAGTAAATACTCTCTTAGCTTTCTTGTTCCTACTTCCGCTAACGGAATCCAAATGGGTATTCCATCGGTTTCTTCTAGAATCCAATCTCCAATTTTCTGAAGTTGGGTGGTCTTTCCAGCCCCAGGTTCCCCAATAATTGCAATACGCTTTCCCTGGCTATGCTTACTTTGCCGTTGCCGCAATACTTGTTCAAAAAAGTCATTTTGGCTAATGGGTGTGATTTTCTCCTCATAAAGTTCCGAACCCTGCTCTGCTGAGGCACCATCATGAGAGCGATATTTTGACTTCTCTCGTCTCTCTACTACTCCTAACGGTACAAATATTTCATCCAGTTGAAAGCGAACTCCATTCCGCCTCATTAAAGCATTTGTTGTTAATCCTTTCCAATGGCTCAGCAGATCTCTGCAAGTTTCCCGCCAATCAATCTTTTGCCTTAGTCTATCAGCTAGTAATGATGAAAACCTTTGATCTTCACCAAAATATGCTTCTAAAATTTCTTTAACTCTTAAAGTCCTATCAATTTGGAAATTAGAAACTTCCTTAAGTATGTTGCAATGATCCCAAACGTCCTTTTGGGAGTCAAAATTGAATTTATTTTGAATAATTCCTTGAATCGATGTTTCTGAATATGAATCCTGTTTTCTCTTTAAAGTATAAATAATTAATCGATTGTATTTTAAGTACTGGCTATGCTTAATAAACTGCTTTAGCGTATGCTTAACTTTCTCTAAAGTGGGAGTCGCTGTAACTTGAATAGAAATTCCCGCCACTCCGTCAGCTAAATCAATACCGGGATAGTTATTATCGTTCTCGGTGTAATTGATATTCTCTAAATTCCAACCATATACTTCATTGAGTAAAGGTATCAATATTGTTTCGGCTACTTTATTTAGGTCTGTTCTGCTTATCGCTGCTCCCATCTCGATTTGCGCTACAAAACGAGACATTAGCTCCTGAATCCGATTTTGAGCATTGACTAACTTCACTCACTACCTCAAGTTCAAATACCGTCTTGAATGCTGCTTCTCCAAGGTTTGGGTAGCAATTTTGTGTTGTTCCCAACGAGTATTTTAGCTATTTCAGGCAAAAATAGCCCTTCGACCTTCATCTTTTGTCTTCTGAACTCGCAACCTTAACCTTTTTGCTCGAAACTCCGACCTTTGAACCTAAAACTTCAACCTTTCTACTCAAAAAATAAAGCTCAGAACCCAAAATGCCGAGCAAATCACTCGGATTTTCAAGCTCTGAGCCTCAATTATCAGCTTCAGAAGTCAAATGGTTAGGCTTTTTGCTAAACCGTTGCCTCTCCACTTTTCACCGTTGTTTCTTGACTCTTCGCCTTCCGGGGTTTCCGGGCAAACCGTTGCCCCATTTCACCCACCACCGCATCCATCCCACCCACATTTCCACTCGCCTTCGCGTAGTTATACACCTGCAACGCCGCCGCATACGCCTCACTGCCCACTGCAAGGCAAGTATCATCCAACAACTCCTGTAACTGCGTCATCGACAGCAACAGCGGATACAACGACTCAAATAGCTGCACATCCTTCCGCAACTCCTCCAGGTCAAACGATCGCGGCAAAAAGTCCGGGTTCTGCGTCGCCACCTCCAACGCCTTACTCACAAACGCCCGACTCTTATCTCCCATCTTGGGTAGAGCCTTTCGCTCATCTGCATTCAAATCTACTAAAAACGGTAGCTTTGTTTTAATCGTTGCCACCGCCGCCATCACCGCATCCCGATCTGCCTGAGTTAAAGCTGCACTAATTGGGGTCATTGCCGTTATTCCTAAACGAAAGGATATTCTCTAGCGTTCCCCAAATGCAAAACTGAACATCGGAGAAGAAGAAACGGTCAGAGTTGTGCTGACTAACACGGACGAATCTACGGGTACTGGAAGATTTGGGTTGTACTTTCGGGTTTGCCACCGAACTGCATTTGTAGACCTGGGTTGTACTCCCTACTTTATTGGTCCGGTTCCCTGGTTTCCCACCCATGAGAAGGGTATTGTTTTAGTCGGGTTAACCGAGATGGCTCCGCCTAACGGGATAGAACAACCACCCATACCCGAAGATATTCAAGACATTATTAATCAGGCAGGAGGGGATACTTCCCAAAGCTGTAGCGTCAATGCTACTCAAACCGGACGGATCTCTGACCAGATTCTCAGGTCAATGGGTACAGCACAGGCTCGTCAAGCCTCTCCTTTTATGCCGGAGATTATTCGAGCCTGTTCATCCGCAGGGATTACCGATGTCAATCAACTGGCTTATGTTCTAGCCACTGCCGAACATGAGAGTGACCATTACAACACGACGGATGAGTACAGCCGACACCGCTATGACGAATGCGGATGGGGCGAGGGACTGATTCAAGTTACCTGGTGCAGTAACAAACGACGAGTTTTTCAAAGATTAGGACTTCCTGCTTATGGCGGTATCAGCGATCGCAGGTTACATAATCCAACCATCGCAGCCCAAGCCCTGTGTCGGGGCATGAAGGAGGGGTGGTACACAGGCACTCGTTTAGGGCAGTGTATCAGCGGGTCACAGGTGAACTTGCGCTGTGCGCGATCGATTGTTAATGGCGACTATGACCGGGTTGGAACCCGAATTGATAGCTATTTTGAGCAACTGAGAAGAGTATTGCAGCGCTCCAGCGGTACATCTAATGCCAGTGGTTCTGTTGGAACCTGTCAAACCAGCGGTAGTGGTAGTCCAGGCATTAGCACAGGCAGAATGATCTATCCAGTGGGCGCAAATGCCCCAACTCCCAGAAACGGAGAATATGGAAACGACCGAGGCGACCATATCCATGCAGGTGTTGACTTTGCAATGCCACTCGGAACACCCATCAAAGCAGCGGACGGAGGAGAAGTCGTCACAGCTTGTATTGGTTGCGACCCTGATGGATACGGTGCGCTGATTACGATTCGCCATGCGAATGGGCTGGAAACTCGATATGCCCATGTCAACACCATTTCTGTACGAGTAGGGCAACGAGTCTCGCAGGGGCAGGTGATTGGAACGGTTGGGAGTCGAGGGCGATCGAGCGGTCCTCACCTACACTTTGAAGTTCGCAGAAATGGTAACGCCGTGAATCCCATGCCCTATCTTCGTCGCTCTTAAGGAAACAACATTGGTTTGTAATGGTTGAGGTTTTTATGAAACGTCTATCTTTTCGATTTCTGCTGAGTAGCTCTTTAGTCGTTTTGTTGGTCTTCGGTTTTAGCACCATTGGTAGAACAACACCCTCGCCCAATATTCCAGATGCAGTTCAACGCTGTGTTGAACCAGGATCTCGCAGTGTTGAACTGGTGGGTACAGTCCTTGAACCGAATCGCACCTTTTATTTCCTACGAAAT
>JANRIN010000113.1:0-14172 GCA_033764965.1 Leptolyngbyaceae cyanobacterium bins.302 | reverse complement strand
AATTCCGCTCCCACCCCAGGGGAGTGAAGAAGAAAGTCCCCAAACCGGAATGGCAAAAAGATAAACCTCACGTCTCTACCGCTCGATTGCTGAGTGAATCGAAATCTAAAAAAGATAAAAAAGCACCTTGAAAGGGCTGGTATCAAGCAGGGATGCGATCGCCCGAATGGTAACGGGTTGATCCACACACACCACGTAATCTTCCGGCAACTCAAAGGCTTGCAGCGTTTGTAAGACCTTTTGCAGCGGCGACTCAGCCGTTAATTTCGCGTCATCTTGTATTAAAGGAATATCTTCCCGCTGCGGTTCCAACTCCTGAAGCCGGACGGCTTGCTGCGATCGCTCGATTCGTTTGCCCACTGATCGCCCCGTTTGAAACAGCGCATAGACCGGATACAGCAAAATTTGGGCACTCCAACTGGCTGCCACCTGCAACTGTCGAACTGCGGTTTGTCCGCGATCGAGCCAGCGCCGCGCCTGTTGCACCACACCCCGCACAACTCGACTTTTGTAAGGATCAGATGGAGAAGTAGCCATGCTTCTAATGGTAAAACCTAAAGCCGTTTTTTCGTAACCACCGGAAACACAACGCCGTATACTGGTTAAGTTTGATGAATTTGTTAAAACTTTGGGCGTTGATCTTCGCAGCTACGTATACATTGACCGACTCCAGCCCCAGCACGCCGCCTACATGGGAACCGTTTCCATTGGATTTCTTCCCTTGCCGGGGGACGCTTCTCTGTGGATTGAAGTGTCTCCAGGAATTGAAATTAACCGTATTACCGATGTTGCCCTGAAAGCGGCGGTCGTGCGTCCGGGCGTGTTGGTAGTTGAACGCTTGTATGGTCTGTTGGAAATCCACTCCACCAATCAGGGAGAAGTCCAGGCTTCCGGCAGAGCAATTCTCGATGCCTTAGGGGTGCGGCGGCAGGATTGTCTCAAGCCGCGAGTTTTGTCTAGCCAGATTATTCGCAACATCGATCCCCATCACGCGCAACTGATCAATCGCAATCGTCGCGGACAAATGATTACCTCTGGACAAACGCTCTACGTGTTTGAAGTGGAGCCTGCGGCGTATGCGGCTCTGGCGGCAAACGAAGCAGAAAAAGCCGCTTTCATCAATATCTTGCAAATTTCCGCTGTGGGTAGTTTTGGGCGGCTTTACCTGGGTGGAGAAGAGCGAGACATTATCGCTGCGGCGAATGCTGTTTTAGGCTCGATGGAAGCGATCGCTGGGCGGGAACACTCCTCTGGGCGGCTAGAATGAGGTATGGCAAAGGTTAAGCATCGCACACAGCAAAAACGCTTGGCAACGAAAGGTTTTGGGCTGCAAAATAACCAGCGTCGATCGCCCGAACTGGAAAGCAATTCGACAGCACAAAATGGTCATGCACCAAAAGCGGCGATCGTGTTTGATCTTTCTGAATCTGATTCTCAACTATTACGAGGAGCAGATTTAAGTGGTAGGAACTTAACAGGTCGCGACTTTTCCGGGGCAAACCTGAGTACGACCAACTTAAGGCAGGCTTGTTTGGTCAACGCCAACTTGAGTCAGGCTGAACTGGTCAACGCGATGTTGCAGGAAGCCAATTTAACCGGAGCAAACCTGGCTCATGCCAACTTAATTGGCTCCGACTTGAAATATGCCAACTTGAAATCAGCCGACTGTCGCCATGCCAACCTCATCGGAACTGAATTGTTTCAGGCAAATTTGCGCCGCGCCGATTTGAGTCATGCCGATTTGCAACGCGCCGATCTGAGTGGTGCGATTTTGTTAGATGCAGACTTGACAAACGCCAATTTGAGCAGCGCCATCTTACATCAAGCTGAACTAAGTAACAGTCACTTGCATCAGGTGAACTTTGAGCGATCGAATTTAACCCAAGTGCATTTGTGTGGGGCGTACCTCTACGGGGCGAATTTTGCCTACGCCAACCTGGCTCAAGCCGATTTGAGGTTTACGCAGTTGCGCAAGGCAAGGCTGATTGGGGCGAACTTGACGGGAGCAAACTTGCGCGGAGCGAACTTAACTGGAGCCGATCTCAGCTACGCCAACCTGACTGGAGCAAATCTACGCGGGGCAACCCTGACCCAAGCCAACCTGACCGGAACTATCCTGCCAGACTCCAACCTAGACAATTGAGTCACCATCACACAATGCGTTTGATTTGATTGCGGAATGCCAAAATTGCCAGCGATCGTGTTAAGGCAAGCGCTCCTAGCCCAGAAACCACAAAAGCCGCGATCGCCCAGTTGGTGTAAGTTCCCAACAAGAGCATGGCACCCACTAATAAGGTGAATCCAGTGATAGAAAAATAGACCAAACTTTTCAGGGTGAGGCGGAGTTCCTCAATCTTGCGCGAGTTCTCCAATGCCTGATTCCGAAACTCTGTCTCGCGTTGCTCTAAGCGATCGTTAAATTGCTGCATCAAAATTTCAGCCGCACTCGGTTGCCGCATTCGATACATCACGTAATCTTTCGCCTGCCGCGCTAATTCTCCCATCGCCCTGCCCTGTCCGTTGGCTAGGGTCAGGCTTTTAACAAAGGGTTTAGCGCAAGCCAGCAGATTATATTGGGGATCAAGCGATCGTGCCACCCCGTCCAGTGTGGTCAGCGCCTTCAGCACAAAGGTCATCTTGGCAGGGAGGCGAAAGGGTTGCTGTTCATAGAGGGCATAAAGCTCACTCCGCATTTCCCCAAAGGCTTGCAGTTCAACCGGTTTTTCGGTGAACTTCTCCAGCAAGAATTGAGTCACCCGGCGCACAGGAGTCATATCCGCCAGTGGCTCAATCAAGCCCATGTCGGTCAAGGTGTCAACGACCTGATCGGTATCCTTCCGCAAAACCGCAAAAAAGGTTTTTACCATCTGGTCTTTGTTAATGGGGAGAACCTCCGCCATCATGCCAAAGTCATAAAAAATCAGGCATCCGTCTTGACTCACTGCCATGTTACCGGGGTGGGGATCGGCTTGGAAAAACCCATCTTGCAAGAGTTGCTTCAGGTAGCAACAAATCCCTAACTGATTCATTTCTTTAACGTTGATCCCACAAGCCTCCAGGCTCTGACGATCGGTGAGCTTGATTCCGGGCAGGTAGTCCATCGTCAACACTCGCCTAGTGGTGTGTTTGGGATAAATCTGCGGCACCAAAATGCGGGGATGATCTTTGAAGTTGTAGCGGAAGCGATCCGCATTCATGGCTTCCTGGATGTAGTCAATCTCGCTTTGCAGAATTTGGGCAAATTCCAGATAGATTTCTTGCAGGTTGTAGCGACGAGTCCAGGGAAACAAGCGATCGCAAAAACGGAGCATTTGCCGCAAGATTTTGAAATCCATTTGAAACAGCTTGTCCAGTCCAGGGCGCTGGACCTTCACGACAACAACTTCCCCCGTGTGAAGTCGCGCTCGATGCACTTGTCCTAAGCTGGCTGCTGCAATGGGAACTGGCTCAAATTCTCGGTACAAATGATAAATTGACGCGCCTAGTTCGGCTTCAACCAGGGCGATCGCTTGATTGGGATCAAAGGCTGGCACCTTGTCCTGTAACCGTCCCAGTGCTTGCACGTACTCCAGCGGTAGCAAATCTGCACGGGTTGATAGCGCCTGCCCTAACTTGATAAACGTTGGACCTAAATCCAGCAAAGTGCCCACAAACCACTGCGCTCGTCGATTGCGGTAGCGTGCTGATTGTCCCGGAATCCGACTGTCCCACCACAGGTAGAAAACCAGTTGGGCAGCCGACAGAACGATATCCACCTTTCTCGATACAGGTGAATATCGGGCGCGTTGCCAACGGAGGGGTTTGGGATCAGCAGATGTAAGCATGACGATCGGTAATTCGACTCCAGTTTAACCGCCAATCAGCAGTTTTTCTTCTTAAGCTCGCCTATCGGTTAACAGAAAATTGACACAAGAGAATCGCCTTTACCGTCCCTTAACCCAAATAATGCTCCAAATAATGCTCAAATAGCCTCCGACAGATCAAAGGTTTGGGGCAAAATTACGCTAAAACAAGTTTCCCATCTGGGAGAATTTTCAAGCGGAGCACTGGAGGCAGAAATTGTGCCGTTCAAATGCTGCACCAGGCTTTTCACGAGAGCCAAGCCTAAACCCGTCCCTTGAATGGCATTTTCGGTCGCTCCCTGGCAGCGTCTGAATTTATCGAAAATATACGGTAACTCTTCTGGGGAAATGCCTGAGCCTATATTGGTGAGGGACAGAATCACCTGATTGGTTGGCACTTCGCGGTGGTAGATCAGTTTTAGCTGGACGCAACTATTGGGAGTCGAGAATTTGCCTGCATTGGTGAAAAGTTCCACAAGAACTCGGTTGAGGCTGTCTCGATCGCTTTGAATTTTGACCGGATGAGAGGGAAACTCAAGTTCTAAGCTGAGTCCTTCCGGTTCCCACCGTTGGCGGAATGATTGAGCAACTTCTGCAATCAATTCAACCAAATTAATTTCTTCCAGTTGAATCGCAACCTGCTTCGACTCCAGTTCGCGCAATGCCAGCAGATCATTCACCAAATTGGTTTCCTGAGCGCACTGCTGTTCCAAAATGTCTAGATAGCGATCGCTGCGATCGCTGGATGTTCCAACCTGCCGCAACATCCGGATCGCCAGGGACATACTGGTGAGAGGTGTTCTTAGTTCATGGCTCACCGTATCTAAAAATTCATCTTTTAGCTGATTGAGATGGCGTAGTTGCTCTATCTGTTGTCGAGTGCGTTCGTATAGCTTTGCTTGCACAGTCAGGCTCTGCTGTAACTCAGCGGTGCGTTTTTCCACCAGCGATTGCACCTGGCGTAGTGTTTCCGTTTGGATGATGGCATTGCTGACTTGAGCACTCACCAAATCCATCAACTCAATATCTGCCTGCTGCCACCCACGGGTCCGACTGTCCTGCACAATTAAAAATCCTAGAATCGTTCCTTGATTCTCCAACGGCGTAATTATTAGAGAATTTAACTGCTCTAGCTGAAAGATTTCTTTATGGGGATCAGAATTTTCCCCTTGAGGCACCTGTTGGGTATCGTCAATTGCCACGGAATGAAAACTGTTAAACACCTGCTGGCAAAGATTGCACTCCGAAAGCCAGAAAGACTGGTTGAGTACGGACGGTAGATGATTCGCAGCTACAGAATTCCAGCCTTCTCTAGAGTCTGGGGCAATCCATTCACTGACAACGGTGATCCGAGCTTTGGGAATTTCTGTGGGGGCGTGATTACGAAAGAGGGGATCAGCATAGCGGACTCTCAAAAGCAGTCCTCGTTTGCCATTAAGAACCTGTGAAGTGCTTTCTGTTGCCAATTGAAAGATATTGGTTACGTCAGAGGTGTTTCGGACTGCCAGAGCTAATTGATTCACAACATTCTGATACTGAAGTTGCTGTTCTGCGAACTGTTGCAACCTCAGATGGGAAAAGGTGGCAGCAACTTGCTGGCTAATCAGTTCTAACGTGTCAAGTTCTGGGGCAGTCCAAGGACGAGACTGCGATCGCACCAAACTGATTATGCCGTTTGGCACGCCCTGAACTTGAATCGATATTTCCACGACGGTATCTGTTACAGGGTTTGAAAGAGCAGTTGGCACCTGAATGTACTGCCAGATGGATTCGGCTAAACTAATCACACTCGCGGTTGGGTTGGGGGCAGTGCTGGCAGCATTCGAGATGGAAGGCTGCACATGCAACGATCGCTGCATCAAGTAACTCTGTCCGTTGGGTTGCACCACGATCGGTACAATGTCCTGCCCAGCTAACCAACAACTCATTTCAGGATGGTTAAAGGGCAGTTTGAAGGTGATGACCGTACAACCATCTGCATCAAAAGCTTTGCCTAACGCCTCTGCCGATCGAGTGCAAAACAACTCTGTGGTGTTGCTAGTCGCCGCAATATGAATGAATTGTTTGAGCAACCCGCTGAAATTAGTCTGGGAATTCATGGCTAGAGCAGAAGTATTTCGCACCGAGGCAACTCCTTTAGCGTGAGGCAAGGAATAGGAGTGCAGATCCCAAGAATTGGGGAGATCGCCAGATTGAGGATTGTCTCGATCGACGAAAGGTCTAGATTTTCTCTGCCGGAATTCCATTGATTTCTGATTTTGACTCACAGCGTCAGCACACCAATCTTTCTCAGTTGAGCCTAGAATTCCCAAACCAGCAACCTATTGCTCATGGAAACGATAAATTCGAATAACTTATGAACACGCAATAAAGCACTTATTAAATCTTTAAGCCTTACCCTCAGTCAAATTGGCTTGATTCAACAAAACTGATTGCGGAAATGTAAGCAGTAAACAGAATTATTTCTTCTTGAAATTTAGATTATGCTATCCCTCTACCCTGGGGATTACCCATTCAGGGGTATGTGCAATTTGTCAAACACTTGTTATCTTTTGTAATAAGCATAGTGATTTAAATTTCTTGTGGGGAATCCTGGAAGGAACTGCGATCGCTATTCCCAAGAGCCACAGTTAATCTTTTAACTTTTGCTCTTGGCTGCGCGTTACTCTCTCAAAACTGGAGTGGATTATGAACCAACCTGTTAACCTTTCCCTGGAACAACAGTTCAGCATTCGGTCTTTTGAGACCCAAGTGAACCAGATGAGTCGTGAGCAAGCCCAGGACTTCCTGATCAAGCTCTATGAACAGATGATCGTCCGTGAGAATATGTATAAACAGTTTCTCAAGCATCAGTGGGGCTTAGAACCCGGTTCGCAAATGCTGTAATTTGCTTGCGAGTGGGCGACCTCGATCTCTTGCTTAGTTCCTCAGGGGAGTAGGCTGGGGTGGTGGGGAGTCAGTCGCATTGAGAGAGACCTTTAAGACGGAAGTCAAGCTATTTGACTGAATATTGTTTGACTAGCAAGATGAGTTTTTGAAAAAAGCTTTAATCCGTTTGTGCCTGCTATCTCTTGAGTTTAATTTAACTAAATTATTTGCCTAAATTATTCTATTTACAATTATATTTCTGTTCTTTTGATGCTTTGTTGGATTCCTGGTGTCGCTCGGATTGGGTTGAGTTCTCCTTGAACCCACTGCAATCTTCAAATCGGAACTATTGTTAGCCAGTAAGATAAGCGCAATCTCGATTGGAATGTTACTGTAGGGGCAGTTCGCCTTACATCTTGCAGCTTCTCATGTTTCAGCGTTTGCTTGTTTGTACTACTCTTTCAGACGGGCTTCAGCGTCTCGTAAGTTTTTTGCCCAGTCTAGCTGCTGCAAGCGTTGAACACGTTACCTTCCTCCATTGTGTGCCCTTTAGTCAATCTGGCTCAATTCCCCGTGTTGATGAGGACAGGGTGAACTATGCCCAAACTGTTTTACAGCAAGCTCAAACAGCAGTTCCATCTGGGATGACAGTTCAAGTCATGGTGGAGTCTGGTGATCCCCCCGATCTCGTTTTAAGAGTGGCAAAGGAACAAAAAGCCGATTTGCTGATGCTGGGGTATTCGCTGCGTAATGCGCTATCAGAGAAGTTGTTTGGCAGTACTGCTGTAGAGGTTTATAACAAAACGCCGATTCCGCTGCTATCGGTTCGTCCTCAACTGATTTCAACGTACACGACTGAAGAGCTTGATTTACGATGTCAGCATCTTTTTCGTTATTTGATGTTGCCCTACGACGGAACTGAAGCGTCAAAATATTTGATTGAGCAGTTGAAACAACGAGTCCGCAAGCAGTCTCGCCCCATTTTAGAGGCTTGCTACTTATGTTGGATTGTGGATGATTGCGATCGCCGTAATATTCCTCAAGAACCATACTTGAAACAGGCTGAAGCCGAACTGGCAAAAGTCAAGGCAGACTTAGAAACTTTGAACTTGCAGGTGATGACCGAAGTACGAGTTGGCGCACCTGTGATGCAGGTGATTGAAGCCGCGTTGGAGCCTGATGTCAGCGCGATCGCGGTGTCCCACAATCCTCGCAACCCCTTATTGCAGTTGTCTACGTCCAGCTTTGCTCAAAATTTATTACGGCACAGTTGGCATCCTGTTTTGTACTTCCCGTTCGTGCGTTCAACCTGATCGAGCCGTACCTTTTTAGACTCCGGCTATAGTTCGTGGAATGTGGGAGTGGGAGTTAGCCGTTTGGACTTGGTAGTCACGGGATAGCGAGGGGTGAGTTGCAACAGGGGAGCATTCGCCTGTTTGAGTTGATAGACAATATCAAGAGTTTGCAGCCCATCGTAAATAGCATCTCGCACGATCGGGTCTTCCTCGCGGTTGAGCATGAGACGGAAATAATCAGCAATTTCGTGACGAGTTGGCTTTTTGGCAAGCCCAGAACGACGATCGCGGTGATCGTCTTCTAAAACCGAAATCGCATCCGTGAGTTGACGCACTGCAATCAGGCGCTTCAACGGGTCATCCTGCACCAAATCCGACACCAGCTTGTTATAAGGAATGCGATCGCGGCGTTCTTGCCGATTCAACATTTGAGTAATTAACAGCAGCAACACCGTCAATGTCCCCATGCTTTGCAAAATTGCGCCTGATGCAATCCAATGGCTCTCCGCATCAACCCAGACTGAAGCGGCTAAATAGGTCGTTAAGGTTGCGATCGCGCCCGCGCCCACGGCAACCAGAAAGGGTTGATTCCACCCATCTAAAAATTTTCGCAGTGCCAACAAGTTCAAGGATGGCTTCCAATCGTGCATCAGGTAAACCAACACCATTACTCCAATGCCAGCACCCGTTGCCACAAAAAGCCGACCATTCCAGTACAGCAGAGCCAGGGCACCTGCCCCAACCATGAACCACAGTCCTGATCCCGATCGCCATTGGCGGGTGATACCGCGATTAATCTGCCATGCCATCTCGTCCAATGGCAAATCCTGCAAGACTCTGGCTAAATACTGCCAGCGAAACACATCTTTTGTGGTGGGGGCTGAAACCTTAGTCACCGGACAAACCCATCGAGGAACTGAACACTTATAGATTCTACAGTAGGAGTCAGGAAAAGGAAGAAAGGGAAAAAAACGCTGGCAGAAGATTTTTCGGCACCATGCCATGTACGCCCTTTTGAGGAGTATTGACCGCTTGAGTGATGTGGAAATTCACCGCCAGACTGCACAGAACGTAGGCATCTTCAGCCGAAAGATGGGCATAGGTTTTCAAAAACTCGATCGCTTGTTGTAGAGCTTGCTCCAAAGCTTCGTCCAGCGTGTGCCCAAAGCCCATTAGGATGAAATCGGTGGGCGTTTCAGCCAGGGGAGCGGTGAGGTTTAAGTCTTTATGCAGAATCAGTTGAATGGTTCCGTTCATGGAGGTTTCGATCGCAGTGACGTTCACTTCTCCATCGCCTTGTGCCGCGTGACCATCGCCGATGGAAAACAGTGCTCCAGGCAAGAAAATCGGCAAAAATAAGCGAGAACCTGCTCGCAAATGACGGTTATCAATATTGCCTCCATACAAACCAGGAGGAATGGAAGAGCGGGATGTTTCTTCGGTTGCAACGCCCAAGATGCCGAAGAACGGTCGGAGGGGAATTTTGATCTCACTTCCGACTGGAAATTCAGCCACTTGATTTTGTAAATCAAGGGAGATAAACCGGAGGGCGGGTTCTGTGAAAGCCTGGGGCAAGGCACCCCAACCGGGGCGAATGGCGTTGAACCCGATCGGCAGTCGGGGTGAAATTGCTTCTAGCTGCACTTCCAGCACATCACCAGGTTCAGCATTGTTGATGTGGATTGGACCTGTGAGCAAATGGGAGCCAGATCCGACTTTGCGATCGCTGGGCAGGTTTTCGCAAATCTCCCGAAATTCTGGCGGGACAAATTCTGCTGGAGCCTTGCGATATACGCCAAAGCCAGAGAAGGTTTCAACATGAATTCGATCGCCCGACTCCACAACTAAGACCGGTTTTAATGCCGAAGAAAATCCGCCCAGATGAACGGTTTCGCAAGTTGCTTTGAGAATATGTTCTGCCATGCGAAAGCCTTTGCATCCTTAAAGATCGTTGGGATCAATCCCCAATTCCCGCAGCTTGGTTGCCAGTCTTTCAGCTCGTTGCCGTTCCTGTTCAGCCCGTTGCTGTTCCTGTTCAGCCCGTTGCTGTTCCTGTTCAGCCCGTTGCCATTCCTGTTCAGCTCGTTGCCATTCCTGTTCAGCCCGTTGCTGTTCCTGTGCCGCTTTATCTTCTGGGGATGGCAAGCGATCGCCCTGCTCGTCGTACCAGTAGAGCCATTCCCGTGTCCACCCTTGATGAGTGCCGATTTCACGACCAATACCCAACCCAATTTCCGGCATCCACACCCGCTCATCTGGCAGCAATTCATACTTGCCGTTGACTAACTTATGCACTTCTAGCGGTTTGCGGCGATGGCGTTGCCGAGTTGGCGCGTAAATGACGTAGTACAGAATGCCTAATTCAGCGTAGTCAACCTTTTTTCGTTCGTACTCGCCTCCGTAGGTTCTGGAAACGACCTCCAACGCAAAAATGGGAACGATGTCATCTTCTTCCCAGAAAACATAACTTAAGCGTCCGTTCACACCTACAAATCGTTCGACTCCCAGGCTGAGAAACCCATCGGGAACGATCGCGGGTTGGGCTGGATCAAAGTAGATCCCCATATCGACCCCAAAGAACCAGTCGGTGCGATCGCTCCATGTCAGCGCCAGAATCATTGCCAGCAGGTTGGGCACCCAGTTTTGTAGCTCGTTATCCACGGGGGTATCATCTGAGTCGGGGAGTTCCTCAGCAGAAGGAAGACAGTCGTAGCGGTTGTATTTCAACATCGCTGGTTTGCCGATTGGAATGACCGTATCTTAGCGCTTCTGAAGGTTGGATAGGAGAGCGTATTTGCTAGAGGGTTACTCCCCCAAAAACTGATCAATGCGTTGAATGTAATTTAGTTGGGTGAGTTGAGTCAAAATGGTGCGCCAGTTGGATTTGTGCGTCTCACCAATCACCAGATATTGCTCCTGGGTGCAGCGAATTCGTCCGGGCGATCGCGAGTGCTGGAATGTTGAATCAATGGCTTTGACTTCTGCCAAAGATTGGAGATTTGCCGGAATACAAAATTCATAACTGAGCGATCGTAATCCATCCCCTGAACCTACTAAACCTTCAGAAGAAATCTGACTAAGATCAAACGTAATTTTGTTGAGACTCAGGGGCGGCAGAGCAGATTGCAGCAGCGATCGATGGATTGTTTTACACCCTAAAGAGATTGGAGAGGCGATTAAAACAATCATTAACGCAATTCGCGAAAACATAACTTTTTCCTTTTTACAACGCTTCGCCTGTTTTGCCATCAAACCAATGAGTATGCTCCGAAGGCAGTGCTAGGGTTAGTTCTCGATGCGCCCAATCTTCGGAAGGCGAAAGCAGCGATCGTAAGATGATCGGTTTATCGTGACCATTGGCAACTTGAATGCTGACCAGTTTGTGCATTCCCAAATTCTCCACTAAAAAGACGGTTCCTTTCACCGTAGATGAGTCCTCAGAGGTCGCAATTCGGATATGTTCGGGACGAATGCCTAACACTAACTGATCTGCATGGGTGGCGACAGAAACCGGAATTTTATAATTTCCCAATCCCGCCAAGGATTCTTGTTTTATAACTGGAATCAGATTCATCTGCGGACTACCGACAAAACCGGCAACAAATTGGTTGGATGGATGGGTATAGATGCGATCGGGAGAGTCCAGTTGTTGCAAGTAGCCGTTGTTCAGCACTGCAACCTGAGTGGAAAGGGTCATGGCTTCAGTTTGGTCATGAGTCACGTAGACAACCGGAGCCTTTTGACTCTCGAAAATCTGCTTCAGTTCCGCCCGCACATGCTCTCGCAATAAGGCATCCAGGTTACTCAGGGGTTCGTCCAGCAAGAACACATCCGACTGACGCACTAGCGCACGACCCACCGCAACCCGCTGCCGTTGTCCGCCGGAGAGTTGCCCCGGTTTACGCTGCAACAACTCATCCAAACCCAAAATGCGAGAAACCTCCTGAATCCGTTGAGCAATTTCGCCTCTGGGTATCTTTTTCAGCTTTAAGCCAGCGGAGAGGTTGTCATAGACGTTCATGTGAGGATAGAGGGCATAACTCTGGAACACCATTGCGATGTTGCGATCGCCCGGTGGCACATAGGTCACATCTTGTCCTCCAATCTGCACTACGCCACGGGTAGGAATTTCTAAGCCTGCGATCATTCGCAATATAGTAGATTTGCCACAACCGGACGGTCCCAGTAAACTCAAAAACTCTCCATCCTCTACCGTCAGGCTAATATCCTTCACGGGAACTACTTTAGGAGTAAAGGTTTTATTGAGATTGATGAGTTCAAGCTTTGCCATGAGTCGAGGGATAGAAACTTGTCTCCAAGCGTACTGCACAGGTTAGGGGACTTCTCCGGAAAGTAAGGAAAGTTGGCAAATGCTTGTGGATTTTTGGCTATATGAGAAAATTCACTCTATTCATAACGAAACATTAAGCTCTAAAATAATTCTCTTGTGGATAGTTGTGTGCAAAGCTCATTGATTGAAATGGGCTGATTTATATCTTGTACCTCGCGCAACAGCCGCCCTGGGATACATTCCGGTCTGATAGCAAAAGTCCATTGAAATGGACTGAAAGTTCTATCCAGTCTTCTTTAGAAGACTTTTGCTGTCAGTCGGAAAATTCATTTCCTGGTGGGACAGAGCGTTCAATTGAGAATGGTGCAAGATCTGGATTAACAACTCTCCTGCTTAAATTACCTATCAGTACCTCGACAACGTGACCGTAACTTTAATTTCTCGACCGACTGTGCGTGAAACGCTACCGTTTACGCTTAAAGATGTGCGCTCTGCCATCCCTGCTCATTGTTTTCAGTCAAACCTTTGGCGATCGCTGTCTTATCTATTTCTAGATTTTGGCATCATCACGGTTTTGTATTGGATCGCAGCTCAGATCGATCGTGCCTGGTTCTTTCCCTTATTTTGGATTTTGCAAGGCACGATGTTCTGGGCACTGTTTGTGGTTGGACATGACTGTGGGCATGGTTCTTTTTCCCGCTATCGCCAGCTCAACCATTTCTTGGGTCACATTTGTCATACGCCGATTCTGGTTCCTTACCACGGTTGGCGCATTAGTCACCGCACTCACCACGCCAATACCGGGAATATTGATACCGATGAAACCTGGTATCCTGTGACAGAAACCCAGTATTACGACATGGCATGGTATGAAAAATTAGCGCGATTCCATTTGATTTTGTTTGTCTATCCGTTGTACCTGTTCCGGCGATCGCCCGGAAAACAAGGTTCTCACTTTATGCCGGAAAGTCCTTTGTACCGTCCCCATGAAAAGTGGCAAGTGTTGACCAGTACGGCGTGCTGTGTGCTGATGCTGAGTCTTTTAACGGCGATCGGCATTCACTACGGTATTGGTTTCTTGTTTAAGTATTACTTCATGCCTTATCTAGTTTTCGTCATGTGGTTGGATTTAGTCACCTTTTTACACCACACCGATGAAGATGTTCCCTGGTATCGCGGGAAGGACTGGTATTTCTTGAAAGGGGCACTTTCTACGGTCGATCGCGACTATGGAATGGTGAATCCAATTCATCACAATATTGGGACTCACGTCGCGCACCACATTTTCATCACCATTCCCCATTACCACCTGGTGGAAGCCACAGAAGCCATCAAACCCGTGTTGGGCGAGTATTACCACGTTTCTAAAGAACCTATTTGGAAGGCGTTATGGCAAGCTTACCGAAAATGCTACTTTGTCTCGGACCTGGGTAGTAAGGTTTACTATCAAACTCCAGATAAGCCGTAAAGCTTCCCATCGATCGTTGGAGTGGAGGTGAGTTGGCTTTGAACTTCGCTCACTCAAAAAAGTAGGCGCAAAACTCACCTCTTTCTAGATCAACTAAAGATGAATGGCACTGAATGAAGCCCTGAACTTTAGTTCAGGCTAAGGAATGAGAATTAATTAACATCGAGAAGTTGTCATTCTGAGCGGTTAGCGAAGAATCGCAGAGATGCTTCACGTCGCTCTGCTTGTTCAGCATGACAAACTCCGGATGTTATTAACTTCACGATTCTAAGAGCCTATCCGGAAACCCTATAAAAGGTGAGATACTGGAGGAGACTGAGTTCTAGACATTTAACCTGAATGAGCTTTACAGCGATTGACCCCGCCTTTCGCTTGCCCGATGAAGTTTGGGAGCAAGTCAAAAGTGCC
>JANRIN010000111.1:0-3548 GCA_033764965.1 Leptolyngbyaceae cyanobacterium bins.302 | reverse complement strand
AGTCTTATCAATGGCTTTATCGATTAGAAGGATTGACAGAACGTAGTACAACCTGGTGGCAAGAATTGCAGATTCGTAGTTTGGATCGTAGACAAAACCGTTGATATGTTTGTTTTGATAACAGAGCTATTCTTGTAATCCTGGTGTTGTAAACGTTCGTTTAGGGAAATGATCGAGTGCATCAGTTTCAACACCACTTTTTGATAGCGAAGCTGGTGTTTCTCCTTCATCTGGAAGTGGTAGCATACGCTCTGCTTCTTCAATCCGTTCATATAAAGCTTGGGTTAATGCGTCTACATTTGGCAGAATCACTTGACTTTCCAAAGCGGCTCTCACTTGTGATTCCCATAGACTTTCACTTTCCTTTGCTCGCTTTTCATCCGCTTTAGAGACAGGAATGATGAGCGGATAAGGAATTGATGCCTGTCCGCCTGAACTATAGCCAGGACTGGTGATCACGCATTTGCCTTGAGGAAATTTGAGAATCTCATCGGCGCTGATCACCGGCATTTTTTGTAGATTTTCACTCCAACTAATTGAGCGGCTCATTTGTCCACCGAGCGATCGCCCCGTCGTTCGATTTTTGATCAGCACTTCTTTTTCGCCGTACCGTTTCGAGTAATCCTCAGCCGTTTTATGATTGCCGGGATTGAACAAGACATGGGTGCTACAGGCAGAGGCGATCGCAGCACCCATCTTATCTCCGTAAATATCATAGAGTTGATCCAAACTTTGAATACCCAGAATGAAACAAGCGCCATTGGAACGGTATTCGTTAATCCATTGCGGCAGGCGATCTAGCTTAATTGAGGGCAACTCGTCTAGAGAGATAATCAGCGGGTCTTTGCGGGGCGTGCTGAGATTGCCTACAATCATCAAATGAATCGCAGCAGCCAGTAGCGGACCTACCACACTGCGACGCTCATCATCCAGCTTGAATACTACGATCTCTTGTCTTTCCAAGCGAGTTGGAATCGTCGATTTGCCAATGAAGGCGCGGAGCAGATCTGCTTGAATGAACGATGAAAAGGTGCCTGCGGCGGTTGTTAGGATACCAGAAATTGTTTTTTCAGCGTCCTTCGCACTGAGAAATTGCACAAAAGAGGTAGCGACCCACTCATCCAACTGCTTGGATTGCACCGCATAATCAATTCGATGCACCAGATTAGGTAAGCGCAACACGGCGTAGAGCATTGCCATATCGGGATAGCGGGAACCCTTAACTAATTGCAGCAATGCCTTTGCTAGCAGGTCTCCTGCTTTGGTAAAGAACTCATCACTTCGCCCGCCATCCCCTTCTCTGGCATTGCGATTAATGACTTTACCGATCTCCCCTGCCATCACTCCATCTCGCGCATCCCGCATATAATCCAACGGGTTAATCACGCCACTGAAGGTTTCTCCCGGTGCAAAGACTCTGACCTGATACCCGTAACGCGCTGCTAGAGGTGCGTGAAGGCGCATCTGATCGCCCTTTTTGTCGTAGAGCAGAATGGGAAAGCCCTGTTGCATCGCGCTTTCCAGCATTCGATCGATCGTGGAGTACGTTTTTCCAGAGCCAGGAGCGCCAATGACCAACGTACCTCGCTCAGAACTGGGAAGCCAAACCGTTGGGGATGCTCCCAATGTCGTTTGTATGGTGGTCATTACCCCGCGCCATGCTCCTTTTGCCCAGTAACGAGGTGTGCCAGACCAAAGCGTCACTTTATTATGCTTGCGTGCCTTGATCTGCTTGATTGACAGGCTGGTCGCAGCGAGTTTCTCCGCAGTGCCGCACAGCTTGCCCGTAGTAATTTTTCCCTTGCCCGATCCACTGATGCGGAGCAGCACTAACACAACCAGTAACCCGCCCAACATCATCCAGCCTTGGGGATTGTTGTATTGCTGAAGCATTTTGCCAAAGTCGATCGCTGCCAATGGTTGGGGATAGGACGGCACCTGCATCAAAGCAGTAGATGTAGGGCTTTTACTGCCAGAAAGGGTGTTCCACTGTATAGGCAAGGGGAGAGACATAGCAAAAGGCTGAGATTCTAGCGAAAATTCTAACGATCGCAGATTGATGAGTGGATCAGCTACCTGGACATTTTTTTAGGGGGTGAGGAGATGCGATCCCGATGTCCAAATGCTCAATGTCCAAATTCTGTTTCAAGCAGCTTCTCAGGCTAACGCCTCAGCGTTGGGATAATTCATTTGACAGCACTGCAATGGTTAAACCAATGAACTCTAGAAATAGCTCTACCAGCACGACCAGAACAGGTGCTAAGACGGCTACTCCCAAATCACCAAAAACAACTGCGGCAACCAACTCTCGTGCGGCTCGAATCGACAGGAAGGAGCCAGAAGACTTTGAGGTTGACACAGACCTACTCAGCGATGTCTACAATCAGGTGCGCCGACCGCAGTTGCCCTACGGCATTGTCGTCAATGACAAGCCCGCTGGGATTCTGATTCCGATCGACCAGTTGGAAAAGGCGGGCTGGCTTGCGATACCGGATGAAGATGACCTCACGACCGTTACTTTCACTGAAGATGTGACGGGTCTTTTGATTACGGAAGCCCGGTTGCTCGTGCTGGCATTTGTACCGGAATACATTCGCTACAAGTCGGATTTGGAAGACCTGGGCGGCACTGTGGTCGGACTCTACGATGAGTACCGCAATAGCCTGGACAAGAAATCGATGGATGTTTGCTCAGAACATGCGCTGTTGTTTCTGGATGAGGATAATCAACCCCTGCATACGATGCCGATCGTGGTGCGGTTCAAAAATGTCGCGCTCTGGAGCTTTAAATCAGCCCGTGAGGAGTTCTACCGTGCCCTGGAAAAGTCATTTGCTGACTACTTCAACGTGCCTTTCAGCGGTAAGAACGATCGATGGCGGAGTTTGGGAGTGTTGGAGGTGGAGTTCAAAGCCGTCAAGGAAGGGGAGGGCAAGAACAAGCACGACTGCTGCAAGACGGTGGCGTATACTAAACCGACGATCGAAACCTTGCCTCTCCTCTATTTGGGCACTCCTACGGCAAAATCGCTGATTTGGCAGCAGCACGATGCGATCGCCGGATTTACGGAACCTCAATCTCTCCCTGCTTTGCCAGGTGAGGTAGAAGCTGTGGAAGTTGAAGTACTGCCGCTTCACAGGAGCGGCGCAACTGGTAAAGCCTTGAATACCAAACCTTCTACTAAACCTCCCCGCAAGATCAAACCGATTGAAGAGGATGAAGATTTCCTGGATGATTTAGAGAATTCAGAAGTGGAGTTCGACGATGAAGACTTTGATTTCGATGATGAACTGGATGATGGCGAGGAGTGAGCCAATTTAGCTTTATTAAGTGTTCTGGATCAACCCCTGCTGTAGCTGAATTAGCTACGGCAGCTTTTTTACTTGCTGCTGAAGGACTAATGTTGAAAGTAATTTAGGACGTAAAGAGTTGACTATCGGCAAGCTGGTAGCGATCGCCGTTAAAACAATAATTCAATTGCCGTAAACGATCTCCCTCCATCTGTAACACCTCTAAACAGGGCAAAACCTGACCCCGATCTTCCCCCACCT
>JANRIN010000109.1:0-2456 GCA_033764965.1 Leptolyngbyaceae cyanobacterium bins.302 | reverse complement strand
ATCACACCAAGGAATGTTTTGTTCTTGTCATAGACTGGATAGCTGGATGAAACAGACAAAACTTCTGGCTTATCTTCCCATTGATAAACCTTACTCCAAAGAGGATGACCTGCTTCTGCTGCCTCTGCATACCAAGCTTCTATTCTAGGATCGTAATCCTTAGTTTCCTGTAACGTTGTACGATTGCCACGATGATCGGTTTGGTAAACGTACAGCTTGCCTTGGGCAGATGAATTAGAGACTTCGTTAATTAGTAAATTCCCATCATCCAAACGTTCCACCCCAATAAACTCGCCTTCCTTGTTGGCATAGCTGTTATAGCCAATATTAAAGACTTTCATTTGTCTCCAAAAGTATTGACCCAGCATTTTAAAGTTTTGTAGGTCTAAGGCTTTCAATTCAACCGCATCTAGGTTAATTTGATTGAGCTGATGAGGGATACTCAAGTAAGCGTTAAGATGAGTCGAGACACGAGCGCTAACCTCAGTTTGCAACCGTCCGGCCATCTCATTCACTGCCCGCTGGCCGTGGCGAATCGAAAGCCATCCGGTGAGTCCTACAGCGGTGACCATTGGGACCACAAAAGATGTCACAACCAGAACACGGATGCTGACCTTATGCCGAATACCAAACGTTAGGTCTCTAGGGGTAGGCAACTGCGTTGATTCCCCATTGAGTTGAGTAGGCTCGATTTCAGACGTAACTTTTGGTTCAGTTTGGATAATCGTCATAGGTATGTCCGAAGTGGGTGAAGTTAGATTGGGGTAGAAGTCAGCACCTTGGGAAGAAATCAAGTTAGGCACCATGAGCTGCGCTCACAACGAAGTGATGAAAATTTCTCTCTCCGCGTCCCCTCGTCCCCGTGTCTCCGCGTCTATTTTCAAGACAGACGCTCATGAACGCGAGTTCACAACACAGGAACGAAAATCTCTCTGCTTACTCAGCACTAAAGCCGAGGCACTATTTTCAGATTAGGTTTGGAGGACTTGGCTGGAAGGGACTTTTCGGGCAGGAACGGTCAAGGTGATTTGCTCTGCCTGAATGAAATCGCTTCCTGCTTTGTCTTTGTGATCACCCCCCATTGCGGAGGGTAACTGGAAGAATTGAGCAGTCTGAAGTAATTGAGTAGACAGCAGATCCATTTGATCGGATCGCTCTCGAGCTATCTGAGTCAGTTCTGCGGTTTTGTTGGCGAGTTCAGCAATATCTCGCATCACAGTTGCAGTGGTTTGAGCGGCTTCCACAATCTCCTGACTGAAGTGGGCTACTGCTTGACCCGCTTTCATCGCTTCACCCGTGGCCATCTGAACCTGATCAAAGACGAGATTGGATTGCTCAACGCCGATGGTAAATTGCCTAACAAGATCACCCAAACCCTGCACATCACCATCGACCGCTGATACAGCCGTGTGAATTTGAGTACTCTGTTGCTCTAGAGCTGTCAGTCCTTCACTTGTTTGTTGTGCCAGCTTACTCACCTGCTCAGCAATGGAGTCAAATTCACGAGCAACGACCACAAATTGCCTGGGGTCACGCTGTTGGGACGCTCTTGCTGCTACGAGAGACGCATTCAGGGATAAGGTTTGCGTGATAAATGCAATTTGGTTTTGGTTCTGCACAAATTGATCTGCTAAACCCACAAATTCCGTCAGCGTTTTCATGCGCTGCACAATCCGGTCAGTACCTTCCTGCAAAATCGTGATTCCTTGTGTCAATTGATTGATCGCATCTTGCCCCTGCATCAACGTAGCAAAAACCGTGTGTAGGGATTCGTTCGATGCTTTTGTTCGTTCAGTAGAATCTTGGGCGGCGTGTTCTACTTGTTCCGTCAAGCTCAAAACCTGTCCGACTGCCTCAGCCTGTAGTTCGGCATTGGTTGCTACCGTCTGGGCTAGTTCTGTTTGCTGGTTTGCTCCTTGCGACATCTGATGTGCCACAGTGAAAACTTGGTCTAGGATGTCGGTGAGTCGTTCAATGAAGCGGTTAAAAGTATCTGCGACTAATCCAGTAATGCGATCGCTAACTTGAGCCTGGGTTGTTAAATTTCCCTCCTCTACATTAGAGACTACATCTAGTAAATGAGTTACTTCTTGCTGTAGGAATTCACTTTCTAGGACGATCGCAATAAGATTAGCGATCGAGGTGACAAATGTTTGTTCTTCTGCTTGCCAAGAGCGAGCCGTCTGAACATGGTTACATTGGATGAGTCCAACGGTGCGATCGGCGAGTTGAATTCGTACATTGACAAGCAACTGGGTATCTGGTGACACTAACTGACGCGCAAGCAAGGCATGGATGACCTGATTGATTTGGACATCGTTAACGGCAATAAATGATTCGGTTTTTAAGTCAAAGAAATACTCAGGCGATTCATCAACACGAAGGAGCGCACCATCGGAGTGTTGTTGCAGGCTCAAATCATACTGATCCAGACAAATCAGATTGCTGCTATCCTT
>JANRIN010000100.1:0-3067 GCA_033764965.1 Leptolyngbyaceae cyanobacterium bins.302 | reverse complement strand
CTCCTGGATAGTCCCGTTGCTCAGAGCGGACCCTGGCCCGATCGCTGTAGCAAACACAGAGCCAGAAGTCATTGGCATCAGCCTGGAATCCTGCTAATGCATAGGTGTAGAGCGCTTCTGCGTTCTGCTGCTTGGCCTTTTCAGAGCGGACTGCTTGCTGGTACAGGGAGATCGGATCAATGGGGAGGACAGGGACAACGGGGGCGAGTAGGGTGGAATCGGTCATGGGATCGCAAGGAAAAGGCAATTGAGCTTATTGTTCACTGATTGGGCGGTGCTTTCCATCGGCAAGATGCGATCGGATTGTACGCCAGATGGCGGAAGTTGAGGATGTGGGGGCGATTGTCTGGATGACCATGAGCCTGTTCAAGGCAGGAGTGGTAATTCAGTTCCCATGAAGGTTCAATGCCCTCAGCGATCGCTGCCAGAGCCAGGGGTTGCTCTCAGTAATGGCTCAATGGACGTGAGCGATCGCTTATTGCCTTGAGGTCATGGAACGAAGCTACATGGCCCTTTAGCTAGCGCTTTGCAGGTTGACATTTTAGTGAGGTGAAGTCTTTCATGAGGTAATGCTTTGATGTTAGAGGTGGGGCAATCTCCCTATATCAGCATAGATTAGAAATTTATACAGGCTTAGTATTGACCTAGAGTACACTCTAGCTTTTATAGTCTGAGCATGACGACTGAATTCACCATCCAACAAGTTGCCGAGGCGACGGGCTTAAGTATCCATGCTTTGCGCTATTACGAGAAAGTTGGGCTTTTAGCTCCTATTCAGCGAGCCTCGAATGGTCATCGGAGATACTCCGTCGAGGATGTTACCTGGTTGGAATTTTTGGTGCGTTTACGGGAAACTGGAATGCCTGTGCAAAAAGTGCTTGCTTTTACAGATCTGGTTCGTCAACACCCGGATCAGGTTAGTGAACGGCGTAGGTTGCTTGAAGATCATCGTCAGCAGGTCAAACAACGTTTAGAGGAATTGGCTCATCATTTGCAAGTCATTGATTGGAAGATTGAACATTATAAGCACCTTGAAGCAACGGGTGAAAACGATAGCAACTGCATCTTTTGGAAGCACTATCTCGCAAGTGCTTTAGACGATAAGTTGAACGAATAGCTTTCACAGCATTAAAGATTTCAGGAGACAGGATTATGAACTTTCAAGGGAAAGTTGCCCTCATTACTGGGGGTAGTTCTGGCATAGGCAGCGCGGCAGCGATCGCCTTTGCTAAGGCTGGGGCGAATGTTGTAATTGCAGCCCGACGGGTGCAAGAAGGTAGTGAAACCGTCCGACTAATCAAAGATCTAGGGGGTGAAGCCACATTCATTCCAACCGATGTTTTCAGGAGTGAGGAAGTTGCGGCGCTCATTGATAAAACCATTGACACCTATGGGCGGTTGGATTGTGCTTTCAATAACGCCGGGATAGAAGGTAAATTCGCCCCCATCACCGAACTGACTGAAGCGGATTGGGAACATACCATAAGTGTTAACCTCAAAGCGGTCTGGTTATGCATGAAGTATGAGATAGCCCAAATGCTTCAACAGGCAAGTGGTGGGGCGATCGTCAATACGTCTTCCTGGCTGGCAAAAGGCGGATTGGTTGGTTCAACCATCTACTCTGCCAGCAAAGGCGGATTGGATGGGATGGTAAGACCCGCAGCTTTGGAGTATGCCAGTCAGGGTATCCGCATCAATAACATTAATCCTGGCATCATTGACACAGAGATGCTGCGCCGATTTTTTCAGCCAGAAGATGAGGCGGCAAAACCGTTTATCAACCATATCCCAGCTAAACGGTTGGGAACGTCAGAAGAAGTAGCAGAAACAGTTATATGGCTCTGCTCTGATGCCGCTTCATACATCACAGGGCAGACCATTTCTGTAGATGCTGGTTACGCCATTCCAGGACACCGTTAGTATGTCCTAGCTGATGCTAACTGAGAGGTAAAAGTTGATGCATAAAATCTTCTCGATTGTACCTGTGCTTACAGTCTTACTGCCTGTTCTGTCGCCATTTCCAGAAGTTTGTGCGGAAGCAAGGACATCCAAAAATTCATTTACTCCCAATGTAAAGGTGATCACCCAAAACACCACCCTTGCCACTGTGGAGCGTCCGATCAAACTTCCTGCTAATTTCCAGTATCCAAATGGGATTGCTCATGCCAGTGATGGAACACTCTATATTGGCTCAATCACGAGTGGGCAGATTTTGCGAATTACCCCTGACGGCAAGTTCGAAACCTTTTTCGGCGGAAATGATGAGGTATTCGCCGCAACTACATTGCGATTGGATGAATCACGGAGCATCTTGTGGGGAAGCTCTCCTGATTTCTTAGGAACTCGCAACCCTGGTGGTGAAATCGTTCGTCGTCCCCCTCGTGTCTTTGCGATCGATACCCGTTCTGGCAAAGTGCTGCGTGTAATTCTGATGCCTGAGGGAGGCTTTAGCAATGATATTGCCCTCGATCCCCAAGGGGGCATTTACATTACCGATAGCACATTGGCTCGTATCCACTATATTGCACCCAGAACAACACAGTTACAGACTTGGGCAGCAGATGAACGGTTTCGTGCCGAGCGCATTGGTCTAGGTGGAATAGCACGGCGAGCAGATGGTGTCCTAGTCGTAGGGCACTACTCGAATGGCGAACTATTCAAAGTTATACCTCAGCCTCAGGGACAGCCAAGGGTCGAAGTCATTCCTTTAGAGCGACCGCTTGAAAACCCGGATGGGATGCAATTTGCCCCTGACGGCTCGCTAATTCTTACGGAAGGTGCAGTCGAAAGTGGTAATGGTCGCCTTGTACGCATTAATATCTTTGCACCTACTGACCTTAAACCCATTGAGACTTTAGCAACTGATCTCAAGTCACCTGTCAATCTAACTTTGGCAGGCCGGCAGGTCTGGGTTACAGAGTCACAGATCCGTCATCGCCTGATGCCAGGGCAGTCACCCGCAGTTCCCGATCGCTTCTTTGTGCGTCGATTTATGTTGCCGTAGATGGACGCAATCCCTACATAATCGTGTCGCCGTTTTTTCTTCCAGATCCCACACCACCCACCA
>JANRIN010000092.1:0-3206 GCA_033764965.1 Leptolyngbyaceae cyanobacterium bins.302 | reverse complement strand
CTATCACAGTACGGGCAATTAGGGGAAAATAAATCCATCATCCGCTCCTGATGAATTGGCGGTTTTCAAAACACTGTAAGTTGCTCTAATGTAACAATATTAAGGCTTTATGTCTCCCCACTTAGCGGAACCAGTGCCGCGATGATCACATACTTACCATCGGCTTTCCGGCGATCGCTTGCCCACACGCCCTGGATGTCTGCCGTCATCTGATGCTTGGCGGCATTCTGGTTGTAAATGTCCACCATCCCATCTTTCAGTCCCAGGGTTTGGCTCACCTGTTGCGTGATGCCGCCCCCCGTGGCGATGTAAATTCCCGTGATGAGGAGGGCGATCGCCAATGCCAATACCCACAACTCACCCGCGCCCCCCGTTTTCAATCGTCGCCGGGGATTGGACACACTCACTGCCCAGGCAGGGTAAGGGTAGAAGAGTTGCACCCCCTGTTTCGTAAACGTGTCACTGAAACAGGCGAGGAGATGACCCAGTGGGAGAGCGATCGCTTCCATGAGATGACCCAGTTTCCAACCGATGGCAAGGCTGACCAGGGCGATCGCCACCGTCGCCAGCAAGCAATGAGTCACCGTCCGATGCGGGAAGCGGTTCTCAATCCAGTTGCTAATGGGAAAACAAATCTGCCCGATCGCCGATGTGGTGGTGTCAATGTCGGGAAGCTGGGAGCCGACGATCGCGAGTCCGATTGGGACTGGGTTAGCCGTACCCAGGATGAGGGAAGTGCCAGCAGCCGCGATCGTGGCATGGGTGATTGCCATCATAGGCAGATGCATTGGGTTTTCTGAAAAAAGAGTTCCCAGAAAATGGCATCACAAGTAAACCCTATATGTCATCTGACAAAAGAATTTTCTGAAGGCGATGTTGATACTCAGACGGCACCAACTTGGCAACAGAAGGGAAAGTCTTGAGCATTTCCTTAGTTAATTTACGAGAAGTTCTGCTACCACGACCTTCTATCAAATCGAGCACCCTCTGATTCAACTCAGCGTAATTGTGGTGGGGAACCGAAGAACCAAGTTTAGACATATTTTCTGCCCAAATCAGAGTAATACAGAAGGACTATAGCAAAAATAGAACAAATGAACTATAAAGAGTCGAATTTAATAATTTCCTTTATCTACCTAAAATCTGTCTTACTATTGACACATCACAGTAGCGTCTTAAGGCTGAGGCTTACATATGACTCAAGCTGCTCCTGCTTCTCCAAGTCTTCTCCAAATAGTATTGGGCGGTGGTGGGATTTTAGGTCTACTCTCACTAGCTGGCGGCTACACAGTTTTCCTGATCAACAAGCACATTTCTCTACTTGACCAAGCTAATAAAGCCTTAGTTCGTGATAACGAGAAATTGACAGCAAGCCTCACAAAAGCAGAGTCCGATGCAAAAGCGGCAATGGACGATGTAGATGACTTATTTAGAATCTTAGAAACGATTAGAGAATCTGATTTGAGCGCCGATGATGCAGCAAGGTTAAAAAGAGTTCTAGGAGGACTTCGCAAAATTCAAGCCATGCAACAAGGACTTGAAAGTTACAAAGCAGCAGCACGATGGCTCGACAAACGTAAATCCGACTGGTGTAAAGAGGCAGCAAGAATAGCTATTCAAAAGTATCCCAAATTAGTTCCGCTCAGTAGAAGACGAAAATTTCAGGAGAACCTTGCTAGCTACCTTAATTGGATATATACCTCCCTTTATGTATATGGGCATCCAGATGCACCACTTAGCAACTTTGTTCAAAGTCCTGTAATTCCCTTCAGCCAGCCATATATAGCAGCACTAGAGAAGATAAAGAACAATGGAGACAGAGACGAACTAAGCGTGGAGCAATCTATATGCCTTGAAAAAATGATTGATGAGTTAATAGAAAAAATTCATGCAGACTTTAAGAGAATCCAAAAGTAAACTCTCTAATAACAGCATTAAAAACGGCATCCGTAGTTTCTTAGAAGCTTATCAATAGCCCAAGCCAACATTGTTCTCTCCTGATTAGAAAGAGAACTAAAGTTTTGAATATCTTGCTCAATTTCTAGCAAAATATTGCAACGTTCTCTCCCTATCCATTGATTACCTTGATTTGTCATATATGCCTCTGAAAAGAACACATAGTCTTCTCAAAGCTATTTCGGTGACAACGGAGTAAAATCAGGAAGAATTAGGCTCTATCTTGGTAAAACAGCAACAAACTTTATTAACCTACTGCTCTAACCGCTTCCTCGCGCCCTTCACTTGTCCCAACTGCTTCAACGCCATTGCTGTCACCAATGCCACCCCGCCTGTGATGTAGAGGCTCTGATTCCAGTTCCCGGCAAAAACGCAGTACAATCACCCTGCCCTATTGCACCCAAGCCGTGAAACGCGACGCGATTTTCTACACCATCTTTCAACGCTTCCCTAGCCTGCTGTTTGAGCTAGTCGATCGCCCACCACCCCAAGCACACCAGTATCGGTTCGAGTCCGTGGAAGTCAAAGAACCCACCTTTCGCATCGATGGCGTGTTCCTACCCCCAGACGATGCCTCACCCAAAATTGTTTTCTTTGCCGAAGTCCAGTTTCAAAAAGACGAAGCCCTCTATCACCGCTTCTTCTCCGAATCCCTGCTCTACCTCTATCGCAACCAGCCCCTCTACGACGATTGGTACGGAGTCCTAATTTTTCCTGATCGCACCCTGGAACCGACCAACACCACCATTCATCGCTCCCTGCTCAACGGCTCCCAGGTGCAACGGATTTACCTGAATGAGTTAGGCGACCCCAATCAGCAACCGATTGGCATTAGCCTGATGCAACTGACGATCGCCCCGGAAGCAACTGCTGCAGACCAGGCAAGAGGGCTAATCGAGCGGGTACAGCAAGAAGCGATCGGCACCCTCTCCAGAAACGAGATAATAGACATCATCACCACGATCGCAGTCTACAAATTTACCAATCTGAGCCGGGAGGACGTGGAAGCCATGCTAGGAATAGGGTTTGAGGAAACTCGAATTTATAAAGATCTAGAACGTGAAACCAAGCTGAAGGTCATTCGCAAACTCCTAAATCGGGGAGACAGATTGGCACTGGTTCCGGTGGATAGGAGCATTGAAAGCATTGACGAGTAACAGTTATAAGGCATAGCGAATCGTCAACAGTTGCAACCAAGATATGCCAATTTCTAGAATTCCTAGTTTCACCGCAGGGACAACTTTGGTTGT
>JANRIN010000091.1:0-15695 GCA_033764965.1 Leptolyngbyaceae cyanobacterium bins.302 | reverse complement strand
CCACTCAGCAGATTTATAAAGGGATAGGGAGCCAGCGGGATGATGGGAGTGAGGGGTTAGGGGGTGGGGGTTGGGGGGTAGGGGTTTGGGGTTGGGGGTTGGGGGTTGGGGAGTGGATGAGGGGGTTGGTGGGACTGGAATCACCATAATTTCGGTTGAGTTTGATTGTTTTAGAGAGGCGGCGATCGGGGTGAGAATTTGGGCGGTTTGGGTTTGCTGTTGGAGTTGCTGGGTTGAGGATACCAGTCCACTCAGCCCATTCACCAAATTCCTGAGATTATTGCGAAAGGCTGGATCGCCGGTTAGCTCATCTAAGTCGGCAGTGATTTTTTGAGCATTTTGAAACGTCGATCGAGCGGAGTCTAGCGTTTGTTGCAGCATCAACACGTTTGCAGGGCTGTTTAACGCATCTGATGCGGCTCTCAGGTTGGCGGAGGCTTTGGCGGCGTTGGCAATCAGAGTATCCAGGTTTTGCAGCAATTCACCCCGATTCACCCGATTGATGGTTGTGCCAAAGCTACCAACAGTACTGCGGAGTTGGATGCTGGTTTGCCCCAGGTTATCCAGCGTTGACACGAGCGTTGCCTGGTTGGTGCTGATGAGAGCATTGACCTGATCGGCGGTGATCCCGATTTTGTCCGCAGTCCGGCTAATGGCAGCGGCTGACGCGGAAAAAGTTTTGAGTTCTTGCCGCGCGTTTTGGGTGAGCAGGTTAAATTCTTTACTGAGTTTGGTAATTTCTGCTGCCGCCTCAGAGGTGTTTTTAACCACCGCATTCACATTGTTGAAGAAGGCTGGATCAGCGTAAGTGTTGGCGAATTTGACAGAGCTTCGAATCAGTTCATCCACGCTAACGCCTCCCTCCCCAGGCAACCGGGCATTGTTACACACAATCACTGTGGTGTCACAATCTCGATCGAGGGGTTTGGTATCTACCGTACCCTTGAGTAACTGTTTTGGAATCAGTTCGATCGCGGTTTGGCTGATTAACCCTGACTGGTTCACCTGAGCAATCACATTACTGGGGATAATAATGTCTGCTGGGGAAATTTCTGCTTCGACTTCGACTTTGTTGGGCATGGGCTTAATTCCCACAATTTTGCCCACGCTAACGCCACGAAACCGAACTGGAGCGCCATCCTGCAAGCCAGCACTGTTAGCAAATTCAATAAAGATTTTAAAGCTACGGTTGGCTGGATTTAGCCCCTTCAGCCAGAGTGCCACGCCGACAAATAGCGCTAGCGCACCCAAGATGAGTAAACCTACCGTTCCTTCTCGTGCTGTCCGCGATCGCATCGTCCCGTCTCCTTCTTCCTCTACCCGCTCTGCCTTTACCCAATGACCTGAATTGGACCTTCAACACTACCGCTGAAAAATTGTCGCACTAATGGATTATCGGTCTTATCCAAATCAGCCACGTTTCCTTGCCATTGAATCTTTCCCTGGTAAAGCAGGATAACTCGATCGGCGGTTCGGCGAATGGTGCTGTCCTGGTGAGTCACCATCACATAAGTGCTACAACCCCCTTCCGAGCATTGCAACTGTCGCACCAGATCCTCAATCACCGTGGAAGCGATCGGATCTAAGCCTGCCGTCGGTTCATCATATAAAAGCACTTCTGGGGTCTCTTTGGGGTTTTCTGGATTTGCCATGATGGCTCTGGCAAAACTTACCCGTTTTCGCATCCCGCCGGATAGTTGGGCTGGATAGCGATCGCCAATTCCCGTCAATCCCACCATTTCCAGGCGACGGTTGACCAGTTTTTGAATCTCCTGAGGCGACAATTTGGAATGCTCGTATAGCAGGAACCCGACATTCTCGTCTACTGTCAGGGAATCAAACAACGCTGCCTGTTGAAACACCATACCGATACCAATGGGATCGGCATGATCCTCAATTAACCCCTGGCGCTGTTGCCCCAACACATGAATTTCACCTGCGTCGGGCGCGAGCAGTCCGGCAATAATCCTCAAAATTGTGGATTTACCCGTACCAGAAGGTCCAATAATCGCCAAGGCTTCTCCTCGGTAAATCGTTAGATCTACAGAATCCAGAACAACTTGATCTCCGAACGTTTTACAGATGCCTTTCAGTTCAATCAACGGTTCAGCCATCAGGATGAGAAGCCGTAACGGTCGTACATTAGTCTAGCAACCCTTATCCTAACCATTAATTTACTCGTTAAATAAAATCATATTGAACAATTTCATCCCCGGTTCATGTCGAGTTAGACAACTTCAGGTATAGTAGTCCCCAAATTCGCATCAACGAGTCGATCGCCCGTTTCATAATACATAAAGTCCAATGCACCCATGAGTGAAGTAATTGTTCAAGTATTGGGGATAGTCTACATTCGACAACAAAACCGTTTACAGTATGGTTGATTTCATACCCTTTCCCTTATTTTCTGTGTAACCAGCAATGACCATTGGCTTACTCAAACAAGCAATTCATGTATTGAGGCACGAGTCTTTCGGGCGTGTTCCCAGTTGGGTGAGTCGGTGGTTTAAGTGGCTGGCTCCGGGGTTGCTGGTCAAGCGCTGGTTGTTATTGAGTGCAACTGGAGTGCTGCTGGCAACGCTGGGGTTTGCAATTTGGATGAAACTCACGCCAGTTTTTTACACAACTCAGTTTCTAGGGTTCATTCTGGAGACGATCGCCACCTCCATTCCCAGCTACATCAGTGGACCAGTTGCGATGGCATCAGGTTTGTTGCTGGTGTGGTGGGGGCAAACTCGCACCCTCAACTCCATTACCGAAGTGTTGATGCCAGAGGGTGATGAAGATCTGGTGGATGTTTTGCTAGCTCATCGCCGCCTGCATCGCGGACCGCGCATTGTGGTGATCGGTGGTGGCACAGGCTTATCTAACTTACTCCGAGGCTTGAAAAACTTTAGCGCCAACATTACCGCAGTCGTTACAGTGGCAGACGATGGCGGGTCTTCGGGACGGTTACGGCGGGAAATTGGCGTGTTGCCACCAGGAGATATCCGTAACTGCCTTACGGCTCTGGCGGACGAAGAAAAGCTGTTGACGGAACTGTTTCGTTATCGGTTTCAGGCGGGAGATGGCTTGTCGGGGCATAGCTTTGGCAATTTGTTCCTGACGGCGATGAACGAAATTACGGGGGATCTAGAGCAGGCGATCGCAGCTAGTTCCAGAGTGCTGGCAGTGCGCGGGCAAGTGTTGCCAGCCACATTAGCTGATGTGCGGCTATGGGCAGATTTAACTGATGGTCGCCATGTGGAAGGGGAGTCCAACATTACGGAGGCGAAAGGCACGATCGCCCGTATCGGCTGCAAACCCTCCAATCCTCCCGCTCTGCCCAAAGCGCTCAAAGCTATTCAAGACGCAGACTTCATCATCATTGGTCCCGGCAGTCTCTACACCAGTATCATTCCCAACCTGCTGGTGCCGGAAATTGCAGATGCGATCGCTCAGTCTAAGGCACCCCGGATTTACGTTTGCAACATTATGACTCAGGAGGGGGAAACTCAGGGCTACAGCGTGGGGGATCACATCCGCGCGATCGATCGCGCCTGTGGCAGACGGCTGTTTGAAGCGGTGTTAGTGCAAAAACAAGCTCCAACTGCCAAAGCGTTGATTCGATATGCCAAGGAAAACTCGAATCCAGTTCCCATCGATCGGGATGTGATTGGTCGCTTGGGACGGAGAATCATCCTGGCAAATGTGATGCAGGAGGACGAAGAAACTGGACAACTGCGCCATAATCCCTATGCCCTCGCACGAGTGCTAGTTCGCTGGTTTACTCGTGTTCAGTAAGCAGTGTTAGCTCGTCCATAGAGTTGAGTCGTCTGCAACAATCGTTGAGCCAGTTCTGAAGTGAGTAACTCAGAACTGCGATAGCGCCAACGCCAGTTTCCAGCATTCGTGCTAGGGTCGTTCATTCTCGCTTCGTGACCCAAGCTCAAAATATCTTGTAATGGAAGAATGGCTAACTTGGCAACGGATGCCAACGCCAGACGGATCAGCACCCAATTGATTTCGCGCAACTCATCCGGATTGGCAGCATCTAAGTACCGAGCCAGCATTTCCTTCTCTGAGGGAGTTGCCGTTGCCCACCAACCGATCGCCGTGTCGTTATCGTGGGTGCCGGGATAAACCACACAGTTGGGCACATAGTTGTGAGGCAAGTGAGTATTTTCGGCTCCCTCACTGAAGCCAAACATCAAGATCTTCATGCCAGGGAACTGAAAGCGATCGCGCAGTGCTTCGACTTCTGGCGTGATGATACCCAAATCTTCGGCTAGGACGGGTAACTCGCCCAGGCGATCGCGCAGCGTTTCAAAAAATTGCTCTCCTGGTGCTTTAATCCATTCCCCATTGATCGCAGTGGCTTCACCAGCGGGAACTTGCCAGTAGGCTTCAAATCCCCGGAAGTGATCGACTCGCACAATATCGACATACTGCAACGTTGCCTGAAACCGCTTGATCCACCAGTCGAAACCAGTCTGCTGCATTTTGTCCCAGTCATAAACCGGATTGCCCCAAAGTTGCCCCGTTGCACTGAAATAATCGGGGGGAACTCCGGCAATATAGGCAGGTTCCAAAGTTTGGGGATCCAGCTTGAATAGGTCAGGAGCCGCCCACACGTCTGAACTGTTATGGCAAACGTAGATGGAAATATCACCCACGATTTTGATGTGTTTGCGGTTGGCGTAAGCGCGTAGCTGCGTCCACTGTTCAAAAAAGATGAACTGCAAAAATTGGTGGAATTGAATCTGCTCGTGCAGTGCTTCTGTTTGAGCGGCTAAAGCGGCTGGTTCTCGACGGGCGATCGCAGACTCCCATTGAGTCCATGTTTTACCGCCGTTGGCATCCAACAACGCCATAAATAAAGCAAAATCATCCAACCACCAGGACTGCGTCTGACGAAATTGCTCAAATCGGGTATTCCAATCATTCTTAGAAAAATGCTGAAATCGCTCAAACGCAAGTCTGAGAAACTTCATCTTGTGAGGAATGACCTGGTCAAACTCAACTTTATCTGGATTGTGCTCAGTCAGGGTAACTAAGTCATAGGCATCCATCCATCCATCGCTGACTAAAGTTTCTAAACTAATCAACAATGGATTTCCAGCAAACGTGCTGAAATTCATAATGTAGGGTGAATGCTCGTATCCAGTTGGACCCAAAGGCAGAATCTGCCAGACCTGCTGCCCACTGTGCTCTAAGAAATCGATGAATTGATAGGCTGACTTGCCTAAATCACCAATTCCATGTGGACCTGGTAAACAGGTTGGGTGAAGCAGAACCCCACTAGCACGTTGAAAACCCATGAGAAATCTTGATGGTAGTATTTCTACTACACTGTAAACCGAGCGGTTAAAAGTCTAGGCTTCCCTAAGGTGGATTTTTGTGAATCGGAAACAGGTTGTGTGAGGATGGGATTACAGGTTTCCGCGCAGGGCTTGTTCGCGTTCTAAGGCAACAAACAAAGACTTGAAGTTTCCGGCTCCGAATCCCTTTGCGCCGTGACGTTCAATGATTTCAAAGAACAGAGTGGGACGATCGCCCACGGGCTTAGTGAACAATTGCAGCAAGTAACCATCTTGATCCCGATCGACCAGAATCCCCAGTTCCGCCAGCTTTTCCACAGGAACATCGATTTCCTTCACCCAATCTTGCAGATCTTCGTAATAGGTTTTGGGAATGGAAAGAAACTCAACCCCAGCCTGTCTTAACCGAATAACCGTTTCAGCAATGTTCTCGGTCATCAAGCCAATGTGTTGAATCCCAGGACCATTGTGAAACTCCAGATACTCATCAATTTGAGACTTGCGCTTGCCAACCGCAGGTTCATTAATGTTGAAAGCAGTTTTGGTGCCATTTTGGAGCACTTTTGACATGAGTGCAGAGTATTCGGTGGAAATCGCCTGATCATCAAAGTGCATCTGCACGTCGTAACCCATTGTCTTGATGAAGAAATCAACCCACTGATTCATGGCACCGAATTCAACGTTACCGACGACGTGATCGATACTCTTCAATCCCGCCGAGGTCGGCGCTACGTTACGAGCGGTAAATCCAGGGGCAAAGGTGCCTGCATAACTGCTGCGATCGACAAACTTAATCATCGTGTCGCCAAAGATCCGAATTGCCGCGTACTGCAACACACCATAATCATTTTCCTGCCGGGTGGGAGGAATGGCACCCACTGCGCCCCGTTGGACGGCTTGCTGGTAGGTGTGAGCCACATCGTCCACTTCCATCGCAATCACCGCGATCGTGTCTCCGTGCTGCAATACACTTTTGGCAATGGGGTGATCCGAGCGTAGAGCGGCGGTAATGACAAAGCGGATGTCTCCCTGCTCCAGCACATAGGACGTTGTCTTGCGCTCGCCTGTTTCTAAACCAGAGTACGCCGTAATCGCAAATCCAAAGCATTGAGAGAAGTACTTGGCAGCCTGCTTGGCATTACCAACATAAAATTCCAGATGGTCAATTCCCTTGATTGAGCAAACATTACTCACTGCGTTTTCTCCTTAGAAGTCGAGTTGTAGAGAAAAACAAATCATTTCGAGATGCTTTCGGCTTCAGCCATGACCCCAAGTCTAGAGTTCTCTTTCACTTATCCGCCAGTGGAAATACGTAGTCTTCATTCAAAAGAGTGACTTTGTTAAGATTTGACCTAGTGCATGCTCCGCCATTGGGTTAGTTCAACTTACTAATCTCTGCTGAAGCACGCTAACGTGCTAAACCCAGCCTCTTGTCAGGTTAGAACCTGGTAACAAAACCTGTTCGGGATTGAACAGGTTGGAGCTGTAGTTATTCGTGTAGGAGTGTCACCGAGGATAGGCAAGTACTTTCTATACCAAGACTTCTTCATATTCGTACTTGAAAATGTGTTTTTCCAATGAACCCCTCGAACAACCACTGACTCCACGTAAGTAGCCGTGTTAGCTTCCCTAAGTAAGAGCTAGTTTGTATGCTAAGTGCAGCGTCGATTTTAGTGTGATTGCCCAGGTTTTATTCTCCAGCACCGCGATCGACCGCAGCGAAAAAGTTCCCCACTTTAAAGGCTTGGTATCGGCTCAAAGACATAACTCAAAGACACAATCAGATGTGAGTCAGGCGAAGCATCTTTACAGTCAGAAAATCTTCCTAAGCAGGAATTTAGATATGGGTCTTGAATTCAGTTCAGAAGCAATCGAAGCCTCCTCTGAGGTATCTGTTCAAGCAATCGTCCAGGAGCAGGATCAGCAGTCTGGAAAAATGATCCTGAGCTATGAGATTGATACTGACCAGGCAGGTGTTCAGTTACCCAGCGATTTTCTCAAAACACCAGACACTGGGTTTCAGCCTCAAGCGTTTACATTTTCAGTCTCTAGCAATTGCGGTCAAGGCTCAGAGAAGGAGCGAAATCTTGTAGAGGAGCGATCGCTGATCCTGACGGCATTCAATATTTTGCTGTATCGCTATACGCAGCAAGACACGATCGACCTGGAGCTAACCATTGGCAGTACCAAGATTGATAAAGAATACACCACTATTATTCGTACCCATATCCAAAGTCATGCCGATGTTCAGGCACAAATTGCTGCTGTTGCGAACGCGATGCGATCGGCTCAAAATCGTTTGAGTGACTTGCAAACCCTCATTTCCAGCACCTTATCGAACCAGCAGGCAAGATTACCGATCGCCGTTAGTTTTATTGAAACCGACTCTTCTACCAATAGTGAAGCCGGATATGCTGCCAGCTTAAGACAAACGTTATCAAAACGCTTTGATGGACTGGATTTACACCTGATCGTGCTGCAACAGGGCGATGCCACTCAAGCCATTGTGAGATATAACGCTAACCTGTTCAAGCCAGACACGATCGAGCGGCTGGCAGGTCATGGGCAAGTTTTAATTCAAGGCATGATGCAGCAGCCTGAATGCCCAGTGGCTCAGTTGCCGATGCTGACTGAAGCAGAAGAGCGGCAGTTACTGATCGACTGGAATAGTGCTCCTGCCGAGTTTCCTCAAACTCCCATTCACGAGTACATTGAAGCCCATGCCGCAGAACAACCCACTGCGATTGCGTTGCGCTTCAAATCTCAATCCTTAACCTATGCCGAATTGAATCAACGGGCGAATCAATTAGCTCATTATCTGATGCAACTAGGGGTGCAAACAGAAGATCGGATCGCAGTGTGTGTTGAGCCATCTTTAGATATTTTGGTGAGTCTGCTGGCAATTTTCAAAGCTGGTGCCACCTATGTTCCCTTTGATCCGACGCATCCCTCTGATCGGTTGAGCGCGATCGCCGAAGATACTCAGCCTAAGATTTTGCTGACCCAGGCGCATCTGGTGCCCAATCTGCCTGCTCTGGCAGACTTTACCTTCTGCCTGGATACCGACTGGCACAAGATTCAACCCTTACCGACGCATAATCCTAATCTCCCAACAAACCTGGATCAGCTTGCTTACCTGGTCTACACTTCTGGCACCACAGGCAAGCCCAAAGGCGTGATGGCAACCCATCGCAACCTGGTGAACTACATCTTGGCGGCACAAAAGCAGTTTCGCTTCGATCGCCATGATGTTATGCCTGCGATCGCCCGCTTCACCTTCAGCATCACCATGTTTGAGCTATTTTCTCCCCTGGTGGCGGGTGGCACGTTGCTGGTGTTGGAACGGGAACACATTCTCGACTTCAAGCGCATGGTGGAAACCTTACAGCAAGTCACCGTGGCTCACCTCTCCCCCAGTTTGCTGAGAAAGCTCATCGCCTTCATCAAAGACCTTGGGGTAGACACTCAAACCTTTAGTCAACTCAAGCACATTTCATCCGGCGGCGATATGGTGTCTGCCGATTTGCTAGAAAGCATGAAGCAGGTGTTTCCCACGGCTGAAATTTACGTGCTGTACGGCAGCAGCGAAGTTAGCTGCATGGGCTGTTTCTATGACGTGCCCCGCGATCGCGTCTTGACCAAGAGCCGTGTGGGTAAGCCTTTCAACAATGTCTCCGTTCGGCTTTACGATCCCCATCAAAATCTGGTTCCCGTTGGAGTGGTGGGTGAGGTTTACTTTGGCGGAGCGGGGATCACTCGCGGCTACCTGAACCGGGAAGAATTGACTCAAGAGAAGTTCGTCCTGATAGATGGACAGCGGTTCTATCGCATGGGCGACCTGGGACGGTTTGACGCAGAAGGCAATCTGGAACTGCTGGGTCGATCTGATTTCCAAATCAAGCTACGCGGCATTCGGATTGAGCCTGGTGAGATTGAAGCCGCCCTCCGCAAAGCACCGGGAATCCGGGAAGGAATCGTTGTCGCCCGCGAATTGGGCAGTAGCGAAAAGAGCCTGGTTGCCTATGTTGTGCTGAACCCGAATCAGCAGTTTGAGATTGAGCAAGTTCGCAGCTTTTTGCAATCCAAATTACCAGACTACATGGTGCCTGTGGCTTTTGTGGTGCTGGATGCCATGCCCGTCAACATGAACCAAAAGGTCGATCGCCGCGCCTTGCCCGAACCCACGCCCGAAAATTTGGCAGGCTTCAAACCCTACATGGCTCCCCGCGATGACCATGAGCAACGGTTAGTCAGCATTTGGGAAGGCTTGCTGGGCATCAGCCCGATCGGAGTTCAAGACAACTTCTTCGATGTGGGAGGTGACTCCCTCCAGGCAGTCACTCTGATGATGTTGATTGAGCAGGAGTTTGGCAAGAATCTGCCTTTGAGTACGTTGCTAACAGAACCGACGATCGAACAATTGGCAGCGGTTTTGAAGCAGTCGAAGCAGTCGGACATTCACAATTCGATCGTGCTGTTGCGGAAAGGTGGCTCCAAGCCTCCTCTCTTCCTGGTTCACGATGGCGAAGGTGAAACGCTGCTGTATCGCAACCTGGCAGTGGGTCTGAACCCAGAGCATCCCGTGTATGGTGTGCAACCCTACAGCCGTGATGGATTTCCCATGCTGCACACCCGCATTGAGGACATCACCGCTTACTACCTGGAGCAAATTCGTAAGGTGCAACCCCACGGGCCTTACCTGTTAGGCGGTCTGTGTATCGGTGGTTTCCTGGCGTTTGAAGTGGCTCGTGAACTGCAAAAGCAGGGGGAACAGGTGGCAATGGTGGCGTTGATCGATACGGCAGATTTGGAAGCGCCAGTTCGCGCCAGTCTCGCCAGCAAACGGTTAGGCAGCTTGTCCAAGTCCTTGAGTGAAAGTCAGCATCTCAGCCGCCATCAACGCTTGCTCTCCGTGTTCAACATTATGCGAAAGAAGGTTTCGAATGTGGTTGCCTACGAAGTGCAAACCAGAGTTAAGAAGGCGCAGGCAGAGGGCAAACTGAAATTGCTGCGATTCTGCCTCGATCGTGGGACTCAGTTGCCGTCCTTCCTGCAAAATATTCCTGTGCGGGTGGTGCTGCGATTTGCCGAGAAGGGATACGTACCCGATGCCCGCTACCGGGGAGAAGTGATGCTGTTCCGGGCAACTCAGAAAAGCAGTGTGTTTGATGGCACGGAAATTGACGATACCCCCTATTCCGAAATCTACAGTGATCCCCTGTTGGGCTGGGAAAAGCGAGTGACTCAAGGGGTGAGAGTTTATGACACTCCGGGCGGACACTCCAGTATGTTGCAAGAGCCGAACGTCCAGGTTATTGCCCAAGCAATGCAAACTTACATCGATGTCGCGATCGCAAACTATGAACAATCTTCTACCATTCGCCGCACCATGCAATCTCCTGATCGTGACGGTGAATTATCGCACTCCCCAACTGACTGTCAACTGTCTTCGAGCTTTGGCAGATGAGGTGAAATCAGTTCCCGGAACTCGTGCCGTTGTGGTTGACAATAACTCTGGCGATGGTTCCGTAGACACGATTCGCACGGCGATCGCTGTGGAAGCCTGGGACGAGTGGGCATCGGTGCTACCTTCTGACTACAACGGCGGGTACGCCTATGGCAATAACTTGGCAATCCGTCCAGCGCTGCAATCTCCCAATCCGCCCGCCTATGTTCTGTTGCTAAACTCGGATGCTCAAGTTCGTCCAGGTGCCCTCAAAGCATTGGTAGATTACCTGGAACATCATCCCACCGTTGGCATCGTTGGCAGCGCTATGATCAATCCGGATGGCACGTCCTGGTCTACCGCGTTTCGCTTTCCTTCCATCCTCAGCGAGTTGGAGAGCAGCGTGCGCTTGGGCATCGTGTCAAAGTTACTGTCCAACTGGAAAGTGCCGCAAGCGATGGGAGATCAGCCCCAACAGGTCGATTGGCTACCCGGAGCCAGCATGATGATCCGGCGCGAAGTCTTTGATTCGATCGGGTTAATGGATGAAGAATACTTCCTCTACTACGAAGAAACAGACTTCTGCCTCCAGGCGAAGCGGGCAGGCTGGGCTTGCTGCTACGTGCCGGAAAGTCAGGTGATGCACATCGCTGGACAAAGTACGGGCGTAACGGCTAGAGGCACGGCACCCAAGCGACTTCCACAGTACGTGTTCGACTCCCGCCGCCGCTACTTTGTGAAGAATCACGGGTTCCTGTACGCAGTCCTGACGGATTTCGTCTGGTCACTAGGATATTCGTTATGGTCGGTTCGCCGCGTGCTCCAGCGTAAACCAGACACCGATCCCCCCTATTTGTTTTCCGACTCTTTACGGAACAGCGTCCTCTTTAAGTTTGTGGAAGGTCTCTTGACTCCAGCAAACAATAAGCAAGTTCAACCCTAATGCGTGTTTTAAAACCCTTTGATCCTCCCCAACCCTCCTTAAAAAGGAGGGAGCCGAACCGTTCAAAGTCCCCCTTTTGAAGGGGGATTTAGGGGGATCTCCACTCAGCACTGAGATGACTAGAAGGTTTTAAAACACGCCCTAGGCTTTTAAAACATGCCCTAGCTTCACTACTCAATCGAAATCACCAGAGCAAACGAAAGAATTTGAGCTATCTCGAATCGCTTCGAGTCAACCAAAGCGCAGTTTAACCATTGCACATCTCTACATTTGGGGTTTCCGCATCGTTGTGTTATTAATTGTCAGCAGTATTTTATTTATTGCTGCAATTTATTATGGTTTGATTAATCCTTAGTAAGTCAAAAAGAATTGTTGCGTAGCTGTTAAGCAATTCACCCGTAAACCTTAAACAACTGCGAAGATAGAGCTATGTAGGAATGCGCTAGAGGGCATCCTAGTAGACGCAGTTTGGTTTAATGTGTCATGAAAATTTTTGGCAAATGCCTTAATGAGCAACACCCTTGCGATCTGATAACGACAAAGCAACTACGATCGCAAGCGTCACACCCTCGTCCTCAATTGCAGCGATCGCAGTGGATCTCCCTAAATGGCACCTGGAAGTTTACCTACGACGATGGAGGAAGCTATACTCAACCCAACGAAATTCTTTCTTGGAATCAGTATATACAGGTTCCTTTTGCGCCTGAATCTATCCAAAGTGAGATCCATGACATAGGCTTTCACCCCAATTGCTGGTATGAGCGAGAATTTGAGGTGTCTCCTGAGGGCGATCGCGTCCTGCTTCACTTTGGCGCAGTCGATTATCGGGCGCGGGTCTGGGTCAATGGGCAGTTGATGATCGACCATGAGGGAGGTCATACGCCTTTTTCGATGGACATTACATCGGTGTTGTCTGCATCAGGGACTCAAACTGTTACCGTTTGGGCAGAGGATGATCCTCATGATCTGGCAAAACCCAGAGGTAAGCAAGACTGGCAACGCGAACCCCATAGCATTTGGTATCCTCGCACCAGCGGCATCTGGCAAACCGTTTGGCTAGAGCGAGTACCTCAAACCTATATCGATCGCCTCAAGTGGACTCCTCACTTTGAGCGATGGGAGATTGGCTTTGAGGCATTTGTAGCAGGTCAACCTCAATCCGATATGCAGTTAAAAGTGCGGCTGACGGCTGGTAATCAACTGCTGGTGAACGATACTTATGAAGTGTTGAATGATGAAATTCATCGTCGCATCGCCTTATCTGATCCGGGTATTGATGACTACCGGAATGAGTTACTCTGGAGTCCTGAAAAACCGACTCTGATTGATGCTCAGATTCAGCTTTGGTGCCAGGGACAGTTGGTGGATGAGGTGATCTCTTATACTGCCATGCGAACAGTCAGCATCCAGCGCGATCGCTTCATGCTCAATGGGCAGCCCTACTATCTCAGATTGGTGCTGGATCAGGGTTATTGGGAGGATACCCTGATGACTGCTCCCAATGATGAGGCACTGCGTCGGGATATAGAACTCACTAAGCAGATGGGCTTCAATGGCGTGCGGAAACATCAGAAGATTGAAGACCCCCGCTTTTTATACTGGGCAGATGTTTTGGGTTTAATGGTGTGGGAAGAAATGCCCAGTGCCTATCGGTTTACACCCAAGGCAGTAGAGCGATTGACGAAAGAATGGACAGAAGTTATCAAACGAGATGCCAGCCATCCGTGTATTGTGGTTTGGGTGCCTTTCAACGAATCCTGGGGTGTACCGGATTTGACGGCAACACCAGCCCATCAGCACTGTGTACAAGCCCTCTACCATCTGACTAAGACGCTCGATCCAACTCGTCCTGTCATTGGTAACGATGGTTGGGAAAGTACCGCCACTGATATTCTGGCGATTCACGATTACGACACCAAACCCCACAGTTTGGCGAAGCGTTATGGTGCTGAAGTGAAATTATCGGACTTGTTCGATCGCCAGCGTCCGGGTGGGCGCGTATTGACGCTGGACGGGCATCCGCATCAGGGGCAACCGATTATGCTGACAGAGTTTGGTGGCATCGCCTATACCCAGCCAGAAAAGTCTGCTCACACCTGGGGCTATGCTCGGTCTAGTAATATTTCCGAGTTTCAATTGCAGTACACCGCGTTGTTACAAACCGTGAATAAGGTGGAAATATTCAGTGGCTTCTGTTATACCCAGTTGACCGACACCTTTCAAGAAGCAAATGGATTGCTGTACGCCGATCGCACCCCCAAATTTCCGATTGAAGCGATCGCATCTGCCACTTTAGGCAGGGGTAGCTCGGAGGCAGACCAGACTATGCTGCTAGAGTCGGTGAAAGTCGCGTGGTCACAGATGGAAAATGTATTCTCAGACGCTCTTAAAGCCGGACGGTCGCAATCTCACCCTATACAGCCGATTCCCCATTGCGGCGGGGATCATCGCCCCTAGTCCCAGCAATGATCCGGTGCAGGCAAATCCTCATTTGCGCTGGCATCCCTTACGGGGTGAGTGGGTAGCTTATGCCAGCCATCGTCAGGGGCGGACGTTTATGCCGCCCCCAGAATACAATCCCCTGGCTCCCACGAAAGATCCTCAGTTTCCGACGGAATTACCGGAGGGAGCCTACGATATTGCCGTGTTTGAAAATCGCTTTCCGTCCTTGATTCCGTCTGCGACCAATGCACCTGTTGAAATGGTCGATACCTTACCCGCCAACGGAGCCTGTGAGGTGGTGGTGTTTACCCAAAATCCCCAGGCTTCTTTGTCTAGTCTGGGATTGGATCATCTCGAATTATTGTTTCAGGTATGGGGCGATCGCACCCGTGCAATTAGTCAACAATCGCAAATCCAATACGTTTTACCGTTCGAGAATAAAGGGGTTGAGGTGGGTGTTACCTTACACCATCCCCACGGACAAATCTATGCTTACCCCTTTGTGCCACCGATTCCTGCCAGAATGGGGGCTACTCAACTGGAATACTATCAACAGCATCAACGGGGATTGCTACAAGATTTGATTCAACAAGAAATCAAGGATAGTCGGCGGATTTTGTATCAGGATGAGCGGGCAATCGCCTTTGTTCCAATCTGTGCCCGCTATCCTTACGAAGTCTGGATTGCACCCATTCAGCCTATACCCACATTTTTGGAGTTAACCGCAGAGCAGCGATCGAGCCTTGCCAAAGCACTCAAAACAGTCACGCTGAAGTATGACGGACTGTGGCAGCGATCGTTTCCCTATCTTATGGCGTGGTTTCAGTCTCCAGTGAACGGTGAGCCTCACCCCGAATGGCATCTGCATGCGGAGTTTTACCCGCCGTATAGGACGCGCGATCGGCTCAAATATTTGGCAGGTACCGAATTAGCTGCCGGAATGTTTGCCAATGATGCCTTACCCGAAGAGAAAGCCAAAGAGCTACAGAAGATTATTGTTAATTTATGATGATAAGACTTAGGTAGGTGGACATTGCGTACTTTACTACTGTGTATGAGGTCAAGCGTGGAAGCAATATGAATGAGACGATCTTAAGCTTGCTAAATTGAGATGACATATGAAGCTGGTCATCTTGAGGAAAGTCAGTACGTACATGACGTAGAACTTCTACATAGACCTGATGCTGTAATTTTAGTATTCCAACATCGAAAGTTTACGATCCAAGCTGTGGCAGAGGATGACACTATAAATTTGATTGCTGAGGTAGTGCTATTAGATTCCAGTTTCGAATATAAACTGACTTCAGTTTCTGAGAGAGAGCCTTGGGTTAAGGCAATTGGTAAAAAGATTGGTTGGGCGTGGATGTTGACAAATCAGCAAGGCTACTTTGATAGTATACAATTTGATTTTTCTAACTCTGACTCTGAGGCACTGGTTCCGCTAAGTGGGGAGACATAAAGCCTTAATATTGTTACATTAGAGCAACTTACAGTGTTTTGAAAACCGCCAATTCATCAGGAGCGGATGATGGATTTATTTTCCCCTAATTGCCCGTACTGTGAT
>JANRIN010000087.1:0-3163 GCA_033764965.1 Leptolyngbyaceae cyanobacterium bins.302 | reverse complement strand
CAGTGACGCATTCTTGCCGCCCACGATAGGAATATCGGTAATCCCCACGTCTTGAAGCGGCAACACAAATGCTTGTGCTTTTAAGTTCAGCGGGGCTTGGGGGATGGTTGTTTGCAACATGAACGTGTTCCTCTAATCATTTAGGGATTCATAAAGTGTTGAGGCGCTTGCATTAAACATTGCCTTAAGGGTTTTTGAAGCTCCACACTCTGGTTATAAAAGAAGAGTTTGAGGAAGTTGTGAGGATTTCTAGAGGGTCTGCGCTAGCGCACTCAATATCGCTGAGAGATGAAAGTCTGAAGTTTCAGTCTTGATTGATGAAAGCATTCTTTGCTCACAGGTTCCTCAAATTTGAGCGCTAGGCTGAAACTGGGTAGATTGAAAGGGAGTCAGTATCATGACAACGAACAAACTCAGCCCTCAGAAACCGCTCTGGTATGGTCTGATTGGATTGATTACGGGTGCAGTTTTGGCATCCCTGATTGTGTATAACGTCAAACCCAAACCGCCATCTACTGTGAATTTGTCCCCTGCTCCAGGGAATACAGCAGCTAGAGAAGTCATTTCTCCCCAAAGTTCTCCGACTAGCGATCTAACAGCGATTCCTGGAATACCGGGGATGATGGCTCACTCTGATCAACACTTCATTGTGATGATGATTCCGCACCATGAAGATGCCGTTGAGATGGCAAATTTGGCGCTCAAGCGGGCACAACATCCTGAAATTAAACAACTGGCTGAAGCGATTAAAGCCACACAAACGCAGGAAATTCAGCAAATGCAAGCCTGGTATCAGGAGTGGTACGGTTCAGAGGTTCCTGTTTGGTCTCCCGGAATGGGAATGGGGATGATGCAGCGCAGTGGCACAACCCCATCTTCTCAACGCCCCGGAATGATAGGTCGAGGAGCAATGGGCAGAGGCACAATGGGGAGAGGATCGATGAGCACAGATTTAAATGCTTTAGCCAATGCGACTAACTTCGATCGCGAATTCATTGAGCAAATGATTCCTCACCACCAAATGGCAATCATGATGTCTACGATGGTTGCCAATAGCGCGACTCGTCCTGAAATTCGTAATCTGGCTCAATCGATCATCCGCAGCCAAAGTGCTGAAATTAAACAGATGCAGCAATGGTATCAAGCCTGGTATTCGCAATGAGGGAAAGGGAGCATGGTTTTTCTCAAAGGTATTGCAGTTTGGTTGGTGATCATCCTTGCCGAAACGCTTCACGGTACGGTTCGTACCCTCTGGCTTGCCCCTTTGATTGGTGATCTTCCAGCGCGGCAGGTTTCATTTTTTACGGGTGTCGGTTTAATTTTGGCGATCGCGACTCTGTTCATTCCCTGGCTCCATGCGTCCCACGCCCAGTTATTAAAAATTGGCGCACTGTGGGCAATCCTGACTCTGGCATTTGAAATTGGGCTGGGACGCTTCATTTTAGGCTATTCGTGGGAACGTGTGCTGGCTGACTATAACCTGGCTCAAGGTGGCTTGATGGCGATCGGGCTGGTTATTCTCACCTTTGCGCCACTCATTGCAGCAAAACTAAATAAAACGATGCTGCATTCTAACAATCAAAACAATCACTAAACCTAACCAGGTCGCAATTCTGAAATATCTCTCACAACTTCCTCAGATTCATTTTTTATAGTGAAGATATGCAGTGAAGGATTCAGTCCATAACTACAACAGACCGTATTCCCAAAGGAAGGAAGCTATGTTGAAAAAAGTTAAGATTTTAGTTCCATTAGATCAGCCTGATATTCTTGGTGCTGCCCACGAACATACCCCTCCTAACTACAAACTGGTTTTTGAAGAAAGCCTGACTTTGGCAAAGGCACTAGATGCTGAAGTAGTGTTGTTGCACGTTGCCAGTCGTAAGGATGAGGAGAGTATTTGTCCCAGTCATGAACCAGGGAGCGATCGCTTCTACAGCCCAGAAGACTTGAAAGATTTGAGAGAGAGTAGGCACATAGCAGAAATTAAAGATTTAGTGGAGAGTCACTTACCTGACCTTGAACTCACTGATGCTGCGGGGGATGAACTCAAAGGTTGGAACGAGGGGTGTTTACTTGAAACTGAACTGAGGGATGAGGCGCAGGATACCTTATATGCCTTGCGTGCCTGGTCTATGCCACTAACATACCAACTGCAAGAACCAATCCAAAATCTGCTCGCTAAAGCAAGAGACGAAAGTATCCAAACTCGCGCCATGAGTATGCTGGATAGCCAGAGCTTGATTATTTGCAAATCTGCTCAAGAATGGGGTGCGGATCTGATTGTGATGGGACGTGGTAAAACAGCGGAATGGCGCAGCCTCTACTTGGATAGCGTCAGCACCTACGTGTTACACAATGCCTCTTGTTCGGTTGCGCTGGTGGATGAACATTTGAAAGAAGTACCGAAAATTGACAAAATCCTGGTTGCCCTCGACTACTCCCCCACGAGCCGAGATATCTTCCTGCAAGCCGTGAACCTTGCGGAACGGATTCGGGCAGCAAAACAGTCTCTCAACCCCAACATATCTGACAAGGATGCAGCCCCCACCCTGTACTTACTGCACGTTACATCCCCCTTTGAGAAGGTCGATCCCCAGATGGTGAGATCGTTTGCGGCTTGGGCAGAAGAGCGTAATATCCCGGTTCAATTTGCCCAAAAGCCTGCCTTAACGGTTAAGGAATACTTGACCGAAGTTGTGCTGCAACCTGACGCTCTCCCAGGTCAAGTAATCTGTGAGGTTGCTACGGAGTGGGAAGCAGATTTGATTATGCTGGGCTATCGGCGGGAATGGGAACTTAAAAAGCTCGTGTTGGGCAGCGTTTGTAACTACGTTGCTCATCATGCACCCTGTTCGGTCTTCGTGGTAAGAGCGTTCAACCCCTTCGATATTGAAGTTGAATCTAGCCAACCAGCTTTAGCGCAACAGCAGTGACACCCATAGCTCTTAATTCTGGCAAGCTTGAATCTAGCAAGTCTGATTCTAACGAATGTCGATCGGCTTGATAGACGCTTTCTGTAGCGATCGCGTGGTGAATTAGAGCCATTTTTGAAGATGCTTCCTATGCTTAACCGACGACAATTTATTCAACTATCGGGGGTAACGCTTATGAGTGCTGTTGGCTCGCAATCTTGTTCTGCTAAAACTGAAAGCTACGAGCA